>NZ_JCAFRP010000004.1:0-330220 GCF_059368315.1 Stenotrophomonas sp. YJH_SMC_119 | reverse complement strand
TGGCGCCATCGAGCCCCCAGGGGTGAGGGCGCTTTGCTTGCGAAGCACTGCTTCGCAAGCGCCCGAACGCACAGCCGCCAGCGGCTGGGCCGGACCCCGGAAGGGGGGTTTACGGCGTGTCCTGCCAGCCCACACCGCCCCACCAAACCAGCAGAAAACCAGAGCCGCTTTGGCTTTGGGTTGTTGCCGGCCAGCGGCCGGCACACCGCGGGTGCAGGGCGCAGCCCTGCCGACCCACCCTCCCCTGCGCACGAAAACGATTTCACTGTTTTCAGCAAACCGTCATCCCTTCGCCACGCCAGTACCATATTGCGGAGCAGCATGCGCCCACGGGCGACCCATGCTAAAAAACGCCCGCCCATCGCTTAGATCGATCCAAGACGACATTGCGATGGCCGGGAGTTGGGGGAGCGGCAACAGGACGTACCAGGCCACGCGCACGGTGCAACTGCCACTGCATGGCGATAGCGATAGCGACAATGTCACTTCAAATTAGATCGATTCAAGTTGTCCGTGCCACGTCACCGGATCAATCCAGGAGAGAGGGAGAGATGGGAATGAAGCATTCAACACGTACGCATGGCCAGGACGCACTGTCGCTGGCCATCGCGCTGGCCCTGGCCGCCGCCGTCGTTCCGGCCGGCGCCGCCGCGCAGCAGGCAACCACCAGCGGCTCGCAGGAAGCCACCAACCTGGACAGCGTCCAGGTCACCGGCTACCGCTACGCCATCGAAAAGAGCCTTGAGCAGAAGCGCGACGCCAACGCCGTTGTCGAAGTGATCACCGCCGAGGACGTCGGCAAGTTCCCCGACAAGAACGTGGCCGACGCACTGCAGCGCGTGCCCGGCGTGGTCATCACCCGCAGCGGTGGTGAAGGCAAGAGTGTCAGCGTGCGCGGCCTTGCGCCGGACCTGACCCTGACCCAGTTGAATGGCAACTACGTGGCCACGTCGGAAACCAACGACGAAGCCACCCGTTCGTTCAACTACACCCTGCTGCCGTCGAACATGCTGTCCAGCGCCGAGCTGTTCAAGTCGCCGGAAGCACGCATCGACGAAGGCGGCATCGGCGGTACGGTCATCCTGCACACCCGCCGTCCGCTGGACATGGAGTCCAACTCGGGCTTCGTCACGCTCGAGGGCACCTCCTCCGATACCCACCACGATATCGACCCGCAGGCCTCGGCCCTGTATTCGTGGCACAGCAAGGATGAGCGTTTCGGCGTGCTGGTCGGCGTGACGCAGCAGAAGCGCACGACCCGTACCATGGAAGCCAGCACCGAGGACTACCAGTGGTACGGCGCCGGCAAGGCACGCGACGCCTATGGCAACGTGCAGCAGCAGGACGGCATCCACTACTGGTGGGGCAAGTCCGGCTTCAACAACCAGACCGGCGGCAACTACAGCGACTTCTTCATGCCGACCTCGGTCAACTTCGCCGTGAAGGAAGAAAAGCGCGAGCGCAAGGGCGGCCAGCTGACCTTCCAGTTCAAGCCGGTCGACAACGTCACGATGACCGCCAACTACTTCCGCTTCGAGCTGCAGGGTGACTACACCCAGAACATGCTGAAGATTCCGGAATGGAGCATGGCCCGCTTCAACGGCGATGGAAACTGGGCCGGCGGCCGCCTGCTCAACGGCCTGGATTTCGACCCCAGCGGCAACACCGTCACCGGTGCCCAGTTCGAAAAGCTGGCCGGAAAGACCTACTACTGCAGCGAAGACCAGGCCAAGGCCGCCGGCCTCAAGCCCGGCGGCTGGGGCCCGGACGACTGCACGATTCCGACACCGCAGCTGACCGGTGGCTACAGCAAGGAAAAGGCGCTGTCGCAGACCGCCGACCTGACCATCGACTGGGACATCAGCCCGCTGTGGAAGGCCTCGTTCACCGGTGGCCGCACCTGGTCTGAAGGTGGTCCGTCGATGAACTTCCGCATGTCGGCCAAGCCGCGCCGCAAGGTCGGCAACGACTACCTGTCCGGTAACCAGTACAGCGCATGGGACCTGACCGGCACGCCGTCTGCCACCTTCTCGCCCGACCTGCAGCAGCAGTTGATGAACGGCATCGCCGAAGTCGACACCGGCTCGACCGATTCGTCGTGGAAGCGCACCGAGGTCAAGCAGAACTACTTCCAGGCCGACGTGACCAAGCTGTTCGAGTCCGGTTGGCTGGATTCGATCCAGTTCGGTGCCAAGTACCGTGATGGCAAGGTCCACCGCAACACCGGCAACACCTACTGGGTATGCCCGGGCCGTGACCCGGCCGACTATGACAACAGCCGCTACCAGAGTGGCTGCGATCCGACTGCCGGCGATGCGCAGCCCGGCTTCTTCCTGTCGAACCCGATCAGCAACATTGCCGGTGGCTTCAATGCCAATGTGTTCCCGGGCATCAACTACCCGGCGTACATCGACTATCTGAACAAGACCTACGGTGGTTCGCACAACCGTACCGAGGAAGACTTCGTCTACAACGTCAACGAGAAGATCTACTCCGGCTACTTCCAGGCCAACTTCCGCACCGAGCGCCTGCGCGGCAATGTCGGCGTGCGTGTGGTGCGCACCAAGCAGTTCGCGCAGTCTTCCGACTCGATCGAGAAGTTCAACGACTACTTCCTGGACAACGCGTCCGGCGCGCCGATGGCGTGCACCGATCCCGCCGCTGCGGCCTACCCGACCTACAGCTGCGAGAGCGGCTTCGTGCGCCTGCCGCATGACCTGGCGCAGAGCAAGACCTACAGCCTGATCGGCGTGGACCGCACCTACACCGACGTGCTGCCGAGTTTCAACATTGCATGGGACATCACCGACACGCTGGTGCTGCGTGGTGCCGCATCGAAGGTGATCGCCCGCCCTGGCTACACCGACATCGCAGCACCGGGCGCACTGAGCTACTACAGCGAGGAGTACGTCAATGATCGCCGCGTTGCCGGTGGCGCATCGACCGCAGGCTGGGTCGGCCAGGGCAGCAACAAGCAGCTGGAGCCGTTCAAGGCCACCCAGTTCGACCTGGGCCTGGAGTGGTACTTCCAGCCGGGCGCGGTCGCCGGCGTCAGCCTGTTCCGCAAGAACGTGGACAACTTCACCCTGCCGGTGGTGCGCGACACGCCCATGGTCATCAACGGTGAAGCGGTGAACGTGCAGCGCTACGAGACCCAGGCCAATGGCCGCGATGGTGTGTCGCAGGGCGTCGAGCTGTATGGCCAGTACACCTTCGATTTCGGCTTCGGCGTGCAGGCCAACTACACCTACAACGACACCAACCTGGCTTCCATTGTTCTGGACGGGCAGGAAATCGGCTCCTCGCCGCTGGTCGGCAGCGCCAAGAACCAGGCCAACGTGACGGTCTTCTACGAGAACGAGAAGTTCATCGCGCGCGCCTCGTTCAACCGTCGCGGCCAGGTGGTCGGTGGGCTCAACAATGGCCTCACCGTCTACACCGAGCCGTATGACCAGCTGGACCTGAACGTGGCCTACAACCTGACCCCGGACTGGACCCTGACCGCCTCGGTGATCAATGCCACCAAGTCCGAGCAGCGCGTGCACCTGGGAAGCGACACCAAGGCACGCCTGATCTCCAATACCTATGCAGGCCGCCAGCTGTACTTCGGCGCTACCTGGAAGTTCTAAGGCAACACCGGGTTGCCCAGGCGCGCCCCGGTGCAACCCACGCCCCGCCCTGGCGGGGACGTTCCTCCACGGCAGCCGCGCTGGTACAGGTGGCTGCCGTTTTTTGTCGGCGCCTTGCCTGTCGTTCAGCCCGGCGCTTGACCCTGCCATCGTTGGAAGGTGCACACTGACTCCACCCCAAGAGCACCGAAGGAGCTACAGATGGAATTCCATGTCGATGGCATGACCTGCGGCGGCTGCGCGCGCAGCGTGACCCGTGCGATCCAGCAGATCGATCCCAACGCCAGCGTGGTCGCCGACCCGCCGACCGGCCTGGTCAAGGTGCAGACCACCGCATCGCAGGAAGACGTCTTCGCCGCAGTGAACGACGCCGGCTTCCCGCCGCGTACTGCCTGATCCCCTGCCCCCGTCTCACACAGAAAAGCCCGCCCGGTGCTGCTGCACCCGGCGGGCTTTTTCATGCATGCGATATCGAGTCAATGCTTGTGCGTACGCCGCCGCACCGCACCGGTCTTCGCGGTATCGACCGGCACCGGCGTCTGATCATCCTCACCCAGCCGCTGCAGGATCGGGCACTCCGGCCGCTCGTCGCCGGCACAACAACTGATCAGCGATTTCAGCGTGTCGGCCATCTGCCGCATGTGCTCGATGCGCTGTTCCAGATCGGCAATGTGCTGTTCGGCCAGGTGCTTCACGTCGGCGCTGTGCCGCGAGGTGTCGTTCCAGAGGCCCAGCAGATCTGTGATCTCGGCCACCTGGAAGCCGAGATCGCGCGCGCGGCGAATGAAGCGCAGACGGTGGATGTCCGCCTGCGAATACGCCCGGTAGCCCGACTCGGTTCTATCAGCGGCGGGAATCAGACCGATCTGTTCGTAGTAGCGGATCATCTTCGCCGACACGCTGGAGGCCTTGGCAGCTTCACCGATGTTCATACGGATCTCCTTCAATGGGTCGCTGCGGCGGCATCCGCCATCGGTGGCTGGAAGCGGCGCAGGCGCAGCGCGTTGCCCAGCACGAACACGCTGGACAGTGCCATCGCACCGGCCGCGAACACCGGCGACAGCAGCACGCCCCAGACCGGATACAGCACGCCGGCCGCCACCGGAATCAATGCGGTGTTGTAAGCGAAGGCCCAGAACAGGTTCTGGCGGATGTTGCCCAGCGTTGCCTTCGATAGTGCAATGGCATTCGGCACGCCCTGCAGGTTGCCCGACATCAGCACCACATCGGCCGACTCGACCGCGATATCGGTGCCGGTGCCGATGGCCAGGCCGACATCGGCCTCGGCCAGCGCCGGCGCATCGTTGATGCCGTCGCCGACGAAGGCGACATGGCCATGTGTGGCCTTCAAGCGGCGCACCGCCTCGACCTTGCCTTCCGGCAGCACCTCGGCCACCACTTCGTCGATGCCGAGCTGGCGCGCGATCGCCTGCGCGGTACCAGCATTGTCACCGGTGATCATCGCCACCTTAAGGCCAAGCTGATGCAGTGCCGCGATTGCGGCCGGCGTGCTCGGCTTGATCGGATCGGATACCGCGATGATTGCGGCCAGGCGGCCGTCGATGGCGGCATACAGCGGCGACTTGCCCTGAGTGCCCAGCTCTGCCGCCAGCGTCGCAAACAAAGTGATGTCCACGCCCAGGTCGCGCATGAAGCGATCGGCACCGACCTCCACCCGCGCGCCATCAACGTTGGCACGCACGCCCATGCCGGTGACCGATTCGAAATCGACCATCGACGGCAGCGCGATGCCCTGCTCGGTGGCTGCATCGACGATGGCGCGGGCAATCGGATGCTCCGAGCGCGACTCCACCGCCGCCACCGCCGCCAGCACCGTGCCGTGATCAAAACCGCTGGCGATCTCCAGATCGGTCAAGCGCGGGCGGCCCTCGGTCAGCGTACCGGTCTTGTCCACCGCCACCACCTGCGCGTCCTTCAGCAGCTGCAGCGCCTCGCCCTTGCGGAACAGCACGCCCATTTCAGCGCCACGGCCGGTACCGACCATGATCGAGGTCGGCGTGGCCAGCCCCATCGCGCACGGGCAGGCAATGATCAGCACCGCTACCGCGTTGACCAGCGCGAAGCTCAGGGCTGGCGACGGGCCGAAGATCAGCCAGACTGCGAAGGTCGCCAGCGCGGCCAGCATCACCGCCGGCACGAACCACAGCGTGACCTTGTCGACCACCGCCTGGATCGGCAGCTTCGAGCCCTGCGCCTGTTCGACCATGCGGATGATCTGCGCCAGCATGGTCTGCGCGCCCACCGCCGTGGCACGTACCGTCAGTGCGCCCTCCTGGTTGACCGTACCGCCCACCACGCTGCTGCCCGGCTGCTTCTCGACCGGGATCGGCTCGCCGCTGATCATCGATTCGTCGATGTAGCTGCGGCCTTCAACCACCTCGCCATCCACCGGCACGCGCTCGCCCGGCCGCACTTCCACCATGTCGCCGCTCTGCACTTCATTGACCGGGATGTCGACGGTGCGGCCGTCACGGATCACATGGGCGACCTTGGCCTGCAGGTTGACCAGACGCTTGATCGCTTCGGAGGTACGGCCCTTGGCGCGGGCCTCGAGGAAGCGGCCGAGCAGGATCAGCGCGACGATGACTGCTGCCGCTTCGTAGTAGACGTTCACCGTGCCCGGCGGCAGCAGCCGCGGTGCAAAGGTCGCCACCACCGAGTAGCCAAACGCCGCGGCGGTGCCCACCGCTACCAGTGAATTCATGTCCGGCGCCAGCCGCAGCAGTGCCGGGAACCCCTTCTGGTAGAAACGGCGGCCGGGAATGGCCAGCACCAGCAGGGTCAGTACGAACTGCAGGTACCAGCTGGCCTGCATGCCGATGGTGGCCATCACCCATTCGTGCATGCCGGGAATCAGGTGCGAGCCCATCTCCAGCACGAACACCGGCAGCGCCAGCGCGGTCGCCACGATCAGGTCGCGCTTCAGTTCGGCGCGCTCGGCATCCTTCTTTTCAGCGGCTTCATCATCGGACTGCACACCGGCCTCGATCGGGCGGGCGGCGTAGCCGACCTTGTCGATGGCCGCAACCAAGGCGGCCGTATCAGCCACGCCGCGCACGGTCGCACGCTCCGTGGCCAGGTTCACGCTGGCCTGGCTCACGCCTGGCACCGCCAGCAACGCGCGCTCCACGCGGCCCACGCAGGAGGCGCAGGTCATGCCTTCCACGGCCAGTTCAACGGTGGCGGGGGGCACGTCGTAGCCCACCCGCTCCACCGCCTGGATCAACGCGGCCCGATCGACCGGACCGGACGGGCGGATATCCGCGCGCTCGGTGGCCAGATTGACCGAAACACTGCCCACGCCTTCGACCCTGGACAGCGCCACCTCGACCCGGCCGACACAGCTGGCACAGGTCATACCCTCGATGGGCAGGCTGATGGTGGCAGGGCTTGCGGGGGCTGCAGTGGCGCGGGGCGTGCTCATGATCGGATTCCCGGGGTTCCTTCTGGATGCGGACAGGCTAAACCTTGCCATCGTGGGAAGGTCAAATCCAGCCACCCCGGGGTTCATGATGGGGTTCATCCACGCATGGCGTGGAACTACCGAGCGGACGGAGGCGCCAGGCGGATCAAGCCCGGCGCCCCCTGCGGGTCTGCTCAGAAGGTGAACACGTACTCCAACGCGAACTCGCGGCCGACCGCGCCAAGCAGGCGGGTCGGGGCGAAGTCGTAATCCAGCTTGTACGGGTCCTTGTGGTTCCAGCTGGCGGAGTTGAAGGCGTTGTTGACGTACACGTTTACCTTCGCGTGTTCGGTCACCTGGTAGCCCACGTTGAAGTTCCAGGTGATGAACGGCCCCACTCGACCGTAGTAGCGCGCCGTCTGCTGCCCGGCATTGGGGTTCGGGTTCGGCGAGCCGTCCGGACGTGTCGCCGGCTCCAGGCAGTTCAGCGACGGGCTGTCGCTGGGCACGTAGCCGTCGGCGAACGGCAGGCAGCCGCCGGGGTTGTCCAGGCGGTCGGTGCCCCAGTGGTAGCGCACGCCCGGCACCGAGCCCACGCGGTCGGCATAGACATTGGCATTCCAGTTGCCGTGCTGCCAGGCCAGGCTCGCGCGCAGCTTGCTGCGCAGGTCGCGGTCGCGGCGTTCCGGGTTCGGGTCGTTGGCGTAGCGCTGTTCCTTGGTCGAGATCTGGTTGGTGTAGTTCAGGCCCAGCTGGAAGCTGCCCCACTGCGCGGTTTCCAGGCGATAGCGTGCGGTCAGGTCGACACCACGTACTTCGCGGCTGGCCAGGTTGAACGGGCCGCGCTCGATCGACACCAAGCGGCCGCTGCTGTCACGGTTCACGCGTGCCAGGATGCCGGCGCAGTATTCGCCACCGGCCGGATTGGCCCATGGCGTGCCATCGATGTTCTTGCCGGTCAGGCAGCCGGCCTCGCTGGCCAGCACCTCATCGGCGCCGACGTCGACGATCATGTCTTCCAGTTTGATCGCCCAGTAGTCGGCACTGACCGACAGGTTCGGCATCACGTCCCAGACGAAACCGACCGTCCACGAATCACCGGTTTCCGAGCGCAGCAGCGGCGTGCCACGCCGGTTCACGTCGAAGGTGTACCAGACATCGGTGTTGCCCACGCCGCAGTTGTTGACCAGGTACGCGCCACTCTGGATGCAGCGCAGGCGGTCATAGGTCTGCACTTCGGAGCTGCTCGGCTGGCCCAGCAGGTAATGCATGTCCGGCGCATGGAAGCTGGTGGCATAGGAGCCACGCACCAGCAACGATTCAACCGGGCGCCATTCCAGGCCGACGTTCCAGGTGGTTTCCTTCTGGCTGCCGATGTTCAGTGCTTCGCTGCTGTCGTCGGCCTTGTAGTTGCCATAGCGGTCATAGCGCGCGGCCGCAGTGGCGGTCACGCTGTCCAGCAGCGGAATCTTGAATTCGACGCCGGCCGAATAGCGGGTGCGCTCGCCGCCACCGCGATCGACGTTCTGCAGGTCGAAGTCGATGCCTGCGCGTGGGTCGGGGCTGAGGTGATAACCCTGCTGCGCGACTTCAGCCACCGCGGCGAACGAGATCGGGCCGGCCCAGCCCTGGAACAGTTCGCCGGTGATATCCGCCGAGGCCTGGTTGACCCAGGACGCCGCACGGTTCTTCGCCACCGTACCCATCTGCCAGTACTGGTCCGGCGTCAGCGGATTCCACCAGCGCGATTCGTTCAAGGCGTAGATCGCCTCGCCATCGGCCGTGGTGCCCAGCTTCGGGCCGAGGAAGTAGTCGTACGACTTCTGCTTGTCGACCACGTTCTGCCGTTCTTCCACGCGGTAGTACGAGCGCCCCACCGCGGCGCTCCAGTCGAAGCGGTCGGCGAGGCGGCCACGCAGGCCGGCGCTCCAGTCCCAGGACAGTTCGCGGTTGGTGTTGCGCAACGTATCCAGCCCGCCAACCTCATTCGGGGTGAACTGGCGCACGCCAAGAATCGGACGGTTGCGGTTGGCGTCCCAGTAGTAGCCGTTGTCATCGTCGACCAGCGACACGCCGGGCGGATTGGTGCCCCAGATCGCTTCGGAACGGTAGACCGCCAGATTGGTCCAGGCCTGCAGGTCATTGCTGAAATCGAAGGTGGCATACAGGTTGCCGGACACGTTCTCGGCGCCGCCGGTGAGCAGCCAGTTGGCGTAGTCGGCGCTCATGCCGCACAGGCGGCCGGTGTTGGTGATGGTGTTGGCGGCGTAGTTGTAGACCAGTCGATCGGCAGTGTAGTACTCACTGCCGAACTTCTCGCAGGTGCCGGTGGGCGGCGCCAGGCGCTGGCCCGTGGTGGGATCGATCAGCGCCAGACCGGCGGTAGGACGGAAGCCGACCTTGCGTTGTTCCATGTTCCAGGACGGGTACGGCGCATCATCGGCGTCGTCCATCTGCGGGCGGTCACGGCCGAACAACGGATCGCGCTTGGTGTACTGCAGCGCGTAGGTCACGCTCCAGTTGTCGCCGGTCTTGCCGCCGGCCCAGGACAGGTCCCAGGTGTCGCGCCCACCCTCGGTGGAGGTGCCGCCACGCACGCGCACCTCGTCGCCGTCGTAGTTGGTCTTGAGGATGACGTTGACCACGCCGGCGATCGCATCCGACCCATAGATGGCCGAGGCGCCACCGGTCAGCACTTCGATGCGCTCCACCGCCGCGGCCGGAATGTTGCCGTAGTTGGAGAAGTTGGTTTCACCGCCATAGGGCAGCGGGTAGTCGGCCACGCGACGGCCGTTGACCAGCAGCAGCGAGCGGTTCGGGCCCATCCCGCGCAGGTTCAGGCCACTGGCATTGGGCGTGTGCGAGCCCCACTGCGAGGCGGCTTCAACAGTGCCGGTCGCTTCGGTGAGGGTCTTCAGCGCGTCGTACACGCTGACGAAGCCTTCCTTCTGGATCTGCGCGGCGGTGATCACGTTGACCGGTGCCGGGCCTTCGACGCTGGCGCGCTTGATGCGCGAGCCGGTGACGGTGACCGCGTCGAGATCCTTGGTGGATGAACTGGCAGCCTCCTGCGCGCTGGCAGCCAGGGGCAACAGGGCCAGGACCAGGGCCTGGGACAGCAGGTGACGACGCTTGCGGACGATCTGAGCCATGGGTGGTTGCTCTTCGAAAGTGTGGACGCACGGACGGGTGGTGGCGCGGCGCTACGGCTGATCCGGGCACCTGGATCGGTTCAAGACCGTCCCGACACCCTCCCCTGTGGATCGATCCAAACTAAAGCACAGCTGAACCACGCCGGGCATGCGGCGATGCAGCAATGCCCGAGGAAATGCCGCTATCGGCTGCCGGCATCCAGAACAATCAAAGGGTTGCGAAACATCGCTGAGAGAACAGCGCACACGTCAATGACACGATCGCGACAATCGCGCGCGGAACGGTTTTGTCCGCCCTCAGCGATTCCCCTCACCCGATCGAGTCGGGACGAAGTGGCCATTTCGGAGGGCGTAGCGGCTCGACGCATCGCCTCTGTGTCTGATACCCCACCACTCGATGGTGAACCCGTCGCCCTGCCAGATGACCCAGGAAAAGTCGGATTCACTGTGGGGTCGCCCTGAGTTCTGGCTCGCCAGAGACAGGGTCTCAAGGCAGCTGCTGATCAATACCCTGCCGCGCTCAATGGGCTTCGGCAGGGTCAATTCGTAGACGAACAGATGGATCTCACGCCCCGCGCCACAGCGCCCCATCGGGTTGGAAGCGTTTGAATCGAACACCTGATAGAGCGCGCGAAAGCGCTTCTCCCCGATCCGATGTACCCGTGCGTCGACGAACACGCCTGTAGCAGAGGGTGCCAGCGTCACGCCGCCCAGCAAATCGTCGATGCCGCCGCCCTCGGGTCCGACCGCCTTCCAGATAAACACTGGGGGGCTGTCTTTCCTCTGCAGCTATTGCGGCGGTGTGCAGCAAACAGAGAAATAGCAGGAGCAATCGAGGCATGCGGAAGGAGGATCATTGCCACGGGGAGTTGGACCCCACTGTCAATAATCCTGGCTTGATCGTCTACCCGGAAACACAGAGGCCCCTGCGTTCCGATGTTTGGCAGACTGACTGGCCATCCGCGCACGTCAGAAGCGTCACTTTTCGGCAACCGGTGCGCGTTCCGCAGCGGGGTCGGAGCCCTTCTGCGAAGGGATCCGACCCCGGCCCTGCGATCAGCCGTCGAGGGCCTGACGCAGTGCGGCCACGGTCGCGGTGGCGGTCTGGCTCCAGTCCGGGTCCAGCCCGCGCAGGTCCGGGTTCTGGAACTGCATGGCCGAGCGCCGCAGGCCTTTGGCCGAGGCGTGCAGTTCGGTGCAGCCGCTGCGTCGTGCGACGGCGGCGACATTGGCCGGGCCCAGCCCGGCGCCGGCCATCACCGTGATACGTCCCGCCGCCTGGGTGACCAGGCCCGCCAGCACATCGGCACCGGCCTCGGCACTGACCTGGCCGCCCGAGGTCAGCACGCGCTGGCAACCCAGTTCGATCACCTGTTCCAGTGCCGCCGGCAGATCGCGGGCGGCATCGAAGGCGCGATGGAAGGTCACCTGCAGCGGCCCGGCAGCCTGCACCAGTTCACGGCACAGCGCCACGTCGATGCCGCCCTGCACATCCAGCGCACCGATCACCACGCCATCGCAGCCGAGCGCGCGGCACTGCGCGATGTCACGCAGCATCAGTTCGGTTTCCAGCGCGTCGTAGTGGAAGTCGCCCGGGCGTGGTCGCACCAGCACGAACAGCGGAATCGACAGGCGTTCGCGCGCAAGCGCGATGGTGGCGAACGACGGCGTGGTGCCACCCTCGGCCAGGTTGTCGAACAGCTCGATGCGGTCGGCGCCGCCGGCCTGGGCGGCCAGCGCCGAGGCCAGCGAGTTACTGGCAACCTCCAGGGTCAGCCGCGTGCTCACGCCTGGGTGCTCGTGTAGATCGACGGCGAGTCGCGCAGGTCATCCTGGCGCTGCCCATCGCACACGGCGTAGACGAAGCCGCGATGCAACGCGTAGGCGCCCACCTCGCCCTGCTTGTTCATGGCCAGGAAGCAGACCTGCAGTGTCCTGCTCGCTTCGGGGCGCTTGCGCACCACGCGGTCGATGGCTTCACGGCAGGCCTGTGCCGGCGAGCGCCCCTGGCGCATCAGTTCGACCACCAGGAACGAAGCGGCGTTGCGGATCATCTCTTCACCCACGCCCGAAGCAGTGGCCGCGCCCACGTCGTTGTCGACATACAGGCCGGCACCGATGATCGGGCTGTCGCCGACCCGGCCGTGCAGTTTCCAGGCCATGCCGCTGGTGGTGCAGGCACCGGCAAGGTGGCCCTTGGCATCCAGCGCCAGCATGCCGATGGTGTCGTGGTTGTCGCTGTTGCCGGGAATACCACGGCGCTCGGCGTTGATCTGCGGCTGATACTTCTCCGTCTTCAGCCACTCGCGCCAGGCCGCTTCGGCCTGCGGCGTCAGCAGGTGCTTGCGCTCGAAACCCTGCTGCACCGCGAACTGCTGCGCGCCCTCGCCCACCAGCAGCACGTGTGGGCTGTTCTCCATCACTTTGCGGGCCACCGACACCGGATGCAGGATGTCGACCAGCGCGGCCACGGCGCCACAACGGCCATCGCCATCCATGATGCTCGCGTCCAGGCTCAGCACGCCGTCGCGATCCGGGTTGCCACAATGGCCGACGGTGGGGTTGCACAGCTCGCTCTCGGCCCAGCGTGCGCCTGCTTCCACCGCATCCAGCGCGCTGCCGCCCTGCGCCAGTACCTTCCACGCGGCCTGGTTGGCCGGTACGCCGAAGTCCCAGGTCGAAACCACCTTGGCCCCACCCTGCGTGCGCGCCTGCACGCCCGGCAAAGCCACCATGCCTGCAGCCAGTGCACCGGCCTGCAGGAACTGCCTGCGATCCACCATCTTCCCCTCCCAGTCTGCAATGCACGGCCGGCCCGATGCCGACCCTGCCGATCAGTCGTGCGTGGGCTGCCGTGCGGCGTGCCAGACCGCTGCGCCGAGCACGCCCAACTGGCCGTGCTCCACTCGCCATACCGGCACCTGGCGCAGCACCTCGGTCAGCACGCCCTTGTTGAGGAAGCGCTCACGGAAGCGGCCATCGGCCAGGAAATCCTGCACATGCGCGGAAATGCCCCCGGCCAGGTACACCGAGCGCGCACCGACGGCGATCGCCGCGTCGCCGGCCAGGCTGCCCAGCCAGGCACAGAACACCTGCAGCGTTTCCACCGCCAGTGCATCCTCGCCGCTGCGGGCGGCACCGATCAGCGCTTCGGTGCTGGTCCACACCGCGGTGGCACCGCGCAGCTCGCACAGGCACGGGTACAGGTTCATCAGGCCACTGCCCGACAGCACACGCTCGTTGTCCACGTGCGACCAGCGCTGCAGCAGCTTGCCCAGCACCTGCAGTTCCAGCGCGTTGCCGGCGCCAAGCGCGGCATGGCCGATCTCGCTGGCCAGCACCGGGCGCTCGCCGTCGGCAAAGCGCAGTGCGGCGCCCAGGCCGGTACCGGCACCCAGCACCAGCGCCGGGAATGCCTGCGCCGGATCAGCATCGCCGTTCAGCGGCACCAGCGTGTCCGGCTGCAGATAAGGGATGGCCAGCGCCACCGCCTCGAAATCGTTGATCAGCTGCAGTTCGCCCAACCCGGACTGCGCGCGGGTGGCCGACAGCGAAACCGTCCATGGCAGGTTGGAATTGATCAGCACATCGCCATCGAGCAGTCCGGCGATGGCCACCACCGCGGTCTGCACCGGCTGGCCAAGGCCTGCGGTGAAATCGGCCAGGATCGCCGCCAGGCTGAGATGCTCGGCGCAGGCATAGGTGCGATGGCTGCCCAGCAGCGGCGCCTGGCCGGGTTGGGTTTCAGCCAGCGCAAGGCGGGCGAAGGTGCCGCCGACATCGGCAACGACCAGACGGCGTGGAAGACCGCCGCGGGCGGAGTCGGAGGAAACCGGGGACGCTGCTGCGATGGTCACGCTGGCCTGCTTGGATCGATTGAATCGCCCCGATTCTCAGGCATCGGGGCGGCTTTGCCTAGCGCGCCGATGGTTCAGGTTGGCCTACATGCCTTCCTGTTCGGCCACCTGCACACCATCCACCAGCACGCGCAGCCGCTGCGGGCGGAAGCCGGCGACCAGCAGCGGCCGGGTGCGCTCGACCAGCACTTCATGGCCGGCGATGTGGCGCAGCCACGACTGTACCAGCGAGAACGAGAAGTGGGTGCCCGGATGCAGCGGGTGCTGCACCCAGACCTTCTCGGTAGCGCTCTGCAGCAGCATCGCGCCGGTGAACCAGTGGCGGCTGAGGGTCACCGGCGTGGTGCCGGCCATGAAGCGGATATCCATGCGGGGTCCTTTCGCGTTGGGCAGCGGCGCCGTGGATCAGGGCTGGGCAGTCTGCAGGCTGTAGCTGGTGGTGGCGGTGAACACTGCACCATCAGGCTGGGTGGAGCGTACCTCGACCTTGTGGCTGCCCACGGCCAGATCGGTCGGCAGCGCGCCACGCCACAGGTGCGGCGATGCGGTGGCCTCCGGCGAGCGGTCGTAGCCACGCAGGCTGATTGCAAGATCGTCGGCCACGTTCTCCACCACCAGGCGCGGATCGGGTTGGCTGACCTGCTTCATCGGCTGCCAGGCGCCACCATCGACGCGGTACTCGACCACGCTGGCATCCTCACCCATGTAGACGTTGGCATAGATGCCCCAGGCCGGGTAGGCGCCCTGGCGCAGCACCTTCGGCGCATGCAGGCCGATCTGCTCGCTGGCCGGTTTTCCGGCCACGCGGTACTGCAGTCTGTAGCTGCCATTGCCGGCCACGTCGAGCAACGCATAGCCCTTCGGCGTGCCATCGCTCATGGTGCTGTCCGGCACGCCGGCGGCATTCTTCACGCCTGACCAGAACGCACCGCAGTTGGCGCCGACGTTGTATTCGTGCAGCGGCTTGTCGCCGTTCCAGCCCTCGGCCTTGCCATGGTAGACGTGCTGCTGGGTGTGGCTGTGGCCGCTGAGCACCAGCACGTTGCGGAAGTCCTTCAGCAGGTCGAACAGGCGCTGGCGGTCGGCATGGCGGAAGGTCTCGCGCCCCGGCGCCGCGTCGAACAGCGGGATGTGCATGCCCAGCACCAGCAGGCGATCCTTGTGCAGGCCCTTCAGGTAGCTGGTGAGGAAGGCGAACTGGTCTTCGCGCAGGCCGCCGATGTACTTCGGCTTGGCCTTGGGGTCGTACACCACGTCGTCCAGGAACACGAAACTGGCGCCGCCCTCTTCCACCGCGTAGGTGTCCGGACCGTAGATGTTGCGCCAGCTGTCCAGCGAGTGTTCGTCGCTGGCCGCATCGAAGTCGAGATCGTGGTTGCCCGGCACATGGAACCACGGTACGCCAAGTCCGGTGGTGACCTTGTTGATCGCCGGATACAGGGTCAGGTCGTCGTTGACGATGTCACCCAGGGTGGTGCCCATGCGCGCCTTGGTCTGTCCCACCAATGGCGCGACGATCGACTGCTGGTAGTAGCCGATATCCTTCAGGCTGGCGGTCTGCGAATCGGTGAACACCAGCATCTGGAAGCCGCGCCGACTGTCATGGCGATCCGACTGCAGGGCGAAATCCCAGTTGCGGGTGACGTCGCTGGTCGCGGCGATGCCGCCGTACTTCAACGCCGGCGAACCGTTCGGGCGATAGTGCCGCCAGAACGAAGGCAGGCCGTCGGCCGCTTTCGGGAAGGAATACGCATCGGGCTTGATCACGAACACGGTCTGGCCATCACGCACCGGCAGGCTGTAGCTGCCGTCTGCAGCCGTCTTGACGATGGCCTCGCCGTTGGAGACCTGCACGCCGGCCAGGCCCGGATCGGTCGCACCGCGGCCGGGTTTGCCGTCGCGCTCCAGATAGACCTTGCCGGTGACCACGGTGTCCGCGGCCCAGGCCGGCGAGGTCAGCAACAGGCAGCACAGCCAGGCGGCAGGCAGTTTCATGGGCGGTCCGGGTAAAGAAAGACCGCCTATTGTAGATTCCGTTGATGACATCGCGCACGCGATGACGCATGCCGGTAGTGCCGGCCGCTGGCCGGCAGCCTCATGAACGTCGGGCATCCGGGGCTTGCCGGCCAGCGGCTGGCACTACCACACGTCAACGATGGCGTTTTTCCAGCACCGCGCGCGCATCATCCAGCGACAGCCCGCGCGCGCGCAGCAGCACCAGCAGGTGGTACAGCAGGTCCGAGGCCTCGCCCAGCAACGCCTCATCATCCTGCGCCACCGCCGCCAGGGCGGTCTCCACGCCCTCCTCGCCCACCTTCTGTGCGATACGGCGGATGCCGCCCTCGAACAGGCTGGTGGTGTAGCTGCCCGGCGGGCGTTGCGCCTCACGCATCGCCACCAGCTGGCCCAGCCCGCCCAGGAAATCCTTCGGCGCCTGGTCGAAGCAGCTCTCTGCACCGGTGTGGCAGGTTGGCCCCGCCGGCCGTGCCATCACCAGCAAAGTATCGGCATCGCAGTCGACGCTGATCGACTGCACCACCAGCACGTTGCCGGACTGCTCGCCCTTGGTCCACAACCGTTGCTTGCTGCGGCTGAAGAAGGTCATGTGGCCGATGGCCAGCGTGGCCGCCAGCGATTCGGCGCTGACATAACCGAGCATCAGTACCTGCAGGGTATCGGCATCCTGAACCACCGCCGGCAGCAGGCCGTCACCCTTGGCCCAGTCCAGCGCCTGCAATGCGTCCAACGACGGCCTGACTTCAATAGACATCCCGCACCTCGATCTGCTGTCCGCGCAGGTAGCGCTTCAATTCTGGAATGGCGATGGCGCCGCTGTGGAACACGCTGGCGGCCAGCGCGCCGTCGACGTCGGCCTGGTCGAAGGCTTCGGCGAAGTGCTCCATCGCACCGGCACCGCCCGAGGCGATCAACGGTACCTGGCACAGTGCCCGCGCCTGTTGCAGCTGCACGACATCGTAGCCACGGCGCACGCCATCGCTGTCCATGCAGTTCAGTACGATCTCGCCCGCGCCACGCCGTTGTGCTTCGACGATCCAGTCCAGGGTGCGCAGCGGCACCGCCTGGGTCTTGTCCGGATCGCCGCTGAAACGACGCACCCGCCATTGCCCGTCGGCCTCGCGCACCGAATCGACGCCCACCACCACGCACTGCACGCCGAACTCGTCCGCCAGCTCGGTGATCAGCTCCGGGCGCCCCAGCGCCGGCGAGTTGATCGACACCTTGTCGGCACCGGCGAACAATACGCGGCGCGCGGTTTCCACACTGTCGATGCCACCGGCCACGCAGAACGGAATGTCGATCAGCCGCGCGATGCGCTCGATCCACGCCACGTCGACCGAACGCGCCTCGGGGCTGGCGCCGATGTCATAGAACACCAGCTCGTCCGCCCCCTGGTCGCGATAGCGCTGCGCCAGCTCGGCGATGTCGCCCATGTCGACGTGGTCGCGGAAGCGCACGCCCTTGACCACGCGGCCATCGCGCACGTCCAGGCAGGGAATGATGCGGCGGCTCAACATGCCAGTGCCTCCGCCAGGTCCATGCGCTGCTCCAGCAGTGCCTTGCCGAGAATCGCACCGCCGCAGCCGGCGGCACGGGCCTCGGCCACATCGGCTACGTCACGGATGCCACCGGACGCCTGCACCGCCACACCCGGCAACAAGCCGGACAGGTGCCAATAGAGGTCGATATTGGGCCCGGCCAGCATGCCGTCACGGGCGATGTCGGTGCACAGCAGGTGGCGCATGCCGGCGCGCGCGTAGCGCTGGGCCAGG
Source organism: Stenotrophomonas sp. YJH_SMC_119 (assembly GCF_059368315.1). Lineage (NCBI taxonomy): Bacteria > Pseudomonadati > Pseudomonadota > Gammaproteobacteria > Lysobacterales > Lysobacteraceae > Stenotrophomonas > Stenotrophomonas sp. YJH_SMC_119. Next base: position 312,367 of record NZ_JCAFRP010000004.1, on the reverse strand, counting down.
TCATCCAGGGTCACTCCGGCGTTCTCGGTCCAACCGTGCACCGGCAATTGCCACTGCCCCTGTGCATCCTGGCGCGCGTCCAGCGCAACCGTGATGCGATCGGCGCCGAATTCCTCCAGCCAGCCGACCACTTCATCGGGGCGACGCACCGCCAGCGAGCCGACCACCACGCGACCGGCGCCGGCATCGAGGATGCGCGCCACATCGTCGCGGCCGCGCACGCCACCGCCGGTCTGCACCTGCAGCGATGTCTGCGCGCGGATCGACGACAGTAGCGGCGCCAGCGTATAGCCACCGGCGCGCGCAGCGTCCAGATCGACCAGATGCATCCACTGCGCACCCTGCGCGGCGAAGGCCTGCGCGCGTGGCAACGGATCGTCGCCATACGAGGTTTCCTGCGCGTAGTCGCCCTGGCGCAGCCGCACCACGCGGCCGTCGCGGATATCCAGCGCGGGGTAGACGATGAAACTCATGCAGCAGTGCCCTCGAGAAAATTGCGCAGCATCAGCGAGCCGGTCTCGCCGGAGCGCTCGGGGTGGAACTGTGCGCCGTAGTAACGCCCCTGCTCCACCACGGCAGTGAACAGGCCGCCGTGGTCGCAGGCAGCGACGGTGTGGGTATTGAGGGGCGCGGCGTAGCTGTGCACGAAGTAGGCGCTGGCACGCTCCGGCACGCCGCGCAGCAGCAGCGATTCGCGCAGCGGCAGCAGGCGGTTCCAGCCCATGTGCGGCACCCGGATGCCGCAGGCCGGCACCAGCTTGCGCACCACGCCGGGAATCAGTCCCAGTGTCTCCACACCCGCCTCCTCGGAGCGTTCGAACAGCAGCTGCATGCCCAGGCAGATTCCCATCAGCGGCACCTCCAGTCGCTGCAGCGGTTCCACCAGGCCTTGCGCATGCAGGTGTTGCATGCCGGGACCGGCGGCGCCGACGCCGGGCAGGATCACCCGCTGCGCACCGACCAGACCGTCCGCATCGCGCACCAGCCGCACAGTCGCACCCAGGCGCTCCAGTGCGTAGCGCACCGAGCCCAGGTTGGCGCCGCCGGCATCGATCAGCGCAACGTCACTCACAGCGCCCCCTTGGTGCTCGGCAGTGCCGTGCCCTGCCGGGCCAGCGCCGGACGCAGCGCGCGGGCCAGGGCCTTGAAGCACGCCTCCACCTTGTGGTGATCGTTGTCGCCGCGTACCTGCAGGTTGAGGTTCAGGCCGCTGGCATCGCACAGCGAGCGGAAGAAATGCGGCACCAGCTCGGTCGGCATATCGCCCACGCGTTCGCGCTTGAACTCGCCCTCGAACACGAAGTACGGGCGGCCACTGAAGTCCAGCGCAGCGCTGGCCAGCGTCTCGTCCATCGGCAGGGTGAAACCGTAGCGGCCGATGCCGCGCTTGTCGCCCAGCGCCTCGCGCAGCGCCTGGCCCAGGGCCAGCCCCGTATCCTCGATGGTGTGGTGTTCGTCGATGTGCAGGTCACCCTCGGCCTGGATGTCCAGCGCGAAGCCACCGTGCTTGCCGATCTGTTCCAGCATGTGGTCGAAGAACGGCAGGCCGGTGGAGATGCGTGCATCACCCGCGCAATCCAGGTCCAGTTCGACGCGGATCTTCGTTTCTTTCGTGTTGCGCTGGACCACGGCGGTGCGCGGCGCATCGGCCAGCGCATGGGCAATGCCCGGCCAATCCCACTCGCCACCAAACTGCGCGGTGCGCAGCTGGAAACCGCGGATGTTGAGGTTGTCGGCAAACTGCAGGTCGGTGATGCGATCGCCGACCATGCCCGAACGCGCCCAGTCGATGCTGCGGTCCTGCAGATAAGCCGTCATCAGTCCGATGCCCGGCTTGCGGGTCGGCGCATTGTCGTGCGGCCAGCTGCAGTCGATCAGCACGTCACGGAAAGTGATGCCCTGGCTTTCGAAGATCTGCAGCATCAGCTCGTTGGGGCCATCGAAGCTGGCACGCGGGTAGCTGTCGCTGCCCAGGCCATCCTGGTTGGTGACGATCACGAACTGGTAGCCGGCATCCCGCAGCTTCAGCAGCGCCGGGATCACCTGCGGCACGAAGCGCAGCTTCTCGTAGGCGTCGATCTGGAAATCGGACGGCTCCTCGATGAGGGTGCCGTCGCGGTCGATGAACAGGATCGGGGTCATGCTGCGGCCCTCCGCGCCGACAGGGCCGCGAGCACGCGGTCATTCTCTTCCGGGCTGCCGATGCTGATGCGAAGCGCATCGCCCAGCTGCGGCGCGGCGCGCTGGTCGCGCACCACCACCCCTGCAGCAAGCAGCGTATCGAACGCCGCCTGCGCATCGGCGAAGCGGACCAGCAGGTAGTTGCCGGACGAGGCGTACACCCGGCGTACACCGGGCAGGCTGGCCAGTGCCGTTCGCAGGCGTTCGCGCTCGGCGATGACCGTGGCCACGCGCTCGGCGGTGCGTGCCAGCGCGGCCGGCTGCAGGGCCTGCACGGCCAGTTCCGCGCACGGGGTCGGCACCGGATACGGCGCCTGGCAGCGGCGCAGCACGGCAATCAGTTCCGGCGCGGCGATCAGCGTTCCAATGCGCGCGGCCGCGAGTGCGTGTGCTTTCGACAGCGTGCGCAGCACCGCCAGGTTGGCGTGCACGGCCAGCAACGTGGTCGCCGACGGACGCTGCGCGTACTCGACATAGGCCTCGTCCACCACCACCAGTGCCTGCCCGCGCAACGCAACCGCCACCCGTTCGACCTCGTCCAGGGCGATATCACTGCCGGCCGGGTTCGACGGTGCGCACAGGAACACCAGCTTGGCATTGCGCGCCCTGGCGGTGTCGATCACCGCATCCAGATCGGCGCGCAGGCCATCCTCGCTGTCCACCAGCGGCACTTCAATCAATGCGGCGCCCTGCAGGCGTGCGCAGACGGCGTACATGCCGAACACCGGCGGCGTGACCAGTACGCCATCGCGGCCCGGCACGCACAGGGCACGCACCAGCAGATCAATGGCTTCGTCGCTGCCGCGACCGATCAGCAGCTGCTGTGGCGTCACGCCGTACAGCGCCGCAAGTCCCTCGCGCAATGCCAACGGCTGCGGTTCGGGATAGCGCCGGCTGCTGCCCGCGGCATCAGCGGGATTGGCCCAGGCCGATTCATTGGCGTTCAACCAGACCTCGCCCTGCACCGCCGCGCTGCGCGCCGAGCTGTAGCCGGCGAAGGCCTGCAGATCCGGGCGAACCAGTGCCAGCACATCATCGATAGCCGCGTTCATGCTGCCACCTCCATGCGCACTGCGACCGCACGTTCATGTGCATCCAGGCCTTCGGCACTGGCGATGATGCGCGCGCAGCCGCCAATCGCTGCCAGGCCGGCGGCGCTGGCGCTCTGCACGCTGATCAGGTTCTGGAAGCTGGCCACACTGACACCACTGTAGGCACGTGCGGCACCCGCGGTGGGCAGCACGTGGTTGGTGCCGCTGCAGTAGTCGCCCAGTGCCTCGGGGGTGTAATCACCCAGGAACACCGAGCCGGCCGCCTGCACCTTGTCCAGCCACGCACGCGGATCACGCAATGCCAGGATCAGGTGCTCCGGTGCATAGCGGTTGCTGATCGCGAAGGCTTCGTCCAACGAATCGACCTGGATCAGCCGCGAGGCCGACAGCGCCTGGCGTGCGATCTGCTGGCGCGGCAGCAAGGCCACCTGGCGCTCGACTTCAGCCTCGACCGCCGCCAGCATCGCGGTATCGTCGGTCAGCAGCAGCACCTGCGAATCCGGGCCGTGCTCGGCCTGCGACAGCAGGTCGGCTGCAACGAACGCCGGGTTTGCACCTGCATCGGCAATCACCAGCACTTCGGAGGGACCGGCCGGCATGTCGATGGCGGCGGCGCCGTCCTGTGCGACCTGCTGCTTGGCTTCGGTGACGAAGCTGTTGCCCGGCCCGAACAGCTTGTCACAGGCCGGAATGCTGGCCGTGCCGTAAGCCATCGCAGCGATGGCCTGGGCGCCGCCCAGCTTGAACACGCGCTGCACACCGGTCAGGCGTGCGGCCACCAGCACCGCAGGATCGGCCGTGCCGTCGGCGCGTGGCGGCGTGCACAGCACCACCTGCGGGCAGCCGGCCAGCTGCGCGGGCACGCCCAGCATCAACGCGGTGGACGGCAGCGGTGCGCTGCCGGCCGGCACATACAGGCCCACCCGGCCGATCGGGCGCAGCATGCGTTCGCATACCACGCCCGGTGCGGTTTCCACGGCATACCCCGTACCCATGCCGGCGGCGTGGAAACGGGCGATGCGTTCGGCAGCTTCGACCATCGCCTGGCGCAGCTCGGCGGGGACGGCGGCATCGGCCGCTGCGAACTCGGCTTCGCTCACTTCGAACGATGGCAGCTCGACGCCGTCGAAACGTGCGGTAATCGCACGTAGCGCGTCATCGCCCTGCCCGCGCACCTGTGCAATCAGCGTAGCCACCGCATCGCGGGTCTGCTGCGCCACGGTCTGCACCGGGCGGGTCAGTGCCGCACTGCGCGCGGCCTCATCAAGTCGGGACCAGATCAGACGGTTCATGCCAGCGACCGCTCCACGCTCAGTACCATCAAGCCCTGCGCGCCGGCGCGCTCGAGTTCCTCCATGCGCTGCCAGCTCAGCGGGCCCGGGCACATGGTCTGCAGGCGCAGTGCGCCGCCGTCGGCCGGCAGCCGCACCAGCGGCTCGGCATCGGCCAGCAGCTGCGCCAGCGCGTCGACGCGATCCTCGCTGGCGCGGAACATCAACAGCTTGCGGTCCTGGCGCTGCACCACGCCGTCGAGGCGGCGCAGCAGCATCGCGCGCAGCGATGCACGTGCATCATCCGGCACGCGCACCGCACCGGCCAGCACCGCCTCGCTGTCGAGCAGGTTGTGCACCGGGGTCAGCTGGTTGGCGCGCAGCGTGGCGCCGCTGGAGACCAGATCGCAGATCAGGTCGGCGGTACCCAGGCGCGGGGCGATTTCCACCGACCCGGACAGCTCGACCACCTGTGCGTCCACGCCCTGTTCGGCCAGCCATTGCTTGAGGATGGCCGGGTAGCTGGTGGCAATGCGGGCACCGGCCAGCTGCGCCGGTCCCTGCCACTGCCACTCCTCGGGTACCGCCAGCATCAGCCGGCACTGGCCAAAGCCCAGTCCGCGCAGTGCCTGGTAGGCATCCGGCAGGCCGATCTGGCGACGTGCCGCAGCCTGCTCGTCCAGCTCGTTGCGGCCGACGATGCCGAGGTCGCAAACGCCGTCGGCGATCAGGCCGGGGATGTCGTCGTCGCGCACCAGCAGCAGGTCCACCGGCAGCGATTCGCCGTAGCAGAACAGCTTGTCGCGGCTCTCGCGCCAGCTCAGGCCACAGGCACTGAGCAGGTTGCGGGCGGGCTCGGCCAGCCGGCCACTCTTCTGGATGGCGATACGCAGCCGGTCTCGTGCCGGCGCTGCCTGGGTTGCACTCATGGGGGAGGTCTCGAAGTTCGGAACGGGGCGCGGATCAGCGCGAAGCAAGGCGGTCGATGGCGGCGGCATAGCCTCGATGGCCATGCTCGAGCGTTCGCGCCACCCGTCCGGTGGTGGTCACGCTGACCCCGGTGCGCTCGTGGATCTCGCGATACGGCACGCCCTGCTGCAGCAGCGGCACCACCTTCCAGCGGTCGGCCATGGCTTCCAGCTCGGCCGGTGTGCACAGATCGCGCAGGAAGGCCTCGACCTGTTCCGGCTCGCGCAGGGCGGCAAAGGCCCGGGCCAGGGCCTCAAGGTCGGCCTTCGGGTCTTTGGCGGCAATTTCGGGGCGGGCTTTCACGGGGTCGTTTCCATGCATCAATGTAATAGCGCGTTAGTACATTAGCGCATTCTTGCGCAGTGCGTCAAATCGAGGGTTGAGGGGCGGCAGGGCTGCTGCCCTGCACCCGCACCCGCAGAGGCCGGAGCATCGGCACAGCTGGGTTCCGGACCGACCCCGCCCTCGACAGGTGGTCGCGAGCTGTTGGGACGGCCGGGGTCGGATCTGTTTTCCAGAGGGAAACGGCTCTGACCCCGGAACGGGGCCCGGAAACGAAAACGCCCACCAATTGGTGGGCGTTTCATTGAAGCGCTGCATGCTGCCAGGGGCCGTTACATCACCTTCGACTGCTCCAGCTCGACCTGCAGGGTGCTGGCCAGCTCGTCGCGGGAGACCTCGAACTGCTGCTCGCGCAGCAGGTCCTTCACTGCCACCACGCCGCGCGCCAGCTCGTCCTCACCGGCCAGCACCACGAAGCGGATGCCGGCCTTGGCGGCGTACTGGAACTGCTTGCCGATCTTCTTCGGCTCCATCTGCACTTCGGTATTGATGCCACCGGCGCGCAGGCGGCGCGCGATGTCCAGCGACTGCGGCATGCCCTGCTCGTCCATCAGCGCCACCAGCGCCTGCACGCTGCTGCCCTCGATGCCATCGATCAGGCCGGCTTCGCGCAGCTGCCAGAACAGGCGCGACAGGCCGATGGAGATGCCCACGCCCGGCAGCTTCGACTTGCTGTAGTGGCTGGCCAGGTCTTCGTAGCGGCCGCCCGAGCAGATCGAACCGATCTGCGGGTGGTCGGTCAGCGTGGTCTCGTAGACGGTGCCGGTGTAGTAGTCCAGGCCGCGCGCAATGGAGAAATTCAGGCAGTACGCGGTTTCCGGCACGCCCAGCGCCTGCACCAGCTGCAGCACTTCGCGCAGTTCGGCGACGCCGGTACGCAGGATCTCCGAAGAACCGGCGTCGGCTTCAAGCGTGGCCAGCTGCGCCAGTGCATCGGCATGGCCCTGCGAACGCACGGCCACGAACGCCAGGATCTTCTCGACCTGCTCGGCCGCAATCTCGAAGCCCTCGCCCACCAGCGTCTCGCGCACGTAATCGGCGCCGCGCTTGTCCAGCTTGTCCACTTCGCGCAGCACTGCCAGCTGGCGCTCGCCCTCGGCCACGCCCAGGCTCTCGAAGAAGCCACGCATCAGCTTGCGGTTGTTCAGCTGGATGCTGAAGTCACCGATGCGCAGTTCCGAGAACACCGCGTGGATGACCGCCAGCACTTCGGCGTCGTATCGCACGCTCAGGCTGTCCTTGCCGATCACGTCGATGTCGCACTGGTAGAACTCACGGAAGCGGCCGCGTTGGGCGCGCTCGCCGCGGTACACCCGCTGCATCTGGTAGCGACGGAACGGGAAGGTCAGTTCATGCTCGTGCTCGGCCACGTAGCGCGCCAGCGGCACGGTCAGGTCGAAGCGCAGCGCCATTTCCGGCAGCGAACGGTCACCCGATTCGGCGGCGTTGGCCAGCGCACCGGTGGACTGCACGAAATACACCTGGCGCTCGGTTTCGCCACCGGACTTGGTCAGCAGCACGTCGGACAGCTCGAACACCGGCGTCTCGACCGGCAGGAACCCGAAGCGCTCGTAGTTGCGACGGATCACGTCCAGCATGCGCTGGAACGCAATCTGCTCGCGCGGCAACAGTTCAAGGGTGCCGGGCGGGGTACGGGGCTTGATCACGGGCGGAACTCCTGCTGGAACGGGACGTGGGAGGGGGCGACATTCTAGCGCCCCCGCCTCGGGCAGGGTCGAACGGCCGCTTGAAGTATCATAAGGCCCTCCCCGCCCGCGATACGCCCCCGCAACATGTCACGGCCTTCCGGCGCTCCGCCCGCCACCAACGATCCCGCCTCGCCGTCCTGCAACACGCTGGACTGCCTGCACTGCTCGGTTCGCCACCTCGCGGTGTGCTCGGCGCTGTCGCCCGATGAAGTGCAGGCACTGGAACAGGTCACCGTTTCCCTGCAGGTCAGCATGGGCAGTACCCTGGCCCGCACCGGCGAAGAGCGCGACCATGTCTATACATTGACCGGCGGCGCCCTGCGCCTGGTGCGCACCCTGGCCGATGGCCGCCGCCAGATCAATGGCTTCGTGCTTCCTGGCGACTACCTGGGCCTGAGCGGCAGTGACCACCACCGCTACGATATCGAGGCCATCGCAGACAGCCGCGTATGCCGTGTCGCGCTGCCGCAGATGAAGGCGCTTCGCAGCCGTTTCCCGCACCTGGAACGCAAGCTGCTGCAGCGTGCCTGCCAGGAGCTGGACGCCGCGCAGGATGCCGCGCTGGCACTGGCGCGGCTGCAGCCGGCCGAGAAAGTGGCCGACTTCCTGCTGCGCCTGGCCGCGCGCGAGGCCAAGCTGGGTGGCGATGGCCTGCGCGTCTCGCTGCCGATGGGGCGTGGCGACATCGCCGACCATCTGGGCCTGACCATGGAAACGGTCAGCCGTACCTTCACCAAGCTGCGCCAGCAGGGGTTGATCGCCCTGCCCCACCTGAACGTAGTGGAGATCCTCGACGAGGACGGGTTGCGCACGCTGGCCGGCAACCCCAGATGCCTTCGATCAACGCAGCAACACCTCACGCAACGCCGCATACTCCGCAGCCAACGGTTCCGCGTGCGCGGGCCGCTGCAGCAACGCATCCAGCGCCGGCGGCACGGCCACTGCTTCGCCAATCAAGGGCTCCACCACTGCCTCGAACTTGGCCGGATGTGCGGTAGCCACCACCGCCCAGTCGCCCTTGGCGCCGCGCGCGCGCAGGTCCTGCAACATCTTCACCGCCGTCGCCGTGTGCGGGCAGAACAGCTCGCCACTACTGGCATGCGCGGCCGCAATTGTCGCGCGGATGGTCACGTCATCCACCGCGAACGCGCGGAAGGCGGCGCGCAGCTCGGCATCATCACCGTGATAGAGCCAGCGCAGACGTTCGAAGTTGCTGGGCGCCCCCACATCCATTGCGTTGGCAACCGTGGCCACACTGGCCTGCGGCTGATAGTCGCCACCGTTGAAGTACGCCGGCAGCACCGCATTGGCATTGGTCGCCAGCACGATCTGCCCGATCGGAACGCCCAGCGCGCGCGCCAGCACTGCGGCCATCGCATTGCCCAGATTGCCGGTCGGCACCACCAGGTTGAGCCGACGACGATGCGCTGCGTAATGGGTCAACGCCGCATGTGCGTAGTAACTCATCTGCGGCAGCAGCCGGCCCAGGCTGATGCTGTTGGCCGAGCTGAGCGGCACCTGCGCCTGCAGGTCACGGTCGGCCAGCGCCTGCTTGACCATGGCCTGGCAATCGTCAAACGCCCCGGCCACACGCAGCGCCTGGATGTTGTCGCCGAAGCAGCCAAGCTGATGCGCCTGGCGCGGTGACACGCGGCCATCCGGGTACAGCACCACCACACGCACGCCCGGCTGGCGGTGGAAGGCTGCCGCCACGGCGGCACCGGTATCGCCAGAGGTGGCGACAACGATCGTCAGGTCGCGGTCCTTGCCGGCCTGCAGCCGCGACAGTGTTCCGGCCAGGAAGCGCGCACCGATATCCTTGAACGCCGCCGTCGGCCCATGGAACAGCTCCAGCACATGGTCACCGCCGCCCAGTGGACGCAGCGGCACCGGAAAGTCGAACGCCTCGCGGCAGATCGATGGCAGCGCCGCCTCCAGAGCATCACCTGCGAAGAACGGTGCCAGCAGATCGGCGGCGGTATCGGCCAGCGTTGCGCCGGCCCGCAGCTCACGTGGCGCCGGCAGCACCTGCGGAACATACAGCCCTCCATCGGGCGCCAATCCTGCAGCGATCGCCGCACTGAGGCCAACGGCCGGGGACTGACCCCGGGTCGAAACAAATTGCATGGGTTCGGTATCCAGTAAAGGGGAAGGATTCAGCACAAGCGGGCTCCCGGTGCATCCAGCGGCGACACCCAGGCATCGCTGTCGAAACCGGCGGCGGCAAATGCCGCCTGCACCGGTGCGGCAGCGGCGCGGGCCTGGTCGGCGTCCTCGAACCAGGCGAACACGCTGGGTCCGGCACCGGAGATGCCCGCACCCATTGCATGGGCCGACAGCGCCGCATCGCGGGCTGCTTCGAAACCTGCAATCAGGCCGGCCCGCCGTGGTTCGACCAGCACATCGCGCAATCCAGCCCGCACCAGCGCCGCATCACTACGATGGCAACCACTGAGTACCAGCGCGAGGTTCGCACTCTGTGCCACGAATTCACCCAGCGCGTAGCTGCCCTGCAGCACCTGGCGCGCACGGCGTGTTTCCAGCACCGCGTGCGGATGCACCAGCAGGCTGTGCCAGGCCGCCGGCACAGGAATTGGCAGCAGGCGGTCGGCCGTACACAGCGCAAGACCACCCAGCAGCAGCGGCCCCACGTTGTCGCCGTGGCGGCCACCGCTGGCCACCGCCTCGCCATCGAGCGCAAACGGATACAGCGCCTCGCGCGACAGCGGTACATCCAGCAGCGCGTTGGCGGCAACCAGCGCCGCAACGCATGACGCTGCCGAACCGCCCATGCCGGAACCGAACGGAATGCCCTTGTCGATCTCCACCGCGAAACCGAAGTCCAGGCCCAGGCCTTCGCGCAGTGACATCAGCGCAGCGCCCGCGGTGTTCCCGGCGGCCTCCAGCGGCAGCTCGACCGCACTGCCACGGATCGCTTCGATGCGCACCAGCGGTTCCTCGATGCGGCCCACGCTCACGGTATCGCCAACACCGGCGATGGCATGACCAAGAATGTCGAAGCCCACCGCCACGTTGGCCACCGAGGCCGGCGCGAACGCACGTGCGATCACAGGCGCGCTCCTTCACCGGCCGCGACCCGCAGCAGGTCGGCAAACACACCGGCGGCGGTGACTTCCGGGCCGGCCCCCGGACCCTGCACCACCAACGGGTTGTCGCAGTAGCGACGGGTACGGAACTGCACCACGTTATCGGTCAACCGAAGGTTGGCGAAGGCGTGGTCGGTGGGCAGTTCCTGCAGGCCCACCGAGGCACCGTCAGCGCCCAGCCGTGCCACGTAGCGCAGCACCGCGCCACGCGCCCGCGCGTCCTGCAACCGCTGCAACAGGCTGGCATCGGACTCGCCCAGCCGCGCCATGAAGTCATCCACGCTGCCGTCGCGCAGCAGCGCCGGCACCAGGCTTTCCACCTGTACCTGTTCCAGGCTGAGCGCGTGGCCGGCCTCGCGGGCGAGGATCACCAGCTTGCGCGCCACGTCCACGCCCGAAAGATCATCGCGCGGGTCCGGCTCGGTGTAGCCCATCGACCGCGCCTGCGCGACCAGCTGCGAGAACGGCTGACTGCCGTCGAAGCGGTTGAACAGCCACGCCAGCGTGCCGGAGAAGATGCCTTCGATCGCCAGCACCTCGTCGCCCGTATCGACCAGATCACGCAGCGTGGTGATCACCGGCAGGCCCGCGCCCACCGTGGCTTCGTAGCGGAAGCGCGCACCACTGGCCGCCGCAGCAGCACGGATGCGCTGGTAGCGCGGCAGCGGGCCAGCACCGGCCTGCTTGTTCGGGGTCACCACGTGGATGCCGGCAGCCAGCCAGCCCTCATAGCGCTCGGCCACGTCGGCGCTGCCACTGCAGTCGATCACCACCGCATGCGGCAGGTGCGCGGCCAGCAGATGTTCGGTGAAGCGATCCAGGTCGCTGGGCTCGCCCGCGTCCTGCAATGCCTCCCGCCAATCGGCGTGCAGGCCATCCACTTCCAGCCGCATGCGCGAACGCGAGGCCAGCGCGCGCAGGCGAAGATCCACATTGGCCTTGGCCAGCAGCTGCGGGCGGGCCGCCAGCAGCTGGTCCAGCAGTGCCGCGCCGACGTTGCCCGGCCCGATCACGCCGACCGCGAACGTCTGCGGCGACAGCCAGAAGCCCGCATGTGCGGCCCGCAATGCGCGGGTGGCATCGGCACTGTCCACCGCCACAGAAATATTGCGCTCCGACGAGCCCTGCGCGATCGCCAGGATGTTCACCTGCGCGCGTCCCAGCGCCTCGAACAGGCGCGCCGCCACACCGGGCTGGCCGGCCATGCCGTCACCCACTGCCGCCAGCACGCTGACGCCCTCACTGACCTGCACGCGCTGCACCTGCCCTACCGACAGTTCATGCGCGAACGCGTGCAGCAGTGCCTCACGGCCACGCGCCGCTTCGGCAGCGCGCACCACGCAGCAGATCGAATGCTCTGACGAACCCTGCGAGATCATCACCACCGACACCTGCGCCTGGCGCAGCGCCGCGAACACGCGCTCGGCGGTACCGGGCACACCGATCAGGCCGGTGCCTTCCAGGTTCAACAGGGACAGCCCGGGGCTCAGGGTCAGGCCCTTCACCGGCCCGCGCGGCGAGCGCTCGGCGCTGATGCGCGTCCCCGGATGCGCCGGCTGGAAGGTATTGCGGATGAAGATCGGCAGGCCGAGGCGGATGGCCGGCGACATCGTCTGCGGGTGCACCACCTTGGCGCCGAAATAAGCGAGCTCGCAGGCCTCGTCGTAGCTTAGTGACTCCAGCTGCACCGCCTCGGGCACCAGCCGCGGGTCGGCCGACAGCACGCCGTCGACGTCGGTCCAGATGTGCAGTTCATCGGCATTGAACAACGCGGCGAAGATCGCGCCGGAATAGTCGCTGCCATTGCGGCCGAGCGTGGTGATGCGGTCATGGCGGTCACGGGCAACGAAACCGGTGGCGACCAGGCGCATCTGCGGATGCCGCAGGCGCCACTTGTCCAGGCGGTCCGCGCTGGACTCCCAGTCGACATCCACACCCAGTTCGCCATGCCCGACCACCAGCACGTCGCGTGCATCGAGTACCGCACAGTCTTCGCCCAAGGCACGCAGGTGGGTGCCAAGCAGTTGCGCGGAGAATACTTCGCCCAGGCCCTGCACGCGGTCGAGTACTTCGCGCGGCAGCTCGCCGATCACCGCCAGCGCCGCCAGCACTTCGGCCAGTTGATCGAAGCGGGCGTCGATCCATTCGACGGTCTCGCCCACCTGCTCGCCCAACAGGGCCACGGCGGCGCCACGGTGACGCGCGCGCAGCGCATGCCAGGCCTCGCGCCAGGCTTCGTCGCCCTTGGCCGCCAGCTGGGCCAGCTCGATCAGCGCGTCAGTGACGCCCTTCATTGCCGAAACGACAGTGACCTGCAGCGATTCGGGACGGGCCAGCAGCAGGCCCGCAACATGGCGGTAGCGTTCGGCATCGGCCACCGAGGTGCCACCGAACTTGTGCACGACGATGGACGGTGCAGCCAGATCGGCCGGGGCAACGGGATGAGCGGGGGCGTGGGAAGACATGCAGACCTCGGCAGGAGGCCCCGTCGCATGCAGGTGTCGAGTTTCCCCGCCACCTGTATGGTGCGGGGCCGTGGTTTTCGGGAGTTACACGAAGACGACGGGCCGCACCAGGGCAGTGGTGACGGTGGTGGTGGTAATGGTGGTGGTGGCGACCGGCGCAGTCGAACGGCCCGCAGTGGCGGGAGCGATCAGGCTGGCGTGGGCGGCATCAAGAACCATGACGCACAGAAAACACTGAGCGCCGGCCTGCTGTCAAGTGCTGCGATGCAAAAAGCCAGCGCCGCGATCATCGCTCAACGTGCCGGCATTTGGTTGCATCTGAGACCAAGACAGCATCAGCACGCTTGACGCACGCATTCAGCCGGCATGTTCGGCGATCGCCCGTGGAGTACGATGGGCATGCGCGCACAGCATCACGCCGGCCACCAGGAACACGATCGCCAGCGCTTCCAGCAGCGAAGGCCAGCGCTGCTGCCAGGCGAAGGCATACGCCAGCGCGAACAGCGTCTCGAACACGATCATCTGGCCGGTCAGGGTCAGCGGCAGCAGGCGGCTGGCGCGGTTCCAGAACGCATTGCCGAGGATCGAGGCCACCACCGCCACACCGGCACTGATTGCCCAGAAACCACTCCACTGCGCCGCCGTGTGCCCGCTGGTGTGGCCGATGAAGGCCATCGGCACCAGCAGCAGGGCCAGGCCGCCGGTGGTGACGCCGGTCAGCAGCGACCAGTCGTGGCTGGACAAGTCCGGTCGACGCGCCAGCCAGCGGCTGTTGCCGATCGAGTACAACGCCCACGAGAACAGCGCGCCGAACGCGCACAGCAGGCCGATCAGGCGCTGCCGCCACGGGGTTGCCAGGTGCTCGGACATCAGTGCTTCCCAACCAACCAGGGCCACGCCCAGCACGCACAGGCCCAGTGCCGGCAGCAGCTGTTTCAAAGGCACTGCACCCTGTTCGCGCACGCCGACCAGGGTGACCACCACCGGAATCAGGCCGACAATCAGCGACGCCGCCGCACCGCCAGCCCACTGCACCGCCGTGGCCAGCAGCAGGAAGTACACCAGGTTCCCGGCCAGGCTCAGCCACAGCAGCCCGATCCATTCGGCGCGACCCAGCTGCGGTGCCAGCCGCTTCCAGCGCGGGAGCAGCAGTACTACGGCGATCAGGCCGTAGACCAGATAGCGGCCGGCCGACAATTGCAGGGCGTTGAACGACTGCAGCACGGCGGGCGCGAGGAAAACCACGCCCCACAGCGCGCCAGCGGCCACGCCATTGGCGATGCCCAGGGCCATCGGGTTGTTGCGCATTCGGGTTCTTCGGGGGGAGAGAACAGGCCGCGCAGTGTAAGCGCTGGCAAGCGGGCGCTCTTGACCGAGGCTATTGCCCTGACCGGCCGCGCGTGCGCAAAGCCGAGCGTGGCTCGACCCTACAGTCCGGCGCCCCGGCGCCACGCTGCGGGAGTCTGGCCGCACTCGCGGCGCAGCGCACGGGTCAGTGCGCTCTGCTCGGAATAGCCCGCGGCCAGCGCGATATCGCTGATTGGCGCCACGCTGGTGCGCAGCTGGTGCTTGGCCCAACGCAACCGGCTTGCGCTGAGCCAGGCCTGCGGGCTGAGCCCGAACTCCCGCCGGAACAGCGCATGCAAACGGCTCTCGCTGACCCCGACGAACGCCGCCATGCGCGCCACCGGCCACGCCTGCCCGGGGTCGGCCTGGACCGCCGCACACAGACCCTGCATGCGCGCGCCACTGCCGGCAGGTGCAAATACCTGCAGCAACTGCGGCAGCAGCGCCGGCATCGACTGCCCTGCCTGCACCTCAGCCAGGCGTCGGCGCAATGCCAGCGGCAGATGCAGCCAGCGCTGCCGGCACAGATGCTCCTGCGTGCCGTCATCAAGTACGCCCGGAGGACAGTCAACGATCACGAAACCATTGGGACCATCAGCCATCTGGTCATGCGCCTCACCGGCGGCCACGAATGCCCCCTGCAGCACGTCCAGCCGACCTCCGCGGCCTTCCATTTCGAACTGCAGTTCACCCTGCACTGGCAGCACCCACTGCGCGTAGTCATGGCGGTCCAGGCCGGTGGCCTGGCCGTAGTGCCGCAGATGGAAGATGGCGCCCATCCTTGCAGTGTGCGCGTGTAACAACGGCCGTGCAAACCGTTGCTATAGTCGATCCGTCATCCAACGCAGGGAGTGCAGGACATGACCCATCAGCAGGTGTCCCTGGCGCTCGCCACCGGCCTCGGCCTGGCGCTCGCAGCTTCGGTCTCCGCACAGGAGCGTACGCCACCGGCCCCGCACTGCATGGACGCTGTCGGCGTACAGGAAGTGGAGCAGGCATCACCGCGCTCGATCGCACTGCGCGCCGCCTCCGGCCAGCCCTTTCGGATCGACTTCAACGAAGATTGTCCCGGCGTCCGCGGTGCCACCTCACTGAAACTGGAAGCCCCCGCCGGCTGGGCCTGCGGCCGCCCCAGCGAACGCGTCGTGGTCGACGGCCGCCGATGCACCATCAGCGCGGTCACCCCGCTGCAGAATCGCGATTATGCCAGCGTCGCCCGCGACAGCGGCCGCCTGCGCACCGCTACCCTGCCTGCCGTGACCATCCGCGAACGCAAGGAGGTGCGTCGCAGCTTCGGCGGCTCACCGTCCTACTGCTTTGCCACGCGCAACGTGCGTGCCTGGTCATCCGACCCGCAGGGCATGCTGGTGGAGACCAATCCGCGCCGCAATGGCGGCCATCGCTACTACCGGGTCGAACTCGGCAGCCACTGCCGCCAGCTCGACCGCGCGCCGCAGCTGAGCTTCCACTCGGGCCTGCAGAACGGCCTGATCTGTGGCAATCCCGGCGATCGGATCATGACTGCCGAATTCGAGACAGACGATCTGCGCGGTGAAAGCATCGCCCCGCTGCCGCAGTACACGCGCGGCAGCTGCACGATCCAGGCGGTCTACCCGGCCTCCAGCCAGGCGTCGAACTAACCGTCGACGCCGAGGAAGGCGAACGGTGCGCTGGGCACGAACTGGCCCAGTGCATCACCGGCGAAGGTATTGCGCTGGTCCTTGCCGAGGTCGAGCTTGAGTACCTTGCCGGCGAAATCGACCTTGTTCAGATCGACCCAGAAGGTGTTCGGGGTCAATGCCGATTCGAAGAAGTACAGCCGCCGCTTGTGGTCGGCCACGGTGCGCCAGCGCGTGGATGAGATGTTCGGCTCACCCGGCGTGGTGATGCCATACGGCACCGACGCGTTGCGGATCACGCTGAACACGCTGGCCAGGGCCTCCACCGGATCCTCGGCCTTGGGAATGGCGTTGATGTAGAACGAGGCGCGCGCGAAACGGTCAGCAGAGCGGTTGGTGCCCGGCAGCATCACCGTGCCGCCGATCTGCTGCCAGTAGCTGTTGAGCGCCAGCTGCTGCTCGAAGATCGGCGAATTGGTCATCACCTGGTAGCGCCGGTCATGGTGGATCACCTGGCGGCCGCCGATGTACTCGACGATGGCACTGTCGCCGCTGGCATCGGACAGCGAAAGGTGCAGCGTCGCCTGCCGATCTTCACCGGGCACCTTGTCGGTGACGATCGAGTACGGCTCGCGCTTCAACGCGGCGACCGCCTCTTCCACGGTAGCGAAGTTGTCCAGCACATACTGCGCCCACAGCGAAATCGCCAGGCCCGGCTTGTTGCCACGCTGCTGCGGATACTCCGATTCGACCAGCCACAGCAGGTTGGCCACCAGGCCCTTTTCGTTCATGCCATCGGTGGTCGACACGTCGTAGCCGGTGGCCACCACCGAGCCGTAGCGCGCGGTCCACGCCAGCGACTTCGGGCCGGCCTGGCCGGTGCGCGCAATGCCGCGCGGCAGTATGTAGAGGTTGGTCGCCACATCGACCTTCCAGTCCATCGAGCGCGCGGTGATCACATCGCCGTTGTCACCCAGGTACACCGCGCGCGTGCAGGCCAGTGCCGGTGCCACGGCTGCGGCCAGCGCGACCGCCAGCATTCCCCTTCCCATCCACTTCATCCGTGCCATGTCGTTGCACTCCTTTTCCCCGTGATCCGAAGATAGGACCCCAGGCAGGGTGAGACAGGGGTGAAAGCCTCAACGGACGAAGCGGTCGTGCAGCCAGAATCCTGCAAGCATCGAAGGCACGAACCACAGGGCTTCGCGCGACGCCACGGCCACCCCGGCGATGGCCGGGCCTGGGCAATAGCCCGCCCAGCCCCAGCCGATCCCGAACAGCGCGGCACCCAGCAGCAGGCGAGCATCCACACGCCGGGTAACAGGCAGCCGGAAGCGGTCTGCGTACAGCGGCTGCTGTCGCCGCAACACCCACCGCTGCCCGATCGCGCTGACCAGCAGCGCCGAGCCCAGCACCCACAGCAGCGTGGGATCGAAGTCACCGGTGATGTCGAGGAAGCCGAGGACACGACGCGCGTCGGTCATTCCCGAAAGTGCCAACCCCATGCCAAACAATGCGCCCGCCGCGCCGGCGGCCCAGACTGCGCGGCTCATGTTGGGCCTCCGCCATGACGGACCAGGAAGGTGGTCAGCATCGCGCAGGCCATGAACACCAGCACGGCCGCCAGCGATCGCTTCGAAGCGCGGGCCATGCCGCACACACCGTGACCGCTGGTGCAGCCGTTGCCCAGCCGCGTACCGAAGCCGACCAGCAGGCCGGCTCCCATCAACTGCCATGCCGGCAGCGCATCACGCAGCAGCGCACGCGGCGATGCCTCGGGCACCGATTGCCACCACAGCACCAGCCCCGCCGATGCGGTCAGGCCGGCCAGGAAGGCCCAGCGCCAGGCACGCTCGCCCTTGCCTGCGCGCAGGCTGCCTGCGGTGATGCCGCTGATGCCCGCCACGCGTCCGATGGTGGCGAGCAACAGCACCGCGGCGGCGCCGATCAACGCACCACCTGCCGCCGCACTCCATGGCAGGTTCATGCCCTGCCCTCTTCGCTGCCGTACATGGGATTGCCCATTTGTTTAGATTATTCTAAATTAGATCATTCTAAACAAAATGGTCAACCATGGCCCGGACCCAGCTCGACAGCGCCGCGATGGCCGAACACGCGTCGCAGGCAGCCACGCTGCTCAAAAGCCTGGCCCACCCGGCCCGGCTGCGGGTGCTGTGCCGCCTGGTGGAAGGTGAAGCGTCGGTACCGGAACTGCAGGCACTGACCGGCCTGAGCGCATCGGCGTTGTCACAGCATCTGGCGGTGCTGCGCGGACTGGATATCGTGGCGACCCGGCGCGAAGCGCAGGCGATCCACTACCGGGTTCTTGAAGGGCCCGCACTGGGCGTGCTGCAGGCGCTGCATGCGGCGTACTGCGGTGCTGCTTCGCGCTGAATCCGGCGCAGACCATCAGCCTGCGTGCAGCGCCGGCTGCACCACCTGACCGAGCAGGTCCACTGGCGTCGGTGCCAAACGATCGCCCTGCAGGCGCCGGGAGAATCCGGACCGGTCACTGCAGGAAAGCTGGCGCAGCATTGACGCGTCGACCGGCAGCGAACGCATCGGCCAATAGGGAAACTGGCGCTGGCCCAGGCGGCCGCGTCCCAGTCCGGTGATGTCGATGTGGCTTCCTGCCTGCAGGATGCACTCTTAGATCGATGCCATCCGGTGGCCCCTCGATGTACTGCAGGAAACGCTCGCCATCACGCAGCAGCACGCCGGTCACCCTGCCAGCTTGTTGAATCGTGCCGCGTCCTCCACCAGCCGATGCAGGCACTCGGCGGACAGGTCCGGCAGCGCCCGGCTGACGTAGGCGATGGCGCGCAATGGCATGGCGCTTCCCTGACAGAATAGGCGCCCACGCTGGCAGTTGCGGACCAGTCCGCCTCAGTCCGCCGAAACGCTGGCCGAAGCGTTCAGGTTGCCGCCAAGACCGTGCCGTCGCAGCGTCGTGGCAGCATTGCCTCGAACACCACCTGGCCCGCTTCGTTGCGGGCCGCAATGCGCCCGCCGTGCGCGCGGACGAACTGATCGACGATGTACAGGCCCAGGCCCAGGCCCTTGCTCTGGTGGAAGCTGGCCTTGAACGGTTCGAACAGTCGCGGCAACAGCGCGTCATCGATCCGGCCGGCGTTGCTGACCCGCAGCAGTACGCCGCGCGGGTCGCGCCCATCCACCTCCACCCTCGCCTCGCTGCCATGGGTCAGCGCATTGCCGACCAGGTTGGCGGCGACCTGGCCAAGGCGATCCAGATCGCCCTGCAGCCGCGTGTCTCCCTGCAGGTCCAGGTGGATCCGGTCCGCCCCATGCGCGCTGCCCGCCTCGGCGACTACCGCGCGCGTCACGTCGGCCAGATCGCAGGCACTTGCCTCCAGCCTCAGGCCACCGCTGCGGATCCGCGAAAAATCCAGCAGCTGCTCGACCATCCGCGCCATCCGCAGGGTGCTGGCTTCCAGGTACTGCAGGGTCTGCTGCGCGCCTGCGTTGTCTTCCGGAAGCTCCAGCGCCAGCTTGTCGGCACACAGCAGGATCGCCGACAACGGCGTGCGCAGGTCGTGGGTCAAAACGGCAGCCATCGTCTCGTTGAGCTTCAGCGCGCGCTCCAGTGCCTCGTTGCGCGCCTTCAGCAGCTGCCGCTGCTGGTACAGCTCGATGAAGACGTTGACCTTGCTCAGGATCACCTGCGGCGCCACCGGCTTGTGCAGGAAATCGACCGCACCGCTTTCGTAGCCCTTGAACACGCGCAGGGGATCATCCGGAGAGGCGGTCAGGAAGATGATCGGCACGTCGCGGCTGCGATGCGAACCGCGCATCAGTTCGGCCAGGGTGAAGCCATCGATCTCCGGCATGTGCACGTCAAGCAGGGCCAATGCCACCTCGTGCTCGAGCAGCAGCTCCAACGCCTGCGCGCCCGAGCCGGCCAGCAGCAGGTTGACCCCTTCGCGCTGCAGCAGGGCCTGCATGGCTACCAGGTTCTGCGGCACGTCATCGACGATCAGCAGGTTGACCGGGGTCCGCGACTGCGCAGGTTCCGGTGGCAACAGGTTCATGCAAACAACTCCTTCAGGCGGCGACACATCAGTTCAAGGGGCAGCACGGCATCGGCGCCGGCGTACTGCAGGGCGGAAGCGGGCATCATCGACGCCTCGGCTTCCTCGGGACATTGCAGCCAGGCATGGCCACCGGCACGGCGCACGGCGGCAACGCCCTCGCTGCCATCACTGCTGGCACCGGTCAGCAGCAGGGCCAATACCTGCGCGCCGAACACCGCCGCAGCGGAGTCGAACAGCGGATCGATGGCCGGACGGGAAAACAGCACCGGTGCATCCACCGACAACGCCACCGCCCCCTCGTCCTCCACCAGCAGGTGGTAATCCGGCGGCGCGAACGTCACCGTGCCCGGCTGCAACGGCTGCTTGTCTTCGGCTTCGCGCACCGGCAACGCGCAGTACGGCGCCAGCACCTCGGCGATGCGGCTGGTACGGTCACGCGGCAGGTGCAGCACGGCCAGTACCGGTACCGGCAGCTTCGCCGGCAGTGCACCGAGCACCGCCTGCAGGGCCGCCACGCCACCGGCGGACGCGCCGATCACCAGCACGGCCGGACGCACCGGCAGCGTCATCAGGCCACCTTCCGGTACAGGCGGTGCTCTCGCGAACAGACCTCGAAGGCATCGTGGTGGCACCCGAACTGCAGCGACTCCTTGCTGCCCAGGCCAAGGAAGCCCCGGTGCACCAGCGCTTCGCGGAACAGGCCGACGGCACGATCCTGCAGGTCGCGGTTGAAATAGATCAGCACGTTGCGGCACGACACCAGGTGCACTTCGGAGAACACGGTATCGGTGGCCAGGCTGTGGTCGGCGAACACCACGTTGCGGCGCAGTTGGCGGTCGAACACCGCACCATCGTAGGCGGTGGCGTAGTAGTCCGACAGCGACGCGGTGCCACCGGCGGCCAGGTAGTTGCGGCTGAACTGGGCCATCCGGTCGATGCCATAGGCGCCCGCCTCGGCGGTGGCCAGCGCGGCCGGATTGATGTCGGTGGCATAGACGATGCTGCGCTCGAGCAGGCCTTCCTCATGCAGCAGGATCGCCAGCGACCACACTTCCTCGCCCGTGCTGCAGCCGGCCACCCACAGCTTCACCGAGGGATAGGTACGCAGCACTGGCACCACCTGCTCGCGCAGCTCACGGAAATACGCAGGGTCACGGAACATCTCCGAGACCTGCACAGTGAAGAACTGCATGGCCTGGGCGAACAGGTCCGGCTCGTGCAGCAGCCGGTACTGCAGGTCGACCAGCCGCTCGCACTCATAGCGCTGCATCGCCTGGCGCATGCGTCGGCGCAGCGACGACACCGCATAGCTGCGGAAATCGTAGTGGTAGCGCTGGTACAGCGCCTCCAGCAGGACCTTCAGTTCGAGGTCGAACAGCGCCTGTTCGTTCATTGCCGCGAGCACCAGACCCGGCACAGCGAGACCAGCTTGTCGACGTCGATGGGCTTGGCGATGTAATCGTTGGCGCCCGCCTGCAGGCAACGCTCACGGTCGTCCGGCATGGCCTTGGCAGTCAGCGCGATGATCGGCAGGTCCTGCAGGTGACGCTGCGCGCGGATCTCGCGCATCGCGGCCAGGCCATCCTTCTCCGGCATCATGATGTCCATCAGCACCAGGTCGACTTCGCGCTCGGCCAGGCGGTCCACTGCCTCCTGCCCATTGCGCGCGATCTCCAGCGTCACACCCAGCGGCTCGAGCACGCTGGACAGCGCAAAGATGTTGCGCACGTCGTCCTCGGCCAGCAGTACGGTGCGTCCATCGAGCACGGTGTCGCGACGGCGCGCCTCGCGCAGCAGGCGCTGCTGGTCGGTGGGCAGGCTGGCTTCCACGCTGTGCAGGAACAGGGTGACTTCATCCAGCAGGCGCTCGGGCGAACGCGCGCCCTTGATGATGATGCTCTTGGAATAGCGGCGCAGGCGCTGTTCTTCCTCGCGACCGAGCGCGCGGCCGGTATAGACGATCACCGGCGGGAAGCCGACGTCATCGTTGCCGGCCATGTGTTCGAGCAGGTCGTAGCCGCTGCCGTCAGGCAGTGACAGGTCCATCACCATGCAATCAAAGGTGACCGTGCTGAGCTGCTCCAGCGCGCCAGCAAGCGTTCCCACGGCGACGATCTGCAGCTGATCACGGCCCAGCAGCAGTTCCAGGTTGTGGCGCAGCTCGCTGTCGTCCTCGACGATCAGCAGGCGCCGCACGTCGCGCTGGCTGGTCTGTTCCAGCTGCTCGATGGCGCTCACCAGGCGCTCGCGCGTGGTCGGCTTGATCGCGAACCCGATCGCGCCGAGCTCGCGCGCCACCTGGCTGCGGTCCGTTGCCGAGACCACGTGCACAGGGATATGGCGGGTATCGGGGTTGCGCTTCAGGCGCTCCAGCACGCTCAGGCCGGACACGTCCGGCAGGCCGATATCGAGCAGGATGCCGTTCGGTCGCAGTTCGCCGGCCAGGGCCAGCGCCTCTTCGGCCGTCCCGGCCACCACGCAGTCGAAATCCAGTTCATGGGCCAGGGCCACCAGCGCTTCGGCGAACGTAGCGTCGTCCTCGACGGCCAGGATCAGGCGGCCCGGGTGCTGGCGACGACCGCGGTCGTCGGCCACGCTGGGCACCGTCGTCGTCGGCGCCACCGGAGCCCTTGCTGGCACCTGCATCGCCGGCACAGCGGCCGCGACCGGCGAGGCCACGGGGGCTGCGGCGATGTCCGCGGCGCTCGACGCGGGCGCGCCCTGCAACGGCAGTTCCAGAATGAAGCAGCTGCCACGGCCCGGTTCGCTGTCGACCTGGATGCTGCCGCCCATGCGCTCGGCCAGATCGCGCGAGATCGACAGCCCCAGGCCGGTGCCACCGTAGCGGCGACGGGTGCTGCCATCGGCCTGGCGGAAGGCTTCGAAGATGACCTGCAGCTGCTCGCGGGCAATGCCGATACCGCTGTCGCAGACCTCGAAACGGATGCGCCCCTGGCCGGCCGCGCGCACGTGCAGGCTGACCTTTCCATGCTCGGTGAACTTCACCGCATTGGCCAGCAGGTTCTTCAGGATCTGCTGCAGGCGCTGGCTGTCGACCACCAGCTGGCTCGGCGCCAGCGCATCGGCCTCGATCTGCAGGGCCAGGCCCTTCTGCCGCGCCATCGGCTCGAAAGTCTCGCGCAGGCGCTGCAGCACGCTGTCGGTCACCACCACTTCATCAGCCAGCTCGACGTGGCCGGCCTCGATGCGCGACAGGTCCAGGATGTCGTTGATCAGCGCCAGCAGATCGTTGTTGGACGACAGGATCGCACGCGCATACTTCACCTGTTCTTCGGTGAGCGTGCCGTCCTTGTTGTCGGCCAGCAGCTTGGCCAGGATCAGCGAGCTGTTCAGCGGCGTGCGCAGTTCGTGCGACATGTTGGCCAGGAACTCGGACTTGTAGCGCGATGTCGCGGCCAGTTCGTTGCTGTTGCGCACCAGCTGGCTCTGCGCGACCAGCAGTGCCTGCTTCTGCGCCTCCAGCTCGTGGGTCCGCTCTTCCAGCTGGACGTTGCTCTGTTCCAGCTCGGCCTGCTGTTCTTCCAGATGGCTCTGCGACTGCAGCAGGCTGCGGCTCTGCTCTTCCAGTTCCTCATTGGCCACGCGCAGCTCTTCCTGCTGGGCCTGCAGCTCCTCGCCCTGGCGCTGCGATTCCTCCAGCAGCACCACCAGTTGTGCGCGCAGCAGCGATGCACGCAGCGCCATGCCGATGGTCTCGGCGCAGCGCTCCAGCAGCTCGCGATCCAGGTCGCGCTGCGCACCCGCCCGGGCGCGTCCCAGCTCGACGATGCCTACCACGGTGCCGTCACTGCTGATCGGCGCCAAGATGCGCTCGCGCACCGGCAACCGCCCCAGGCTGGTCTGCAGTTCAAGTACGGCGTCGTCGCTGCCCTCCAGGTGACGGATGCACTCATCCCGCGCCACCTGCCCGGCCACGCCCTCCTGCAATGCCAGCGACGCCGGCATGCCGGACGGCAACGCCAGGCCGCCGGTCAGCTGCAGTCGTCCGCCTTCCAGCCGGTACACGGCGCCGACGTCGGCCTCCAGTTGCGCGCCCAGGCTGGTGGCTGCCGCCTCGGCAATCTGCTCCGGGCCGAGGTCGCCGCGCAGGCTCATCGCTACCGCGTTCTCGGCCTCCTGCAGCCACAACGCCCGCATTGCGTCCCGGCGTGCCTGGATCGCGCGGGAGACGATCAGCGCGATCATCAGGAACGCACAACCACCGATGCTTCGGTTGACCAGCGAGAACGCCGAGTTCGAGCTGGCCGGGGCGATGTTGAAACCGATGACCAGCAGGACGCAGGCGAGCACAGCCACGATGAACGGCGCGCGCGCACTGCGCTGGAACACCGTGACGCCCACGGCCAGGAAATACGCCAGCCATACCGCATAACCGAGCGGTACCACCAGCTCCAATGCGATGGTCGCAGCCAGCAGCACGGCGGACGTCATCCAGATCCAGCGGTCACGCGTAGTCGCACCAGGACGCATGCAGGTCGGTTCCAGAACAAAAAGGGTGGGTGATGGTACTCCGTGTCGTATTCAGCCGCACAGGACAAATGGCACGTGTCCCGCCTCCACGCCTCCTTCACACTTGAATGCCTAGCTTCACGTCCCTCACAGGGGTAACACTTATTTTTACGTGGACGCTGCCGCCTCTACGACGTCCGTGCTGACGGACCCTTCCCGCCAACTGCGACTGCTGATCGACAGCGTGCGCGACCATGCGCTGTACCTGCTTGATCCGGATGGCATCGTCTGCAGCTGGAACCCGGGTGCGGAGCGCATCAAGGGCTATTCAGCCGATGAAGTGGTGGGCACCCACTTTGGTCGCTTCTACCTGGCCGCCGACCGCGAGGCAGGAGAACCGCAACGCCTGCTCCGCCATGCAGCGCAGCATGGCCACGTTGCCAATGAGGGCTGGCGGGTACGCCGCGATGGCTCGTCGTTCCGTGCCAGTGTTGTCATCGAGCCGGTGATTGAAGCGGGTGAGCTGCTCGGCTACGTCAAGATCACCCGCGACATCACCGAGCAGTGGCAGGCACAGCGCCTGCTGCGTGATGCCCAACGAGCGCTGCGCAATACCCAACAGTTCGAGGCCGTCGGCCGACTCAGCCGCGGCCTGTCGCATGAGTTCAACAACCTGCTGACCACCATCGGCAACGCACTTGACCTGCTGTCCCTGCGCGTTGGCGGTGACGATGCGCGCGCCGCCGAGCTGCTCGATGCTGCGCAGAGCGCGACCGATCGTGGTGCGCTGCTGACCCGCCAGCTGCTGGCGTTCAGCACTGGCCAGACCCTGATCCGCGAACCACTGGATATCAACGTGTTGATACAGCAGTGGCTGCCGGACCTGCAACGCGCCTGCCCGTCCACGGTGATGCTGGATGCCCAGCTGGCACCCGGCCTGCCTGCGGTCAACACCGATGCGGCGCAGCTGCAGACGGCGCTGGCCAATCTGGTCGCCAATGCCGCCGATGCTACCCTTGAAGGCGGTCGCATCCTGATCGGCACCGCGCTGGAGCATCGCCTCGACCCGGACGCGGACTCCACGCTGCAACGTGGCTATGTCACCCTCAGCGTCTGCGATGAAGGCCACGGGATGGCGGCCGACATCGCCGAACGGGCCACCGAGCCCTTCTTCACCACCAAGGACATCGGCAAAGGCAGCGGCCTGGGCCTGAGCCAGGTGTTCGGATTCACTACCCAGAGCGGCGGCTTCGTCGACGTGTCCACCACGCCCGGTGTCGGCACCACGGTCAGCCTGCTGCTACCCGCAATGGAGGACCCTGCCGATGACCGATGACCCGATCCGCGTACTGATGGTGGAAGACCAGACCGATCTGCGTGAAATGATCGGCCTGGCCCTGCGCGAACTCGGCATCGATGTGGCCACGACCGCCGATGGCCACGAGGCGGCGGAACTGCTCAAGGGCGAAGCACGTTTCGACGTGGTGTTCAGCGACGTCAGCATGCCCAACGGCATGTCCGGCATCGAGCTGAGCGAGCATGTGGCACGCGAACAGCCGCAGGCACGGATGATCCTCTCGTCCGGCTATGCCCGTTCGCAGCTGCCGCCGCTGCCCGAGCAGGTGGAGTTCCTGCCCAAGCCCTATCGCCTGCGCCAGCTGGTGCAGTTGCTCAGGCAGGCGTAAGCCACGGCGCCCCCGCAGGAAACCCCTGCGGTCAACCCATCATCGCCCCCCGCTGGAACGACGCCAGCAGCGTAGAGGCTGCCGCTGCCGGCGCCAGCCGACCGCGTGCCAGTGACCAGGTGATGCCGTAGAAACAGCTCCAGTAGAAGTCCGCGAGCCACACCGCGGTGAAACCGACGTTGAACTCTCCGGCCGCCTGACCCCGCAGGAAGAAGGCCTCGAAGCGCTCGCCGATCGGCGCCCAGCGCTCCGGCAGCAGGTGCAGGTCGCCCAGGCGCTGCTGTTCTTCCATCATCCGTGCGAACAGCAGCGTCACCAGCTCCCAGTCCGCCAGCAGCGTGGCGGTGACCTGCTCCAGCACGTGGCGTGCATCACCGCCCTGGTCGAACCAGGCCGCCGCCGCTTCCACGCGCTCGAAACCGGCCGCGAACAGGGCCTCGTCGATCGCCTCCCGGGTAGGCGCAAACCGGTACAGGGTCGCGCGGCTGATGCCCGCCCCGCGCGCGAGTTCGCTGAGGGTGCAGCGTGGATGGCTGACCAGGGTGGCCGCCAGCGCATGGGGCAGGTCGCGTCGTGTACGTGCTGCGGCAGGTCGCATGAAAAGCGATGGGGTGTGGGCTGGCCCTCACGCTAGCATGAATCATCAATTAATAAATTGAATCAAATATGATTCACACGAATCACGAATGCGCTACAACGGGGGTGCGTCCGGTGCACCCGGGTCGGTGCACGGCAGGGAACGCGTCACAGGCATCGAGGGAGACAACGCCATGCTGCACCCACTACGCGATATCGCCGTGCTGTTCGACGCCAGCGACACCGGGCACCGCGTTCTCAACATCGCCGCCGACCTGGCGCAGGCCCAGCAGGCGCATCTGGTCGCAGTCTCCACGGCCCTGCATCCCACCGACATCGCCAACGGCTTCGCGCGCGGTGCCGGCATCGCCGCCGCGCTGGACCACGAGGCCCGCGCGGATGCCGCCTGCACCGCACAGCTGATGCAGAACCTGCGTGCCGTGTCCGAGCCGCTGCAGATCAGCACCGAACTGCGCATCGTCTCGGACTACCTGGGTGGCGCCGACCTGGCGCTGCAGTCGCTGTACTGCGACCTGATCATCGCCGGCTATCCGCACACACCAGGCGCGCCCTCCGGCTGGCATCCACTGGGCACGCTTCGCCAGACCGGGGTACCGATGCTGCTGGTGCCGCCGCACTGGAAGGGCGAGCAGGTCGGCCGGCGTATCGTGGTGGCCTGGAATGCCAGCAAGCAGGCACGTCGTGCGGTGGCAGATGCCCTGCCTCTTCTGGCCCGGGCGCAGGCCGTGCACCTGCTGATGGTCGACACGCCCAAGGCTGAAGCGGCACCCGGCGCTGAAATGGCCCAGCATCTGGCGCGGCACGGCGTTGAAGTGGAGATCCAGGCGATCAGCTCCAGCCAAGGGGGCGTAGCTGCCACCATTCGCCAGCATGTACTTGATGCCGAAGCCGATCTGCTGGTGCTGGGGCCCTACAGCCGCAGTCGCGTGGTCGAGCGCGTGCTCGGCGGGGTCACCGAGGATCTGCTCGCCGAAGTACCGGCGCCCTTGTTCGTATCGCACTGATACCGCCCTGCCCCGCCCGGCGGTAGCCGGTCAGCGATTGGCCGGTGTGCCGCCGGAAATAGCGGCACAGGTAGGACGCGTCCTCGAAACACAGGCGTTCGGCGATGCGTCCGATCGGCAGTTCGCTGTAGCTCAGCAGCGCCTTGATCTCCAGCACCACCTGGCGGTCGATCAACGCCTTCGGCGTTTCGCCGAAGCATTCCCGGGTCACCTGCGAGAGATAGAACGGGGTAATGCACAGCGCCTCGGCGTAGGACTGCACGTCGCGTTGGCGCGTGCTGCGCTGGCCGACCAGTTCCCAGAAGCTCCAGGCCAGGCGCTCGCGTCGGCCGACCTGCGGCGCCGCCTCGTAGTATGCCGGGAGCAGTGTGGCGAACTTCAGGAAAAAGGTCTGCAGCAGGTTGCGCAGCATCACGTGCCGATGGCGGCCACCGTTGTGCTGGGCATCCATCAACTGCTGCAGCCAACCCTGCAGCAGCGGCACCTCCAGCGGTGACGGTACACAATGAGGGTGCTCGTGCAGGAACTTGAACAGTGCATTGGGCAGCACATAGGCCACCTCCGAGGCCAGCGCTTTCGGCACCAGGCAGGCCACCGCAAGGAAGCCGCGCGAACGCTGCCGCAGCAGCGCCAGCGTATCCTCCGCCAGCACCAGTACGTCGTGCCGCTGCACCGCCACTTCGCGGAAGTTCAGTGCGAACCGCGCACGCCCGGACACGCACACCAGCACCGTCAGATAGGCGTGCCCGAACGACAGCGGAACACCCAAGCCTTCAGCCAGCGTACTGACTTCCAGGCGCATGGATTCGTCCTGTTCCAGAAGCTGGGGAATGCGATCCATGGGCCGATCCACTGGGATATCGCGGCAGAGCATATCCGCCCGAACGAAGAAGTTGTGAAAAGTACCGAAACCATCAAGGTCCCGCCCTGTGCTCCCCGCCCGTCGAAACCTAGCCTGTGCACTCTCTCTCCACCGACGGACCCGCCATGCAACTGGCCACCCAACGCTTGATCCTGCGCCCCTGGCGCGACAGTGACGCCGCCGATCTGTACGAGTACGCCCGCGACCCGCGTGTGGGGCCCATTGCCGGTTGGCCACCGCATGCCAGCGTAGAGGAGAGTGCCGACATCATCCGCACCGTGTTCAACCGACCGGAGGTCTACGCCCTGCAGAGCCGCGAGAACGGGCGTGCCATCGGATGCGTCGGCATCCTGATCGGTGCAGACAGCAACTTCAGCTTGGGCGAGCGCGAGGGAGAGATCGCCTACTGGATCGGCGTACCGTACTGGGGTCGTGGCCTGGTACCCGAAGCTGTACGTGAGGTGATGCGGCATGCCTTCCTGGATCTGCAGCTGGACGCGTTGTGGTGCGGCTACTTCGACGACAACCTGCAATCGATGAGCGCGCAGGCCAAATGCGGTTTCCGCCATCACCACACCGAGGTCAACCAGTTCAACCGCTTTCTCGCCGACTACCGCACCGAACACATCAGCCGCATCACCGCCAGGGAATGGCAGGCACAGCAGACCGTACCACTACCCACATGATCACGGCTCAGCCGTCGCTGCGCTGCATGAAGAACAGTTCCGGCGTCGAGGCATCTTCCACCGGCTGGAAGCCGAAATCGCGGTAGAGCGCGACCGCCGCGACGTTGTCACGATAGACACGCAGGCTCAGGCGCTGCACATCCGGCGACCGCAGGGCCTCGGCACACAACAACTGCATCAGCACCCGGCCCAGGCCGCGCCCACGCGCCTGCGGCGAGACAATGATGCGGCCCAGGTGGGCAGTGCCGGGCGCGGTCAACCAGTACTGGCCGAACCCCATGCACGCACCCTCCCCGTCCAACAGCACCCAACCCGGGCGCTCGGCCAGTTCAAGAGCCTGTGCGAATGCCTCAGGCAGCAGAGGAAACGCAACGCCCGGGCCAGCCCAGCGTTGCGTCGCTGCAACCGAATCGAGCCAGCCAGCGATACGCGGATAATGCCGAGGTTGAACCGGTTGCAACTGTGCGGGCATATGGAAGCCTGTGTGGTCCCGTCAACCTGCCGCGGCCGCTGCCTGGGTTGGAGGCTGATGATCAGGCGCTTGCAGCGGACGTGCTTGCGCGAACTGGGCTGCGGTAACAGTGCGTAAGACGGATGTCCCCTGCAGGAAGCCGCCGCACTCGACGGCGGCGACCTGTCGGCGCTTTACCGGCAGACGTACTCGCGTGCCGACTCGATGGTGTCCACGTCGAGCTCTTCGTATTGGATCTCGACGGTTTCCATGCTGGACGCGGTGACCACCGCGCGCGCGCCAAGATTGCAGGCGGCAGGCAGCCCGCCAGCGTACGCTTGGCCATTGATCGCATACGCCAGGCCGTAGCAGGCCGAGCCGAGCTGGAACGGATTGTGGTTGCAGGCCATGAGCTGACTGTTGGCAAGGTCACTGGAAGCCGTGTAGTTGGACGTCCAGCCACTGCCGGCATCGCTGCCGCAGCTACCCGGGTACCCCTGGATCTGCGCACCGCTGGAGTCGCAGGTGTGGTAGGCGAAACTGCCGAAGAAACTGGTCTTTACGTACGCGGTGCGGCCGCTGTCTACCCATTGTGCCGCAGCAGCGCTCTGGGCAAAGGCGGACAGGCCGAGCAGGCACACGGCAGCAGCGGTGAGAGGTTTCAATCCCTTCAACATGACTATCGTCCTCGGTATTGGCGTAGTGCACGCCTCATGCGTGCCAACCGAGTCTACCCCGCAGGTATACGGGCAAATATGACAGGCTCGACAGTCTGGGCCCTTCTGCGCACCCGATGCCTGAAGGGGAAGACGGCTTCGTGGCGAGCGCCGCCTGTTGACTGGCCATTGTGACCACTGCGACCAAAGCACTGGAAGGTGCCGTGGAACAAGGAGCGCCACTCGATCACCAATCGTCGCAAGTGACTGATTCTGGTGACCCCGGCCCGATTCGAACGGGCGAACTTCCCCTTAGGAGGGGGGCGATCTACCTATACGTACCAACGGTCAAAGGGCAATTTGTGCCAAAGCTGTGCCAAACGGGGCGGGCCTGACGGCTGCAGCCACTCCAAACAGTAGCTTGGGATGCTCCAGCACTACCCCTTTAAATACAGCAACTTAACCATGCAAATCGCTCCGCAAATTGCAATTTCCATGGGCATAAAATGCCTATAGAATTGGGGGTACGCCAAGGATTGCGGAGCGACAAGCGCTCAGATTCTGGCGTCATCAGGGGGATGAATGATCGACGAATTGAGGGGCCACTGGCCCGTTATCGAGCAGCATCCATGGGACTTCCTGTGGGTTTTCGTTATCGGGTTGTCGGCTGGATGGGCAGCGTCCGCACTGTGGCGAAAGCTAACATCAGAGAAACAACCCGCCCCTCGGCAGCCAGGCGCAGTTGCCAAGCTTTTGAAGCGCGCAACTGAGCGTAAGTTCAAGCCGAATGGGATTCAACGCAACTGCGTTCAGGGCTTGCGATTCCATGACCACAGGCACCTGACGGTCGAGCAGCTAAGCCAGGTCATGCAGAACAAGTACCCCGTTTCAGACGTCCAGCAGGCCTTAGAGCAACTGGACGAACAGGGGTGGGTGCATTGGCAGATCAGCGAAGAGACCTTTAGACCCGCCTACACCCTCCAGGGCAAGGGACTTGATTACGCGAGAGAGATGAATTTCCAAGTGCGGGCCCCATAGGCTCACATCCCTCACACCTTTGGGTAATGATCCCAGCGCGGACTCCGTCGCCCCTTTCTCGGATCCGTCGCCCTGGGATTGGCCTCCGCCTGCGGGCGGACCGGCTGGAGTGCCGCCATCACTCGGGCGGACGCAGCCGCTGCCGCCTCGTCCAATCGCTGGGCCTGCTGCTGTTGCTCGCGGGTCGAAGGTAATGCCCGTAGCGGTTCCGTCGGCATGATGGGCCTGCTATCGGTCAGCCGGGCAACGGCCTGGCGCAGAGGCAGGTCGGGATACAGCCTGGCGGCACACCAGCGCTCGGCGTAGCGCTTTGCCTGTCAGACGTTGGCGGCGCGCACTTTCTTCACCTGCCACATTTTCTGGCCTTCCATCCATAGCCGGACCCCAGAACCGCCATCCGGCGTGACGCTGGCCGTCTCGCGGCCGTTGTACCAGAGCGCCCAGCGCTCACCGGTCTGGACCCAGCCAGAGGGGATCGGGGTGGTGCGGAAGCCGTGGGAAGAGCGCATGGCCGGGAGGATACGGCCGGCCGTCGCAAAGCCTGCGACGGGGACAGGATCCGGTCAGGGACCAGTCCGGGTGATGACCACTTCTACCTCGCCACCGCAGGGGCATGACGCGGACTTAATGACGTCCTCGCCGTACGATGGTTCGGTCCGCAGGGAGAAGACTTTGGAGTCCGGGCCACTCCAGCTCCCCCCGGAGTAACCAGAACCCTTTTGATGCGCCGATGGGGTGTCGACGGTTCCGCAGGCCTTGCAGGTCAATCGATAGTGAGTCGAGTCGATGATGCCCATACGCCCTCCGGTTTTTGAACCAGAGCATATTCCTGCCGCTTCCGTCACGCCACTGGCGCTACTGTCTGGCCATGTGCAGCCGATTCGTCCAGCTACCTAGCCTCAAGCGTCAGATCGGTCCTAGGTCCTTCACCACAGCTTGGCCCTGCTGCAAGAAGCCGATCAGCAGACGGCCGCCGGCCACTTGCCGACCAATCTGCTCATTGAGGTAGTGGGCCTGCAGCCGCCCTGCTGTCATCAGATCGTCCTGCAGCATGCTGGGCGCGATGCCCTTGAGTGGGTCACCTGGTGACGCGAACTGGCCACCGATCGGCTGGACCGTGGTCGCGCGCCGACTGTCGCTCTTGGTATAGGCAGTGGCCATCATCCTGCCACTTCCCGACGACCAACCGCCCAGGATGATCTCGGTCCCCCCAGCTGTTCGATTGGCAGGTCAGCCTCCGCCGCGGCCTTCTCGTAGTTCAGCCATAGCTGGTCCATTACAGATCCCATCTCGGCGGACAGCTTCTCAATGGAGAAATCCGCACGGAAGCTGGCCTGCAGGACCAGCTCGTAGGTCTTCAGGAAAAACTGGGCCGCACCTCTCGCCGCCAGCAGCACGTTGTGCTGCGGTATCAGGAGCATCTTGGCACCAGCAGAGTGGGCGCCGGTAAGCGCATCCTCCGCAAGCGTATCTACTGCAATGACAAGCTGGTCACGGCTGATCAGAACATTGAGGATGCTCATGGGGCGCGTCCATTGGCAAGCCGAGACTATGGCTGGAGCACTGCCCAGTGTCCACTGGATCTGAACCGGCGCGGCGCTGCGTAGCTGCTGCACCAGCGGAACGGCCCGCCCGGACCATGTCCCTGCTGATCCACGAGGCAACCCATATACCGTCGTTCAGGGGTCGAGCGGCGGCGATGGAAGTCGTGATGGCCGCCATGCTAGGTTCCAACCGGGTAGAAGGGAGCAACCTCAATGAATCGACGCTGGTGGGGCGTGAGTGCATTATTCGTTACGGCAGTGGCTTCAGCTGCGACAGCCGACACACCCGAGGGTGAACTGAGCGATCCCTACGGCTATACCCGCAGCGTACGCCGTGCTGAACTGGGCGCGCTGCAGGCGATGGGCAAGACGCAGGGCGCTAAGGGGCTGCTTGGCCAGACAGGCTTCTACCGTGTCCGCGGCGAAATCGACCGCTCCAGCAAGGCCGCCGAGCAATGTCTTCAGGCGGTGGCCAACGAGCCCCGCGAACAGGTAAAAGGCATCGAGTACCTATGTGCAGCCTCCTTGGCAGGCAACTTGCTCATCCGGGGCGATATTGCCGGATGGGCGACGCAGATGATCCAAGTTCGAACGCTGCTGGACCGCGATATCCGCCCAATGCTCAAACAGCAAGCGGGCGACATCCACCTAGCGGGCATCAGCGAGCCGCATTTCGAGCGCTTCACAGCTTGGCCACGCACTGCCTTGGCGGCACAAACACCTCCAAGCGATATCCATGTTCCCATCCAATTGCAAAACGAACTGCCGACACTCAGCCTGAAGATGCGCACTAAGGCCGGTGAGCGCGAGCTGCGCGTACACGTGGACAGTGGCGCAGCGCATTCGCGCATCGGGCGCACGCTGGCAGCCGAACTCGGGCTGGAACTCACCGAAGGTTTCATGGTTGCCGATGGAAAGGCTGGGGCGGTGTATGCGCTGGCGTCGCCGGTGACTCTGGACATCGGAAGTGTTCTGGTGCGCGATATCTCCTTTGCAGTGCTGGGCAAGGACGATCTACCGCGCATCGGCCTGGACGTGTTGCGCGCGCTTGGACGGGTGCGTATCAACCAAAACGCCCTTGTGATCCAGGCCGCTGCCAGCCCGGTGCCATGCGCGCGACGGATGGCGACACTATCCTCGCTGTGGGGCGATGCGTATGACGTCCGCTATCCGATCCGTGCCGGCAAGCAGAATGTGCTGGTCAAGGTGGATACCGGATTCAACGGTGGCTTCCAGGCGCGCGGAACGCTGCCCGCCCGCCCACCGGCAGCTGCTATACGGCGCAAGAACGTGATCACCACCGAAGGCAGCGAAGATATCCAGTACGTGGAAGCAACCACGCCGGTGATGATTGGCGACGAAGTTCTGAATCTCCCGATGGACATAGGCCTTTCACCTGGGCCTAGGCCGTTGTTCAATCCCGAGTGGCGCTTGGGTTTTGCTTCAACCCAGCGTTACAGCCTGTACATGGATGTTGCTGGCACCTACGGTTGCCCAGTTGCCGTTCCCGAAGCACCGCCGCTGTTGCCACCGAAGCCAGTTACCGCGCCGCCCACCGGCGACTGATCGGCGCTGGACGAAATCGTCAATTTGCCAAAATCGCAGGGTCGAGCCTGGCTCGACTCTTTGTCGGCGAGCCGCTCCTCACGCGCCCCGGTTGAGCGGCCTGCGGCCCCAAGCGCCGCGCCGAACCAAAAACGCTAGACCCATACAGGGATGTCTGGCCACCCCTCAAGTCAGCCAAAAATGTATGTTCTATGCCCGTTCTGTCCAGTGAACCCGATGCATCCGAGCCAAGAAGATCGTCGAATTGCTAAGGTCCAGCGATTCCGCCTAGGTTTCCAGCGAACAAGGTAGCCCGATGTCCATTCATCAACTGAACGTTTGTGGCTCAGCACAGATGCTCCGCGCCCTCCGAGGTCAACTGGAAAAGGCCGAGGCCCACGCCAAGACCCTCGGATATGATCCGGGCAACTTGCTGTTAGCGCGATTGGCGCCAGATATGCACTCCCTTGCCAAGCAGATTCAGTTCGTATGCACCCAAGCCCGTGAAGTGATCAGCCGTCTCGGTGGCAAGCCCCTGCCGACACTCCAGCCGCCGAGCGACATGGACGAAGCACGTGCGCTCATAGACCAAACGCTGGAGTACTTGACCACCAGCGAAGCGGAAGAGATCGATGCCGGCGCCTCGCGTCATGTCGTGATCGAACTGACTGGTGGCCTTGCATTCGAAATGAAGGGCGATGAGTACGCAACGAACTGGGCAACACCTCAGTTCTACTTCCACCTGATAACCGCGTACTGCATCCTACGCCATAACGGCATCCCTCTGGGGAAGGCAGACTATGTGCCCCACATGTTCGCGTGGATACGAAAGGACGGCTAGCTAGCCGCCGGTGATGGAGGCCTCCCGCGTCAGTCGCACTGTCAACACGTCGCCGCGGAAAACGGCGAGAATCTGCGATTGCCCGTACCTTGAACTGCCCAGCCATGGCTGGGCAGCAGGGGATCACATGAAGACGTAACCCAAAGGACCGTCAAGGATAGCGCCAGGCGCCCCGTCGCAATCCGCGCGAAGGGTATCAAAATGCCGCGACTTCCCCTCCCAGAGATGGCGGCAGCGGTACAGGGGAACAGTACCTGGCAACTGGGCTTGCGAGATGTAGCCCCGTAGATGCGAGTATGGGAGCATCGGCTGCCCCTCACAGTTCACGTCGGTGCTACTGAAGGTGTCCCAGGGAGTATGCGAGACACATTCGCGGATCGGCAAGCTGTTCTCAAAGGGAGTCAAGGAGATGAATCCCAAAGTTCCCTCAATGTGCCACCCATCCCGCAAGTAGAGACCGTAGTCCCAGTTCACGCTCACGTGTGAGCCAAGGTTAGGTCTGTAGATGCGGACGACCTCGCTCAAGGTAACGCCAGGCGGCACAGCCAGCGTCGGGTTCATCTGAACTGCTGCGTTTGCCACACCAGACAGATCGGACTGGCTGGCAGGAGCGGACGCTGCGCTACCGGCTGCCAGAAGCAACGAAATTCCCAAAAGACATGCTTTCACGGACATCTCCATTTCTTTAATCGCGAGCCTCTTGCTCGCCGGACCATCCTAGCGGGGCTTGCAAGTCCGCGACATGACCTAGTTCCCACAGCCAAAAACGTCACTGTGTCAGCCGAACCCCAGCGGCACCTCTGTCAGGTCCACGATGAAGATCGTGGCCCTCTGAGGGCCCATAGTCACGCCGCCGACCGGGAAGGTGTTGGTGATGAGATTTTGCGAGAACGTCTCATGCTTTGACATGAAAATTCTATTGTCGCTGGTCATGTGGAATGCATCGGCGTAGCCAGTACACCGGTCCTGGGATACCGATGCGTAATAGAACCTGGGAGACGGGATGGCGATGCCAATCTTGGTGCCAGGGAAGAACTGGCCGACCTCAACGACTGGATCTGCCCGGTCCCTTGGTTCCGCACACGAAGTCCGACGGCCATCAGCTGTAGATCCCGTAGTGAAGGGTGATGCCGCCCACGGTGTTGGTGATCGACTGGCTCTAGAACATCTCCATCCTGACGTGATAGTTCACCACGTCAGGACCCCAGGACCAGTTGATGCTGTTGCCTGTCACGGTAACGGAGGGGACCAGCATTCCGTACACCGATCGCTGCCCCTCGCAGGTGAAGTAGTAGAAGGGCTCGCCGCCGGAGAAATCATTGACGACGAGCCCGCCATTCGCCTCAGGCGGCGCCACCCATTTGTTGTTGGAGTTCACCGGGTTGTAGAGCGGGAATCTGTACGACCCGATCATCTTGGACAGCTTGGTGGTGACCGTGGTCTCCACGTAGCCATCAGCTCGTCGTATGCGGAGCCCGACTAGGGTCACAGCAAGACCCCCACTTCAACAGCTGGAACTCCGTTCGGGTGATAGACGTAGACGCCTTGATTGACTACGCGCAACTTGTAGCCATCTGGCGTGTTCCCGTTCAGTTCGAAACCACCGTCCTTGCTGATTCGCCAACCGGTTTGCCCTGGAACATAGTTGTCTGACTGGATGACGCCACCAATCATTGCGTTGGTGATCGCCGCATCCGCGATGTTGGCCGTGTTGATCCACGCCGTTCCGATCAGCGCCTGGTTGATGAAGGTCTGGCCGCCCTGGATCACGAACGGTGAGGTCAGCTGCCCGTTGACCAGGTTGACGAACGCAAAGCGATCGGCGGTGAACAGCACCTGGCTCTGGTAGCTGCCGTCCGGCTGGTTCTCGATGCCGATGCCCATGCCGGCCGCGTAGTACTGCCCGTTGGCGGCGATCTGCAGCTTCAGGCTGTACGAGGCGCTGATCTGCCCGTCCAAGTCGACCAGAGCCTGCGAGGTGGCCTGCACCATCGCCCGGGTTTCGCCCACCGCCGCCTCGGTGGTATCCACGTGCCGGCTCAGCGCATAGTCGCCACTGGCAATGACCGTCAGCGTGGTGACCGTGCCTGCAAACGAGTCCTCATCACCTGCGTTCCAGTCCTCATCGCCCGCATGCTCGGCGCTGTACTGCGCGACCAAGCCGTCCACACGGTTCCCCACCGCGGTGACCTTGCCGTCGATCTCCGTAACGTCCAGCTCCAGCTGGTCGATTCGCCCAACCAACGCACCGGCCTCGGCCACAGCATCGCCCACACTCTTCCACTTCGTGCCCGGCGGTTCCTCATTGCCGGGGGGGGCGTCGGTCCACAACCAGATCTTGCCGTTGCGCACCACCGTCTGGCCCGCCTCATACGTGGCATCTGCGTCCCAGATCAACGGGACGATGCTGCTGATGCTCTCGATTTCCGACAGCAGTTCCTGCCTCAGCGCGCTCTTGTTGATGAGGCCGGAGAAATACGCGTCGTACTCGGCCACGTCGGTGCTCGACTCGCCCACCACGCCTGCACCGGCCGGATACCACGGCCCAATGTTGCCGCTGCGATCCACCAGCCGGCCCCAGAAGTAGAACTTCGCGCCGGCGGCCAAGCCATCGAGCCGGTGCCGGTTCTGGGGATAGGCGAAATCGCCCAGCTTCGTCGCGCTTTCCAGACTCGGTCCCGGGCTGCGCCAGATCTCGGTGCGTTCGGTGTCGGTTGCCCCGGGCGGGAACGCCCAGGCCAACTGGATACCGAACACCATCGACGCGGCCGTCAGCGACGTCACCCAAGGCAGTTCCTTCAGCAGCTGCTGCAGCGTCTGCGGGTTGAACTCGGGCTTGCTACCGTGGAAGGTCAGCTCACCCTGCCACTCCCAGCCACCCACCGAGGCAGCCAGCATGCCGATGCGGCTGGCTTCGAGCTGCTCAGCACTCACCTTGCCGCGGTGGCTGATGCGGTCGTTGATCGACTTGCGGGCTGCGGCCTTCACCTGCAGATGGCTGTCGGGCAGCAGAACCAGCACCAGGCCCACCGGCTCCTGGGTTGCCGGGTGGAGGAGTTCCAGACGGCGCTCGGCCGCCACGATGTTGGACAGTTCGGTCATGGTCGGGTCTCCGAAAAAGAAAGAGCCCGCACATGGCGGGCTCCTTATTGGGTAAGTCAGGGAATATCAGCTAACTTATGAACAGCGCATCGTTCTAGATCGATTTCCAGTCAATTCCCGCAATTCGCTTCAAACGCGCCACAGAGTCAGGCTTGATCTGCAGGTCGGTTAAGTCGCCAATAGTCACACTTCGAACGAAC
The DNA here is from genome assembly GCF_059368315.1 of Stenotrophomonas sp. YJH_SMC_119. Lineage (NCBI taxonomy): Bacteria > Pseudomonadati > Pseudomonadota > Gammaproteobacteria > Lysobacterales > Lysobacteraceae > Stenotrophomonas > Stenotrophomonas sp. YJH_SMC_119. The sequence continues at coordinate 273,572 of NZ_JCAFRP010000004.1, read as the reverse complement.
GCCATCGCTTCGCCAAGTGACGCAAGTTCTTGGCTTTCCCAGGTACAGGTGACCCAAACCCACGTCTCCTTCTTTGACTGGCGCTTGTGCGTGTACTGGACCTCAATCGGCTTCACTCCCGACACGCGACCTAGGCAGACCATGAGTCGCCGTTGATTGTCGTAATCCGGATCCACGCTGGATACGGTCAGTTCAAGAGCGTGGTTGCCCTTGCGATCAAGCCTCATGAGCGACTCCTTTCAGATTGGCCGTCAATTCTGTGGTTCATTCGTAGGAACATGCAATCTCGCAGGGTTAAGGGCCGCCCGGTGCGGCCACCGTGATCGGCGCCTGATTCAGCGCCAGGGTGAAGGTGTTGAGGATGAAATCCTCATTGCGGCCACCGGGCACGTTGGGACCGGTCACCAGACCCCGCAGATACTCGATGGAGCCGTCGGCGCGTTCCACCTTGAACGCATAGGCGTCCGGGACGTTGGGGGCGCCCGCGGCGCGCAGGGCCACCTGCCCCGGGTCGGTCAGATCCTCGGCCACCTTCACCTGCGGGTCGCCGGCGTTGGTGATGCCCTTGCCCTTCAGGGCAACCAACGTGTCCAGCGTGTCGTACTGCACGATGTTGGTGTTGATGCCGCGCTCGCCGATGCTGCCGACCTTCTTCACCTGGACGAAGGTCAGGGCCGCGAACTCGGTTTCGGTCAGGTCGGCATTCTTGGGGGTGACGCAGATGAAGAGCTTGGAACCTGCGTTGGTCTTTGCTTCAGCGGCCATAGCCGTATCTCCTCGCGATGGGCGTAAAAAAACCCGCCACGGGGCGGGGTCGTTGAAAAGAAAAAGCCCGCTGGGCAGCGGGCTTCTTGTGGCAATCAAATTTCGCCGTAGTAGCTGATCTTGTAGGCCAGCGGGTTGTAAGGGTTAGACGGCCAAGCCAGCGCAACCGACGTTCCAACCCCCAGATCGCCACTGACACTGACAATCACATGCTCTCGCTTGTCGCTGCCATCTGCTGGCAAGATCCGAAGCGATGATTCTTTGGACCCGGCGCCGAGCTGTATTGGAACCAGCCTCCCTTGACCATCGATCATCGTTCCTTGCGCCCCAATCCATTTGGAAAGAGCCCCAGGGAGGCTGTCGGCGTTAAGGATGAACCCATAGGTCGGGCCACAATCATTATCATTGCTGGACGCAGGAGCGAAACTGAGTTGGTACGGCATGGACGTCTCCTATTTTTTAAAGTCAAGTAGACATGGGGACGCCCAGATCTAACGCAAGCGTTACTTTTTCGGTGACAGTTTTGCAGACACCAGTTGCATGGCCTGCGGCCGGGTGAATCCCGCCTCCACGTAAGCCAAGTACTCGGCCCGGACGAATCTCGCCTGCTCAGCGCAGAACTCGTCCAGCAGCTGCCGGTTCCGCTTCATGCGGGTGATGGCATCGCGCATGGCCTGCAGCTCACCCTCGTTCGGGATCTCGTTGCTGCTGACCAAATGGAGATTGGGTGGCGTAGGTCGCATGTGCTCCAATTGAACTGATCGAACCGTCAAATTCTAAGATCGGAGCCTTGCGAGAGAGCGGTGAGCAGCCCATGCAAGTGAAGCACAGCCTTCCTAGCTTCCTTCTCTGCCTGATCGTGGTTGCGCTGGGCTTCGGCCAATTTCAACTTAGCCTCGTCTTCCGCACGCTTGAAAGCCCGCTTCCTCTTCGACGCATCTATTGCAATCTTCAGAGCATCCAGAGCAGCCAGCACACGTCCTTTCGCGCCTGCGTCCAGTTCGCCTTTCTGGAGTAACCCAATGTCGTGTCGAACTGTGTCAAGACATTGAGAGAGATACGCGGAATCGTCCTCGGAGACGTCGTCCAAATTGATACCAGACAGCTCGCTTTTGAGCGCAGCAATATCGTCCATTATTCGCTTCCCATGACTGTCATGGACGATGTTAGCAGGGTTTCAATCAGTGACGCCCCGCCAAGGTATGGTCACCGGATGCATCACCCGCTCCGGATCCTGAATGATGCTGGACGTCCAGGGCTTCCTCTCCACCCGCATGCCGGCGAAGGTCGTGCCCTTGGCGAAGGCAGCGATGATCTGGTCCGTCATCGCGGTACCGACCATGATCCCCTGCCCGGGCCGGTAGCAGGCCGACAGCTGGCCGAACCCCTGCATCAGGAACGGGCCATCGTCCTCGATGCCGTAGTTCTCGGTCCGATTCGGGAACCACTGCAGCTCCAGCCAGCGGGCACCTTTGCCGGTGGGCGGCGTGAATCCCTGCCCCGGGTAGGAGCAGGCCAGGCCCTGCGCCGCAGCGAACTGCCCCGCCAGCGTGGCGAATGCGTCATAGATCGCGGTATCGCTCATCCCATCCGTCCTTTCACGTCGGCGGTGACCTCGGCCACGATGAAATCCCAGCGCTGTGCCGCCGCGCGCGCGAAGCCCTTACCGGTCTGGGCATAAGTTCTGCCCAGGCTGTCCTCGCCCTGAAAGCCGTGCTCCATGCGCATGGCGTACTTCGCTGTCCAGCCAGCCCACACGGTCTGCCCCAGCTCAATGGTGGCGAATACCACCTCCGGCGGCTGTGCCCCATCCGTAGGCATACCCTCGACCGAGGCCGCAACGGAGTTGCGCAGGGTGCCCGTGACGACCGGCATCTTCCCGCCCTGTCCCTCTGGCGTGCCGGCTTCCTCCATCAGCTTCGTGGCCGACTCGCGGAAGATCACGCCCTGCATGGCCTTGGCCTTCTCCGTGAAAGCGCGGACCTGGCTCCCGAACTTATTGGCCACGCTTCACCTCCGCCGCCATGTCAACCCGGTATTGCTTCATGCAGCGGCAGCCGATGGTTTCCTCCGGACCGGCACCGAGCGACGTGTCGCCGGGGAACCGCATCAACGCACCGTTGGGGGTTTGGAACGGCTCTCCGAACCGGCGTACCTGACCATTCATCGCCTGGTGGCTGTGGCGTCCTCCACCACGCCGCTGATCAGGCGCGAGGAATTCGACTGCAGCCAGCTCTCCACGCCACGGTTGCGCATGTCGAACCCGAACCGAAGCAGCGGCGTGTCGTTGGCTGGGTTGTACCGCCCGCGCACCTGCTGCCGCAGCGATAGGGTCGCCCCGCTCTCGATCAGCGCCGACGGTCTGGCCCTGCTGGGGTTCAAGCCGATCAACGCCACCGGCGCGGCGAAGCTGTACGACCAGGCGCAGTTCCCGGACATGTGCCGGGCCATGATCCACGGCCTGCAGGATGCGGCCGACCAGTACCCGCTGGCAGCGTGATGGAGTTCTGGCGCACCAGCGAACTGCGGGCCCTGCGCCAGATGGAGGGCCGCGACGCGATGACCGTTGCGGCCGCCCTCGGGCGCTCGCCCCGCGCGGTCCAGGACATGGCCCGCTGCCAGGGGATGCCGGTACCACGCCAGCCTCACGCCCTGTACTGGCCGGCCACCACTAAGCGCCGCGCCCGGCAGCTCCGGGCCAGCGGCAACACCGTCAACCAGATCAGCGCCGCGCTGCGCGTCGCGTTTGGGACCGTGCGTCGCTGGGTCTACGAAGGAGCAGCAGCATGACCAGCATCCACGTGAAGCCCGTCTTCAGTGGCGCGACCGATCGCGAAAAGGACCAGGCCCGGCAGAAGCTGGCCGGCGACATGGCGCGCTTCGAGGCCGGCGGCGGTAAGGTCCAGATCCTGGGCAACAGCGGCATCGACAAGAGCACGATCGGCCGCCGCCAGGTGGTTGAGGGTGGACACTATCGCCGCGGTGGCAAAAAGGCAGCACAGGCATGAGCCGCCACATCGAACGCCGCGCGCCCAAGGAGACGCTGGGCTTCGCCTGGGGCCGGTTCCCAACCTTCGGCGGCAGCGCAATCACGTGGCGCCTGTACCGCCGCGACCACCGCCGTGCACTGCATATGCACGTGCTGACCTTCTTCGCCCATGACGATCGAGTTGTGATCGCCGGCCACCTGCGGCGCGCGCGCCGCTACCTGCGCGACAAGGTTGACGAAATCGACCTGCAGGCGATGGGGGTACACGCGTGACCTATCAGGTGACCAATCCGTCTTCAATCAACTTACGGCTCCTACTCGGTTCGGCCCTCAAGTTCGAAGGATATGAACTGCAAAGCGACGTTCGTGGCAAGCCCCCGTATCCAATCAAGGTGATTCTTGAGGATCAGGAAGTCCGTAGTCTCTCCTCCATACGCCCACGGCGAATCCGGGCCAACGGCATGCAGTCGAGCTCGCATGTTCCTAACTCGCTCTTCCAATGTCTGGTCAGCGCCAATCAACGTCGCAAGATCAGCACCCAAAGCATCTGGGAGGTTGTGAATTCGATCCTCTACCGCACGGCCGCCGGGCAAGAGTGGCATCGACGCTTCATCCAGCATACCAACCAGCTTGTCGCCATTCTCAATATGTGGCAGCCCAACGAAGCTCACGGCGGAGTCGAGCTGTCTGAGAAGACCTCCGACACGCAGCGCCAGATGGGTCACTTCATGGCGCAGCCTCTTGCCGAGAATACGAGCCTGGGCGTCTCGCAGATCAGCTGCCTCTTGGTGCTGCTGCTGAGCAATGTCCTTCGCCTTCTCAGCAATGTCCTTCGCCTTCTCGGCAATGTCCGTAGCTCGATCCGACGTTTTGTATGCGAGCACTGCCACCACTGTAGTGGCAATCGCTGCTATCGCACCGACAAAAACCGCAGCCCAATCGGCCAAGTTTCCTACGTCGTCCGCCAACGGACAAAACTCAATCGCCATAGACCCTCCCTGATGTTGGAGGGCATTCTGCCATGACCCACCACCGCTGCGACCGCAGGCTACCGAAGCGCACCGAGGGCTTCGCTCGGGGCCGGTCCATCGACAAGGTGCTGGGCGGCCACGTCCTCACCTACCGCCTGTTCCGCCGCGACCTGGCCGGAAAGCTGCACATCGAGACGCGGACGTTCCAGCTCACCGACCACCGCCGGCACATCGCGCTGCAGCTGTTGAACTCCCGCCGCCAGTTGTTCGGCCGAGTGAAGAAGATCGACCATCAGGCGTGGGGAGTGTCGACATGAGCTTCAACTCGCTCATTCGAGACCATCAGCAGCTTCATGCGTGCACTCGCCGCAGCGAATGCTTTGGCAGCACCTTGCACGCTATTGCAAAGAACCTCGAACTGCTCCTCCTGTCCGTCTCGATCGTTAGCTTGTCGAAGCAAGCGCACGTTCTCAGCACACAGGTCAGTAAGGGCAAGCCCCATCGCCAGCTGCTCACAAATTTCCGTTGGAAGGAGATTGAGTCGCCCAATCTCTTTTTTCGACCTTACCAGACCTGGACCGGCAGCCAAACGCTCCAACTTGTCCAAGTTAACTTCGCTTTCTACTGCCCATTCGAGCGAATTCCCCGTGACAAGATGTTCGAGAAGATCTGCATAGGATATCGCTGCAGAAAGCACCTCTGCGTAAATGAGCGCGATCAAAACCGCCTGATCACGACGTCGGACCTCATCGTCACGCTCCTTCATCTGCCGAGCGAGTTCGTGCGATGCGCTCGCCGTTCGATTCGCAGCTTTCGTAACGAGCCAAACCGCGACAGCTCCAGCAGCAGCTACTCCGGCCGCAATCCAATCCGCAACGTTGCCCCAATCTGCTGCCAGCGGACAAATACCCATGGCCACACCTCCTTGATGTCGGAGCGAATTCTGCCACGCGGCTGCCATGCGCAGGAGAATGAGAATGGCTGACCAGCTGCTCACCGCTTGCGCTGGTGCTGGCGGAGGTGCGCTCATGGCTGAGGCAATCGACCACCGCGAGGTCGGCCGGCAGCTGGCCAGCATGTCCGGGGTCGAGCTCGACTCGATCGCCCCCCAGGACGCTCGTCTGTGGGAGGCCCGCGGCCACGCACTTCAGGCGCTCGCTGCCGGCGACATGGACGCCGCGCTGCGAACCATGGGCATGGTGTCCTCGCGGATCATGGACCGAGACGAAGCATGGGAGATCGCATCGAACGCGGTAGCCGTCCGCATTGCTGCCGGCTAGACGCGCGACATGCTGGACAGCAGCACCGAGGCCGGCCGCGCGCCGTGTGGTCGCGGCTACTACCTGCTCTGCTCCGGAGCCATCGCGGTCTGCTACTTCCCGATGGTTTTCATCACCGACATGAACGGCCGCGGCTACCACTTCCATGTCGCCCAGGACCTGCTCAACGAGCGAGATCCCAGCCCCTACGCCATTCGTCGTCCGACCGTGCCGCAGCAACTGGAGATGTTCCGATGATCGCCCAGGACACAACGCACGTGCCTGACCCCGATGAGGACGAGTACGACCGCCGGCGCCTGCCGGGTGCGTACTCCCAAACGCTCCACCACATCCGGGAGCTGCGCAAAGAGCGGGACGCATTGCTACTGCGTAGCCACGCCGGTGACCGATACAGGTCCGCCCAGCACTCACGGTTCATCAGGAACAGCGAGAACTATGCCGCGCGACTTCTGGTGCGAATGCAGCAACTCGGGATGGGTGGATCCGGAGCCGCCTCTATCGCGCCACTACCGGCACTGCCGGCCCAACTGGACCTGTTTGCATGAGCACCGCCACCGAGCAGCTGCGCGCTGCGCTGGCCACGAACTGAAGGAGGACCCGATGGGAGCTGCTGAAAAGCTAGACATCGTCGGAAAGGACTGGCTGACCGTGGACGAGGCCGCGCACTACTGCGGGGTTTCACGAAGCCAGTTCGATTCGAACATCGCCGACTACGGCATCGAACCACGAAATTTCATGGGCAAGAAGCTATACGAGAAGGCTGTCCTCTACTCTGCAATCTACGGCTCCAAGCAATGGTCAAGGTCACAATCTTCTGGCACGATGGCGCCGCGTACCTCAACTGGCGGGAAGGCGGCAAGCGAAGCCGTGTCGCCATTGGTCGCGTCAGCCCACGCGAGGCTGAGGGCGTACGAGCAGCGAAAGAAGCGGAACTGACCCATGGTGTGCGCATCCTCCCCCGGCTGCCCACTGTCAAGGATTTCTTGGAGGCGTACCTGGACTGGTACAAGGCGGAACACCCGACCACGCACGGGAAGGCAAAGAGCGAGGTCCGACTGTTCATTGCTCGCTTCGGCCATCGACCGATCGACACCCTGCGCCCGATGGAAATGGAGTCATACAAGACAGATCGCCTGACCAAGGACAAGGTGGCACCAGAGACCGTGGGCAAGGAAGTGCGTAGGCTGCAGGCCGCGTTCCGGCGTGGCGTGAAGTGGAAGGAACTGGACTTCAACCCGCTGGAGGAAACCCAGGCACCGCGCGGCGTCCGCAGCGTAGCGGTGCGGTTCTACGACCGGGCCGCGATGCGCAAGCTGTACCGTGCGAACCCCGGTCGGGCGCCTCTGTGGCTTTTCATTGCCCACACGGGTCTGCGCCGTGGTGAGCTGGTTGGACTGGGCAAGGATTCGGTGGCAGGGAGCAGACTCAGGGTCGAGAGCGAGCCAGACGAAGATGGCCAGGGGCGCACGAAGTCAGGCAAGTGGCGCGAGGTGCCGCTTAACCGGTATGCGCGCTGGGCGCTGCGCCGCCTACCCGATCCGCTGGTGGCCGTGCACAAAGACACCGTATCCGACTGGTTCGCGTCCAATGCCAAGCGGGCTGGGATCGGCGGCAGCCTCCACCGACTACGGCACACCTTCTGCGCCCACATGGTCATGGCCGGAGTGCCATTGCGACGGGTGCAGATTCTGGCCGGACACGCTGATTACGCCACGACCGAGAAGTTCTACGCTCACCTAACTCCTGAGGGCGACGATGGCGCCGTAGCGAAGCTCAAATACTGATCCGCGGCGTTGGGACCACTGGGACCAAATCCTGTGGATATGCAGGGAACAGTGGGAAATGCTCGCCACTGAGTCTTCCTAAGTTATTGATTCTGGTGACCCCGGCCCGATTCGAACGGGCGACCTTCCCCTTAGGAGGGGGACGCTCTATCCAGCTGAGCTACGGGGCCATGCAGCCGGGAAGTTTACAGGCAACACACCCTACCCTCCAAGCATTCGTGCTCCACACGGCGGCGCTGGCGCGTTGCACCATGGCCGGACAGGCCGCTCTGCTACCATCGGCGATTCAGTTCATCGCGCCCCCCACCTGCCCGCGATGGCACCAAACAACGTAACGAAACACAGGAGTCCGCATGTCTTCCGAGCTGCTCAAGTCCCTTGGCCTGGACGCGATCAACGCTGGCACGTACCTGGGCAACGGGGAGTGGTCGAGCGCGACCAGCGGTGAGCTGATCACCCCGGTCAACCCGACCACCGGCGAGCCGATCGCGCAGGTCCGCGCGACCACCGAGGCCGAGTACGAGACCGTCGTCGCCCGCGCCCAGGAAGCCTTCAAGATCTGGCGTACCACGCCAGCCCCGCGTCGCGGCGAAGCCGTGCGCCTGTGCGGCGAAGCACTGCGCAAGCACAAGGACGCCCTGGGTTCGCTGGTGGCGCTGGAAATGGGCAAGAGCAAGCCGGAAGGCGACGGCGAAGTGCAGGAGATGATCGACATCGCGGATTTCGCCGTGGGCCAGAGCCGCATGCTGTACGGCTACACCATGCATTCCGAGCGCCCCGGCCACCGCATGTACGAGCAGTACCACCCGCTGGGCCTGGTCGGCATCATCTCCGCCTTCAACTTCCCGGTCGCGGTGTGGAGCTGGAACTCGTTCCTGGCCGCCATCTGTGGCGACGTGTGCATCTGGAAGCCGTCCAACAAGACGCCGCTGACCGCCATCGCCTCGCTGAAGATCTGCAACGACGCCCTGCGCGAAGCCGGTTTCCCGGACATCTTCTTCCTGATCAACGATGCGGGCACCGCGCTGTCGGAAAAGATGGTCGATGACCGTCGCGTGCCGCTGATCAGCTTCACCGGCTCGACCCAGGTCGGCCGCACCGTCAACGAGAAGGTCGCGCGTCGCCTCGGCCGCTGCCTGCTGGAACTGGGTGGCAACAACGCCATCATCCTGGACGAAACCGCCGACCTGAAGCTGGCCGTGCCGGGCATCGTGTTCGGCGCCGTCGGCACCGCCGGCCAGCGCTGCACCACCACCCGCCGCCTGATCGTGCACCGCTCGATCTACGCCGACGTGCTGGCCACCCTGGTCAAGGCCTACAAGCAGGTCGAAGGCAAGATCGGCGACCCGACCGATGCGGCCAACCTGATGGGCCCACTGAACAGCGACGGCGCCGTGCAGCAGTTCCTCGATGCCATCGCCCAGGCCAAGGCTGCCGGCGGCACCATCGAAACCGGCGGCACCCGCATCGACCGCGCCGGCAACTTCGTGCTGCCGGCGATTGTCTCCGGCCTGAAGAACAGCGATGCCGTGGTCCAGCACGAGACCTTCGCGCCGATCCTGTACGTGATGCCGTACGACACCCTCGATGAAGCCATCGACATGCAGAATGGCGTGCCGCAGGGCCTGTCGTCCTCGATCTTCACCCAGAACCTGAAGACTGCCGAGAAGTTCCTGTCGGCCGCTGGCAGCGACTGCGGCATCGCCAACATCAACATCGGCACGTCCGGTGCGGAGATCGGCGGCGCCTTCGGTGGCGAGAAGGACACCGGCGGTGGCCGCGAGTCCGGTTCGGATGCGTGGAAGGTCTACATGCGCCGCCAGACCAACACCATCAACTATTCGGACTCGCTGCCGCTGGCCCAGGGCATCAAGTTCGATCTGTGATGGCAGACGTTTCTGCCATGGCTGCGGGTCAGAGCCCCTCCGGGGATCTGACCCCTGCCCAGGGCCGGATCCCCAATGGGGCTCCGACCCTCGACTTCACCGGTCGCCGCGTGCTGATCGCCGGCGGCAGCAAGGGCATCGGTCGTGAAATGGCGCTGGCATTTGCCGGCGCCGGTGCGCAGGTCTCGGTCTGCGCACGTGGCCAGGCCGGCCTGGATGCCCTGCGTGCCGATGCGCAGGCACAGGGCACCCCGCTGCATACCGTCTCCGCCGATCTGGCCGACGCCGGCCAGATCCAGGCCTGGCTGCAGGCCGCTGCCGATGCACTCGGCGGCATCGATGTACTGATCAACAACGCTACCGGCTACGGCATGGCCGACGACGAGGATGGCTGGGCCGCCAGCCTGCAGATCGACCTGATGGCGGCGGTACGGGCCTCGCGCCTGGCACTGCCGTGGCTGCGCGCATCCAGCGATGCCTGCATCCTCAACCTGTCCTCGATCGCCGCACAGCAGCCGCGCCCCGGTGGCGCGCCCTACGCCGCCGCAAAGGCCGCGCTGTCGCACTACACCACGTCGCAGGCATTGGCGCTGGCCAGGGACCGGATCCGGGTCAATGCGATCGCGCCGGGCTCGATCGAGTTCGATGACGGCCTGTGGGATCGCCGCCGCACCGAAGATCCGGCGCTGTACCACGGCACCCTGGCGAAGATCCCGTTCGGCCGCTTCGGCCATCCGCGCGAAATTGCCGACGCCGCCCTGTTCCTGTGCTCGCCGCTGGCGCGCTGGGTCACAGGCAGCGTGCTCAACGTGGATGGCGGCCAGGTGTTGATGGGCTGATACCGGCACTCCGGTCGCTGCCAACCTTGGTTGGCATGCCTTTCGCCGACCAAGGTCGACGCCTACCCTGCTGAAATGCCTTTCGTCGACCGAGGTCGACGCCTACCAGGGCTTGCACCTCGTTCGCCCACCAGGGTCCACGCCTGCCATCGCATCCGCCGGGCATGGGATTGCCCGGGCAGAGGCACTATCATGTGCACACTGCCAAGGAGGACCCCGATGAGCGTGGCACCCCGACAGACAAGCGCCCTGGCCGTGGTCAGCCTGGTCATGGGCATCGCCAGCTGGACCGTCCTGCCCTTCGTGGCCAGCATCGTGGCCATCATCACCGGCCACATGGCCCGCGCCGAGATCCGCCGCCGCCCGCACGAACTGGAAGGTGATGGCCTGGCCGTTACCGGCCTGGTGCTGGGCTGGGTGATGGTCGGCGCGGTACTTGCCGCCATCCTGGTCTTCATCCTGTTCTTCGGTGGCCTGGCGTGGCTGGCCGCGGTGTCGAACTGACGCCATGACCACCTCCGACAGCACTGAACGCTTCAGCAGCCGCGTCGCCGACTACGTCCGCTACCGGCCCGATTACCCGCCCGCGCTGCTGGAATGGCTGCACGGCCCGATGGATGTCAGTCACCAGGCCCGTGTCGCCGACATCGGTGCTGGCACCGGCATTTCCAGCCGTCAGTTTCTGGCCAGCGGTCATCCGCTGGTGGCGGTCGAGCCGAACGCCGCCATGCGCGCCGCCGCCGAAGAGTGGCTGGCGCCGCAGTATCCGGGCTTTTCCGCCGTCGATGGCCGCGCCGAGGCCACCGGCCTGGACGATGCCAGCATCGATCTGGTCAGCGTCGCGCAGGCGTTCCACTGGTTCGACACCGTGGCGGTGCGCGCCGAGTGGCAGCGCATCCTCTGCCCCGGTGGCCTGGCACTGATCTACTGGAATTCGCGCCTGCTCGATGCCAGTCCATTCCTGGTCGGCTACGAACAGCTGCTGCTGGACTACGGCACCGATTACACCGCGGTGGCCGAGCGCTACCAGGACGATGCCACCATGCAGGCCTGGTTCGGCCGCGGCCTGCGCGGCATGGTGGAGTTGCCGAACGTACAGCATCTGGACTTCGACGCCCTGCGCGGGCGCCTGCTGTCCTCCTCCTACGCACCCCAATCCGGTCATCCTCGCCACGCGCCGATGATCGACGCTCTGCAGGACCTGTTCGCCGCCCACGCGGTCGACGGCCAGGTCGCTTTTGAATATCGAACCCGAGCCTTCCTCGGCACGCTGGACTGAACCGACGCATGTATTCGCTTGCCCGCCCCTTCCTGTTCTCGCTCGACGCCGAGCGCGCCCACGGCCTGGGCCTGTCCGCACTGGACCTGGCCTACCGCACCGGCACCACGCCGCTGCTGGCCGCACGCATCGCGCCGATGCCCAGCACGGTGTTCGGGCAGACCTTCCCCAATCCGGTCGGCCTGGCTGCCGGCCTGGACAAGAATGGCGAGCACATCGATGCGCTGTTCGCGCTCGGCTTCGGCTTCGTCGAGATCGGCACCATCACCCCGCGCCCGCAGGCCGGCAACCCGCAGCCGCGCCTGTTCCGCCTGCCGGAACACAACGCGATCATCAACCGCATGGGCTTCAACAATGCGGGCGTGGACGCGCTGGTGCGCAATGTCGAGCGCGCGCGCAACCGCCGCGGCCTGCTCGGCATCAACATCGGCAAGAACAAGGACACCCCGAACGAACAGGCGGTGGACGATTACATCGCCTGCCTGGACAAGGTGTATCCGCTGGCGGACTACATCACCGTCAACATCTCCTCGCCCAACACCGCCGGCCTGCGTGAATTGCAGGAAGAGACCGCGCTGCGCCAGCTGGTCAGCCAGTTGCGCGACCGCCAGGAAGATCTCGCGGCGCGCCACGGCCGCCGTGTGCCGATGCTGGTCAAGGTTGCACCGGACCTGAGTGACCGCGACATCGATGCCGCCGCGCGCGTGCTGGGCGAACTGCAGGTGGACGGCGTGATCGCCACCAACACCACCATCGACCACAGCAAGGTGGCCGGCGACCCGCTGGCCAACGAGGCCGGCGGCCTGTCCGGTGCGCCGGTGCTGGAGCAGTCCACCCTGGTGCTGCGCCGCCTGCGCTCGCGCCTGCCCGAGTCGGTGCCGCTGGTGGGTGTCGGAGGCATCCTGTCCGGTGCCGATGCGGTGGCCAAGATGGCCGCAGGCGCGGCGCTGGTGCAGTGCTACAGCGGCTTGATCTTCCGTGGCCCGGCGTTGGTCTCCGAATGCGTGGAGGCGATCCGTCGCCGCCGCGAAGCGCCGAGCCGCGGCGCGGTGGCCCCACTGTGAGCGCGCCCATGGATACCGTCGACGGCAACGCCCCGCTGCGCTGGACGCTCACCCGCAATGCGCCACTGCAGGCGCTGAACACCTTCCACGTGCAGGCCAGCGCCGCGCAGCTGCTGGAACTGCACGATGCCGCACTGCTGCCGGAAGTGCTGGCATTGCCCGAAGTGGCCAGCGGTCCCCTGTTGGTACTGGGTGCCGGCAGCAACGTACTGATCGCCGAAGACCTGCCGGGCACCGTGCTGGTGTTCGGCAACCGTGACATCAGTTTCCTGGAACACCGCGCTGACCACGCAGTGATCCGCGCCGGGGCCGGCGTCCCCTGGCATGGCCTGGTGATGTGGTCGCTGCAGGAAGGCTTGTCCGGGCTGGAGAACCTGGCCCTGATTCCCGGCACCGCCGGTGCCGCGCCGATCCAGAACATCGGCGCCTACGGTGCGCAGGTCGGCGAGTTCATCCAGGCGGTCGAGGCCTGGGACTGCCAGGAACAAACCTGGGTACGGCTGGACAACGAGCAGTGTCGCTTCACCTACCGCGACAGCGTGTTCAAGCAGCAGATGGACCGCTACCTGATCACCGCCATCGAACTGAAGTTGCCGCTGCTGCACGACCTGCGCATGGACTATGCCGGCATCCGCGAGGAACTGCAGGCACAGGGCGTGGAGCTGCCGAGCGCAGTGGACGTGGCCAACGCGGTGATCGCGATCCGCCGCCGCAAGCTCCCCGACCCGGATGTGCTGGGCAACGCCGGCAGTTTCTTCAAGAACCCGGTGCTGCCGCTGGAACAGGTCGACGTCCTGCTGCAGCACTTCCCCGACCTGCCCGTGTTCCCGGCCGAGCAGGACGACAAGCGCAAGGTCTCGGCGGCATGGATGATCGAGTCCTGCGGCTGGAAGGGCTTCCGCGAAGGCGATGCCGGCGTGGCCCCCAGCCACGCGCTGGTACTGGTCAACCATGGCAATGCCAGCGGTGCTGAACTGCTGGCGCTGGCGCGACGCATCTCCGCTTCGGTGCTGGAGAAGTTCGGCGTGCCGATCGAACCGGAGCCCCGCCTGCTCGGCGCACAGTGGTGAACACCCCCGCCCTCTCCCCCAGCGCCACCCCGATGCGGGCGGCGCTGCTGATGCTCGGCAGCACGATGGCATTCGGCCTGATGGCCGTCGCCATCCGCTACGCCACCCGGTACGTACCAACCCAGGAAGTGGCGTTCTTTCGCAATGCCTTTGGCCTGCTCGCGTTGCTGCCGATGCTGCTGCGCCCCGGCCATGCACCACTGAAAACGCAGCAGCTGCCGCGTTATTTCGTGCGCAGTGCGATTGGCTTGGGTTCGATGCTGTGCGCGTTCTGGGCACTGGGCCATCTGCCACTGGCGCAGGCGGTTTCCCTCTCGTACTCCACGCCGTTGTTCGTCACCATCGCCGCCGTGCTGTGGCTGGGCGAGACCGTGCGTATACGGCGCTGGGCCGCGGTGGTGGTTGGATTCATCGGTGTGCTGGTGATCGTGCGCCCCGGTACCGCCGGCTTCACCGCGGGCAGCCTGGTAGCGGTGGCAGCCGCCGTGCTCAGCTCATTGGTGGCGATCCAGATCAAGCAGCTGACCCGTGTCGACAGCGCTGACACCGTGGTGCTCTACACCTACGTGTTCTGGGTGCCGCTGTCGCTGGTCCCGGCACTGTTCGTCTGGGTCTGGCCCTCCGGCATGGCGTGGCTGTGGCTGCTGGCCACCGGCGTGCTGGGCACCGTCGGTCAGCTGCTGTGGACGCGGGCGTTGCGGCTCGGTGAAGTCTCGGCGCTGACCCCGATCAGCTTCCTGCAGCTGCCGCTGGTAACGCTGCTCGGCTGGCTGCTGTTCAACGAAAGCGTGGATCGCTGGACGCTCATCGGTGCCGGCATCATCCTCGCCGCCAACGCCTACATCGCCCACCGCGAAGCGGTGTTGTCGCGCCGCGCCGCAAGCGCGGCGGCCTCGGCAGCAGCCAAGCCCGCCGAATGAAAACCATCTGCATGGACAAGCCATGGGGCCTGCACGGGCAAGCCACGGGTCGTGCATGGACAGGCCATGGGTAGAGTCGACTGTTAGTCGACTCCCGCGCGCAGCGCGGGCTTTGCCTGTTCCAATCGAAGCGCAGTCGACTAACAGTCGACTCTACCTAGGGCGATCCTGGCAACGGCCTGGAACCTGATCCAGCGCGCGATATACCCGCTCCGCCGCATCGAACACATTGCCCGGTGCGAACTGCTCCCCCAGGTAGTGCAGCGACTGCCGGCGCAGCTGCGGCGATCGGTCCTCTCCGTCACTGCCCAGCAGCACCTGCTGGAACTCGATCAGGTCCTGCAGAATGCGCCAGTGCCGGTACCAGGCGATCCAGCGTGGGTCACCGCGGTCGCTGCCGTAGCCCTCCTCGAACCCCAGTGGATTCTCGCGACCCCAGCGCCCGCCAACAGCGGCACCGATGAACATCAGGTCACGCTCGCGCGGGGCCAGCGACAGACCATCCCAATCGATCAGGTGCAGGCCCCCGTCATTGCCCATCAGCAGGTTGCCGGCATGCAGATCGGTGTGGCACAGATGCAGGTCTACCGGCGCGTCCTGCAACGCCGCGAGCAGCTCCCGTGCCTGCGCATGCAGCGCCGCGATGCGCGCATGCTGCTGGTCCCATACCGAAACGAATGCGCGGCCCAGCCCGTCCTTCGCAGCCGCCAGGCCCTCGCCGGCCAACCATTGCCCGACGGTCTCCAGCGCCGCGGTTTCCAGCCGTACGATCGGCAGTGCCTGCTGCAGTTCCGCTGGCAACTGCGCGCCATGCAGCCGCCGCAGCACCTCCCCCAGCCGTTTCCACTGCGTGCGGCTCAACGCCGCCTCGAACCCGGACTGGCCTTCCACATACGGGAACAGGGTGAACTGCAATCCCCAGCGCTGCACAGACGCACCACCGGTCAACGCCGGCCACGGCGCGACGATCTCATCGATACCCAGCGTGCCGCGCATCCAATGCAGGCTGTCCCACACCGCTGGGGCGACCTGGTAGGTACGGCATTTCAACCACCACTGCCCGTGCCGCGCATCGACGCGATACACGCTGGCATTGGCGTCGGCGCCCACCGGGCGTGGCACCACGGCGGTGGGGGTGATGCCATAGGATTGTTGCAGGACTTCGCCGAGATGCTGCGCCGAAGCGAATGACATGGATGCAAGCAGAAAGTGTTACCTGCCACCACTATCGCAGATGCGTTCGCCGCGGCACAGACATGTCCGTCACAACATCGCTTCAGCACCACCAGGGAACTAGCCTGCGATGCGCCGCATCACCGTCTCCAGCGGGCCGCGTGCGAACTGCCACGACCATAGCCAGGCCGCGCCCGTCGCCAGCATCAGGAACAGCAGCGCCCACAGCAGCACCGATGCGAGCGACGCGCTGCCATCGAGCAGGCCCAGGCTTTCCAGCGTGCCCATGCCCAGCAGGATGTGGCCCACATACAGGGTCAGGGTCATGCGTCCGGCCGCGGTGAACGGCTCCAACCAGTCACCCGGTCGCACACGCGCCAGCCACAGGCACGCGGCGATGACACTGCAGGCCGCACCCGCACCCGTAAGCACATAAGCCGGTCCCGGCGGCATCGGCTGCGTTCCCAGCCACACCTGCCAGGGCGTTCCCTGCGCAAGCTGCTGCACGCCATGTCCAGCCCCGATCAACAGCAGCCCCAGCACCAGCAATGCATGCTGCACCCGCGGCTGCGACAACTGAAGCCGTGCCAGCAGCATCCCCAGCAGGAAGAAGCACAGCCACGGCATCAACGGGTGGAAGCCATTGAACAGCAGGTTGCGGGCCGCGCCCGGCCACTGCCACAGGCCGGCGTATTCCAGCGTCTGCCAGTTCCATCCCTGGCTGTAATCCCAGTGCAGCAACGCCCAGAACGAACAGGCCGCCAGGCCCACGATGCTGGCCAGCAGCACGCGCGGCGAGGCACGCAGCCACACCACGGCCAGCGCGAAATACACCGCGTAGTAGTGCAGGATATCGGCCGGGAACAGGGTCAGGTTGAGCAGGCCCAGCACCATCAGGAACAGCGCGCGCCTCCAGGTCTGCACGCTGGCCGGCCACCCCCCTTGCCGCTGCGTGGCCAACACCAGGCCCAAGCCAGCCAGCGTAACGAACGTCGCCGAAGCCTTGCCTTCCAGAAAGTGGAAGAAGCCTGCCAACCATCCGGCGCCCTCTGCCGGCACGGCCATCGCCAGGCGGAAGTTGACCAGCACCATGCCGGCCAAGGCCAGGTAGCGCGCCAGATCAAGGCCGTGCAATCGCCGGTCAACGGCACTCATGCGCGCGCCCCGAGCAGCAGCGCGAGCAGTCCAAGATCCAGCGATGCCTCATCGCCGCCACCGGCCTCGCCCAGCCCCCGACGCAGTGCATCGCTTTCAATGGCATCCAGCAGCACCTGCGCCTGCAATGCGGGGGCCAACACGGGACGCCGGCGTTCGCGCTGTGCCACCTGCTGCAGCGCTTCGGCCAGGACCGCCTGCAACTGCCTGCGATTGGCCGCAAATGCCTCGGCTACGGCCGGATTGCGTGCGCTCTCGGCCAGCACTTCGACGGCGAGCGTCGCCCATTCCGGCTGCCGGCACAGTGCGTGGAAGTCCCGAAGGAAAGCCAGCACCTGTGCGCGCTCGCCTTCGGACGCGGCCAGTCGCTGCAGCAACGGTGCCAGCTCTTCGCTCTCAGCCACCGCCACGGCAAGGATGATCGCCTCCTTGCCCGGGAAGTGGTTGTAGAGATTGCCCAGGCTGACACCGGCCGCCTGCGCGATGTCACGCATGCTGGTCTGGTGGAATCCCTTCGCGAGGAAGCACTGCAGGGCGGCCTGCAGGATCTGCGCGATGCGTTGCTCGTTGCGGTCGGCTCGCTTCATGGCGCAAATAGTGAACGAACGTTCGTCCAATTAGAAGGCAACAACCCGACCACCATCGGGCTTCGTTCAGCCAGCCTTGACCTCAACCGCGGTTGAGGCCCGATGCTGCCCGGCCCGCCCCACGCTCAACCCGGAGTTCCTGCATGCCACGGATGATCGCCACCCTGCTCGACAGCCGCGTGCTGTGGTTCCTCGCCCGGCTGCTGCTGGCCGTGGTGTTCCTGTCCTCGGGCCTGGCCAAGCTGCTGGCGTGGGACAACAGCGTGGCCGAAATGCAGGCCGCCGGGCTGCAGCCGCCTGTGCTGTTCAACCTCGCCAGCGCGGTGGTGCTGCTGGGTGGCTCACTGTGCCTGCTGCTTGATCGCCTGCTCTGGCTGGGCAGCGGCGTGCTGGCAGTGTTCATGCTGCTGACCATCGTCGTCGTGCATACCTTCTGGACCAAGCACGGCGCGGAACAGCAGCTGGCCCTGTTCTTCGCGCTGGAGCACCTGAGCGTGGTGGGTGGCCTGATCTGCGCGGCCATCGCCAGCCACGCGCGGGGTCAGAAGAACTCGTCGAGCAAGCGGTAGAACGCCAGCCGGCGCTCGTCGGCCACCGCGCCGTAGCGCTGGAACAACGGCGCCACCCAACGCGTGTCGCCGAAGTTGTGGACCAGGCTGCGCGCAGCCAGCGCCAGGTCCTGGTAGCGGTCGGCAACACCCAGTCGCCCACAGTCGATGAAACCGCTGAAACGCCCCTCGACCACCATCAGGTTCGGCAGGCAGGCATCGCCATGGCTGACCACCAGGTCTTCATGATCGGGTCGGGTGCTGCACAATTCGGCGAAGACCTGCTGCGGACTCTGGCCCAGGCGCTCATCATCGAAATCATCGGCGTCCACCAGGCCCGCTTCGACGCGGGCCTGCGCGGCCTGCAGGCGCGAGACCAGTCGCTGGTCAAACGGACAGGCTGCCACCGGCAACGCATGCAGCCCGCGCAGCGCGTCGGCCAGCAGTTCCACCAGCTGCTGCGGCGCGAGTTCCGGCGACGAAGCCAGGTCGCGGCCGGGCAGCGCGCTCATCAGCAACCAGCGCCGGCCCGCTTCTTCGGCGGTGGCAATTACCGTTGGTACCGGTTGTCCCTGTTCCTGCAGCCAGCGCAGGCGCGCGATCTCATCACCGAGCTCACTGAAGGCGTCGATCACTTCCGACTTCACGAAGGCATCGGCCTGCCCCGGCCGTTGCACACGGGCTACATCCGCGCGCGACACGCCGATCGACTGCCGCTCGATGCGCGCATCGGCCAACGTTTCCTGCCATGCCCACGGTAGCGGCATGCCATCAGCGAAGGGATCAGGTGCTTCCATGCCGGGGTGTTCCTGTTGCCGGTGACCCCACCGATTTTCGCTCACCCTGCACGAACCGCGGCCAACAGCAGCGCGGAAAGGTACATGCCCACGCCGAACACGCTGTGCGCCACCAGGCTGCGCAGGCGTGCCTTGCCCGGCGCCGGGGTCTTCGAAGCGGCAATGCCGGCACCCATGCCCGGCTGAAGGATGAAGAACGGCGCGGCAACACTGAGAATGCCGAAGGCCAGCGCCGGCCACAGGGTGGGTGCCTGCCCCCAATCGCTCCCGACCACGACCAGCAACAACGTGGCGAACACCACACCGATCACGTAATGCGCGGTCCACCCCAGCGCGCGCTCGCCACCGACCGCTGCCGCGCGGCCGATGCCATCGTGGCGGAAGCGCCCGCGTGGCAGGTGCCCCAGCCAACGCCCGACCATCGCAAAATCCAACGAGGGAATGCCGAACAGCCGCCGCTGCACCACCGCCCACAGGTCCATTACTGCGGTCGCTCCCACGCCGACTACCACCGCATCCATCACGAATGTCGCCTGGCCAAGCATATCGCACACCTTCAATTATTTGCTTGAATGATAGAGCGATGCTAGCGTGCCCCGCATGAACGCTGCAACAGAGCCACCACCCTCACCGCTTGAGGCCTTGGCCGAGATCGCCCGCACGCTCGGCCATGCCCATCGCCTGGCCCTGCTGGAGCACATCGCCCAAGGCGAGCGCGCCGTGGAACGCCTGGCTGAACTGACCGGCCTGTCGGTGGCCAATACCTCCCAGCACCTGCAGCAGCTGCGCCGTGCCGGCCTGGTACAGACCCGCCGTGACGGCAAGCGCATCCTCTACCGCAGCGGTGATGGCCCGCTGGGCAACCTGCTGGCCGCACTGCGCGACTATGCCGACCACCAGCGCAGCGAAATGCACGGCGTGATCCACGACAGCCTGCAGCGCCGCGATGCGCTGGAAGGACTGACCGTGGAGCAGCTGCTGGAACAACGCAGCAGCGTGGTGCTGCTGGATGTGCGGCCGCGCGAGGAATTCGATCTGGGCCACCTGCCCGGCGCGCTGAACATTCCCGTTACGGAACTGCGTGCACGGATGGACGAACTGCCGCGTGCCGTCCACATTGTCGCGTACTGCCGCGGTCCCTACTGCGTGCTGTCCAACGATGCGGTGGCGATGCTGCGCGAGGCCGGACTGACCGCGCAGCGGCTCGCCGCCGGTTACCCCGAATGGAAGGCCGCCGGCCTGCAGGTGGACCTGCCCCGGCACTGAGCGAGACACCGGTCATGGATGATGTGTTTGCTCCGTTGATCGATGCGACCTGGCGCGGCGTGTTCTGCGGGCAGCGCACGCTGCAGGATGATCCACTGCTGCAGTTGGCGTGCAGCGATGATTTCGACGAGGGCGAGGACGGCATGCTGCTGCATCCACTCGTCGGCCCCGCTCGCGCACTGTTGCGCCCTGCCCTGGCGGCTCGCCTGCACCTGCATGCGCAACCGCACTGGACGCTGGCACAGCTGCAACAGCGCCTGCAGCAGCTCGGCCAGCGCACGCATGGTGCGGATCGTGTCTTCTACTTCCCTGCCGCAGAACTTGCGGCCCTGGCCGCGCGCCCTGCACCACCACATATCCGCCGTCTCGACCCGGCCGACGCAGCCGCGTTCGAGGTGTTCCAGGCCAACGCCAGCGAAGAGGATCTCGATGCCGCCTGGGTCGAGCTGGACCACTGGCAGGTGTTCGGCGCCTTCGATGGCGAGCGGCTGGTTGCCGCGGGAAGCATGTACCCGTGGAGCCTGGATCCAGCCCTGGCCGACATGGGCGTGCTGACCCTGCCCGAGGCCCGCGGTCGCGGGCACGCGCGCCAGCTGGCACACGCCATGGCCATGTCCGCGCAGGCGGCCGGGCTGCAGCCTCAGTACCGTTGCCAGCTCGACAACACCGCCTCGATCATTACCGCCGAGCGCAGCGGCCTGCGCGCGTTCGCCGACTGGGACACCATTCTGGCTGCCGACTGAGGCCGCCGCAGTACAACAAGGAAGCAACATGAAATTGATGGTCATCGGCGCCAGCAGGGGCCTGGGTCGGGCGTTCGTGGAAGGCCTGTGCAGTGCGGGCGACACCGTCATCGGCGTTTCGCGCAGCCGTCCGCGCGACCTTGAATGCCCCGAGGGTGTCATCCTGCAGTGGATCGAGGCCGATCTGTCCCAACCCACCCTGGCTGCCAATCACATCGCAGCGCGGGCACCGGCCGATCTGGATGTGCTGATCCACAACCTGGGCATCTGGGAAGAGACCGCCTTCAGCGACGAGTACGCCTTCCTCGACGAGAGCGATGCCGCGCTCACCCAGCTGGTCGACGTCAACATCACCGCGACCCTGGTGCTGCTGCAGCGCCTGCTGCCGCGGGTGCTGGGCGCGCCACGCCCGCAGCTGGTGCTGACCGGGTCGACCTCGGCACTGCCGCGCAGCGGCCGCCCGGAAGTGGCGTTCGGTGCATCCAAGTTCGCACTCAACGGCATCGCCGATGCACTGCGCGAGGGTTTCCGCGATCGCCGCCTGGCGGTGACCAGCCTGCAGCTGGGCTACCTCAACACCGACGATGCGCTGTCGGTTCCGGTTTCAGAGGCCGCAGCGCGCGGCGACGGTGAACTGGTGCCGGTGCACGACGTCGTTGCGATGGTGCGCGCGCTGCTGCAGTTGTCACCGTCCGGCTTCGTGCGCGAACTGGTGCTGCCGGCCATCGCCGACCCGCGCTACTGACTGCCCCTGCTCAGGCCAGGCTCGACCTCTTCGCGCAACAGGTACCCAAGCACGATGGCGGTCAGCACGGTCGCCATCGCCAGGACAAACAGCTGGCCACGGACGGCCTCCACGTATGCCTGGGCAAGCGCCGTTCTCGAAACGCCGGGCAATGCCTCCACCGCTCCGCCAAGGTCGCCCATGGACAGCCTGCGCACGGCGGCACGGGCCACGACGCCGGCCTCCAGCATCATGTTCCCGCCAATCCGGGCCGAGAGCATGATGCCGACAAGCGCGAGGGCAATGGAATCGCCTGCCAGTCGCATCGCATTGAAGATGCCAGCGGCCATGCCGGCCTGTTCCTTGCCGACCACGCTGACCGCCAGGCCATCCATGATCCCCCAGGGAAGGCCGATGCCGATTCCGATGACCAGCATCGGCATCCAGCGCACCGACGGGAACTGGAACACCTGCGCCAGCCATGCCAGCCCAAGCGCACCGATCAGCAGGCCCGCACAGCACAGCGTCCGCGCCGGAATCCAGCGCAGCAGGTAACCGGCAACCAGCGGAACAACCAGCAAGGGTGCAGACAGTGCTGCCATCGCCAGTCCAGCCTCGGTGGGTCGCAGTCCTTCAACACCGATGAAGCCCGCCGGCAGCACGACCAGAAGGACGACGTAGGAGAACGCGGGTGCAGCGGCGAGAATCTGCACGCCAACAAAGCGCCGGTTGCGGAACAGGCCGAGATCCAGCAGAGGTGTTCGATGGGAGCGCTCCACGGCAATGAACAGGCCCAGCAACACCACCGGGAGCGCCAGCAGTACCAGCGTCTGCGGATGCAGCAGGCCACGTTCCGGCAACACGATCATGGCGTAGGTGAGTGAGCCCAGCGCCAGCATGAAGGTGATGGCCCCCAGCCAATCCAGGCGCGGCGAACCGGCGTTTCTCGATTCGGCGGATGACAGGGCGACCAGCGGTACGGTCAGGGCGGCCAGCAACGCAGGCAGGAAGAACACCCATTCCCAGCCCAGCGCATCGATCAACCCGCCCGCCAGCAGCGGACCGCCTGCGGCCCCTGCACCAAAGGTGGTGCCGATCAGGCTGAAAACCCTTGCCCGCGCCTGGCCGTCGAACACCTGCGCCAGCGACGCCATCGCGCCGGCAAACGCTGCCGACGCCGCCATCCCCTGGAGCAGTCTCAGGACATTGATCCACGCCACATCGGGCATCAAGGGAATCAGGCCGGTGACGAGCGCAAACAACGCGCCGCCCAGAATCCAGATCCGGCGCCTGCCATGCAGATCGGCCAGTCCACCGGCCACCAGCGTGGTGCAGCCGTAGGTCAACAGATAGGCGTTGATGATCCAGGACAACGCCGCAGGGGAACCGCCCAGCGCGTCCCGGATGGCAGGAATGCCCACGGCGGGGCTGGCAATGCTCAAGGGAATGGTGAGCGCCGTCAGACACCCTGCCAGCACCACGCCAAAGCGTGATGATCCGGCCGTCTCAGCAGAGGCAACAGACATGTCGATGAAACTCGAGCGTGGCCAAGCGCCACCGCATTGATGCTATCGACGACGCTATTGCGTAAGAATCCGTCATTCGCTCCATACTTTAATGACACAAACGTCATCAATGGCCACGTCATGGACAGCTTTGCCGGTCTCAGCCTCTTCGTTCTGGTCGCCGAAGCACGCAGCTTCGCGGCCGCAGCACGACAGCGTGGCATCACCCCTTCGGCCGCAAGCAAGACCATCGCCCCGGCTGGAAGAGCGCCTGGGCGCCCGCCTGCTGAATCGCAATACCCGCAGCGTCAGCCTGACTGCCGAAGGCGAGCAGTTCCTTGAACGCTGCCGCCGCATCATGATCGAGGTCGCTGCGGCAGAACGCGAACTGACCGATGCCCACGCCGCGCCCAGCGGTCGCCTGAAGGTCAGTCTTCCACTCGCCAGCGGTCTGATGCTGCCGGTGCTTTCGGCGTTTGCGCAGCGCTTCCCCGCCATCGAACTCGACCTGCACTTCAGCGACCGCCTGGTCGATGTCATCGAGGAAGGCTTCGATGCCGTCGTCCGCACAGGCAGCCCCGCCGACTCCCGGCTGCACGGCCGCAACCTCGGCAGTACCCGCCTGCTGTGCGTGGGCGCCCCTGCGTACTTCGCCCAGCGCGGCACGCCGCAGCACCCGGACGAGCTGAGCGGCCACGCATGCCTTCTCCATCGCTTTCCCGGCACCGGCCTGATCGAACGCTGGCCACTGCCCGCACGTGAGGGAGGCGCTGAAACCCGGCTGACTGCCGCAATGACCGCCAATCATCTTGAGACGATCCTGCACATGGCCATCGATGGCCATGGCATTGCGTGCCTGCCCGACTTCACCACGCGTGATGCGCTGGACCGCGGTTCGCTCGTCAGCGTTCTGGACCCATGGAGCACTGAGCGAAGCACCTTCTGGGCCCTCTGGCCAAGCCATCGCCATCAGCAGCCGCGTGTACGCGCGTTCGTGGATTTCATGGCAGAACACCTCCTGCCCGAACGCAGCCAGCGCAATTGAACCTGCGCGCTGCTGCGACTACGCTGCTCGTCACTGGCCGTCGGTCACAGGCGGGAACCTGCTATGGATGCGCTTTCACGGGTCTCGGCCCAGGTCCTGGACAGCGCCCTGCCCAGCCTGCCGCTGTACCTGCTGCAGGCCACGGCGGTCATCGGCATGATCGGCGTGCTGCTGATCGCCACCCGCCGCGCCGGCCACGCCATTGAAGGCCGCCGTCTATACGTGGGCGTGGCGCTGGGCCTGATCTACCTGTTCAATTCCTGGTTCGTGGCCCGCTACAGCCAGGGCGTGGTCAAGCTCCACCTGGGTTTCGACATCCTGCTGGTCAGCGGCCTGCTCGGCGGCTGGCGCGGTGGCCTGGCCTGCCTGGGCGCCAGCCTGCTGGCCCGCTACCAGTTCGCCGGCACCCAGTATTTCCTGCCTGCCGGCCTCGAGGCCACGCTGCAGATGCTGGCCGGCGTCTGGCTGCGCAGGCGCCTGCACCCACGCATGCTCAATGAACTCTCGCTGCGCCTGATCCTGCAGGCCTGGGGCGTTCGTATCGTCGTCACTGCGTTGGGCCTGGCACTGGGGGTAGCAATCATCGGCGCCCATCAGCTACCCGTGGAGGAGTTGGCAATCCAGCGCCTGCTGGCACTGCCACTCTCACTGCTGATGCTCGGCGCGGTGTTCGCACTGGTCTACAACGATGCGCAGATCGATGCACAACGCCAGCGCGAACAGGCCTGGCTGCGCATCGATCCGATCAGTGGCCTGCCCAACATGCGTGCGCTCGGCGAACGCCTGCAGCATTACTGGCGCGACAACGACGGCATCGGCAAGGCCTGCCTGATCGTGGCCGAGATGGGCAACCTGCGCGATCTGCGCCTGCGCTATGGTCCGCTGCAGGACAACGGTATCTGGCAGCGCGACAGCACCGAAGAAGTACATCGGCTGCTGCCCTCGCTGCCGGCCACGCAACTGGAGATCTACCAGTTCGGCGATGCCGCGCTGGCGATCCTGGTGCGCGACCTGACCTTGTCCGAACTGCGCACGCAGCCCCAGATCACCGAGCTGGCCAGCAACCTGGCCGAGCAGGTCGGCCGCGATTGGCCCGGTTTCCGGCCGCTGTTCCGCTGTGCAGTAGTCGAATTGAAGCCCCCCGTAGATGCCGACGAAGGACATCTTCCGTTCCGTGCGATCACCGTTGCACTGAGTGCGATCGAATCCGGCGTCGTGTTCTTCGACGACCCGATCCAGCGCGACAGCGAGATCGACGCCCTGATCGAAGTCGCTCTCGAACGTTGGCTGCAGCAGGGCGACGCACCGCTGTGCTACCAGCCCAAGCATCGCCTGCAGGATCGCCAACTGGTCGGCGCCGAAGCACTGCTGCGCATGCGCGACGGCGAGGGCCGGCTGATCGCGCCGATGCGGGTGATCTCCCTGCTGCGCCGGCAGGGACGGCTGGCTGAACTGGAATGGGCCACGCTGCAGTCGGCCATCCACTTCCTGCAGCAGTGCCGACGCGATGGCACGCAACTGAAGATCGCAGTGAACGTTTCGGCCGAGTCACTGCGCCTGCCCGACTTCGGCCTGCGCCTGCAGGAACTGCTGCAGCTGCACGATGTGCCTGGCGTGATGTTGCGCCTGGAGATCGTCGAATGGACCGAGATCGTCGAGCGCGACGTGGTAGATGCCAACATCGCACAGCTGCTGGCGGCAGAGGTCACCCTGTCGCTGGATGATTTCGGCGCTGGCTATTCAACCCTGATCCTGCTCTCGCAGCTGGCCATCGCCGAGGTCAAGATCGAACAGGCGCTGATCGCCACACTGTCCGACGCCAAGTCGCAGTCGATCGTGCGCTTCATCGTCGAGGTTGCGCACCGCTGCGGCGCAATCGTGGTGGCCGAAGGTACCGAAACCCTGGCGCAGGAGCAGAAGCTGCGGGCCCTGGGCGTGGATGTCGGCCAAGGCTATCTGTACTCGGCGGCGCTGCCGGCCGACGAGTTCCTCCGCTTCGCCGCCAGCTAGACCGCGTAGAAACCCAGGAACATCGCCACCGCCGATTCGGCCACGCGTGCACGCTCCTGTGCGTTCAACGGCGCCTGCCCCATCGTCACTTGGGGCCAGAACGCAAAGCTCTTCACCAGCCCGTGCAGCTGGTGGCCAGCAAATTCCGGATCGACCTCGCGCAACCGGCCATCAGCGATGGCCGCGCGGATCCATGCACTCTCGCCGCTTTCCTTTTCACCCATGCGGCAGACGATGGCTTGCGCACGCTCCGGTGAGTGGATGATCTCGGCCATCGCCACCCGCGCCAGGTCGATGAAGTTGGCATCGCTGAGCAATTCCAGCTTCTGCCCCAGCAACTGCAGCAACTGCGCCTGCAGCGGCTGGTCGGCGCGGTACGGCAATGCGTCGCTGGCCACGCTGCGCTCCCACAGCTCCTCCAGGATCATCGAGAACAGCGCTTCCTTGCTCGGGAAGTGGTTGTAGACGGTGCGCTTGGAGACCCCGGCCGCCTCGGCAATGCGGTCCATGCTGGTCGCCTCGTAGCCCGCGGCACGGAACTCCTCCACCGCCGCGCGCACGATGGCTTCGCGTTTGCGGTCGGTCAGGCGTTGCGGGGCACGGGGCATGGCGGGAACCGGATAACTGAACGGATGCTTCCATTTTACACTCGGCAGTGTACTTTTGGAAAACCCGAAACTACACTGTGCAGTGTACTCAGCGGACGTCACCCATGAAGCGCCTGCTCCTTGTCCTCCTGCTTGGAATCCTCGCCGTGACCGCCTACACCTTCTGCAAGTCCTGGTCCCTCCCCGACTTCCCCGAGTCGCCGCAGTACCGTGATGGCAAGTTCCGCAATGCCCTGCCCCGTCCAGCGATGGGCCTGCGCGACGGCCTGGAGATCTGGTGGACGTTCCTCTTCAACAAACCCAAGGGCACCGTGCCCGCGCACCCGATTCCAGTGCAGCCGCTGGACCGCGCCACACTGGACGCCGCGCCGGACCGCAGCCTGTTCCGGCTGGGGCACTCTACGATCCTGCTGAAGCTGCGCGGCCAGTACTGGCTGACCGACCCGGTGTTCTCCGAGCGCGCCTCGCCGGTGCAGTGGATGGGCCCGGCCCGCTTCCATGCGCCGCCGATCAGCATCGACGATCTGCCGCCGATCGCCGGCGTGATCCTCTCGCACAACCACTACGACCACCTCGACCACGCAGCGGTGATGCAGCTGGCCGGCAAGACCGCGCGCTTCATTGCACCGCTCGGCGTCGGCGACCAGCTGATCGCCTGGGGCGTGGACGCCAGCAAGGTCGAACAGCTGGACTGGTGGCAATCGACCGAGGCCAATGGCCTGCGCCTGACCGCCACCCCCGGCCAGCATTTCTCCGGCCGCGGACTGGGCGACAGTGATCGCAGCCTGTGGGCGTCATGGGTGATCCAGGACGATGATTTCCGCATTTTCTTCAGCGGTGACACCGGCTACTTCGATGGCTTCAAGGCCATCGGCGAAAAATACGGTCCGTTCGACCTGACCATGATCGAGACCGGTGCCTACGATCCGCGCTGGGCGTTCGTGCACATGCAGCCGGAACAGACGCTGCAGGCGCACCTGGACCTGCGCGGCAAGTGGCTGCTGCCGATCCACAATGGCACCTTCGATCTGGCCCTGCACGCATGGCAGCAGCCGTTCGAACGCATCACGGCATTGGCGGCCGCAAAGAATGTGCCGGTGGCCACGCCGATGATGGGCGAAGCACTGGACATGCAGGCGCCGCAGGCGGGTACGCGATGGTGGGAGACGGTGGAGCTGTAATGCGATGGGCTCCGATTCTGGCCGCTGCTACGTCTTCGGGTGAAGCCTGCGCCCTTCCCGGGCCAGATTGATCTGCAGCGCAGCGGCGGCGAGCTCGGTCATTTCCGTCGTGACTTTCCCGCTGCCGCGCGCTCGCAGCCAACCGAGAATGTCGACCAGATGCCAGATCGAGGTCGAGCCGTCATGCACGGGGGACGGAAACGACTGCGGGTTGGCCAGCATGAGCTTCCGCATGTTCTGGCGCGACATTCCGAGCAGGTCTGCGACGTCAGTGAGCCCCACCAGATCGGGGCTCACTTCAACCAGTTCGGCACCGGGCACGGCCCGCTGCACATCGTCCAGCGCCGAACGCAGGGCAGCCCCTGCGCTGTCTGCTTCGCGGCAGAACGCCAGGGCCAGCCGTCCCGGCAGCCCAAGGCCCACAAGCGCGTCGTCACAGCCGCCTTCGGCCAGGCGCTGCTCGAGGACGCCGATTTCATTGCCTGTGTCCGGCAAGCGGTACTTCAGGGTGAAGTTGAATTCCATGATTGACCCCTTCGCTTCTGACGAAGCCTGATCTCATTGCTCACGACTGCAGTTCTCGACCACACGCCGCAAGGCCCTTGCATGAT
Source organism: Stenotrophomonas sp. YJH_SMC_119 (assembly GCF_059368315.1). NCBI lineage: Bacteria > Pseudomonadati > Pseudomonadota > Gammaproteobacteria > Lysobacterales > Lysobacteraceae > Stenotrophomonas > Stenotrophomonas sp. YJH_SMC_119. Next base: position 244,772 of record NZ_JCAFRP010000004.1, on the reverse strand, counting down.
GGCTGCCGCTTCGCGGCGTGCTCCAGACGCTCACGATGCAGAACTCCCCGCATCGGCAATCGGTGTCGTTGTAAGGGCAATACATCCGGCCCCACGCATGGCCGCACGCCATACGGAGCCTCCACCCACGGTCCTCCGCGAACTGCAACGCCGCTTCGATGTCCTTGTCTGGATGACGCGCTCGAGACATTCCTTGTTCTCCATAGTCTGCACACGGCTCACGTAAGTTGTCAAATGACAACCAAACTAAAAGACTTGCGATGTGACCCTAGCCAATCCGCGCTACACGTCCAGAGCCACATCCGTCAGCCCTCCCGTGATGGCGGGGCCAGCGTCCAGCGGCGCTGCAGTGCGTCATGTAACCGATTACATCCCTTGCTAGCGTAGCGCTCGCCCGATTCCGGTCGAACCTGCGAGGCTGTCCGTAATGACGTTGCGCGCCGAACGCTCCAAGGTCTCCACCCCGCTTTTCCCGTTGCGCCTTGCCGCGGCCCTGCTGTTGGCCGCCCTGGTCTCCAGCGCACAGGCACAGACCCTCACCCCGCGCAGCCAATGGCAGGCCAGCAGTTCATCGCAACAGGTACCGGCGATGGCGATCGGCCACCTGATCGACGGCGACCCGAAGACCGTGACCGGCGGCGCCTTCAGCCCCGGCCACTGGTTCCAGATCGACCTGGGCGCGCCCACCCTGCTGTCCGGCGCGCGCCTCACCTGGGATGTCTCCAATCCGGAAGGCTATTCGCTACAGACCTCACTGGATGGCACGCAGTGGCAGACCGCGTACACGATGGCCGATTCACTGGGCGATGTGGAAACGCTGTACTTCGCGCCGCGGCAGGCGCGCTATCTGCGGCTGGCCAGTCCGCAGCGCACTTCCGACTGGGGCGTGTCGATCTTCGAGATGGAGCCGCTGGACAGCACGCTCAGCGCACGCATCAGCGGTATCGATGCAACGCAGGCAGCAGCGCTCTGGCAAGGCGGCGGCACCGTCCCGATTCCGGCCGGGACAAATGGATCCCATGCGTTAGAGATCACGCTGCCGCAGGCTCAATCGACGGCTGGTCTGGTGGTCGACTGGGCTGATGGCAGCCGCGGCCCTGCCCGATTGCAGGTTCAGGATGCACAGGGCCGGTGGCAGGACCTCGCGCACGATGCGCAGGCGGCCAGCCACCGCCAGAGCTGGCTGGCCGCCAATGCCGCACAGGCCGTGCGTGCATTCCGCCTGAGCGTGGATGGATCTGCACCAAAGGTGGCACGCCTGCGCCTGCTCGGCCCAAAAGCCGTGATGACACCGATGAAGCAGTATCAGATCGCCGCCAGCGGCGCGGAGCGCCCGTTGTTCCCAGCCTCACTGCAGATGCAGCAGACCTATTGGACGGCCGTCGGCGTGCACGCAGGACGACAGAAATCGATCTTCGACGAGTACGGAAACCTGGAAGCCTTCAAGGGCGCGCCGTTGGTGCAGCCGATCTGGCGCAGCGCCGATGGGAGCACTGCGGGTGCGGCCGGGCAGAACGTGCAGCATGCATTGCGGGACGGCTGGAAGCCGATGCCCTCCGCTACCTGGTCACCGCAACCTGGCCTGGAGCTGCGCAGTGAAGCGTTCGCCATCGAGCGCAATGGCCAGCCGGTGACCTTCCTGCGTCATCGCCTGCACAACACCGGCGGCACCAGGATCGACGGCACGCTCAGCCTGGTCGTGCGCCCGATGCAGATGAATCCACCGTGGCAGAACGGCGGGCTGTCACCCATCCGCGATGTGGCGATCGATGGACAGGCCGTGCGCATCAATGGACGCACGCTGCTGCAGTCGCTCACGCCGGTGGCTGCGTCCGGCGCGGCGCCGTTTGGCAGGGAAGGCGCAACGGAAATCACCGCGACCCTGGCTGCCGGCCAGCTGCCCTCCACGCAACAGGCGCGTGATGACCAGGGTCTTGCCGCCGCCGCGCTCAACTACCGTGTATCACTGGCACCGGGCGCCAGCGATGCCATCGTGGTCGCGTTCCCGCTGGGTACTGCCGCCGCCGATAGCAAGGGCGCACTGCCCGAGGCGCCTGCGCTTGATCTGGCCACGCTGCCCCGCGATGCCAATACGGCGTTCGATTCCCTGGCCACGCAGGCCTCTGCGGACTGGCAGGCACGGCTGGGCCAGGTCGGGCTGCGCCTGCCCGATCCCTCACTGGTCGACATGCTGCGCGCGCAGGCCGCCTACATGCTGATCAACCAGACCGGCCCGGCCATGCAGCCCGGGCCCCGCAACTACAACCGCTCCTTCATCCGCGACGGCATGGCCACCTCGGCGGTGCTGCTGCGCATGGGCGAAGCACGCGTCGCGCGCGACTACCTGGCCTGGTACAGCGAACACGGCGTGCATGCCAACGGCCTGGTCTCGCCGATCCTCAACGACGATGGCAGTGTCAACACCGGCTTTGGTTCGGACATCGAGTACGACAGCCAGGGCCAGTACGTGACGCTGGTGGCCGATGTCGCGCGCCTCGATGGCGGGCCAGAAACAGTGCGCGCCTATCTGCCGAAAGTGAAAGCGGCGCTGCGCTTTCTGCAGGAACTGCGCGAGCGCACGCTGGTGCCCGGCTACAAGGCCGACCAGCCGGCACCGGAACGCTTCGCGGGCATCATTGCGCCGTCGATCAGCCACGAGGGCTACCCCTCGCCCACCCACAGCTACTGGGATGACTACTGGGGACTGAAGGGCTGGCACGACGGCGCGTGGCTGGCCGAGGCACTGGGCGACCACGAGACTGCTGTCTGGGCGCGCGAGCAATACAAGCTGCTCTACGGCGCGCTGCACGCCTCTATCCAGGCGACGATGGCGTGGAAGGGCATCGACTTCATCCCCTCCTCGGCCGACCTGGGCGATGGCGATCCAACCGGCGTATCGATCGCACTGGACCCCACCGGTGCGCAGAGCGTGCTGCCCGCCGAGGCACTGCGGACCACCTTCGCGCGTTATCTGGAGGATGTGCGCAAGCGCAGCCAGCCCGAAGCGCTGTACGCCTATACGCCGTATGAGATCCGCAACGTGCTGAGCTATGTGCACCTGGGCCAACCGCAGGTTGCCGATGAGCTGCTGCAGGGACTGCTGCATGATCGGCGCCCGCTTGAGTGGCAGGTACTGGCCGAGGTCGTGCACTCGCGGCTGCGTTTCCCCCGCTACCTGGGCGACATGCCGCATACCTGGATTGGTGCCGAGTATGGCCGCACGCTGTTCGGCATGCTGATGCGCGAAGACGATGATGCATTGTCATTGCTGCCGGGCACGCCGCTGTCGTGGGTGGCGGGCGATGGGTTGGCGGTGGAGCGGCTGCCGACCGCGTATGGCACGTTGCAGATGCAGGCGCGGCAGCGCGACGGCACGCTGACGGTCACGCTGGGCAAGGGGTTGCGCAGCGGGACGGCAGTGAAAGTCTGGTGGCCGGCGCGCACCATGCCGAAGACGGTGCGTGTGGATGGGCATAGCGTTTCCGACTTCGATGCCGAGGGTGTGCGGCTGGCGAAACCGTTCAAAACGCTGGAGGCGCGCTGGTAAAGCAGCCGAGCAAGGCTTGGCTCTACAAAGCGGGGGGTCACCCGGGCCACGCCCGGTGTCATTGCAACGTTGGCAACCCCGGCGGATTGGTCTGCGACTGCGGCACGGCTTCCTCGGCCACGTTCCATCGCTTCAGCGCCTGCGCATAGGTACCACTGGCAATCTGCGTGTTCAGCGCCTGCGTCACCGCATCAGCCAGGCCGCTGCCCTTGCGGGTGGTCACCGAGATCGCCGCAGCGTTCGGCCATCCGCCGGGGAACAGGCCCACGCGCCGCACCTTGCCGTCGCGTGCCGAGTACGCGCCGGTGGCATTGGGCTCGAACGAGACATCGGCCCGCCCGGTGATCACCGCCAACCGGCCGACCACCGCGTCATCGAAGTACTGGTACTCCACCGGCTTCAAGCCGGCAGCGATGTTCTGCTGGTCCCACTGCCGCAGGATCTGGTCCTGGTTGGTGCTGGCACCGACCACCACCTTCAGCCCGGCAACGTCGGCCGGCTTTTCGATCTTCTGGATCGGCCCATCAGTGCGCGTGTAGATGCCCAGCAGGTCGTAACGGTAGCTGGAGAAATCGAACTTCTTCTTTCGCTCCTCGGTGACCGTCACGTTCGACAGCACCGCATCGTACTTGCCCGATTCCAGCCCCAGCGGCCAGTCGGCCCACGCCACCGGCACGATCACCAGCTTCAGGCCCAACGCATCGGCGATCAGCCGTGCGATGTCGGGCTCGATACCGACCACGTCCTTGCTGTCGGCGCCGTAATCGGCCAGCGGCAGCTGCCCCGGGTGGGTCGCCACGGTGAATGCGCCCGGCGTGACGAAGCGGTAGCCAGCCGGAATCAAGGCCTGCGCCTTCGGGTCGAGCGTGCCCTTCAGGATGGCGGTGTTCGCGCCGGCCAGGCTGGTCGCGGCCACGGCGCCGGCATCCGGGGCCTGGCGCACGCGCGAGTAGACGATGCCGGCGATGCCGATGACCAGCACGCCTGCGATCAACAAGGTGCTGCGTGAGGGGCGACGGGGTGCTGCAGGGCTCATGGCATTCCTTGAGGGTTACAGGGTCTTGGCCAGGAAATCGGCGGTGCGTTGCTGGCGCGGGCGCTCGAACAGGGCCTCGGGCGTGCCCTGCTCGATCACCCGGCCCTGGTCCATCATCACCACGTGGTCGGCCACGCGGCGGGCGAAGCTCAGCTCATGGGTGACGATCACCAGCGTGGTACCCGAACGGGCCAGTTCTTCGATCACGCTCAGCACCTCGGCCACCAGTTCCGGATCCAGCGCCGACGTGGGTTCGTCGAACAGCAGCACCTTCGGCTGCAGCGCCAGCGCGCGGGCGATCGCGATGCGCTGCTGCTGGCCACCGGACAGCTGGCGCGGGAACGCATCGGCCTTGTCGGCCAGGCCGACCCGCTCCAGCAGCGTGCGCGCCTGCTGCTCGGCCTGCGCGCGCGGCACACCGCGTACTGCGATCGGCGCTTCGATGATGTTCTCCAGCGCGGTCAGGTGCGGGAACAGGTTGAAGCCCTGGAACACCATGCCCACTTCCGCACGACGGCGGCGGATCTCACGCTCGGGCAGTTCGTACAAGGTGTCACCCTCGCGGCGGTAGCCGATCAGCTGGCCGCCCACGGTCACATAGCCGCTGTCGGCACGCTCCAAGTGGTTGATCAGCCGCAGCAGCGTGGATTTGCCGGCGCCGGACGGGCCGATCAGAACCGTCACGCTTCCAGCGCGCAGGTCCAGGTTCACGTCTTCCAGCACCGGCTGCTCGCCGAACACCTTGCCCACACCATGCAGCGACACCGCAGCGCCCTCGCCCGCTTCAACCTGGGTGGCGATGCGCGGGCGGTTGGCCACGCGCGGTGCGGCATCACTGGATGTCCGCACCGGTGACGACACCCGCGACACCGAGCGCTCGCGCTGCAGTTGGCCGCGCGCGAAGCGTTGCTCCACGCGCCGCTGCAGCAGCGACAACACGGTCAGGATCACCAGGTACCAGACCGTGGCCACCATCAGCAATGGCACCACTTCCAGATTGCGGCGGTAGATCACCTGCACGGTGTAGAACAGCTCCGGCAGCGCCAGCACGTAGACCACCGAGGTGCTCTTGGCCAGGCCGATCACATCGTTGAACGCGGCCGGCAGGATCGAACGCATTGCCTGCGGCAGGATGATGCGGCGCACCTGGCGGCCACGCGGCAGTCCAAGTGCCGCTGCCGCCTCGTACTGGCCATGGTCGACCGAGAGGATGCCACCGCGGATCACCTCGGCCGAGAACGCCGCCTGGTTCAGGGTCAGGCCCAGCACCGCGGCGGTGAACACACCGATCAGCTGCGTGGTCGGGTACGAGAACAGGCTGATGCCGGTGAACGGCACGCCCAGCTCGATGGTGCTGTACAGGTAGCCCAGGTTGTTCAGCAGCAGCAACAGCACCAGCAGCGGGATCGAGCGGAACAACCACACGTAGCCCCACGACACCGCCGACAGCAGCGGCGAACCAGAGACGCGGGCCAGCGCAAGCAAGGTGCCCAGTGCGAAACCGAGACCGGTACCGAGCGCGGTCAGCAGCAGCGTGCGGCCCAGGCCCTCGAGCACCGGGCGTGCGAAGAACCACTCAGCGAAGGTGCCCCAGCCCCAGCGCGGATTACCCAGTACGGACTGCAGCCCGATCAGGATCAGCGCCAGTGCCAGTACTGTGCCGAACACCTGCAGCGGATGCCGGGCCGGCACGATCTTCAACGCGGGCGCTGGCGCGGGCCGGGTTGCAATGCCATCCAGCGCGGTCGAAGGCGTGCTCACGCGTGGGCTCCTTGCAGCTGGGTCTGCGCAGGCACGATGACGGGCGTCGCTGCCCGCAGGTGCTTTTCGAACGGCAGGTGCGCAATGGTTTCGGGATCCGCATCCAGATCGAACAGCGCGGTGTAACCATGGCTGAGGTACAGGCCAACCGCTTCAGGCTGGCGGAAGCCGGTGGTCAGGAACACCCGCCGGTATCCTTGCCGCGCCGCCTGGTCTTCCAGCTCCTGCAGCACGCGCCGCGCGATGCCCTGGCGACGCAGCCCGGGCAACGTCCAGATCCGCTTGAACTCGGCGGTATCCGGATCGCGGTGCGGCATGAACGCGCCGCCGGAGATCGCCACCCCGTCGCGCAGCAGCAGCACGAAGGCACCGACCGGGGCCGCAAAGGCCTGCGCCGGGTAGCGCTGCAGCTCCTCGCGGGCGCTGCCGCCGATGCGTCGGCGCACGTCGGCGTAGCGGCTGTCGTACTCCTGTTCCAGGCCATCGAACAGAGGCCGTGCCAGCGGATCATCCACCGAGGTGTAGAAGAAGCGTTCGTTGCTGCTCATGCCACGTCCTTCACCAGATAGTCTTCGGCCAGCCGTGCCCACAGGCTGGCGGCGGGTGCGATTGCGGCGTCGTTGAACACGTAGCGCGGGCTGTGCAGCGGCGCGCTGTCGCCGTTGCCGACGAACACGAAACTGCCCGGCCGCGCCTGCAGCAGGAAGGCGAAATCCTCGCTGGCGGTGCGCGGCGCGAATTCGGGCACTACGTGTTCACTGCCGAAGCCCTGCAGCGCCACCTCGCGGATGTAGGCAGTCTGCTGCGGGTGGTTGATCACGCTGGGGAAACCGCGCGGGAACTCGATCTCGGCGCGCGCACCGAACGCGGCAGCGGTCTGCTCGGCAATCCCGGTGACCCGGCGCCGCAGGGTGTCGCGCACCTCGGGCAGGTAGGCGCGCACGGTCAGTTTCAGCTCGACCACGTCCGGAATCACATTGGCGGCCTGGCCGCCGTGGATCGAGCCGACGGTGACCACGCCCATCTGCCGCGGATCGACATTGCGCGACACCACGCTCTGCAGCGCAGTGATGATGTGCGCGGCGGCCAGGATCGGATCCACGCTGCCCTGCGGCTCGGCACCGTGGCCACCCTTTCCGATCACCTTCAGCCGTGCCCAGTCCACCGACGCCATCGCCGGGCCATCGACAAAGCCGAAGTGGCCCACCGGCACGCCCGGCCAGTTGTGCAGGCCATAGATCGCGTCCACCGGGAAGCGCTCGAACAGGCCGTCGGCAATCATCTTCGACGCGCCCGAACCGGTCTCCTCGGCCGGCTGGAACACCAGCTGCAGGGTGCCGTCGATATTGCCGTGATGGGCCAGGTAATGCGCGGCGGACAGCAGGATGGCGGTGTGCCCATCGTGTCCACAGGCATGCATCAGCCCTTCGTTCTGGCTGGCGTAGGCCAGCCCCGAGTCCTCGTGGATCGGCAGTGCATCGATGTCGGCGCGCAGGCCGAGACGACGGCCGCCCTGCCCGCGTTGCAGCGTGCCGACAACACCGGTGCCACCGAGCCCGGTGGTGACCTCATAGCCCCACTGTTGCAGCAGCTCGGCCACACGGGCGCTGGTGCGGTGCTCCTCGAAGGCCAGCTCCGGATGCCGGTGCAGGTCATGGCGGATCGCGATGGCCGCCTCGGCGCGTGCCGCGATTTCGGGCAGCACGCCGATGTACGCGGGGTCTCGCCGGGCATGGCCGGGCGCTACCGAATTCTCTCCGCTCATCGCCCTACCCCGCCTTCCGCGCCGGTTCGGCATCGGCCGCATACCGGCTGGCCTTGTACGGCAGCCCCAGATGCTCACGCAGGGTCTGCCCCTGCAGCTCACGCTGGTGGTAGCCGCGGGCCTGCAGGATCGGCAGCACCTGGGTCACGAAATCATCCAGGCCTTCGCGCTGTGCGGCAAAGCCGAGAATGAAGCCGTCGCTGGCACCGGCGTCGAACCAACGGATCAGCTCATCGGCCACCTGCTCCGGCGTGCCGATGAAGTTTGGTCGCGGGCTCACCGCTTCAAGCGCCACCTGGCGCAGGCTCAAGCCCTTCTCACGCGCATCCTGCTTGATGCGGTCGGTGGTGGAGCGGAACGAGTTGCTGCCGATGTCACCCAGCTCCGGGAAGGGCGCGTCCGGATCGTACTGGCTGAAATCGTGGTGGTCGAAGAAGCGGCCGAGATAGGCCAGCGCATCCTCCAGCGTGGCCAGTGCAGCGATCGCCTGGTATTTGGCTTCGGCCTCCTCGGCCGTGCGGCCGACGATGGGGCCGATACCCGGGAAGATCTTCACGTCATTGCCGCTGCGGCCGTGCGCAATCGCCGAGTTCTTCACCTTCTGGGTGAACGCGCGGGTTTCTTCCAGCGATGGCGAATGGGTGAACACCGCATCGGCGTACTTGCCGGCCAACGCGATGCCATCATCAGACGAACCGGCCTGGAAAATCACCGGCTGGCCCTGTGGCGAACGCTGGATGTTGAGCGGGCCTTCCACCTGGAAGAAGCGGCCCTTGTGGTCGAGGCGGCGGAACTTTTCCGGCGCGAAGAACGTACCGCTGTTGCGCTCGCGCACGAAGGCATCGTCATCCCAGGAATCCCACAGCCCCTGCACCACCTCCAGATACTCGTCGGCGATCTGGTAGCGCAGCGCATGCTCCGGGTGCGGCCGGCCATAGTTGCGGCCCGAGCCCTCCAGTGGCGAGGTCACCACGTTCCAGCCGGCGCGGCCGCCGCTGAGCAGATCCAGCGAGGCGAACTGGCGGGCAACGGTGAACGGGTCGCTGTAGGAGGTCGACAGCGTGCCGGCCAGGCCGATCTTCTTCGTTGCCGTGGCCAGCGCCGACAGCAGCGAGATCGGCTCGAAGCGGTTGAGGAAGTGCGGGATCGACTTCTCGTTGATGTAGAGGCCATCGGCCACGAAGCCGAAGGCGATGCCGTTTTCCTCGGCAGTGCGCGCGATGTCGATGTAGAACTGCAGGTTGACGCTGGCATCGGCCGGGTTGGAGGGATGTTTCCAGGCATGCATGTGGCTGCCGGGGCCCTGCAGCATGATGCCGAACGGAATGTGGCGGGGGGTCGTGCTCATGGGAATCGCTCCTGCAGGTCAGGCCACCGCCGCGCGCGGCGCGGGCGACAGCAGTTCAAGGGATGTCAGGCGTGCGTCGAGGTCGGCCACCGGCGCATCGAGGATGAATTCACCCACGCCGAAGCGCCGATGCAGCGCGTCCAGTTCGCCGCGCACGTGCTGCGCATCGCCAGACAACACGCTCGGGCGTGTTTCCTCGATGCGGAAGTCGGCCACGCCCACTTGGCGTGCGTACTCGGCAGCCGCTTCGGGGCTGGGCAGGTTCACCGTCTGCCCGGGACCAAGGTGCAGCTTGTAGACGCGTAGCGCACCGATATGACGCGCTGCGGCTTCGGCAGTCGGCGCGGCGAAGGCCACCGTAGCCAGCAGCGGTGGCTGCGAGGAGACGTTGCGGTAGGCGTCGAACGCGGCCTCGATGTGCTTAGGGTCGCCGTCGAAGTGCGCGGCGTAGACGAAACGCCAGCCCAGCTCGGCCGCCTGCCGTGCACTCTGCGGGCTGGCACCGAGCAGAAAGCGCTCCGGCGCCCGCTGCGGAATCGGCCGCGCCAGCACATCGGCGTCGGCGCCGGACAGATAGCCCTCAAGATCGCGCAGTTGCTGGTCGAAGTCGGCGAACGCCGGGCGCCCCGCTGCCAATGCAGCGGTAGAGGCCGGCAGGCCGCCGGGCGCCTTGCCCACGCCCAGGTCAACACGACCTGGCGCCAGCGCCGCCAGCAGGTTGAAGTTCTCCGCCACCTTGTACGGCGCGTAGTGGCGCAGCATGACCCCACCACTGCCGATGCGGATGCGCCGGGTCTGCGCCAGCACCCAGGCCGCCAGAACTTCCGGTGCGGGGCTGGCCAACGTCGGCACGGCGTGGTGCTCGGCAAACCAGTAGCGGTGATAGCCCAGCTGTTCGGCGCGCTGCGCCAGCTGCAGGCTGTTGCGCAGCGCCTGCTCCGGCGAGGCGCCTTCGGCCACCGGGCTCTTGTCCAACACGCTGATCTGATAGCTCATGGTCGCGTCCTCGCTCAGGGATGGGCCACGGGGATGCCGAGCAACCCGTTCAGCGCGGCCAGGATCGGTTCGGCACCGGAGATGTACTGGCGGTCCTGGTGCACGCCACTCGCGAGGTCACTGCGCACGCCCTGCGGCAGCACCAGCTTCGGCAGCGACTGGTCCTGCTCGCCGATTTCGGCGATCACCTCCCGGCGCGGCCGTGCGAAACCGATGCGGCGCACGTCCAGCTGCGCGTCCAGGCCGTCGATGCTCGACAGCGCACCTTCCAGCAACAGGCTGTGCCGGCAGAAGAAGCGCTGGCCGGGAATCTGTCCGTCCTCGAACTCACGGTCGAGCAGGAACAGGATGGGCTTGTCGGTTGCGTTCAGACTCACGGGGTCGTCCTCATCGGGGGGCGGCAATGCGATGCCGCTTCGATATCGATGCTAGAGATGACGGCGGTCGGCACGGCGATGCCAGGCGACAATCGGCGGTCAGATCCGGCCATGCAGATGCGCCTTGGCCATAAGCAAAGCGCCGCCGGTTATGCCGTCAGGCGATCCTTCGCAGCGGCGCCGGTACCGCCAGCGCCTGCGAAGCCAGATGCCCTGCCGCGCGCTCGGCCGCCAGTGCGATGCGCGCCTGCAAGGCTGCACTGTTGATCTGCTCGCCATCGAAGTCGGCAGGCGTGGCATACACCCCGATCGGCAGCGTGTGCGCCTGCAGGAAACTGAACAACGGCCGCAACTGGTGGTCGATCACCAACGCATGGCGCTCGCTGCCACCGGTCGCCGCCAGCAGCACCGGCGTATCCACCAGCGCTTCCAGCCCGATGAAATCGACCAGGTGCTTGAACAGCCCGGGATAGGAACCGCGATACACCGGCGTCGCCACCACCAGCAGACCGGCCGCCTCGATTGCCTGCAGTGCCTGCTCTACGGCTGGCTCCGCTTCATCGCGCGACAGCGACTGCCCCAGCGAACGCGCGATCGGCGCCAGCTCCACCAGCTCCACGCTGGCATGCACCCGCTGCTGCAACGACGCCAACAAGTGCCGCACCAGCAGCAACGTGCGCGACGTCGCCGAGCTGGTCGGTGACCCCACCACTGCCACCACCTTCAATGCAGAAGACATGAAATGCTCCTCGATGATGCCGAACTACGTCCGGCCGCCTTTGGCGTGAACCTCAAAACCGGTAACTGACCCGCCCGTACCAGTACGCGCCGACGTTGCCCAGCACATCGCCGTTGTCCCAGGTCGTCTCGATGCTCGCCACATCGGTGGCACTGCGCGCGTACTCCGGCACCTTGCGCGTGCGCTTGTCGAACACGTTGTTGATGCCCAGCGCCGCACTCCAGCCTGCGCCCAGTTCCACGGCACCGGAGAGATTGGTCACCAGCACCGGCGGCTGCTTGTACTCCACGCCGTTGTTCAGGCGCTTGATCGGGCCGTAGTAGGTGAAGTCGACGTTCGAGCGCCAGCGCCCGTTCTGCCAGCCCAACCCCGCCACCTGCGTGTAGCTGGGCGTACGGAAGCGCAGCGCGTACTCGCTGCTCTTGGTCAACAGGTTGATGTTCGGCAGCCCCTGCAGCGCCGCCGGAATGTCGCTGATCTTCTGGATGGTGGTGCGCCCCACGTTGGCCGCGTAGCTCCAGCGCAGCTTGCCCCAGGCCGTTTCCTGGTTCGCTTCCACGGTCAGCTCGACGCCGCGCGTACGGGTATTGCCCACGTTGGTGAAGTAGCTGGCGTAGAACGCATCACCCGGCAGGATGCTGATGCCGGCCGACCCGAGCAGCGCATCGATGGTGTTCTTCTGCGCCGCGCTCAGCACCGTGCCGCTGTTGTCGGTGACGCGTGCAGGATCCTGCGCGTTGTAGCCGATCTGGCTGGACTGGCCGAGCTGGCCGCGGATGTCGATCTGGTAGGCATCCACGGCCAAGTGGAACGCCGGGCTCGGGTCCCAGGTCACGCCCAGGCTGTAGTTGGTGGCCTTCTCGGGCTTCAGCGGCGTAGCACCCAGCGCAACCGCTGCCGGCGAAGACACCTGCGCCACCAGCGTGGTACCGCACGGGCAGCTGCCAGTGGCCTGGTAGAACTGCGCGCCCAGGCTGGGCGCATGGAAACCATTGCTGACCGTCGCACGTACACCCAACGCGTCGGTGAAGTCGAAGCGCGTGGTCAGGCGGCCGGTGGAGACACTGCCGAAGTCGGAATGGTCTTCCCAGCGCGCCGCCGCATCCAGATACCAGCGCGAGGTGATGTTGGTGGCCGCACCCACGTACACCGCCTTGCTGTTGCGGGTCGCCTTCACCGCGTCCGCAGTGGAATAGCCGACGAAGGCCGCAGCACCAAAGCCGGTGTATGACTCCCACTGCCCTGCCCCACGCTCGTATCGTTCGTGCTGGTACTCGGCGCCCGCGCTCACCTCCAGCGGCGACGCAAACGCCGCCACCTCGAAGCCACGGCGCAGGTCCAGGTTGGCGATGCCCTGCTGGTAGTCCAGCTTGCCGTCATAGAAGTCAGTGGGCGAACGGGGGTACGGCAGCGAGTAGTTCACCGAGTTGCGCGTATAGGTACGCACCGTGCTGCGGTTGCCGGTCAGGCTGGCGTCGTAGTCCCAGCCTGCGATCTGGCCTTTCACGCCCGCGGTGCCGGTGTATTGCTTCTCCTTTGTTTCCAGCACCGGCAGGAAGCCATCGGGAAACACGTTCAGCACGCCTGGAGCCTTGTAGGTGGTGAAGATGGTCGCCGGCAGGCGGAAGTTCTGGATCGCCTGCGCGGTGCGATCGCTGGCGGTGGCATTGGCGTAGAACTGCGCGCTCTCGCCCAGGCCATGGCCCACGTTCACCGCGAACGCCTTCAGCGCATACGACGGGGAGCTGAGGATGGTGTTGGCCTCGGCATTGCGGCTGGCTTCGGCCGGGTTCGGCGATGCGCCGGCCGGCAATCGATTATTCGGCCGCAGCGCCACCAGATTGCCGCTACCATCCACCGCCGGGTAGCTCAGATAGCCATCGATGTAGCGGCGGGTGCGGATCGCATGATGCTGGCGGGTGGTCTCGCCGGAGAGGTTGACGAAGCCATCGGCACCCCACGGCAGGCCAACGTTGGCACGCACGCTGGTTCGCGAGCCATCGCCATCAATACTCTGCCCGCTTTCCACGGCGAACTCGCCACCGTGCGCCTGCGACTTCAGGATCACGTTGACCACACCGGTAATCGCATCGGAGCCATAGATGGCCGACGCACCATCACGCAGCACTTCCACGTGGTCGATGGCCGACACCGGAATCAACGCCAGGTCCGCCCACGCATGGCCTGGGAAGCCGCCCCCATTGGCACCGCTTACATAGGCACTGGCATTGCGGCGCTTGCCGTTCACCAGCACCAGCGTGTAGCCGGGCGACAGGTTGCGCAGCTGGTAGCCACGAATCAGGCTCTCCTGGTCGCTCTGGTAGCCACCAATCTGGCTGAGCGACGGCAGTGCGCGCTGCAGTGCTTCCAGCAGGTTGGCCTGGCCGGTGGCGGTGAGGTCTTCGGCGGAGATCACGTCGATCGGCGTGGAACTGTTCTTCACCGTACGCGTACTGGTGCGCGAGCCGGTCACCACCACGGCATCCAGCGTGGACGCGGCCACGTTGGCCGTCGCAGCGGCGGCAGCAGGATCCGCATCGGCTTCAGCCGCATGGCTGGGCGAAGCGGCGAGGATGGCTGTGATCAGAACAGCGAGAGTGCTCAGGACAGGGGCGTGGGCGGCAGGCATGGGGGCTCGTGGGGGTGGGCCGGAAACACGCTTCCATTCAAGGGCCTGTCCGCCCACCGCGACAGGCGCGATCGCGTCACCCAGCCGTAACATCCGGCCACCCACATGACTGCTGGTAATGACGTTAGGCAGCCCTGCGCACCACGCCCATGGGACGGCGAGCGGCGGGTGGCAGGTGGTGGGTGATGGGCGACAAACGACGGGGTAGAGTCGACTGTTAGTCGACTGCTGTTGGCGATACCGCCTGGAAGCCCGCGCTGCGCGCGATAGTCGACTAACAGTCGACTCTACCCCGTCGGGTGCCCAAGCCAGACGAATGCCCCCCCCGTACACATGCTCCACAGGCATCACCTCATGCCCGCGCAGCATTCTGCGGCGCACATCACCACCCGTAGCATCAAGCCATGCCCAGCCCACCCGCCGATCCCAGCGCACCGCTCGTCGCCATCGTTGCCTGCCACGGCCAAGGGCTGTTCGAGTTCGGCTGTGCGGTTGGCCTGTTCGCGCCGGTGCGGCCGGAACTCGGCGTGGCCTGGTATCGCACCCAGCTGTGCGCGGGTGAACCTGGTGCGCTGCGCATGCTTGGCGGAACGCAGGTGCAGCTTCCCTACGACCTCAGCACAGTTGATGACGCCGACATCATCGTCATTCCCGGTTGGCGCGAGCCCAGCGAGCGCCCGCCACAGGCGCTGCTTGATGCACTCATCCGTGCCCACGGCCGTGGCGCGCGCATCGCTTCGATCTGCTCCGGTGCCTTCGTGCTGGCGTGGGCCGGGCTGCTCGATGGCCGCCAGGCCACCACCCACTGGCGCCTCACCGAAGCGCTGGCACGCGAGTTCCCACACATCGATGTGCGGGAGGATGCGCTGTACGTGGATACCGGCAGCATCATCACTTCGGCCGGCTCGGCCACCGGCATGGACATGATGCTGCATATGGTGCGCAAGGATTACGGTGCGCGCGTGGCCAATCTGGTGGCCGAACGGCTGGTACTGGCGCCGTGGCGTGATGCCGAACGCAGCCAGCGTGTCAGCCGCGCCATTCCCCATGGCGAGCCCACGCGCCTGGCAAAGCTGATGGAATGGATGCGCCGCAACCTGCGCGAGCCGCACTCGCTGGGCAGCCTCGCCGAGCAGGCCGCACTCAGCCAACGCACCCTGCAGCGGCAGTTCCTGGAGGCCACCGGCCTGTCGCCCATCGACTGGCTGATCCGCGAGCGCGTCGCCTACGCCCGCGAGCTGCTGGAAACCACCGATCGGCCGCTGCAGTGGATTGCCGAGCAGGCTGGATTCGGTTCGCAGGAATCGTTCCGTCGGCACTTCCGGGGCCAGGTCGATGCGAGCCCTACCGAGTACCGCAGCCAGCATCGCGGCGGTGTTGGCGCGGATCGGCTGGTGGGCTGCTGATCCAGCTCAGCGCTCTCCAGCGCCACGTGAGAAAAGGCTCACGGCGGACGGTGGAGACCCACGTATAGTGATGGGCGTCACACGAAGCCCCTTCCATGCTCCACGCATTTGCTTACTCCAGCCACATGTCGGCTGGGCTTTCCGATGAAACCCTCCGCCAGATCGTCTCGGGCTCTGCCGCGTTCAATCGCCGGGTGGACGTTACCGGAGCGCTGCTCGTCGACGGGCAGCGGTTTTTCCAGTACATCGAAGGCCCGCCCGACGGCCTGGAGGCGGTCAGGCGCCGCATCCAGGACAGTCGTTCGCACGCCGCCGTCACCCCGGTACTGGACATGGTAATCGGCGCACGCGCCGTACCCTACTGGGCGATGACCCGCATCGAGACCGGGCAGATCGTCGTGTCCGGGCTGGTCAATGCGCGATGGGACGAATTTGGCCATTCCGTTCCAGGCATGGATCAGCTCGTTGGCCTGCTGCGTCCGCATTTCCCACGCATCGGCACCGTCGAGCCGCCACGCGCCCCCGCCTGATACAGACTGAACCGACGCCTTGCGTGCGCCTGCCGACGCGGCCGTGCGCTACGTTCGGGCGTCATCATCAGGATCCTCCTTCCCGCTGTCTTCGCCACGCCCATCGCATGCCAGTACCCGCCCCACCTGCAATGGAAAAACGCGCATCGCCCGCCGACCTGTTCGAGATCGTGATCGTGCGTGCAGGCACCGCCCTGTTCGCGATTGACATCCAGGCTGCCGTCGAAATTCGCGGCCTGGAGGCATTCGGCCCTGCAGACCGCAACGGCAGGCCGACCCTGGAAGTCCGTGGGCAGCCATTACCCGTGGTCGACCTGCGCCGCATGAGCGGCCAAGCGGCATTCGACGGTGGCAGCCCGGCCATGCTGTTGATCAATGCCGGTACCGCAACGCTGGCGCTGGCCGTGGATGAGGTGCTGGAGATTGAGACACCGGACGCGAGCGCACGCGTCCCCGAGCGTGCCGCAGGCCGATCGTTCGGCTTCTGCAGCCGTCACATTCAACTTGACCCGGCGCGCTCGGCTGCACTGATCGAACCGGTGGCACTGCTGGGCGCACTTGCCGCGCCGGAGTGACCGGCGGCGTCTCAGGATCGTCCTGCCAAGGCACGGTTTCGCAGCCTCCAGCACTGCGCGGCCACGCCGATCACGAACACCACCAGGCAGACCAGCAGCGTGTGCAGCACCACCGGGGCCATCGGCGCGGCAGCAATCGGATGCGCTGCCGGCACGCGGGTCAGCGTTTCGTTGACGCCGGGCACCAACGACAGCAGGAAGCTGAAAGACAGCGCAAACGTCGATGCATAAGGTGCTGCGCGCCCCAGCCAGCGCAGCCGCGCGGCCAGCACGCCGCCGAATGCCACCAGCAGCACGATCACCCCGAATGCGTGGCCGGGGTTGATCCCGCCCGTGCTGGACACGGTGAACGAGGTGGCCACCGACAGCACCAGCCCCACCAGGTACAGCTTGCCCGCGCGCGTGGCGGGATCGATTGCGCGATGGCGAATGAAGGCATACAGGCCACTCAACACCGGGATCAGGCTGACAGCGGTATGGATCACGCCAAGCGTGGACAGAGGGTGGGACATGGGACATCTCCAGGGATAGAATGAACCTACTAGTAGGTAGGCATTGGACTCAAAAAGAAGGCCCGCGTCGCCGCAGGCCCACCACACATCTCTCAGAGCGCCGCACTCACCCGCGCGATCGCCAACTGTGCCAGTGCCGCGAAGGTCGCCGCGTCACCAAAACCGCGCGCGGCCAGCATCGCGCCGTGCACCGAGGACATGAACGCCCTGGCCTCGTCCGCAGGGGAACCCTGCAGGCGCAACTGGCCCAGCGCCGCGCCCTTCTCCAGCGTCACCGTCAGCCACCCGCTCAGATCCTCGAAATGCCCGCGCACTTCATCGGCAATCTCCGCAGGGATCATCGGCGCCTCCGCTGCCAGCATCGCGCAGATGCAGAACGACGACGTCCCCCCTGCAATGCAGCTGGACCAGTACTCCACATAGGCGTTGAGCTCCTGCAGCGGGTCGTCCAGCTGCCGGTCCAGCAGCGCCAGGCCTTCGCGCGCCTCGGCCCGGTACAGTTCAACCACCGTGCGCACCAGGTCGGCCTTGCTGGGGAAGTGGTGATGGATGCTGGCCTTGCTGATGTTCACCCGCGCGGACACGTCGGCGTAGCTGAAACCGTTGTAGCCACCGGCCTCCAGCAGCGAACGGGCATGGGTCAGGATCTCCTGGGCCTTGGGCGAGAGCGACTCTTTCATGTCGCCAACCTACTAGTAGGTTGAAACGCTGTCAACTACCCGCTGCCGGGCTCGCCGGGCATGGCCCGGCGCTACCCACGCCCCGCTCAGTCCTCCTGCACCAGCTTGAACTCGCGCAGCAGACCACCGATCTGGGTCTTGTCCAGCTTGTTCATCAGCAGGTTGCGCAGGAACGCTGGCCCGGGAATGTCCAGTTCCTTGCCATCACGCAGGCGCCCGGTCGCGGCCAGCAGCGAGCGCACGTCATACGTGGAATTGAACACCTCCGGCACGCCACGCTCGATCCCCAGCAAGGTGTACACCGCCTCCATCGGCGTGCGCACCGAGTACTCGGTGGTGAAGATGCAGTCGCGCTGCTTCGATTCGGCGAACTGGCCGATGAAAGCGAAGTTCACCGCACCGTCCGGCACCACGTCCGGGCGATCACCGGCCTGGCGCGGCATGAAGAACGCGGTGATATACGGCATCATCACCGGCACCGTCTTCGCGCCCGTCGCCGCCAGCTCGTCGATCTCCTCCACCGGCACGCCCAGGTGGTACAGCCACTCGCGGGTGATCTCCTCGCCGGTGCAGTCCTGCATCGGCTTCTTCACGTAGTCGCCGGGCGTATCCACGAACAACGAATACACCCAGACCACGATCTGGTCCTTGGGCTGGTTCTTGAAATGTGGCTGGCGATTCACCGTCCAGCTCATCAGCCAGCGCGAGTCGCGCACGCTGACGATGCCGCCGGTCACCACTTTGCCGCTGAAGGGATCGCGCTTGGCGATCTTCTGGATGTAGGCCGGAATGCGCGCATCCAGCGTGGTCACCGTTGCCGATTCCCACTTGGTTTCTGGAATGTGCGCGCCGAACACATCCGGACGCCCGAACGCGTCATCCTTCGCGGCAATGCGGCGCCACAGGTCCCAGGCAGGCGCCGGGCCTTCGTTCAGGCGTGCCGCAGTGTGGTGGTCGCCATTATCCGAGTTCTCGGTCAGCGAACCGATGGTCATGAACAGCAGATCATCCGCGCCGAGATCCACGCCACCGGCTACACCGTCATGCATCCAATGGATGCGCGTGGCCTGCTTGCGGTCGGGCTGCAGATCAAAGTCGACGTCGGTCACCTCGGTACCGTACTGGAACACCACGCCCTGGTCCTGCAACCACTTCACCAGCGGCAGCACCAGCGATTCGTACTGGTTGTACTTCGTGAACTTCAGCGCCGAGAAATCCGGCAGGCCGCCGATATGGTGGATGAAGCGATGCAGGTACAGCTTCATCTCCAGCGCCGAATGCCACTCTTCGAACGCGAACATGGTTCGCCAGTACAGCCAGAAGTTGCTGTCCAGGAAATCACGGCCCAGTACTTCGTTGATGCGCTTGTTCTCCATCTCCTGACGGGTGGCCAGGAACAGCGCGATGATGTCCCTCTGTGCCTGCTCGGTCAGCGTGAACAGGCCATCGGTGTGTGCATCCTCGCCGCGATTGATGGTGGCGCGCTGCAGCGAATAGTTCGGGTCGTCCTTGTTCAACCAGTAGAACTCGTCCAGCACGCTGGCATCTTCGATCTCCAGCGACGGTATCGAGCGGAACAGGTCCCACAGGCACTCGAAATGATCTTCCATCTCGCGGCCACCACGGATCACGAAACCCTTTTCCGGCACCTTCAGGCCATCCAGCGCACCGCCAGGAATCTGCTGCTGTTCAAGAATGGTGATGCGTTCACCGGCCATGCGCCCATCGCGCACCAGGAACGCGGCGCCGGCCAGCGAGGCCAGCCCCGACCCCACAAACCAGGCGCGCTTGCCATCGACACCGGCTGGCTTGCGCGGGCGCGCGAAGGCTTCGTAGTTGCCACTGCTGTAGTACATGCGCTGCTCCTTCCTGGAGGGGGTGACCCCACTCTAGCGCCGAACCGATGTACCGATTCCTGCATGCATGCTGCGACCGAATGACGCAGCGGCGTCAGAGCTGGCGGCCCAGCAGCATGCCTGGCCAGCCGTCCACGTTGAACGGCGCAATTCGCGTGTAGCCGCAGGACTCGTAGAAGCGCACCAGATCACCGCTGCCTCCGCCATAGCAGTCCACGCGCAGATGGTCGAGGCCGGCAGCGCGCGCCTGTTCATCGGCAAACGCCATCAGGCGACGCCCAATGCCGCGCACGCGCGCATCACGCGAGGCCACCAATACCCGCACGTACAGCTCCGGCCCATCGGGCGCCGGCACATAGGGCATCGACTCGCCCAGCGCCAGGAACGCACGCACCTCACCCTGCTCGTTCTGGGCCACCCATGCGCCAGGCAGCGCGCACGCATCGGTCACCTGGGTGATCCGGCGTGGCACCGTGGACCATGGCTCGCTGCCCCATTGCTGCAGATTGCCGATCGACACGAACCATTCGATCACCTCGTCGAACAGCGCCAGCACCGCAGCGGCATCTGCCGCACTGGCGCGGCGGATGGTCAAGGTGTCCTTTCCTGTTTCAGTCATGCACGTACTCCTGTCAACGCGTCAATCAGCTGTCACGAGGATGCCGGCCAGCGGCCAGCACTACCAGGGTCGGAAGTCCCTGGGCCGGATTTGACATGCAGGCATTTACCTGCATATAGTCCATCCCAAGGGCGGCGCCTGCCGGCCCATCGCGAGGAACCTGCAATGGTGGATATCGCACACAGGGTCGGCATCAAGGCCCCCGCAAGCCAGGTGTACCAGGCCCTGGCCACGCCCGAAGGCGTCGCCGCCTGGTGGGCCGAAGACACCCGGGGCGACCGTGAGGTCGGCGGCACGGTCAAGGCGCGTTTCACGAACAACGGCCAGGAGATCGGCGCGATGGAAATGAAGCTGGAACAGCTCATTCCAGGCGAGCTCGTGCTCTGGCGGTTCATCGCCGGTCCCGCCGAATGGATCGGCACCCACGCGCGCTTCGTGCTGAAGCAGGAAGGCGATTACTGCATCGTCCTGTTCACCCATGAAGGCTGGAAGGAGCGCGTCGAGTTCACCTCCCACTGCAGCACCAAGTGGGCGGTGTTCCTGATGAGCCTGAAGGCCCTGCTGGAGACCGGCAAGGGCCAGCCCAACCCCCACGACGTCAGGATCGACAACTGGAATTGAAGACATCCCCATGGCGGTAGACCACGTGCGCGACGCAGACAAGGTGTTCAAGGCACTGGCCGATCCCACGCGCCGGACGCTGCTGGATCTGCTCTGCGAACACAACGGCCAGACCTTGGGCCAGCTGTGCGAGCACCTGGACATGGCCCGGCAATCGGTCACTCAGCACCTGGGTCTTCTGGAAGACGCCAACCTGATCAGCACTGTGCGCCGTGGCCGCGAGAAGCTGCACTTCATCAACCCGGTACCGCTGCATGAAGTCTACGAGCGCTGGGTACGCAAGTTCGAGCAGCAGCGCCTGAGCCTGCTGCATGACCTGAAACGCGAACTGGAAGGAGAATGACGATGTCTGCAGAGTCAACCCGCTTCATCCACGTGATCTACATCGCGTCCACGCCACAGAAGGTGTTCGAGGCCATCACCCGCCCCGAGATCGCCCGCCGCTACTGGGGCCACGAGAACGTCTCGGACTGGAAGCCCGGCTCGCGCTGGCAGCACGTGCGTGCCAACGAAACGCGCTCGGTCGAGCTGGTCGGTGAAGTGGTGGAAAGCACCCCGCCCTCGCGCCTGGTCATCACCTGGGCCGCCGCCTCGCAGGCCGACAACCCGGATGCTTACAGCCGCGTCACCTTCGACATCGTGCCCTATCAGGACATGGTGCGGCTGACGGTTACCCATGAGGAGCTGGAACCGGGCAGCGGCATGGATACCGGCATCCGCCAGGGCTGGCCGATCGTGCTGTCGAGCCTGAAGTCGCTGCTGGAAACCGGCAAGGGATTGGACGTATTTGCGAAGCCGAACTGAGTCGTGCCGCAATCGGCGGCGGAGCGCCATCCGCCGCTGGCGCTCCCCATCCGGTCAATCGCTCAATCTGCGCGAACGTCCATAACTGCCATGCACATCCTGCTTGATCCAATCGGCCAGCAGGCGCAGGTAGCCGTCGGTGATCCGCGTCGACACCCGGTTGCCCTCGGCATCGGTGCGGAACTCGACCATGCCGTGGTCGGTATCCGGGAACAGGTAGGTGTCGATCGGTTGCCCCGACGCGCGCAGGCGCGACAGGATCGAACGCGTGGCGGCAATCGGCGCGGCGCGGTCCTGCTCGGCCAGCACCCACAGCAACGGCACCTTCAGGCGGCGCAGCGCGGCCTCGGCGTCGTAGTCCCAGATCAGCTCCAGGTTGTCGAATCGCGCGCGGCCGATCCGGCGCAGGTCGGCGTCACTCATGCGCAGCATGTCGCCGCTGTATTCGCCGCTGATGTTCTTTGCCCACGGTGCGGCACCGATCTCCGTACGCACCTTCGCCAGCGCCTCGAGCCCTTCTTTGAAATGCGTGCGCATCAACTGCGCGGTCGCGTCTGAAAGCTGGCCGACCTGCTTCATCGCCGTTGCATCCAGCTGCATGCGGCGTGCCTCGTCGAACAGCTGCTCGCGGTCCTCCTCGATCGGCGACACCACCAGGCCGAAACCGATCGCCACGAAATCCGCCTGCGAGCGCGTCGCCGCCAGCGGCGCGATCCACCCGCCCTGGCTACCACCGAAGTAGCCGGCCCGACCGAAACGCCCCGCCGCCAGCTCACGTGCCTTGGCAAGCGCCGCCGCTGCATCGTCAGCCAGCAGCTCGAAGTTCTGGGTGTACTCGCCTTCCGAATCGCCGGTCCCACGCTTCTGGTAGGCGAACACCGAAATGCCCTGGGCCACCAGCATGCGCTGGTAGATCGCCGCCACCGCCATCGTGCGTTCCGAGCCGTGCACCAACACCACCAGCGGCCGCGTCGGGTCTGCCGGCCCTGCCGGCTCGATCAACTGCCCGACCAGCTTGGTTCCCGCGCTGATGAACGTTGCATCGGTATCGCGGCTCGCCAGGCGCTGCCAGCGCTGCGTGGTTCCGGCGGGGGTCCTGAAGCTGACCACCTCGCCGCTGCAGCTTACCGGTGCGTTGGGATCGCCGGTGGCACCGCGTCGCCCGTCCAGCATCAGATAGCGCTGGCCCGTGGCCGGTGCTGCAGCGGGTGCGCCCAGCACCACGAGGTTGCCCTGCCCGTCACCATAGGCGCTGGCCGTGCACAGCTCGGCGGCTGCAACCGGCAGGCCCGAACACACCAGCACCGCCATCAACAACGAACGTCCTTTCCACCCTGCCATGCCCTTTCCCGGTATCGTGAACCCGCCTCGTGCGGGCGCCCGGCGCAGCCTAGCGCGTTCGTTCGCCAGATTCATGCTGCATCTGCTTACTGTCGGCCTCTCCCATGACCATACTGGGCGGACGATACGAACTTCAGAGCGCACGATGCACACACATGTAGAACAGATCGGCAGCACCCGCGTCCTGCGCAGCGCCGATACAGGCCCGCTGCTGGATGGCAACGCCCTGCGCGACCTGGTCGGCGATGCCCTTGGGCACCAGGCCGAGTGGATCGCCGTGCCGGTGCAGCGCCTATCGGCGGACTTCTTCGAGCTGCGCTCCGGCATGGCCGGGCAATGGCTGCAGATGCTGGTGAACTACCGTCTGCACTTCGCCGTCCTGGGCGATGTCAGCGGCTACCGCGCACAGAGCGAATCGCTGGACGCGTGGATCACCGAGTGCAACCGTGGGCACAACGGCTGCTTCGTGGCCGACTGGGACGCCCTGCTGGCACGCCTGCCGGCCCCCGCCAGCATCGGCTGAACGCCGCCCCCACGCTCACCCTCACCGAACCCGGTTCCGACCGCGCTCTGACGCCCGCCGCCACAGCATCGCCCACAGGCATCCCTGGCGACGTTCGATGCGTGCTTCAGACGCAGATTCCCTGCACAGCAAAGTGGCGGCGGTCACCCTCGGCTTCTGGGTGATGAAGATCGCCGCCACCACCCTCGGCGAGACCGCCGGCGACCTGCTGTCGATGACGCTCAACCTCGGCTACGTGGCCAGCTCGGCCATCCTGCTGGCGATCTTCGCCGGCCTGCTGGGCATGCAGTTATCGGCGCGACGCTGCCACCCGGTGCTGTTCTGGTCGGTGGTGCTGGCGACCAGCACGGCCGGCACCACCATGTCCGACCTGATCGACCGCACGCTCGGCCTGGGCTACGCCACCGGCGCCAGTCTGCTGGCCGGCTGCCTGGCGCTGGTGCTGCTGGCCTGGCGCATGTCGGAAAAGTCGATCTCGGTCAGCAACATCGCATCGCGCCGCGCCGAAGGCTTCTACTGGACCGCCGTGCTGTTCTCCAACACGCTCGGCACCGCGCTGGGCGACTTCCTCGCCGACGACTCCGGGCTCGGCTTCACCGGTGGCGCACTGCTGATCGGCAGCCTCATCGCGCTTACCGCACTGGCCAGCCGCATCAAGGGCATCAACCGGGTCATCCTGTTCTGGATCGCCTTCGTACTCACCCGCCCGTTTGGCGCCACTTTCGGCGACCTGCTCACCAAGCCGCTGGAAAAGGGCGGCCTGGGCTTCGGCACGGTAGGCTCGTCGCTGGTGCTGTTCACCATTCTCGCCACGCTGGTGGCATTGCCCATGCTGCAGCGTAAAGCACAGCCAGCCAGCTAGCGCGCCGTCCAGCCCCCATCCACCGGCAGCGCCGTGCCGGTGATCTGTGCAGCGGCATCCGAGGCCAGGAACACCACCATCTCGCCCAGCTGCTCGGGCGTTACAAACTGCAACGAGGGCTGCTTCTCAGCCAGCAGCGCACGCGCGGCGGTCTCCTGATCCGTGCCATCGCGCTCGGCCAGCGCAGTGATCTGCTGCTCGACCAGCGCCGTCCGCACCCAGCCCGGGCAGATGGCATTGGCGGTAATGCCGCTGCCCGCATTCTCCAGCGCGGTCACCTTGGTAAACCCCACCACGCCGTGCTTGGCCGCCACATAGGCCGACTTGTTCACCGAGCCCACCAGGCCGTGCACGGATGCGATGTTGATGATGCGACCGGCGCCCTGCTGCTTCATATGGGGCAAGGCCGCCGCCGTGGCATGGAACACGGCCGAGAGATTCAACGCCAGGATCGCATCCCACTTCTCGACAGGAAACTCCTCGATCGAGGCGGTGTGCTGGATGCCTGCGTTATTTACGAGGATGTCGATGCGGCCCATCGTCGCGACGGCATGCTCAATCATCCCGCGCACTGCCTCGCCACGGGACAGGTTGGCAGCATCGTGCACCACCCGCACGCCGAACTCGGTTTCCAGCTTGGAACGGATGCGTTCGATCTCCGCCGCATCGCCGAAGCCATTCAGTACGATGTCGGCGCCTTGCCGGGCCAGCGCGGTGGCAATGCCAAGACCGATACCGCTGGTGGAGCCGGTGACTACTGCAACCTTTCCACTGAACATGGGCGAGCTTCCATTGGGCGTAGGCCGCCAGTGTACCTACACGGGCCAACCCCCTTTAACTAGCGCCCGATGTCGGCCCACCATTAGAAGCGGATGCCCGCCCGATCAACGGTCGCCAGCGGGTTGGCCTGCCGCACCGCCTCCAGGAACAGCAGGAAATCGCGGTTGAACAGCGTCAGGTTGTTGGTGAACGTCACGCACTTCCTGCCCGATGCTTTGCTGAAGCACACCTGCCAGACATAGCGCCCGTAGATCCTGTCGGACGTTCGTGTGACTGAGGTGATCTGCGAAAGCGGAACCGCCGTAGGCACCGGCCCACGCTGCAGGTAAAAGGACGCCGCATCGAAGAAGTAGTGCTCCCGATCCTCTTTGCCATCCACCATCACCAAGGTCATGGACCTGCCGGAAATCCGGCGCGGGGCATGCAAATGCAGCCCCGATTTCACAGACGAGCAAGCAGTTGCTGACATTCGCCGAAGGGTGAACCAGAGGATCACCAACGGAAGTGCCGCGAGGACAATGAAACCTACGGTCTTCAAAACAGTTTCCAGCGTGCTGGGCACACAGATCTCCAGGATGAACTTTCAGGCGATACCCAAGTAGATCCACGTCACGCGTGGATGGCTCTCGCCTCAACGCCTTTTCACTTCCAATGGTCCGGCCCCAGGAACGGCAGGCTCAACACAAACACCGGCACCGCTACCGGTACCAACGCGGCGCCCAGCACCTTGCTCGCCGCCGAACCCACACCCGGCTTGTCCTCCCTCTCTGGCAGGATCCGCTGCGCCCGCGCGTTGATCGGCTGTGCCAGCTTCCCCTTCTCTGCCAGCGCCGCAGCATCCGGCAACTTCACCCGCTCGCCGTCGCCCTCGAACAGCGCGCTGTAATAGCTGCCGCCCTTCCTTGAAAGATTGCAGGCGCGGTCAAACGCCAGCGCGTAACGGGTCCGGTCCATCGGCAGGTAGTAGCGCGCCCGCTCCTCCACGGCCTTGGCCTCACGCGGGAGCACCTCAATCCGCTCCAGCTTGAACTGTCCGGCCAGCTCTGCCGTCACCTGCTGCGGCCGCAGCAGCAGCGCATAGCTGCCGTGCACCTTGGCCTTGTTGGCCGGGTCGCGCCAGTCTTCATGGAAGTACATCTGCGCGCAGGCCACCGCCTCGCGCAGCGGGCTGTCCATCAGCGCGCGGTACTCGCGGAATGGCGCGGCATTGAAGCGCATCGGCTCGTCATAGCGCGGCAACAGGTACAGCTGGCCGTCGTCGGCGACGAACGCACTGGTGATCTCGCGGCTGGAAGCGTGCTCCTCCGGGCCACTGGCACAGCCGGACAGTAGGCCAAGGCACAGGGCGGAGAGAATGAAAAAAGACGTTCGCATGTCGTGTTCGAGGGCCTGCCTGGAAAACCGGCCCCGCCCAGAAGGACGAGGCCAGCCCACCATGTTGCCACGACACGGCATGCGATGCAGACCCCGCCTTACTTCAACCGCTCCACCAACCGCTGCCCCACCTCCAGCGCCGAAGCCGGGTTCTGCCCGGTAATCAGCTCGCGGTCCACCACCACATGCCCGGTCCACGGCGTGGCATTGCTGCTGAACAGCGCACCCGCCCGCTGCAACGCGGTCTGCGGGTAGAACTTCATCTCACCGCCGCCCAGCATCGGCTTGGCCTGCTCTTCTTCCTGGTTGCTGATCACCGTCATCTGGTAGCCCCTGTAGATCCACTTCGGCGTGGCCGGCATCGCACCGGCTTCCAGCTTTGCCACGAAGCCCGCAGCATCCGGCAGCGTGGACAGCAGCGCGATCGGCCCGTGGCAGACCAGGGCGGTGGTCTTGTTGCGCTGGTGGAAGTCGGCCAGCAGCCGACCCAGCGCCGGGCTCTTCAGCAGGTCCTGCATCGGTGCGTGGCCACCGGGAATGTAGACCGCATCGAAACGCGCATACCCCTGCTGCTCGATGCGCGCCAGGCTGACCACCGGCGAGGCCGTCGGCGAGGTCAACGCCAGCTTCTCCAGCAGATCTTTATGCAGCTTCAACTGCGCGGCATCGTTGCCGAAGTACGCCGGCGTCACCGAGGACGCATCCACCGTCGGCGCCCGCCCCTGCGGCGTGGCGAAGGTCACCTCGTGGCCCGCGTGCAGCAGCAGCTTGACCGGCTGCATCAACTCGTTGAGATAGAAGCCGGTGGACAGCACCTTGCCGTCCTTCAGGTCCAGGTGGTTTTCGTCGGACAACACCACCAGCACGTTGGCGGCATGCGCGCCGCTGGCGGCCAGGGTCAGGGCCAGCGCTGCGGCCAGCCGGGTCATCAGGTTCATGGGGAGCTCCTATCGGGGAATGGCCGCCACTTTATTCATCGCCCCAGCGGCGATAAATTGGCTCCATCGCAAAACATCTGTTCCCCGGAGAGCCAAATGAGCCGCAAGTTCGACTACCTGGGCGATGTGGAGGTGTTCCTGGCGGTGGTCGAGCACGGCTCGTTCACCGCCGGCGCGGTGGCGCTGTCCACCACGCCCTCGGTGCTGAGCCGCGCGGTCACCCGCCTGGAAGCGCGGCTGGGCCGGCAGCTGCTGCAGCGGACCACCCGCCGCGTGGGTCTGACCGACGCCGGGCGGCTCTATCTGGAACAGGTACGCACCGCCTTCGGCCTGCTGGACGACGCCGAGCGCGACGTACTGGCCCAGGACGGTGCGCTGGCCGGCCGCGTGCGCCTGAGCGTGCCCACCACCTATGGTCACTACCGGCTGCCGCCCGTGCTGGCGCGCTTTGCGCAGCAGTACCCGCAGGTGCAGGTGGAACTGAACATCACCAACCGCAACGTGGACCTGGTGGCCGAAGGCTTCGACCTCGCCATCCGCCTGGGCCAGCTGCCGGACAGCGGGCTGGTGGGGCGGAAGCTGGAGGATGCGCCACTGCTGTTGGTGGCTTCGCCGGAGTACCTGCAGCACCGGGGTACGCCGCAGACGCTGGACGACCTGCAGCAGCACCTGTGCCTGCCCTTCGTCATGCCGCGTACCGGGCGGCTGGCGCCGTGGATCTTCCGCGACGGCGGGCGCGACGTGGAGTGGCTGCCGCGTTCGTCCATCGAGACCTCCGACGATGTGCTGGGCGTGGTGTCGCTGGCCGAACAGGGCATCGGCATCTGCCAGAGCTACGAATTCATCGTGCGCGAGCGGTTGCAGCGCGGGCAGCTGGTAGAAGTGCTGCCGCAGCTGCGGGGGCGGTCGCGGCCGTTCTCGGTGATCTATGCGCCGCATCGGCGGCAGTCGGCCGCGGCGCGGGCAATGATTGAGTTGCTGGTGGGGAATGCGACTGAGGATCGCGCTGGTTGAAGCAGGAAGGCTCCTTGGCGGTGTCGGGTTTGAACCGATTTTCGGGGTGTGCGCTCTGTCGGGTGCCACTGCCTGCCAAGGCTGACTAAGAACTGTTGCAAAGAAGACCGTCGCGCTATTCGCTTGTGGCGTGGGCGATTGCGCCAGCTTGATTCGCCATCAGCAGAGCAGCTGCGCAAATGCGTCCGGCGGTGTCGCGTGCTGCACGCATGGAGAGTGCAACAATAGTTCTTCGCTCTCGGATTCAGCGATTCCTTCGCGAATTTCTATTGGCATTCGAAGCGGCCGCGTAAACACCATGGCGCGCCACCGAAAAAGGGTGGCAGCGGGTCTGCAAACCCGTGATGAGAGATGCACCTGTAGTTTGCGCTTGCCCGTCGGCACCGTCCTTAACCGGTGCCGGCGGGCAATCCGTCGGCCTTTCTGGCGGGCGGTGCGTGGGGGCCCTCGGGCCCACCGGTCTATGGTGCTATTTCATCCCGGTTTGCAGCCACGCATCGTCCGCCACCTCTTCACGGTGGCGCTGTTAAGCACAGCCACGGAAGCCGACGCCATGAACGAATCCGATACCTTTTCCTCGTACACCGTTGTTGAGCCCATCAACGACGACACTCCCCTGCACGACCTGAATTCCCTGCTCGGCATCCTCAAGCGCATGCGTGGCTGCGAGGGCGCTGATGGACTGCCCTGGCCGGAGAACGACGTCTCTCCCGGGCGCCGCGTGAGCCTGGCGAGGACCGAACGCGCGTTGGTCGGGCTGCTAACGGTGCTGGAGGTGCTGCACTCGGCAGACCGCTGCCGGGTGGCAGCGGAACCAGAGCGGCATCTGGATGAGGGGGTGGTTGATGGGCTATTTCTGGCTTGCCGGGGATTGGCTGAGTGGGCTTGTCGGGAGGTTAGGCCGGAGTGACCTGCCTGACCGGAGCAACGTACAGCAGATTTGATTGGGCGTCACATTGATTAACACGCGCCTCCTGCCAGGAGCGAACATGGCAGCTCCACCCGGCTGAAGAGCATCGGAGCAAATTCCTCCATCCATGACCAATCACGGTCGAGAGCGGCGAGACCCAGCAAGCCAGTTCGGTCATCCTCCGGAAAGGACGATGCATGCAAACGAGACCGAATGAGCCGCAGTCTTCTACGCGGCGATGTCATAAGGCCATCCTCCGGCATTTGGCCAGCCCTACCCCAACGCGAACTCGAGCTGATCGAAGAAGCGCGGGATACTCTCGTATTGGTACATCCTCCAGTAGGCGCGCGCCTGCTGGTCTACCTTCACATGTCCGAGCAGGCGAAAATCGCGCATAGATGGAAAAGTACGCGACGCTGCCGCCAGGGATGCCGCGTCGATATCGTTGAAGTAATCGCTACCCATTGAGGGCGCATCGAAGCTTCGAATCACCTCCCCCACGATCACAAGCGCAGCTACAACATGCATCATATCGAGAAGTTCGAGCTCGTACTCCTGTAAAGAAAGATGCGCTGCCGTGCGATCGGCATGTTGCTTTAGAAGGCCGATCCGCTTGTGGAGTCGACCGGGAGCCTTGAGTAGGTCAGTATCTGTCCGCGCGTATTCACGAAAGAATTCCCTTAAAAAGACGAGGGCGCGATGAGCATCTTCGAAAGTATTGCTTCCTCGCTCGGACCAGTAGTGCGCATGCTCTTCAAGCACTCCGTCGGACAAGCGGCCGAAATTACCTCCAGTAAGGTCTGGCTTGGCGGCATGATCAAAGACTTTCCGGCAGTTCAGGGACAGCGAGTTCAGCGTTGAGAACTCTAGGTACGACTGCGATACGCGAAAGGGCAAGTCGCCCGAAGCATCCATATCTTCAGCAGCCTGCGCGGTGCCAAGAAAATAGTAGAACGCCGGAAGGCTCATGCTTGCGCGTGACATAACGCCTCGCAGAAAGTGGACTGATCGCAGCTTCCCGTGGAGCCGAAACGGCTCTTCCTTCCGCTGCATCCTCTCCGCACGCGCATCGAGATCAAATTTTCGGCTCATTGCTTCGCGCCTGCTTGGCTACGCCGCTCAAGAGTCAGAAGTCGACGCCTGACTGGATCAAGAACACCGACGCTAGTACCTTGATGATCAGTACTCATTATTGTCATCTTCCCACATATTTCGCGCCAGCCTATCAACATCAATGCCAAAGTACTCTATCGCATCATAATGACTAGTCGAAACATAACTATCACCCAATCCACAAGCAAGAAGCTTTGAGTATCCTGAAATCTTCAAGCCGCATGCAACGCAGAAGAACTCCTCTGGCCGCATTGCTTGACGTTCAACAACACCATCTTCCGCAGTTGATGTTTTGGCTACGCCCATTGCGCGCCCCTGCACGAGCGCAGTGGCGGTACAGGAAGGACAATTAACTCGATGACCATAGTGGCGCAAAGACGCAGCCGCAGCCTGGTCCAGAGCCGTCTTCCTGTCCTCGTCTGACTTCGAATCCCAAACAACCTTATGGGCATTGATAGCACCAAGGACGCTCTTCGCGGCGCCATCATTAAGTGCTGATATATCTTCCCTCGCCTCTTTTGCCTCAGCATCTCCGAAAAGATTTTCTAAAGAAGACCCACAATGACTCAAGAGCACATCGCAGACAGCAAAGAAGTGCGGCCGCCAGGACGACGAGCTAGAGCTTTCAAAGTTCAGGTTTCCAGAATGAAGCTCCGAGTTTCTCTTTGAGAAATGTGCCAAGCAAAAGTTGACATGCTCGCGCGTAAACGCAGGGACCAATTCTTCGGCGCGCCCAATTAATTCTGTAATAGGGGCGGTTCGAGGAACGAATTTAGCCTTCTTCGGAGCATGCCCAAGTGCATAAAGAATATTATTCCAGTCGGAACCGTCTGCCACAAGCGCCGGCGACACATGCGAAATTGATGCTCTTATCAACATTTCCATGAGGAAAGTTGACCAAAGCCCATACTGCCAATCGGTAGAATTAGCCTGCATAGCCTCCGAATACAAGTCAGACTTGGCTAAGTAGGAGCTCTTTGACCACTCGTGATCGACCCTAACTGCCATCTATCCTCCCTCACTCCAAGTAGACCCTTTTCAGCACTCTTCCACGAGAACTCGACGACACTTCCGACCTGCCGTGCAGGGTTCGCCAATTGTCCACCACCAGTACTTGGCCAGGCTCATCTAGGGCAACGCTACTAATACTCACATCCCGAATACGATCGTTAATCATTCGCACAGCACGGACTGCTATCGAATTTACGGGCTGAAGGAATAGTGTATCCCAACGAAATATGTCACCATCCACCATTCTTAGTGGAACCTGACGACCATCAAGCGGCCTCCGAGATCGCAAAATTGCCTTCTTAAAGAAGTCCCGTTCCTGCGGGTCAATCAGACTATCTCTGTGCACTATATTTGTCTTCACGTCACGGGATCCCACGATACAAATAAGCGCAAAGTAGCGCGGAGGGATGCTCCAGTGAGCCATATCGGTATGAAATGGAAATACCCCTAATCCGAAATTATGGCTATAGCTGGGCCCCATACCCACACCAACCCTTGGCACGAGCTCTTGAATTGGCTCAACGCCATAAATTTGGTCAATATTTCCTAAAGTCTGCTCGACTTCAGTTAATTCGAAGTTCTTAGAAATTTTGGTCTTCGCAAATCCGACATCTTGAAGCTGTCGTTGCCATGAACTCATTCTAAGACTCCAGAATTCTGAGAACTCAACGGCTCATCCATAGAATATGAATTGGCCCGATGCGAACAGCCACAGTGGCTGCCTCACTTGAATCTCGGATGTCAACGAGCGTTCACCCTTTTTCTTCTGCCCTAATATTCCAATCACGCCTTTCCTTGGATTCTCCACAGGTTGTGCATACGAACTCACCCGTATTTGACCCCAAGTGATACTCCTGCTCAACTCGAGGGTGATTGCAGGGCTTATTCCCCCAACTTTTCCGAAGCTTTTCCGCCTCTCGCATTTGCATAGCAATCCGTTGTGTATGCCTGAGAAATTAGGTGTTGATCGTTTTGATCTTACGACCACAGAAGATCTTGGACAAGCTGCCTCGAATTGACCCCGAGTGCCGGGAAGCCGCTTGGGATGCAAATGGCAATGAATGGCGCAAAGCACCTCATCAGCGCTCGCGGCGAACAAAAAAGGGCGCCTCTCGGCGCCCTCGTTCTTTCAACTCATTCCCACTCAATGGTCGCCGGCGGCTTCCCCGAGATGTCATAAACAACCCTCGACACTCCCCGCAACTCATTGATGATCCGGTTGCTCACCGTCCCCAGGAACTCATACGGCAGATGTGCCCAGTGCGCCGTCATGAAGTCAATCGTCTCCACCGCACGCAGCGCAATCACCCACTCATAAGCACGCGCGTCGCCCACCACGCCCACCGACTTCACCGGCAGGAACACGGCAAACGCCTGGCTGGTCTTGTCGTACAGGTCGGCCTTGCGCAGCTCATCAATGAAGATGGCATCGGCCTTGGCCAGCAGCTCGGCGTATTCGCGCTTCACTTCGCCCAGGATACGCACGCCCAGGCCCGGGCCCGGGAACGGATGGCGGTAGACCATGGTGCGCGGCAGGCCCAGCTCAACGCCGAGGCGGCGCACTTCGTCCTTGAACAGCTCGCGCAGCGGCTCCACCAGGCCCAGCTTCATGTGCTCCGGCAGGCCGCCCACGTTGTGGTGGCTCTTGATCACGTGCGCCTTGCCGGTCTTGCTGCCAGCCGACTCGATCACGTCCGGGTAGATGGTGCCCTGCGCCAGCCACTTGGCGTTGCTCAGCTTGTTCGACTCTTCGTCGAAGATCTCAACGAACAGGTTGCCGATGATCTTGCGCTTGGCTTCCGGGTCGCTCACGCCTTCCAGCGCGGCGAAGTAACGATCGGCGGCATTCACGCGTACGACCTTTACGCCCATGTGCTCGGCGAACATCGCCATCACCTGGTCGCCTTCCTGCCAGCGCAGCAGGCCGGTATCCACGAACACGCAGGTCAGCTTCTCGCCGATGGCCTTGTGCAGCAGCGCGGCCACCACGGACGAATCGACGCCGCCGGACAGGCCCAGGATCACTTCGTCATCGCCCACCTGTTCGCGCACGCGGGCGATCTGGTCGTCGATGATGTTGGCGGCGGTCCACAGGGTCTGGCAGCCGCACACGTCCACCACGAAGCGGCGCAGCAGCGCCTGGCCCTGCAGGGTGTGGGTCACTTCCGGGTGGAACTGCACGCCGTACCAGCGCTTTTCTTCGTTGGCCATGGCGGCCACCGGAATGCGGTCGGTGGTGGCGGTGATGGTGAAGCCCGGCGGTGCAACGGAGACGTGGTCGCCGTGGCTCATCCAGACATTCAGCTTCGGCTCGCCGCCGTGGTCGCTCAGGCCCTTGAACAGTGCATCCGGGTTGATCACGTTCACTTCGGCGTGGCCGAACTCGCGCTGATCCGCCGCTTCGGTGGCACCGCCCAGCTGCGCGGCCAGGGTCTGCATGCCGTAGCAGATGCCGAAGATCGGCAGGCCGCTGTCGAACACTTCCTGCGGCGCGGCCGGCGCACCCGGCAGCGTGGTCGATTCCGGGCCACCGGACAGGATGATGCCCTTGGCGCCGAAGCCGGCGATCTCGGCCGGGTTGTGGTCCCACGCCCAGATTTCGCAGTAGACGCCCAGCTCGCGGATGCGGCGGGCGATCAGCTGCGTGTACTGCGCGCCGAAATCGAGGATGAGGATCTTGTCGTTATGGATGTTGGTCATGGCGCCCCGGCAATGCAGTAGGGAAAACGAAATCAGATTTACGGCGGCAGATGGAGAAAGAGGAACGGGAAGTGCTTCCCCGTTCCTCTTTGCTCGGCCCGCATCAGGCGCGGTAGTTCGGCGGCTCTTTGGTGATCGTCACGTCGTGGACGTGGCTCTCACGCTGGCCGGCGCCGCTGATCTTCACGAACTTGGGCTTGCTGCGCATGTCTTCGATGGTGGCGCAGCCCACGTAGCCCATGGTGGCGCGCAGGCCGCCCATCAGCTGGTGGATGATGCCGCCCACCGGGCCGCGGTACGGCACGCGGCCTTCGATGCCTTCCGGCACCAGCTTGTCGGCGGTGGCGGCGTCCTGGAAGTAGCGGTCCTTCGACCCCTTCTCCATGGCAGCCAGCGAACCCATGCCGCGGTAGCTCTTGTACGAACGGCCCTGGTACAGCTCGGTCTCGCCCGGCGATTCCTCGGTACCGGCCAGCAGGCCGCCGACCATGATGGTCGAGGCACCGGCGGCCAGCGCCTTGCCGATGTCGCCCGAGTAGCGGATGCCACCGTCGGCGATCAGCGGGATGCGGTCCTGCAGCGCTTCGGCCACCAGATCAATGGCGGTGACCTGCGGCACGCCGACGCCGGCGACGACGCGGGTGGTGCAGATCGAGCCCGGGCCGATGCCGACCTTGACCGCGTCCGCGCCGCTGTCCAGCAGCGCCAATGCGGCTTCGCCGGTGCAGATGTTGCCACCGATGACCTGCACGTGCGGGAAGTTCTTCTTGACCCAGCTGACGCGGTCCAGCACGCCCTGCGAGTGGCCGTGCGCGGTATCGACCACGATCACGTCCACGCCGGCGGCGACCAGCGCTTCCACGCGGCGATCGGTATCGCCACCCACGCCGACGGCAGCGCCGACCAGCAGGCGGGTCGACAGATCCTTGGCAGCGTTCGGGAAGTCGGTGTTCTTCTGGATGTCCTTGACGGTGATCAGGCCACGCAGTTCGAACGAATCGTTGACCACCAGCACCTTTTCGATGCGGTTGCGGTGCAGCAGCTGCAGCACTTCATCAGACGCGGCGCCTTCCTTGACCGTGATCAGGCGATCCTTCTTGGTCATGATGTGGCGGACCGGATCGTCCAGCTCGGTCTCGAAGCGCATGTCGCGGTGCGTCACGATGCCGGCCAGCAGGCCATCGCTGCCCACCACCGGCACGCCGGAGATGTTGTGTGCCTGGGTCAGGGCCAGCACGTCGCGGATGGTGGTTTCCGGACCGACGGTGATCGGGTCGCGGATGACACCGGCCTCGAACTTCTTGACCTTGGCCACTTCCGCGGCCTGCTGTTCCAGGCTGAGATTCTTGTGGATGATGCCCATGCCGCCGAGCTGGGCCATGGCGATGGCCAGGCGGGCTTCGGTGACGGTATCCATGGCTGCGGACAGGATCGGAAGCTTGAGCTTCAGGTCGCGAGTCAACCGCGTTTCGAGGTTGACGTCCTTGGGCAGGATGGTCGAGTGGGCGGGGACGAGCGAGACGTCGTCGTAAGTGAGTGCTTCAGCCTGGATGCGCAGCATCGGCATACCCGAGATGTGGGGAAGCGCGACATTTTACCCCTTTTTCGCGCCGCGTGGCAGGGGGTAGATGCGATGCAGTGTCGCGCGGGCGGTGACTGGTTCAGGGGGCCGCCTACCGCTTTGGTGGGTGCCAACCTTGGTTGGCACCCACCAGGAGCGGGTCATCAGCCTGCCTTTGGTGGGTGCGGACCGTTGGTCCGCACTACCCTTCAGACACCTGTGCTCCTGCATTGTGCCGACCAACGGTCGGCATCCACCTTAAGAGGATCACTCAGGCCAGCACTGGAGCGCCTTTTGTAGGTGCCAACCTTGGTTGGCACAAACAGCCAGAGGCCCTCACCCCACCTTGGGGTCCAGGTGCCGGACGGATCGTGCCAACCAAGGTTGGCACCTACCAGGAGCGGGGCATCACCCTGCCCCGGCATTGTGCCGACCAACGGTCCGCACCCACCAACAGCAGTTCTCCCCAATCGCAGGTCAGCTCAGCGCTTCCGCCGCTTCCAGGGTGTTCTGCATCAACGTGGCCACGGTCATCGGGCCGACACCACCCGGCACCGGGGTGATCCAGCTGGCCCGCTGGGCAGCGGCCTCAAACCCGACATCGCCCACCAGCCGGCCGTCGTCCAACCGATTGATACCCACGTCGATCACCACAGCGCCCGGCTTCACCCACTCGCCCGGCACGATGCCCGGGCGGCCCACCGCCACCACCAGGATGTCGGCGTTGCGCACGGCCTGTTCCAGCACGTCCTTCGGGGTGAACTTGTGGCAGCTGGTCACAGTGCAGCCGGCAATCAGCAGCTCCAGGCCCATCGGGCGGCCGACGTGGTTGCTGACGCCCACGATGGTGGCGTTGCGGCCACGCACCGGCTGGTCGGTGTGGCCCAGCAGCGTGGTGATGCCGCGCGGGGTGCACGGGCGCAGGCCGAACTCGCGCAGGGCCAGGTGACCGACGTTTTCCGGGTGGAAGCCGTCCACGTCCTTGCGCGGGTCAATGCGCTGGATCAGCCGGCGCGCGTCGGGGATGCCCGGCAGCGGCAGCTGGATCAGGATGCCGTTGATCTTCGGATCGGCGTTGAGCTGGTCGATCAGGTCGAGCAGCTCGGCTTCGGTGGTACCAGCCGGTAGATCGTAGTCATGCGCCTCGATGCCGACCTTCTCGGCGGCACGGCGCTTGTTGCGCACGTACACAGTCGAGGCCGGGTCGCCACCGACCAGCACCACGGCCAGGCCCGGGCGGCTACCACCGGCGGCCACGCGAGCGTCGACGCGCACCTTCAGGCTGTCGAGCAGGTCCTCGGCGATACGGCGGCCATCAAGGATGCGGGCAGGATGCTGGGAGGCGGAATCGGTCATCGGGAGCGGGCGTGGGGCGGCGGGGACGCTATTGTCCCTGATTCAGGCCCCCTCGCCCACCGCCGTGCGCCGACTCCGCGCACCGGTAGTGCCGGCCGCTGGCCGGCAACTCCATGACGTCGGAACGTTTCCGTATCTGCCGGCCAGCGGCCGGCACTACCAACCACCGGCTTCGGCAATTCCCGACCCGGGTAGTGCCGGCCGCTGGCCGGCAACCCCACGACGTCGGAACGTTTCCGTATCTGCCGGCCAGCGGCCGGCACTACCAACCACCGGCTTCGGCAATTCCCGACCCGGGTAGTGCCGGCCGCTGGCCGGCAACCCCACGACGTCGGAACGTTTCCATATCTGCCGGCCAGCGGCCGGCACTACCAACCGCCGGCTTCGGCAATTCTCCACACGGGTAGTGCCGGCCGCTGGCCGGCAACCCCACGACGTCGGAACGTTTCCGTATCTGCCGGCCAGCGGCCGGCACTACCAACCACCGGCTTCGGCAATTCCCGACCCGGGTAGTGCCGGCCGCTGGCCGGCAACCCCATGACGTCGGAACGTTTCCGTATCTGCCGGCCAGCGGCCGGCACTACCAACCACCGGCTTCGGCAATTCCCCACACGGTAGTGCCGGCCGCTGGCCGGCAACCCGATGACGTCGGAACGTTTGCGTATCTGCCGGCCAGCGGCCGGCATAACCAACCGCCGGCTTCGGCAATTTCCCACACGGTAGTGCCGGCCGCTGGGCGGCAACCCCATGACGCCGGAACGCTTCCATATCTGCCGGCCAGCGGCCGGCACGACCAACCACCGGCTTCGGCAATTCCCCACACGGTAGTGCCGGCCGCTGGCCGGCAACCCCATGACGTCGGAACGTTTCCGTATCTGCCGGCCAGCGGCCGGCACTACCAACCGCCGGCTCCGGCAATTCCCCTCACGGTAGTGCCGGCCGCTGGCCGGCAACCTCATGACGTCGGAACGATTCCGTATCTGCCGGCCAGCGGCCGGCACGACCGGGCTTTACTCTTCCTCTTCCGGCACGTCCTGCGGGTTCAACGTCTTGCTTGCCCGCTTCGGCGCGGTGAACGGCGTCGGCGTCGGTACGCCCTGGCCGGAGTTGCCAAACACCATCTTGGCGCCGGCATTCAGACCACCACCGGCAATCTCCAGTTCGAAGCGCTCGGCGTCGCGGCGGCGGATCTGCTCGGCAATCTCCACCGCATCGTCTTCATCCGCACCCAGCTCCACCAGCGCGGCCTGACCGAACAGCACTGCCGATTCAAACGTCTCGCGGATCTGGAAATCGACACCGGCATGGATCAGCCGCAGCGAATGTTCGCGGTCGAACGAGCGCACCATCAGCTTGGCCTGGGGGAACTCGTGTGCCACCAGTTCAACGATGCGGTCGGCGGCCTCGGCCTTGTCCACGCAGACCGCAATCGCACGTGCAGTCGCCGCGCCCGAGGCATGCAGCACGTCCAGTCGCGTACCGTCGCCGTAGTAGATCTTGAAACCGAAGCGCGCCGCGCTCTGGATCATCTCCACATCGTTGTCGATGATGGTCACGTCCACGTCGCGCGCCAGCAGCGACTGGCTGGCGACCTGGCCGAAGCGGCCGAAGCCGATCAGCAGCACACTGCCGGACAGGCCCTCGGCCTCGTCCACGCCGTCCATGTTCACCGTCGGCTTCGGCGCGATGCGCTTGTAGACCAGCACCACCAGCGGGGTCAGCGCCATCGACAGCACCACCACGGCGGTGAAGTTGGCATTGATCTCCAGGTTGATCACGCCGGCCGATGCGGCGGCAGAGAACAGCACGAAGGCGAACTCGCCGCCCTGCGCCATCAGCACGCCACGATCCAGCGCCTGCGCGTGGTCGCTGCCCATGATGCGCGCGACTACGTAGATGCACAGCGCCTTGGCTGCCATCAGCGCCAGCACCAGGCCGAGGATCAGCTGCCAGTTGCCGGCCACCACGCCCAGGTCCAGCGCCATGCCCACGCTGAGGAAGAACAGGCCCAGCAGGATGCCGCGGAACGGTTCGATATCCGCTTCGATCTGGTGGCGGAAGGTCGATTCGCTCAGCAGCACGCCGGCCAGGAACGCGCCCATCGCCATCGACAGGCCGGACAGCTGCATCAGCAGCGCCGCACCCAGCACCACCAGCAGCGCGGCGGCGGTCATCACCTCGCGCGCCTTCGACTCGGCCAGCACGCGGAACAGTGGGTTGAGCAGGAAGCGGCCGACCAGCACCAGGCCGACGATGGCACCCACACCGATCGCCACCGACAGCCAACGCGAACCCTCGCCATCGGCGCTGCCCGCGCTCGGGCCCATCCAGGCCACCAGCGCCAGCAACGGCACGATCAGCAGGTCTTCGAACAGCAGGATGGAGACGATCTTCTGCCCCGACGGCAGCGCGATGTCACCGCGCTCGGCCAGCAGCTGCATCACCACCGCAGTGGAGGTGAGCACGAAGCCGGTGGCGCCGATGAAGGCCACCTGCCACGGCAGGCCGAACAGTTTGGCGATGCTGGTCAGCACCAGCGCACAGGTGACGATCTGCAGCGTGCCCAGCCCGAAGATTTCCTTGCGGAGGCTCCACAGGTGCGAGGGCCGCATTTCCAGGCCGATCACGAACAGGAACATCACCACGCCGAGCTCGGCGGTATGCAGGATGGCCTGCGGGTCGGAGAACCAGCCCAGCCCGAACGGTCCGATCGCCAGGCCAGCGGCGAAGTAGCCCAGCACCGAGCCCAGGCCGGCCCGGCGGAACAAAGGCACCATCACCACCGCCGCGCCCAACAGGGCCACGACCTTGACCAGCTCGCTGGTCGCTGCTTCTACCGCCATGCGGTGTGTTCCCCAAGATCCAGAATCGGGTTCAACAATAGAGCAATGCCGATGACGGCAATAGCACGCATGTTGCGTCGGATTGTCTTGGAGGTGGAACGATGTAGGGAACTACCCCCAGCATCATCCCGAAACCATGCATCCGCGTCGGTGGGTGCCACCATGCACCCGCTTCGGTAGGTGCCAACCTTGGTTGGCACGAAAACGCCGACCAAGGTCGGCATCTACCAAGGCATTCGCCGGCCAGCCTCACCCACCCCAGCAGAACGCGGCGTAATCGATATACCCCGGGAATGGCACGTCCGGCGCGCACACCGGGCAGTGCGGGTCCGGCCGGATGCCGGTCTCGCGGAAGCGCATGCCCAGCGCGTCGAAGCGCAGTAGGCGGCCGACCAGCGGCTCGCCGATGCCCAGCAGCAGCTTCAGCACTTCGGTGGCCTGCAGCACACCAGCCAATCCCGGCAGCACGCCCAGCACACCGGCCTCGGAACAGTTCGGCGCGAACTCCGGCGGCGGTGGCTCCGGGAACAGGCAGCGGTAGCACGGCGCCACGCCGCGCTGGCGGCCGGCGTCAAACACGCTTACCTGGCCATCGAAGCGCTCGATGGCGGCGTACACCATCGGTATCGCGTGCTTGATGCAGGCGTCGTTGAGCAGGTAGCGCAGCGGGAAGTTGTCCGAGCCGTCCAGGACCACGTCCACGCCGTCCAGCAATGCATCCACGTTCTCGGAGGTGACCCGCTCCGGCACCGCCTCGACCTCGATCGAGGGGTTGAGCGCCAGCAGCCGCTCACGCGCCGAATCGACCTTGAGCTGGCCGACGCTGGCTTCGGTATGCACGATCTGCCGGTGCAGGTTGCTGCGCTCCACGCGATCGTGGTCGGCGAAGCGCAGGTGCCCCACCCCGGCGGCAGCCAGGTAGAACCCCGCCGGTGCGCCCAGCCCACCCGCGCCCAGCACCAACACGCGCGACTGCTGCAGCCGGCGCTGGCCGGCCTCGCCCACCTGCGGCAGCAGCAGGTGCCGCGAATAGCGGTCGTAGAAGTCGCGGTCGGCGGCGCTGGCCAGCGGCTGCACCAGCGGCAGCGACTGCTCGCGCCAGGCCACGGTGCCGCCCGTCACGGAAGCGACGTTTGTGTAGCCGGCCTGCAGCAGGAACTGCGCGGCATCGGCCGAGCGCTTGCCGCTCTGGCAGATCAGCAGGATCTCCTGGTCGTGCCGCGGCAGGTGTGCGGCCGGGTCGGCCTGCAGTTCGCCCTTGGCCACGCCGCGCGCGCCCTCGGCCATCCCGCCGGCCCGCTCGTGCGCTTCGCGCACATCGATCAGCACCGCGCCATGGGCCAGGCGCTCGCGTGCCTGCGCGGGGGAAAGCTCTTGGATGCTCATGGCGGCATTATCGCGCAGACACCCTCGACGCGCCCTGCCCCGAACATGGCACCATGCGGGCGTTGTCCCTGCATCCCGGAACCGCTGCGTGCGCTCTGCCACCGAATTCTGGCGTGACCCGCGCATGCCCTTCGTCGAAAGCCGACGGGCATGCGACAGCCGCGCCTGCCATCGCCCGCACAGCCATGACACCTTCTCGATCGGCGCTGTCGACGCCGGCAGCAGCCTGTTCACCGGCGCCACGGAAGGACCGCGCCTGCTGCAGCCCGGCAGTCTGGTCGGCGTACCCGCAGGCCGCGTGCACGCCTGCAACCCCCTCCCCGGCCAGCTCTGGAGCTACCAGATGCTGCATCTGGACCCGCGCTGGATGGCCGAGGTCCGCGCCGAGTATGACGACCTGCCCGAACCCGACTGGCAGCAGGAGCCGATCCGGATTTCCAGCCATCGCCCGCGCTACCAGCAGTACTGCCAGCTCAACGAGACGCTGTTCTCCGACGATCCGGTCAGCGTCAAGGAAGCGGCCCTGATCGCGTTCGTCGGCGATCTGGATGAACACGATGGTGTAGCCGTCGCCGGCCCGCTTGAAGATGCCGCGTTACAGCAGCGCTTGCAGCCGGTGATGGACGTCCTGCGCCAGCGGCTAGAACACACCCCGGCCCTGCAGGAGCTGGCATCGCTGGCAGGCATGAGCCGCTACCAGCTGATCCGCGCCTTCCGACGCGCCACGGGCCTGACACCGCACGCCTGGCAGATCGACCAACGCATCCAGGAGGCCCGCCGGCGGCTGTGCGAAGGGCAGGCACTGGCCGTGGTCGCGCATGCGCTGGGCTTTGCCGACCAGAGCCATTTCCAGCGGGTCTTCAAGGCCCACGCCGGTGCGACCCCGGGCCAATACCGGCGCTGAGCCTGCAATAACGTTCAATACCATCGCGCGGCGCATCCGCAGACTGGCGCCCCAGCCAGCCGCCGCCGGACCCGATGGAACAGTTCCTGGTCATCGCCACCGTACATTTTCTCGCCCTGCTCTCACCCGGCCCCGACTTCTTCCTCGTTGCACGCACCGCGATCACCTCGGGCTGGCGCACCGCCAGTGGTGCCTGCGCAGGCATCGCCGTCGGCAATGGCGTCTTCATCGTGGCCGCTTTCACCGGAACGGCCATGCTGCGCCCAGGCAGCGCAGGGTTCATTGCGGTGCAGTTGGCGGGCTGCGGGTTCCTGCTGTACCTCGGCACGCTGTTCCTGCGCCATGCGGATTCGACGACGTTGCAGGCACCTGAAGCTGCCGACGGATCGCGAGCGGGTGGTGCCCACGGATGGTGGAGGGCGGCAGCGCTGGGTGCCCTGTCTGCGCTGCTGAACCCGAAGAATGCGCTGTTCTACGCAACGCTGGCGGCAATGCTCAACGGTCCGCAGGCCAGCGCCGCAACGAAGTTCTTCTATGGCGCGTGGATGTTCGGCATCGTCCTGCTATGGGATCTGCTGGTTGCCGCGCTGGTCGGCCACCCATGGGTGCTGGGTCGATTCGCGCGTGCCCTGCCCTGGCTGGAACGGGCCGCAGGGCTGCTGATGATTGCGCTGGCGCTCTGGATCGCCGTGTCGCTGTGGGTGGGCTGATGCCGGTAATTCGCGCCTGTCGCAATAGCGTTCAATACGGCGCGTCCAGCGCAGCCCACACTCGGCACTTTCTGTAGTTTGGGGGCAGGTTTTCGTGCAGCAGTTCTTCATCGTCGCGGTGCTGTACAGCTTCGCCATGCTCCTGCCTGCGTCGAATCACGCGAAGATCCTGCGCACCGCGATGGGCGCTGGCGGGCACGCGGCCATGGCCGCATCGTTCGGTATCGCCATCGGTACGGGCACCATCTGCGCCACGGCCTTCGTTGCGGCGGGCATGCTGGGAAACCGCGGCCTGTGGACGCTGGCGATGGAGTGCGCGGGTTGCCTGCTGCTGCTGCGGCTGGCGGGCATGTGCCTGCGCGATGCCGGGCTGACCTCCCTCTCTCCGCTTTCCCTGCAGATGCCCTGGGGCCTGAAGGCCCGCTCCCGTTGGCCGCACGCCGAGGCTGGATGCCTGTTGGCGCTCGCCAGCATCAACAACTGGACGCTGCAGTTCGCGGTTGCCGCCCTGGTCAGCGGCCTCGTTGCCGACATGGATACAAAGGCCGCTTACGTGGCCTGCCTGGGCGGTGTCGCGCTGTCGCTCGGCCTGCTGATGGCGTGGCTCGGCAGCCATCCGCGCTGGGCACAGGGATGTTGCCGATTGCTTCCGTGGCTGGAGCATGCGGCGGGTCTGGTGATCGGCGCGGTGTCGGTGGCGTACCTGGCAGGGGTACTGGGTACCACCCTGGTCTGGGCGAGCCTCACGGGGCAGGCGCAGCTGCCCAAACCGATGATGGCCGCGCCCCGCAGTTCCCCATGCGCGTTGCCGCATTGCCGCGCTCGTCGCAACAGTTCGCCATGATCGAGGACTGTAGACGTAAGGGTAGTGCCGGCCGCTGGCCGGCAACCCGATGATGCCTGGCGTGTTCACGAGGTTGCCGGCCAGCGGCCGGCACGACCACACACAAGAAAGGCGGCCCTGCGGCCGCCTTCCCGTGAATCACTTGCCCTTGACGTGCTTCATCAAGCGCCGCTTGGCCTTGACCTGCCGCTCGGTGAGGACGTTCTTCTTGCCCTCGTACGGGTTGGTGCCCTCGCGGAAGATGAAGCTCACCGGCGTGCCGATCAGCTTGAAGCGCTTGCGGAAGAAGTTCTCCAGGTAGCGCTTGTACGATTCCTGCAGCTCCTTCAGGCGGGTGCCGTGCACGATGAAGGTCGGCGGGTTGGCGCCGGCCGGGTGCACGTAACGCAGCTTGGAGACGTGGCCGCGGATGGTCGGCGGCGGATTGGTCTCGTACGCCACTTCCAGCGCCTTGTTCACTTCGCTGGTGGTGAAGGTCTTGTTCGCCGATTCGTGCGCGCGGTGCACCGCACGGAACAGCTCGCGCAGGCCCGAGCCGTGCTTGGCCGAAATGCGCACCGATTCGGCCCAGGGCACGAAGCCCAGCTTCAGCGACAGCATGGTTTCAGCCTGTTCGCGCTGGTACTCGGTCAGGCCATCCCACTTGTTGATGGCGATCACCAGCGCGCGGCCGGCATCGAGCACGGCACCGAGCACGGTGGCGTCCTGGTCGGTCACGCCTTCGGTGGCGTCCAGCATCAGCACGGCGACCTGGCACTGCTCGATCGACTGCATGGTCTTGACCACCGAGAACTTCTCGACGACCTCGTCCACG
This sequence comes from Stenotrophomonas sp. YJH_SMC_119, assembly GCF_059368315.1. Lineage (NCBI taxonomy): Bacteria > Pseudomonadati > Pseudomonadota > Gammaproteobacteria > Lysobacterales > Lysobacteraceae > Stenotrophomonas > Stenotrophomonas sp. YJH_SMC_119. Next base: position 199,987 of record NZ_JCAFRP010000004.1, on the reverse strand, counting down.
CGCGAACGGCGGCGCAGGCCGGCGGTGTCGATCAGGCGGTACTCACGTCCATCGCGCTCCAGGTCCACCGCGATCGAGTCGCGGGTGGTGCCCGGCACGTCGGAGGCGATCATGCGCTCCTCGCCGAGGATGCGGTTGACCAGGGTCGACTTGCCCACGTTCGGACGTCCGACGAAGGCGATGCGGATACGGTTCGGATCGTTGTCCAGCTCTTCTCCGCTGCCTTCTTCCGGCAGGCGCTGGATCACTTCGTCCAGCAGGTCGTCCAGGCCCTGGCGATGCGCGGCCGAAACGGTCAGCATCTCGCCGAAGCCGTAACGGGCGAATTCCGAACGCACGCTGTCCTCGTCGGTGCCGTCGATCTTGTTGATCAGCAGCAGCGTCGGGCGCGACAGCTTGCGCAGCCAGGCCAGGATCTCGTCGTCCAGCGCCGAGGTGCCCTCGCGGGCGTCGACGACGAACAGGATCAGATCGGCTTCGGCCGCCGCAGCCCGGGCCTGGCGCGTGGTGGCACCAGCCAGGCCTTCGTCTTCCCCGGCAATACCGCCGGTATCCACGACGAGGAAATGGTTGTCCTCGTCGAGGCGGCAGACGCCGTAGTTGCGGTCACGGGTGACGCCGGGCTGGTCATGGACCAGCGCGTCGCGGGTGCGCGTAAGCGCATTGAAAATAGTCGACTTGCCGACATTCGGCCGTCCAACCAGGGCGACCAAAGGCAGCATCGCGATTACTCCAATTTTTAATTTGCCAACCGGAAGGCGGTCAGCTTGCCATCCACGTTCTGCACCAGCAGCACCCCGTCGACGACGACCGGCTGGGCCAGCAGGGCGTCACCGCCGCTCTTCGCCCGTGCCGCCATCGCACCATCGGAGGTCTTCAACCAGTGCACGTATCCCTTGTAGTCGCCGACGACCACGTAATCACCGTGCAGCGCCGGGCCGGTCAGCGAACGACGCGCCAGCTCGGTCTGCGACCACATGGCAGCGCCGGTCGCCTTGTCCAAGCCGAACACGCCACCCTTGTTGTCGGTGACGAACACATTGCCCGACGACACCGCCACGCCACCTGCACCGCCATGGTCGCGCGCCCACAGCGGGCGACCGGTCGGGCCTTCGATGGCCATGGTCTGGTTCTTGAAGCTGCTCACGAAGAGGGTGTTGCCCTCCAGCACCGGAGCACCGTCGACATCGGCCATGCGGTCCAGCTCGGTACGGCCTTCGCCGTTGCCAAGGTTCTGTTCCCACAGGGTACGCCCATCCTGCATGGCCAGCGCGGCAACCGCGCCTTCGTCCTTGCCGATGAACAACACGCCCGGACCGGTGACCACCGGCGCGTTGCCGCGCACGGTCAGCGCCGGCAGTTCGCTCGGGTTGAACCACTTCTGCGTGCCGTTGCCGGCATCGAACGCGGTGACGCGGCCGTCGTTGCTGCGCACGAACACCAGGCCCTGGGCCACGGCCGGCGCGGCAATGACCTCACCCGGAACACGGGCGCGCCACTTCTCGCTGCCGTCATTGATGTCCAGGGCGATGACCTGGCCATCGAGCGTGCCGATCACGACCAGGTTCTCACCGACACCCGGGCCGCCGGACAGGCGCAGCTTCGGCTTCTTCTTTTCCTTCTGCGGCTCCCAGGTCCAGACCTTCTTGCCGGTCTGCAGGTCGATGGCGTGCACGCCACCGGTGATCGCCGCGGCAAACACGTGGCCATTGGCCACCGCCGGGCCCTGGCGCACGCCGATGCGGCGCTCGCCCTTGCCGAGGTTGACCGACCAGGCCTTGTTGACCTTGACGCTCGGCTCGAACTTGACCAGCTCAGCCGGCTCCTGGGCCTTCTTCGCTGCCGCGTCCTTGCCGGCGAACCAGCCCTTCATGGTGCTGCAGCCGGTCAGGGCCATGCCCATCAGGAGCACGGTGGCGACGCGGGTGATCATGACCTTCTGACTCATCAAACCGACTCCGCAGGGGCGGCGACCGTGCCGCCGGCATCCATAACCTTGGTTTCCAGCAGGCGCCGCTGCGGCGCTGCCACGTCCAGCGACTTCAGCGCCTTCTCGTACTGTGCGCGGGCGTCATCGCGCTTGCCCTGCGCCATCAGCGCATCGCCATGGATTTCCAGGCTGCTGCTGTCGGTGGCGCTGCCCAGCAGCTTGATCGCCTCGTCGCTCTTGCCGGTGGCCACCAGCAGGCGGGCCACACGCTGGTCGACCACGCGCTGCAGGTCGCTTTCGACCTTCACGGCGCGCAGGGTGGCCAGCGCTTCTTCGTTCTTGCCGGCGTCGACCTGGGCCTTGGCCAGCTGCAGCGCCGCGAGGTCGCCATAGATGCTGGACGGGCCCGCTTCGAGCGCCTTCACTGCCTTGGCAGCGTCGTCGAGCTTGTTCTGCTGAAGACCGACCAGGGCCTTCTGGTATTCCACGTTGGCCGAGGCCAGCTTGCCGCCCTGATCCTTCTGGTACCACTGCCAGCCGGCAATGGCACCGATCGCGATGGCTACGCCACCGAGGATGCTGGCGCCATTCTTCCGCAGCCAGCTGCGGACGCGTTCACTTTGTTCGTGCTCGTCGAGCAGATCGTCGATCGCCATGCGTACTCTCGCCCCGCCCATCGGGAGGGACCATTGGGTTTAATCGAAGGTGGTGAAACCGCGCCTCAGTGCGAAACCGGGACTACGGAGCCTTCAGAGGATACCTGAAAGCGTGCCACGTTGGCTCGCTGGTAGGGGGTCAGATCGACGATAGCGCCGTTCTGCTGAACCTGGACCGCCGAGGCGTTGCCCAGGGTCACCCGGGTCACCTGGCCCGGCGTGAAGCTGCGGCTCTCGCCGGACTTGATCAGCGCCTTTTCGACCGTGGCGCCGTCCGGACCACCGATATCGACCCAGCTGTCGCCGCTGAACTGCATCTCCAGCGTATTGGCGGCTGCGGGCGCAGCGGGTGCCGAACGCGGCACCGGGGACAGCGAAGCGACATACGGGGTTGCGGCCGGCTTGCTGGCCGGGGCACTCGCGACTTCAGCCGGGGCTGCCGGCTCGACACCCGCAGCGGACGGGGCCACCGGCACAGCGGCCGGGATCGCGTCCAGCGAGGCCGTGTTCGGCGACGGCGTGGCACTGCCATCGAAATGGCCGCGGGTGGCGAACCACACCGGCACGGCCAGCACGGCGGTGATGCCGACGTACAGCACGCGCCGGCCGAGATTCTCGGCAATGCGGCGCGCACGCGGGGTATGGGTATGGCTGACCAGGGTGGGCGGCACGACAGGACCCACCTGGGCCTGCTCCAGCAGCTGGCTCACATCGACGTCGAGCAGGCGCGCGTAGCTGCGCAACTGGCCGCGCACGAAGACTGGCGCGCCCAGCTTCTGCCACTGCTCTTCCTCCAGCGACCTGACCACCTGGACTGGCATGCGCAGGCGCGAGCCGACATCCTCAAGGGTCAGTCCGGCCGCTTCACGGGCCTGGCGCAGGCGGGTGCCGCAGCCGGCCGCAGTCTCGAGAGCGCTCACAGTCTGGTCATCAATCACAATGCATCAACCCTGGAGTTAGGAGCCCGCTTCCTGCGGAAATTCCTGTCGAATGCGCTGAAGATAGCGGTCAGATGCCGCCCGATCACCCAGCCGCGCTTCGATTTGAGACGCAAGTTGTAACACGGAACGCGTTGCGGGTGCAGCCGCAATCCTACGTTCGGCGAAGGCCCGGGCCTCCATGTAGCGGCCCTGGCGGAAGCTGAGCTGGGCCATGGCCTCCAGCGCGACCGGGTTTCCCGGCAGCGCCGACAGCGCCGCGCGCAGGTCGCGCTCGGCACGCTCGAACTGGCCTGCATCCAGCGCACAGCTGCCGGCATTGGACTGCGCTTCGGCGACGGCGGGATTGCCCGGCGCCCGCTGGGCACGATCGAACCACACCAGCGATTCGGCCGCCTGGCCCTGCTGGCACAGCCAGGCACCATAGTTGTTGAGCACGTCGCCACGTTGCGGCGCCAGTTCGGCAGCCTTGCGGAAGTTCTCGCCGGCCTGCTGGCTGCGACCGCGACGCTCGTCGATGCCCGCAAGCAGGACCAGGCCGTCGGGGGCCGTCGGCACCAGCTTCTGGGCTTCGCGCGCCTTGCGCTCGGCAGCATCGAGATTGCCGCCCTGGATGTCGCGGCCGGCCAGGGTCAGCAACTCCTGCCAGCGCACCTGCTGTCGCACCCCTTCCGGATCACGGACGGAGTAGACCGGCGCCTCGCTCGGGCCAAGCTTGGCCTTGGGATGGGATTTGCAGCCGCCGACCGCGAGGGCCAGCGTGCCTGCGAGCAGAACCAGCCAGAGGCGGTCAGGCCGCGGCATCGCTCCCCTTCCCCGCCTGCAGCGTCTTGTTGAACTCCGCCTGGCGGCGGGTGCGGTCCATCACCTGGCCCTTGAGCTGGCCACAGGCGGCGTCGATGTCGTCGCCACGGGTACGGCGGACCATGGTCAGCACGTTGCTGTCGAGCAGGATCTTCTGGAAGGCGCGGATGTGCGCCTCTTCCGAACGCTCGTAGCGGGTACCCGGGAACGGGTTGAACGGAATCAGGTTGACCTTGCCCGAATCCTTGGCCTGCACCGCGTTGTCGAACTGGCGCATCAGGCGGGCCAGCTCGCGAGCATGCTCCGGCTTGTCGTTGATGCCCTTCATCAGGGTGTATTCGAAGGTGACCGATTCGCGGCGCTTGTTGGCGCGCAGGTAGCGTGCGCACGAGGCCATCAGCTCGGCGATCGGGTACTTCTTGTTGAGCGGCACCAGGGTCTCGCGCAGCGCGTCGTTCGGCGCATGCAGCGACACCGCCAGCGACACGTCGCTTTCGGCAGACAGGCGGTCGATCTGCGGCACCAGGCCGGAGGTCGACAGGGTCACGCGCTTGTTGGCCAGGCCGTAGCCCAGGTCGTCGCGCATCACGCTCATGGCGCGCACGACGTTGTCGAAATTCATCAGCGGCTCGCCCATGCCCATCATCACCACGTTGGTGAGGCGGCGCATCTGGTGCGGGACGTTGCCCAGGTGGCGCGCGGCAACCCACACCTGGCCGATGATCTCGGCGGTGGTCAGATTGCGGTTGAAGCCCTGGGTAGCAGTGGAGCAGAACGTGCAGTTCAGGCCGCAACCGACCTGCGAAGACACGCACAGCGTGCCGCGGGTCTTGTCCGGGATGTACACGGTCTCGATGGCGTTCTTGCCATCCACGCCCATCGCCAGCAGCCACTTGTGGGTGCCGTCGGCGGAGGGCTTGTCGAACACGATGTTGGGAACCAGCACCTCGGCATGGGCCTGCAGCTTGGCGCGCAGGACCTTGCCGAGGTCGGTCATTTCATCGAAGTCGGTGACGTAGCGATGGTGGATCCACTTCATCACCTGATGGGCACGGAACTTCTTTTCGCCGAGAACCTCGACGAAGAACTTCTCCAGGCCCGCGCGATCGAGGTCGAGCAGGTTCTGCTTGCCAGCCGTGGGTGCCGACTTCGGCAGCGGCTGGATGGCGGGGGACTGTACGACCTCGTTCACGGCATTACTCTCAGCGCGAAACGACTTCGGTGGCGGCGAAGAAGTAGGCGATCTCAATCGCGGCATTCTCGACCGAGTCCGAGCCGTGGGCGGCGTTGGCATCGATGGATTCGGCGAAGTCGGCGCGGATGGTGCCCGGCGCGGCTTCCTTCGGGTTGGTGGCGCCCAGCAGGTCGCGGTGGGCCAGGACGGCGTTTTCGCCTTCCAGGGCCTGGATCATCACCGGGCCGGAGATCATGAACTCGACCAGCGCGTTGAAGAACGGACGTTCGCGGTGCACGGCGTAGAAGCCTTCGGCTTCACGGCGCGACAGCTGCTTGTACTTGGCGGCCACGACCTTCAGGCCAGCCTTCTCGAAGCGGGCGTAGATTTCGCCGATGACGTTCTTGGCAACGGCGTCCGGCTTGATGATCGAAAGGGTGCGCTCCAGCGCCATGGGATGTCTCCAATGGAATCGGGCCGCTGATGGCCCGAAGGGTAACATGAAAAAAACCCGCGTCGGGACGCGGGCTTAGCCTGATAAACGTAGGCGAATTGTAAAAGATAAAGCGGCAGGGTGGTAGTGCCGGCCGCTGGCCGGCAGGCTGGTGCCCCACTGGCTGCCCGAGGTTGCCGGCCAGCGGCCGGCACTACCCTTTGCGCCCATTCACCCACCTGAGTGAAATCTGACCGGGTCGGCCGATTTTGCTGCACTGCAAAATGCCATACGGTACCGTCTGGTCCTAGTATCAAACAATCGTTTGATTAAGGTCCGCCCACCGATGGCCAAGCCCGCCCACTTCTCGACCAAGGACCGGATCCTCGGCGCGGCCGAGGAGCTGTTCGCCCAGCACGGCTTCGCCGGCACCTCGCTGCGCCAGGTGACCAGCCAGGCCGACGTCAACATCGCCGCGGTCAACTACCACTTCGGCTCCAAGGAAAACCTGGTCAACGAGGTGTTCCGCCGCCGCATGGACGAGATGACCGGTGCCCGCCTGTCGCAGCTCGAGCGCGCCCGCGCCGAGCACCCGGGTGAACTGCGCCCGGTGCTGGCTGCCTTCGTCGAGCCGGCCCTGGCGCTGGCCCAGGACCGCCAGAACGGCGGCGCCTTCGTGCGCGTGATCGCCCGCGCCTACGCCGAGAAGAACGACAACCTGCGCAAGTTCCTGTCAGACCACTACGGCCACGTGCTGCGTGCGTTCGGCAAGGCCATCGGCGAATGCGTGCCGGACCTGAGCAAGGAGGAGCTGTACTGGCGCCTCGACTTCCTGGCCGGCTCGCTGACCTATGCGATGGCCGACTTCGGGCTGATCAAGCGTCCCGCCGGTGTCACCGAAGCGGCGCATCGTGCCCATGCCGCCCACGAACTGATCCATTTCGCCGAAGCCGGGTTCCGCGCCGCCGCACGCGCCAGCGCCCTGCCCGCTTCCCTTGATTCCACCCAGTAACTGCTGACCAACAAAGGCCCTACACCATGTCCAATTCCCTGCTAGTCCGCCGCGCCGCCGTGCTGGGTGCCGGCGTCATGGGTGCCCAGATCGCCGCCCACCTCACCAACGCTGGCGTCGACACCGTGCTGTTCGACCTGCCTGCCAAGGAAGGTCCGGCCGACGGCATCGTGCTGAAGGCGATCGCCAACCTGGGCAAGCTGAGCCCGGCGCCGCTGGCCAGCAAGTCGCTGGCCGAAGCCATCACCCCGGCCAACTACGAGTCCGGCCTGGAGCAGCTGAAGGACTGCGACCTGATCATCGAGGCCATCGCCGAGCGCATGGACTGGAAGCAGGACCTGTACAAGAAGATCGCCCCGTTCGTGGCCGACCACGCGGTGCTGGCCTCCAACACCTCGGGCCTGGGCATCAACAAGCTGGCCGACGTGCTGCCCGAACAGCTGCGCCACCGCTTCTGCGGCGTGCACTTCTTCAACCCGCCGCGCTACATGCACCTGGCCGAGCTGATCCCGGCCACCACCACCGATGCCGCCGTGCTGGAAGGACTGGAAGCATTCCTGGTCACCACCCTGGGCAAGGGTGTGGTGTACGCCAAGGACACCCCGAACTTCATCGGCAACCGCATCGGCGTGTTCTCGATCCTGTCCACCATCCACCACACCCAGCAGTTCGGCCTGGGCTTCGATGAAGTGGACGGCCTGACCGGCCCGCTGGTCGGCCGCCCGAAGTCGGCCACCTACCGCACCTCCGACGTGGTCGGCCTGGACACCATGGCCCACGTCATCAAGACCATGGGCGACACCCTGCCGAATGACCCGTGGCATGAGTTCTTCAAGTCGCCGAAGTGGCTGGACGCGCTGATTTCCAAGGGCGCGTTGGGCCAGAAGACCGGCGCCGGCATCTTCCGCAAGGTCGGCAAGGACATCGTCGTGCTGGACCTGGAGAAGCAGGACTACCGCCCGGCCGACCGCACTGCCGCACCGGAAGTGGTCGAGATCCTGAAGATCAAGAACCCGGCCGAGAAGTTCGCCAAGCTGCGCGAGAGCCAGCATCCGCAGGCGCAGTTCCTGTGGGCGACCTTCCGCGACCTGTTCCACTACAGCGCCTACCACCTGGCCGACATTGCCGAGACCGCGCGTGATGTCGACCTGGCCATCCGCTGGGGCTACGGCTGGTCGCTGGGCCCGTTCGAAACCTGGCAGGCCGCCGGCTGGAAGCAGGTGGCGCAGTGGATCGCCGATGACATCGTCGCCGGCAAGAGCATGAGCAATGCCCCGCTGCCGGATTGGGTCTTCGATGGCCGCGACGGCGTGCATGCCGCCGAGGGCAGCTACAGCCCGTCGCGCAACGCCAAGCTGCCGCGCTCGTCGCTGCCGGTGTACCAGCGCCAGCGCTTCCCGGATCCGCTGCTGGGCGAGAAGTTCGCGCCGGGCGAGACCGTGTTCGAGAACGACGGCCTGCGCATGTGGCACGACGGTGATGGCATCGCCGTGGTCAGCTTCAAGACCAAGATGAACACCGTGTCCGACCAGGTGCTGGACGGCCTGCAGGAATGCGTGAGCCGCGCCGAGAAGGACTTCCAGGGCCTGGTGATCTGGCAGCAGAAGGAACCCTTCTCCGCCGGTGCCGACCTGGCCGGTGCACTGGGCCTGCTGCAGGCCGGCAAGGTCGACCAGTTCGAGGAAATGGTCGCCAACTTCCAGCGCACCAGCCAGCGCATCAAGTACTCGCTGGTGCCGGTGGTGGCAGCGGTGCGTGGCCTGGCCCTGGGCGGCGGCTGCGAGTTCCAGATGCACAGCGCCAAGACCGTGGCCTTCCTGGAAAGCTACATCGGCCTGGTCGAGGCCGGTGTCGGCCTGCTGCCGGCCGGTGGCGGCCTGAAGGAACTGGCCGTGCGTGCCTCGCAGGCCGCAGGCCCGGGCGGTGACGTGTTCGCCGAACTGAAGAAGACCTTCGAGACCGTGGCGATGGCCAAGGTGTCCAACTCGGCGGTCAACGCCAAGGAACTGGGCCTGCTGCGCAGTACCGACAAGGTGGTGTTCAACAGCTACGAGGCCCTGCACATCGCCAAGGCCGAAGCCCGTGCACTGGCCGAAGCGGGCTACCGTCCGCCGCTGCCGGCACGCCGCATCCAGGTGGCCGGTGACGTGGGCATCGCCACCTTCAAGATGATGCTGGTCAACATGCTGGAAGGCCGTTTCATCAGCCCGTACGACTACGAGATCGCCGAACGCATCGCCACCGTGCTGTGCGGTGGCAAGGTCGACCGCGGCACCCTGGTGGACGAAGAGTGGCTGCTGACCCTGGAGCGCAAGCACTTCGTCGAACTGGCCCAGCAGGAAAAGACCCAGGCCCGCATCGCGCACATGCTGAAGACCGGCAAGCCGCTGCGTAACTGATTGATGGCGGGTGCCGACCCCTGGTTGGCACTCCTCTGCCTCTGGTGGGTGCCGACCGTTGGTCGGCACCCCGGCTAAAAAATTCGAGAGATCACTGCAATGACCAAGCAAATCCAGGACGCCTACATCGTCGCCGCCACCCGCACCCCGGTCGGCAAGGCGCCCAAGGGCATGTTCCGCAACACCCGCCCCGACGACATGCTTGCGCACGTGCTGCGCAGCGTCGTCGCCCAGGCCCCGGGCGTGGACGTCAACCGCATCGATGACGCGATCATCGGCTGCGCCATGCCGGAAGCCGAGCAGGGCATGAACGTGGCGCGCATCGGCGTGCTGCTGGCCGGCCTGCCCAACACCATCGCCGCACAGACCGTGAACCGCTTCTGCTCCTCCGGCCTGCAGGCCGTGGCGCAGGCCGCCGACGCGATCCGCCTGGGCAACGCCGACCTGATGCTGGCCGGTGGCACCGAGTCGATGTCGATGGTGCCGATGATGGGCAACAAGATCGCCATGGCGCCGAGCGTGTTCGACAACGACCACGTGGCCATCGCCTACGGCATGGGCATCACTGCCGAGAAGGTGGCCGAAGAGTGGAAGGTCTCGCGCGAAGACCAGGACGCCTTCGCCCTCGCCTCGCACCAGAAGGCCATGGCCGCGATCCAGAACGGCGAGTTCAAGGACGAGATCAGCCCGTACGAGATCGTCTCGCACCTGCCGGACCTGGCCGATGGCCAGCGCATCATCACCCGCAACAAGATCGCCGACACCGACGAAGGCCCGCGCCCGGATTCCTCGGCTGAAGGCCTGGCCAAGCTGCGCCCGGTGTTCCGCAACGGCCAGTTCGGCGGCACCGTCACCGCCGGTAACTCGTCGCAGATGAGCGACGGCGCCGGTGCCGTGCTGCTGGCCTCGGAACAGGCGATCAAGGACTACGGCCTGACCCCGCTGGCCCGTTTCGTCAGCTTCTCGGTGGCCGGCGTGCGCCCGGAAGTGATGGGCATCGGCCCGATCGCCGCGATCCCGAAGGCACTGAAGCAGGCCGGCCTGACCCAGGACCAGCTGGATTGGATTGAACTGAACGAAGCGTTCGCCGCGCAGTCGCTGGCGGTGATCCGCGATTGCGGCCTGGACCCGAGCAAGGTCAACCCGCTGGGTGGCGCGATTGCCCTGGGCCACCCGCTGGGTGCGACCGGCGCGATCCGTACCGCCACCCTGCTGCACGGCCTGCGTCGTCGCCAGCAGAAGTACGGCATGGTGACGATGTGCATCGGCACCGGCATGGGCGCGGCGGGTATTTTCGAGGCGCTGTAAGGATCAAGGCGTTGCCGGCTGGAGTGTCGGTTGGCTGTGGGGCCCGGGTGGGGTGAGGCTGCCCGGGACACGCCGTGAACCCCCAGACCGGCCCAGCCGCTGGCGGCTGTGCGTTCGGGCGCTTGCGAAGCAGTGCTTCGCAAGCAAAGCGCCCTCACCCATGGGGGCTTGGCAGCGGCTTGCTAGCGTGCGCAATCCTGCGCACGCAGCAAGGCCGGGGTTGGGCGCCCTGCCCAACCCGCCAGGCGCATGCGCCTGGCCCATGCCGCTGACAGTCCCGGTCAGCCTCACCCACCCGCGCCACCCAACATTCCGCGCGGCGGAGGGTTTAGCAAAAGCAAGGTCAAAAGCTGGGGTCAGAGCCCTTTGCTGCGCAAAGGGATCTGACCCCAACAATCAAAAAAGGCAGCCATAGGCTGCCTTTTTTTGCTTGTGCTCCCGCCCTTGATTCCGCCCTTCCCGTCCGCGCCCGCAGGAAACTTGGCAGGCGGGACGGGTGGGCCTTTGCAGGACCGTTGGCGCCATGGATGGCGCCATCGAGCCCCCATGGATGGGTTTACGGCGTGTCCTGCAAAGGCCCACCCGTACCACCCACCACGTATCAATCAAGGCGCCGCGAACGGAGCGCTTGATAAACCTTATTCCGCCAACATCGCCGTCAGCTTCTCCCGCGCCGGCCCTGCCAGCTTCGGGTTGTCCAGCGCGAAGCGGATCGTCGCTTCCACCAGCCCCAGGTGCGTACCGCAGTCGAAACGAGTGCCCTCGAAACGGTAGGCATCCACCTCTTCGGTCTTCAGCAGCTGCGCGATCGCATCGGTCAGCTGGATCTCGCCGCCGGCACCGCTGCCGGTCTGCTCCAGCAGCTCGAAGATCTTCGGACTCAGCACGTAGCGGCCGACCACGGCCAGGTCGCTCGGCGCGTCCTCCGGCTTCGGCTTCTCCACGATCTGCGAAATACGGCCCTTGCGGCCATCGAAGGCCTCGGTCGCGACGATGCCGTAACTGGCGGTCTTGTCGTGCGGCACATCTTCAACGGCAATGACGCTGGCGCCACTGGCTTCGTTGAGATCGGCCATCTGCTTCAGCGCGCTGTCGCCGCGGTTCCAGATCAGGTCGTCCGGCAGCAGTACCGCGAACGGCTCGTCACCGATCACGGCCTTGGCACACAGCACCGCATGGCCCAGGCCCAGCGCCTCGGCCTGGGTCACGAAGATCGCGCGCACGCCATTGGGCAGCACGTGACGGATCAGCTCCAGCTGCTCCTGCTTGCCGGCGCGCTCGAGCTTCTGCTCCAGCTCGTAGGCCTTGTCGAAGTAGTCGGCGACCGCGTGCTTGTAGCGGTTGGTGATGAACACCAGCGTGTCACAGCCGGCCTCGATTGCTTCATCCACGGCGTACTGGATCAGCGGCCGGTCAATGATCGGCAGCATCTCCTTCGGCACGGTCTTGGTTGCTGGCAAAAAACGCGTCCCCAAACCCGCTACGGGGAAAACTGCTTTGCGAATTCGCTTGCTCATTGGTGCCTGTTGGCCTCGCGTGCGGGAAAGGGCACGACTTTAGCGGATGAAATGTAAGCATCCTGTTCGATTGGCGAGAACTCGGGCATCGTCGCGAACAGGACTTCCTTGATGGTTTCGGTGTCGTAGCTGCACACCGCCTCGCGCAGGCGCGGGACGTTGCCCAGCACCAGATCGCGCGAGAACATGCGCACGCCGGCCTCAAGGACCTTCGGATGCGCGGTTGCGCGGTAGTCCTCGTCCGAATAGAACAGCGTCTCGTGCAGCTTCTCACCCGGACGCAGGCCGGTATAGATGATCTGCACATCCTTGTACGGCTGCTTGCCCGCCAGACGGATCATCTGCTCGGCCAGCAGCCGGATCGGCACCGGCTCGCCCATGTCGAGCGTGTAGATCGCACCGTGCGAGGCCGAGGCTGCGGCCTGCAGGATCAACTGGCAGGCCTCGGGGATGGTCATGAAGTAGCGGGTGACTTCCGGATCGGTGACCGTGACCGGACCACCGCGCAGGATCTGCTCGCGGAACAGCGGCACCACGCTGCCGGCCGAGGCCAGCACGTTGCCGAAGCGCACGGTAACGAAACGGGTGTGCGTGGACTTCTGGTCCAGGCTCTGGCAGATCATCTCGGCATAGCGCTTGCTGGCACCCAGCGCGTTGACCGGATCGACCGCCTTGTCGGTGGAGATGAACACGAAATGCTCGACGCGCGCTTCCAGGCAGGCGCGGGCCACGTTCTCGGTCGCCAGGATGTTGTTGCGCACAGCTTCGCGCAGCTGCCGTTCCAGCACCGGTACATGCTTGTACGCTGCGGCATGAAACGCGGTGTCGACCGGATGCAGCGACAGCGCATGGCGGATCACCGCAGGATCGCCACAGTCGCCCAGCACCGCTTCGATCTCGATATCGGGGAAGCTGCGACGCAGCTCACCCTCGATGGTCAGCAGCAGCAGTTCGCTGATCTCCAGCAGGATGATGCGGCCGGCACCGTGGCGCGCGCACTGGCGGCACAGCTCCGAGCCGATCGAGCCACCGGCACCGGTCACCATCACGGTGCGACCGCCCAACCAGCCCCGGATCAGGTTCCAGTCCGGGGTGATCGGCTTGCGGCCGAGCAGATCCTCGATCGCCACTTCCTTCAGTTGGCCGGGCAGCGACTGCCCCTGCAGGATGTCGCTCAGCTTGGGCACGGTGCGGAACGGCACGCCGGTGCTTTCGCAGATGGCGACCACCCGCTGCATGCCTGCGGCATCCAGCGAGGGCATGGCGATCACCAGCAACTTGGCCGCAGTCTCGCGGACCACCGCCGGGGCATCATCGAGGCTGCCCAGGATCGGCAGGCCCTGCAGCTTGGCGCCGCGCAGGTGCGGTGCGTCGTCCAGCAGGCCGACCGGTTCGAAGTTGCCGGAGCGGCGCAGATCGCGGACCAGCGTCTCGGCGGCTTGCCCCGCACCGAGGATCAGCACGCGGCGCGCGCTCGAATCCGACTGCAGTGCCTGGTAATCCTTCCAGGCCCGGTACAGCAGGCGCGGCGCGCCCAGCAGCGCCGACAGCGCGAACGGATAGATCACCAGCACCGACATCGGCACGCCGTCGAAACGCTTCCACATCAGCACCAGCACGATGCCGACCAGGCCGATGAAGCTGGCCTTGAAGATGTTCAGCAGGTCGCTGACGCTGGCGAAACGCCACAGCCCGCGATACAGGCCCACGCGCCAGAACACCAGGCCCTGCAGCAGCAGCACCAGGGTGGTGTCGACATTCCAGAGCGGAAGCGAGGGCGCGTTGGGGAGGATCGAGTACCGCCCGGCGTGGAGCAGCTGCCAGCATGCCCAGACCATGAACAGGTCGTGGCAGACGATGGCCGAACGCGGCATCAGGCCGAGGATTCTGTCCCGCCAGGGTGAAGCCATAAGTCAGGTATTTCCTTGTCGGTGACGCAATCCATTGCGCAGGAGGATCCAGAGGACGCTCAGCGCGAGAAACCACGCGACCGCCAGGACAGCCTCCCACCTCGGCTGCAAATTGGAGCAGACATTAAGCACTGTAATACTGAACAGGCCCAAAGCAAAGTACATCCCTGTCACCTGGGCGTGGCTGGCTCCTGCCTGCACCGCCCGCTGGTAGACGTGCTGGGTATGGGGTTCCATCCAGCGTTGTCCTGAGATGATGCGCGCCGCCAGTGTGAAGCCCGCGTCCACGAGGAACGCCGAAGCCGGCACCAGCAGCAGGATCCAGTTGATATCGGTACGCACCGCAGCGATCGCGAGGACGACGGCGACTGCATAGCCCAGCGCGCCACTTCCGACATCACCCATGAAGATCCGGGCCCGTGGGAAATTGAACGGCAGGAAGCCCAGGCAGGCCAGGCCCAGCGCCACCGCGGCCAGCGAATACGGCCAGGGCAGCACCGGCGCCAGGCCCAGCGCAACAACAATGGCCTGGCTGGCGGCAATACCGTTGATGCCATCCATGAAGTTCCAGATGTTGATCAACGAGGCGGTGAATACCAGCACCAGCCCGGCCAGCAACCAGCTTCCACCATGCACCTTGACCAGGGCGGCCAGCAGCGCGGCGGCAATGAAGTGCACCAGCAGGCGGCGCATGGCCGGCAACGGCCGGTGGTCGTCCCACCAGCCGATGCCCGCCACCAGCACCAGGCCCAGGCTGGCCACCAGCAGGCTCGGTGTCGATTCAGGCCAGACCCACATCGCTGCACCGGCGGTGACCAGCAGGCTGATGACGATGGCGATGCCACCACCGCGCGGCGTTGCCACGCTATGGCTGCGACGCTCGCCGGGCTGGTCCAGCAGTTGCTGGCGCAGGGCATAACCCCGTGCCGCCCAGGTCAACCCCGCACTCAGCAGGGCCAGCCCCAGCAGCGCGCCCATCACGAGCCACGGCATGGATCAGAGCACCGCGTAGTTCAGCAGTGGCTTGACCGTGCCCCACTCCTTGCAGCTCGGGCACTGCCAGTGGTGGGTGCGTGCACCGAACCCGCAACGGGTGCAGCGGTAAGCGGGATTGCGCACCAGCAGCTGGTCGGTGATGTGCTTGAGGTCATGCAGGGTCGCCGTCGAATCGGCGCCCTCGGCCAGGGTCAGGTCGATCAGCGCCGATTCGCCACGCACCGACGGACGATCCTTGAGCTGGCGGCCAAGGTAGGCTCGGGCCGGAGCCACGCCCTCCTGCTCTTCCATCAGCCGGGTCAGGGCCAGCACCGGGGCGATGCCACGGTAGTGCTCGGTCATTTCCGACAGGAACGCACGTGCGCCTGCCAGATCGCCCACCTTGCGATAGTTCTGCATCAGCGCCGGCAGCAGCTCCGGCAGGTACTCCGGATCGTTGCGCGCGGCGCGCTCGAAGGCGCGCACGGCCGCTTCCGGATTGCCGGCATCGGTTTCCAGGCGACCCTCAATGATGCCGGCACGCACCGACATCGCATCGGCCTGGTAGGCCCGGGCAATCGCTGCCCTCGCCTCTTCCAGCTTGCCGGCGCCGCGGAAACGTTCGGCCAGTTCGCACTCGAACTGCCCGATCAGCTTGCCCATCGGCTCGCCGGTGACGTCTTCGAAGCGGGTGGCGTTGTCGATCGCCTTTTCCCAGTCACGCTCAGCCTGGTAGATGCCGATCAGGTGCTTGAGCGCCTGCGGGGCGCGCTGGTCCAGCTGCGCCAGTTCGGTGAACACGGTCTCTGCACGGTCCAGCAGGCCGGACTTCATATAGTCCTCGCCCAGCGCCAGCAGGGCCTGCACGCGCTGCGCGTCGCTCAGGTCGTGGCGGTTGACCAGCCCCTGGTGCAGGCGGATGGCGCGGTCGACTTCACCGCGGCGGCGGAACAGGTGGCCCAGCGCGACCTGGGTCTCGAAGGTTTCCTTGTCCAGCTCGGCGATGTGCAGGAACAGTTCGATGGCCTTGTCCGGCTGCTCGTTGAGCAGGTAGTTCAGGCCACGGAAGTAGGTGCTGGACAGGCGGCTGACCTGGTTGTCACCGTGGCGCTGGCCACCGCGCCGGCCGATCACCCACCCGGCCAGTGCGGCCAGCGGAACGAACAGGAAAAACCAAAGCCACTCGGTGACGAAATCCATCTTCGATCAGCGTCCATCAAAAGATTGGGGGGAAACACCCGCGGCCGGCGTTGCCGCCACGGACTTGTTGGCACGGCGCAGCTGGCTGTAGAGCGGAATGACCACGCTCACCAGTACCAGGCCGGCACCGACCACGACACCCACCAGCAGTGCAGCGATCAGCGCCACGCCCACCGAGGTGTGCAATTGAGTGAAAAGCAGGTTGATCGACATCGCGGTCATGTTGACCGCACCAATGATCAGCCCAAGGATCAGGACCGCCAGCAGGACCAGCAGACGAAAGACCTTCATGCGACAGCTCCAGTGGCAGGAGTCCGTAGCTTATCCGACCCGCGGCTGGATTCGCACGCGGTGGCGCGACGGGGCTCAGGCCGGATCGGCGTCCAGCGGCAGCACACTGCTGACCCGCTCGCGCAGTTCCTTGCCCGGCTTGAAATGGGGGACGTGCTTGCCCGGCAGGGCAACCGATTGGCCGGTCTTCGGGTTGCGACCCAGGCGCGGCGGACGATAGTGCAGCGAGAAGCTGCCAAAACCACGGATTTCGATGCGATCCCCGGCGGACAGCGATCCGCCCATCATTTCCAGCAACGACTTCACCGCCAGATCGACATCATCGGCCTTCAGGTGCGCCTGGCGGCGCGCAAGGATTTCGATCAGTTCGGATTTGGTCATCACCGGCTCACATCAGGGGCATCTCAGCCTGAAACGGCCCGGGCAGAAGCCCGGGCCGTCCAGGAAACAACAAACAGCGTAAGGCCGATTACTCGGACTTGTTGCCGTTCAGCTGTGCACGCAGCAGCGCGCCCAGCTGGGTGGTGCCGCTGGAAGCCGAAGAGGACTGGTATTCCTCCAGCACTTCGCGCATTTCCGCGTCGTCCTTGGCCTTGATCGACAGCTGCAGGGTGCGGCCCTTGCGGTCCATGCCCACGAACTTGGCTTCGATCTTGTCGCCGACCTTCAGGTGCTGGGTGGCGTCGTCAACGCGCTCGTTGGCGATGTCGCGAGCCGAAACGTAACCCTCGATGCCGTCAGCCAGCTCGATGATCGCGCCCTTGGCGTCGACTTCCTTCACCACGCCTTCGACCTTGGAGCCCTTCGGATTGGCAGCCATGTACTGGCCGAACGGATCCTGCTCCAGCTGCTTCACGCCCAGGGAGATGCGCTCGCGCTCCGGATCGACAGCCAGGACGACGGCGTCCAGGGTATCGCCCTTCTTGAAGTTGCGAACGACGTCTTCGCCGGTGGTGTTCCAGCTGATGTCGGACAGGTGGACCAGGCCGTCGATGCCGCCGTCCAGGCCGATGAAGATGCCGAAGTCGGTGATCGACTTGATCTGGCCCGACACCTTGTCACCCTTCTTGTGGGTGGCAGCGAAGGTTTCCCACGGATTGGCGGCAACCTGCTTCATGCCCAGCGAGATACGGCGACGCTCTTCATCGACGTCCAGCACCATCACTTCGACTTCGTCACCAACCTGCACAACCTTGGACGGGTTGACGTTCTTGTTGGTCCAATCCATCTCGGAGACGTGCACCAGGCCTTCGACGCCCGGCTCGATCTCAACGAACGCACCGTAATCGGTGACGTTGGAGACCTTGCCGAAGACGCGGCTGTTGGCCGGGTAACGACGGCCGATGTTGTCCCACGGATCCTCGCCCAGCTGCTTCAGGCCCAGCGAAACGCGGTTGCGCTCGCGGTCGAACTTCAGCACGCGGACGTCCAGCTCGTCGCCGACGTTCACGACTTCCGACGGGTGACGCACGCGCTTCCACGCCATGTCGGTGATGTGCAGCAGGCCGTCGATGCCGCCCAGGTCCACGAACGCGCCGTAATCGGTCAGGTTCTTGACGACACCCTTCAGGATCGCGCCTTCCTGCAGCTTGTCCATCAGCTGCTCGCGCTCTTCCGAGTGCTCGCTTTCGACGACAGCGCGGCGCGAGACCACGACGTTGTTACGCTTGCGGTCCAGCTTGATGAGCTTGAACTCGAGTTCCTTGCCTTCCAGGTAGGCCGGATCGCGCACCGGGCGCACATCGACCAGGGAACCCGGCAGGAAGGCGCGGACATCCTTGATATCCACGGTGAAACCACCCTTGACCTTGCCGCTGATGCGGCCGGTGATGGTTTCGTTCTTTTCCAACGCTTCTTCCAGCTCGTCCCACACCATCGCGCGCTTGGCCTTCTCGCGCGACAGGACGGTTTCGCCGAAGCCGTTCTCGATCGAGTCGAGGGCGACCTTGACGATGTCGCCTTCGGCGACGTCGATTTCGCCAGCGTCGTTACGGAACTGTTCGATCGGCACGATGCCTTCGGACTTCAGGCCAGCGTTGATCACCACGACGTCGCCGCGGACTTCAACAACGGTACCGCTGACGATGGCGCCCGGCTTCAGCTTGGCCAGGTTGGCCTGGCTGGCTTCAAACAGTTCGGCAAATGATTCGGTCATTAGATTTACTCTGTTGGACACATGGGTCGGTGGCGTCCCCTTCAGGGGAATGGCGACCGCCCGCCTGTTGGTCGACCCCGGAAACGCAGGTCGTGTGTAGTAGGAAAACCGCCACGCATCATTGCGCGACGGAGCTGGTACAGCACTGCTTTGCGCGACCACCACCGATGCAGCTGGCAGTGCTCCCGCGCGAACGGATCAGGCAGCCGGAACCGGAAGCAGATCCATCACTCGGGCAACGACATCATCGATGCCGATGCCTGTGGTGTCGATGAGGACAGCATCGTCTGCCGGCTTCAGGGGCGCCACGGTACGCTGGGCATCACGGGCGTCGCGGGCCATGATCTCGCGCAGGAGGTCATCAAAGTTAACAGAAACCCCCTTGTCTTTCAACTGCTTATGCCGGCGCTCGGCGCGCTCCTCGGCACTGGCGGTCAGGAAGACCTTGTAGGGGGCGTCCTTGAAGATCACCGTACCCATGTCGCGGCCATCGGCGACCAGGCCGGGCAGCTCCCTGAATGCGCGCTGGCGCTCCTTCAGCGCGGCGCGCACCTCGGGAATGGCGGCGATGGCAGAAGCCAGAGCGCCAGTGGTCTCCAGGCGCAGCTCGTCGGTGGCATCGGTGCCGTTGACCATGACCCGCATCGACTCGCCCTGTTCAACAAACTGAACATGGGTGTCGAAGGTGCAGCGCACCAGCGCCGAGGCGTCGGAGGTGTCGATGTCGGCCCAGCTCGCGGCCACGCCCACCGCGCGGTACAGCGCCCCCGAATCCAGGTAATGCCAGCCCATCCGGCGCGCGATGATGCGGCTGATGGTACCCTTGCCGGCCCCGGAAGGGCCGTCGATGGTCAGGACGGGAGCGAGTGGATTCATGGGGTTCCCAGAGCGTGTGAAGGGGCCATTCTAGCCCCTGCCAGACACCCCCAGCGGGATCTTTTGTGCAACCACTTGAAACCACGAGGAAAAGCCCGGTAGAATGGCGGGCTTGAACGAGCGTCAACTGCCGATTGTCTTTCGCATATCGCGGCCACGCTCCACCCGAACAACTACTGTTTACGCCGAGGTATGCCATGAAAGTCCTGTCCTCCCTGAAGTCGGCGAAGGCCCGTCACCGCGACTGCAAGGTCGTCCGTCGTCGCGGCAAGATCTTCGTCATCTGCAAGTCGAACCCGCGTTTCAAGGCGCGTCAGCGCTAAGCCCAACAGCCTTCACGGCTGCGGCTGGCCCTACGCGGGGCCGACCCGATGCAAGAAACCGCCTTCGGGCGGTTTTTTGTTTATGCGGCTTTTTCCTGCTGATTTTGCTGTAATCGCCTTTCTTGACCACTGGGGAGTAGATCGAGATGAAGCGTTACCTGTCCGCCCTGGCCGTGATGGCCACCCTGGCCGCCGCCACACCGGCGCTGGCCGATACCCTGCTTGTCGACCGCGCCCGCGAGAAGCCGGCCGGTGCCCTGCCCGTGAGCGGCCAGAGCATGCAGCAGGTACAGGCGCAGTTCGGCGCGCCGAGCGAACAGCTGCAGCCGCGTGGTGGGCAGAAGCGGCAATGGCCGACCATCAACCGCTGGGTGTACCCGCAGTTCACCGTCTACTTCGAGAAGCAGAAGGTGATCGACGTGGTGGCCAACCAGGCGGACCCGAACGAAATCGGCCCGAAACCGCCGATCCGTTGATCCCTTTACCCGCCGTGGGCGGGCCTGTGTAGCGAGACCATGAACCAGACCCTTCGTTTTCCTGCCGAGTGGGAAGCCCAGAGCGGCGTCCTGATTGCCTGGCCCACCGCCGACACCGACTGGGCCGATCGCCTGGGCCAGGTGGAAGAGACCTACATCGCCCTGGTCGCGGCCATCACCCGCTTCCAGCCGGTGCTGATCTGCGTGGCCGACGACGATGTGGAGACCTATGCCGAAATGCGACTGCGCTCCAACCGCATCGACATGGACAAGGTCCACTTCACCACGGCCGCCTACGACGATACCTGGCTGCGCGACTCCGGCCCGATCACCCTGCGCCGTGCCGACGGCGGTTTCCAGCTGCTGGATTTCCGCTTCACCGGTTGGGGCGGCAAGTTCGACGCCACCCTGGATGACCAGCTGGTGGGCGTGCTGGACCACGCCGGCGTGTTCAACGACGCGCCGGTGCGCAGCATCCCGTTCGCGCTGGAAGGCGGCGGCATCGAGACCGATGGCGAAGGCACCCTGCTGACCACCTGGAAGTGCCTGCACGAGCGCCATCCGGACCGCGACCGCGCCAGCCTGAGTGCCGACCTGGCCGACTGGCTGCAGCAGGACCGCGTGCTGTGGCTGGACCACGGCTACCTGGAAGGCGACGACACCGACGCGCACATCGACACCCTCGCCCGCTTCGCCTCGACCGACAGCATCGTCTACCAGGCCTGTGACGACGAGAGCGACTCGCACTACGCCGAACTGCAGGCGATGGGCAACGAGCTGGCCGCACTGCGCACCAAGGATGGGCAGCCGTACCGCCTGTTCCCGCTGCCGTGGGCACAGCCGGTGATCGACGAAGGCCGCCGCCTGGCTGCGTCGTACGCCAACTACCTGATCGTCAATGGTGCAGTGCTGATGCCGGCCTATGGCGACCCGGCCGACGACCTGGCCCGCGATGTGCTGGCCCAGGCGCACCCGGGCCGCGAGATCGTGCAGGTGCCCTGCCGCTCGCTGATCTGGCAGAACGGCAGCCTGCACTGCATCACCATGCAGCTGCCGGAAGGGCTGTTGAAGGTCTGACGGTGGTGCCGGCCGCTGGCCGGCAACCCTGCACCGCCTGATGGATCCACGGGATTGCCGGCCAGCGGCCGGCACTACCGAGCGCACCCATTCAGCGCGCGACACGCCGTCGCCGCCCATCCGCGCTAACATGCTGGTTTTCCCCCGCAGGAACGCCCCGCATGAACTCGCGCAGCCCCCTTACCGTCGCCCTGATCCAGGAGCGCAACCACGGTGATGCCGCCGCCAACCTGGCGGTGATCGAAGCACGCGTGGCCGAGGCGGCTGCGCAGGGTGCCAAGCTGGTGCTGCTGCAGGAACTGCATAACGGTCCGTACTTCTGCCAGCACGAATCGGTGGACGAATTCGACCTGGCCGAGCC
Organism: Stenotrophomonas sp. YJH_SMC_119; assembly: GCF_059368315.1. Taxonomy (NCBI): domain Bacteria; kingdom Pseudomonadati; phylum Pseudomonadota; class Gammaproteobacteria; order Lysobacterales; family Lysobacteraceae; genus Stenotrophomonas; species Stenotrophomonas sp. YJH_SMC_119. The sequence continues at coordinate 178,172 of NZ_JCAFRP010000004.1, read as the reverse complement.
GATTCCGGGCCCCAGCACCGAGCGCCTGGGCGCACTGGCGAAGCAGCACGGCGTGGTGCTGGTCGGCTCGCTGTTCGAACGCCGCGCCGCCGGCCTGTACCACAACACCGCCGTGGTGTTCGAGAAGGACGGTACGCTGCTCGGCAAGTACCGCAAGATGCATATTCCGGACGATCCGGGCTTCTACGAGAAGTTCTACTTCACCCCGGGCGACATCGGCTTCGAGCCGATCGATACCTCGGTGGGTCGCCTTGGCGTGCTGGTGTGCTGGGACCAGTGGTACCCGGAAGCGGCGCGCCTGATGGCGCTGGCCGGTGCCGAACTGCTGCTCTACCCGACCGCGATCGGCTGGGACCCGGACGACGTGCAGGACGAGAAGACCCGCCAGCGCGACGCCTGGGTGCTGAGCCACCGCGGCCACGCCGTGGCCAACGGCCTGCCGGTGCTGAGCTGCAACCGCGTCGGCCACGAGGCCTCGCCGCTGGGCGCCTCCGGCATCCAGTTCTGGGGCAACAGCCACGTGCTGGGCCCGCAGGGCGAATTCCTGGCCGAAGCCGGCACCGATGCCACGGTTCTGCTGTGCGATGTCGACCTGCAGCGCAGCGAGCATGTGCGCCGCATCTGGCCGTTCCTGCGCGACCGCCGCATCGATGCCTACGGCGACCTGCTCAAGCGCTACATCGACTGAGCCGGAGCCCGCGCATGGCCGTCCTCATCCGTGATGCCGGCCCGGCCGACATCGCCGCGATCACCGCGATCTACGCGGTGGAAGTGACCGACTTCGTCAACACTTACGAGTACGACATCCCGGACGCGTCCGAGATGCTGCGCCGCATGCGCGACATCATCGACCGCGGCTTCCCCTACCTGGTCGCCGAGATTGACGGCCAGGTGGCCGGCTATGCCTACGCCAACACCTACCGCACCCGCGTTGCCTACCAGTGGACCGTGGAAAACTCGGTCTACGTCGATGCTGCGTTCCAGGGCAAGGGCGTTGGCACCGGCCTGCTGCAGGCGTTGATCGACGCCTGCGTGGCGCGTGGCTACCGGCAGATGGTGGCGGTGATCGGCGAACCGACCAATACCGCTTCAATCAAGCTGCACGAACGCTTCGGCTTCGAGCTGGTCGGCGTGTTCCGTGGCCTCGGCCGCAAGCATGGCCGCTGGCTGGATACCGTGCAGATGCAGCGCGCGCTCGGCGATGGCGCCGACACTGCACCTTCCAATGAATGAACCCATGACCGAAACCCTTCCCGAGACCGGCGACGACCTGTTCGCCGGCCAGCCGGTACGCGTTGTTGAACGCGACGGCGTGCGCTACACCCTGCTGGGCACCGCCCATGTCTCACGCGCCAGCGTCGAGGCGGTGGAAAAGGCCATCGACAGCGGCCGCTTCGATGCCGTGGCCGTTGAACTGGACCCGCAGCGCCTGCAGGCGCTGAGCGACCCGGACACGCTGGCCAAGCTCGACCTGGTCGAGGTGATCCGCAAGGGCCGCGTCGCCCTGTTCGCCGCCAACCTGGCCCTGTCCGCCTACCAGCGTCGCCTGGCCGAACAGCTGGACATCGAGCCGGGCGCGGAACTGAAACGCGCGGTGGAACTGGCGCGCGAACGCGACCTGCCGGTGCACCTGATCGACCGCGAGGTCGGCCTGACCTTCCGCCGCGCCTCGCAGCGGCTGGGCTTCTTCGGCAAGCTGAAGCTGGTTGCCGGTCTCGGCGCCGGCCTGTTCTCGTCCGAGGAAGTGGGCGAGAACGAGATCGAAAAGCTCAAGCAGGGCGACATGCTGGAATCGAGCTTCGGCGAGTTTGCCAGCGAGAGCCCGGCACTGTACGAGACCATCATCGGCGAGCGCGACCGCTACATGGCCACGCGCCTGCGCGAGGAACACAACCCGCAGCAGCGTGAAGTGCTGGCGGTTGTCGGTGCGGGTCATCTGGCAGGCTTGGCGCGTTACCTGGAAACCGACACCGAGGCACCGGCACCGCTGCGCGCCGAGCTGGAGGCGGTGCCGAAGAAGCGCAACATTCCGTGGTTCACGCTGGGCATCCTGGCCATCGTGGCGACCGGCATCGGCGTGGGCTTCTACCGCGGCGGCCTCGGCGTGGGTACCGAACTGCTGGCGACCTGGGCGATGTATACCGGCGGCCTGGCGGGCCTGGGCTGCCTGCTGGCAGGCGGCCACCCGCTGAGCATCCTCACCGCGATCGCGGTGGCCCCGTTCAAGCCGTTCCGCCTGAGCATCCCGACCGGCGCATTCTCGGCGCTGGTGGAAGCGCGCCTGCGCAAGCCGGCGTACGAGGACTTCCTGAAGCTGCGCGACGACGCGCAGAGCCTGAAGGGCTGGTACCGCAACCGCGTCACCCGCGTGGTGCTGACGTTCATGCTGACCAACATCGGCAGCATGCTCGGCCTGTGGCTGACCACCTTCAAGGTGTGGGGCAAGGTGGCGGGTTGATTGTTCCGTGTAGCGTCGAGCCAAGCTCGACTGCGCTCTGGTAGGTGCCAACCTTGGTTGGCACGCCATGCCCGGCAGAAAAAGGGGGAGGCCGCCCCACTACGACCGGCCTCCCCCACACCACAACACGTTGATGTGCATTACAGCCGGGCAGCGCCCGGCTCTACCATTTCCACTCCACGCGCGCGGCGGATCAACCGCGTCACGGCATTGCGCAGGTCATCCAGCACTGCATAGATGGTCGGCAGGAACAGCAGGCTGACCACCGTGGAGAACGCCAGGCCGCCGGCAATCGCGCGCGCCATCGGCGCGTACTCCGGGCCGTTGCCGAACATCTGCGTATTGGTCAGCGAGATCGGCACCATCGCCAGGATCGCCGTGCCCATCGTCATCATGATCGGGCGCAGGCGCTCGCGTGAACCCTCCACCAGCGCCTGCGTGCGTCCCATGCCGCCGCGCCGCAGGTTGTTGATGTGCTCGATCATCACGATGCCGTTGTTCACCACCACGCCCATCAGCACCAGGATGCCGATGAAGGACATGATCCCGAACGAGGTACCGGTGATCCAGAACAGCCAGAACACGCCGAAGATCGAGAACAGCACGCCGCTCATGATCGCCGCCGGGAACAGCAGCGACTCGAACACCGCCGCCATCACCACGTAGATCATCATCAGCGCGATCAGCAGGTTGAACACCATCTGCTGCATCGCTTCGTCGTCGTTGCCGTAGTCGCCGCCATCGAAGGTGAAGCCATAGCCGGCCGGGAAGTTCATCGGCTTGAGCACCGATTCCATCGCCTTGCGGCCATCGGGCGCGGTGACCTTCTCGGCCAGGTTGGCCTTGATGGTGAGCGTGGTCTGGCGGTTGGTACGACCGATCTGGGTCGCCGATGAACCGACGTCAACGGTGACCAGGCTCAGCAGTGGCACGCTGCGACCGTCGCCGGTGCGCACGCTGAAGCCGGCCAGGTCTTCCGGGCTGCTCTGCTCGGCGCCAGCGAAGCGCACCCATACCGGTACTTCATTGTCGCCGCGGCGGAACTCGCGCATCGGCGCACCGCGCAGGGCCAGGCCGACGAAGCTGGCGACCTGCTCGGCATTGAAGCCGAACGCCGCGGCGCGCTCGCGGTCGACGCGCACCTTCAGCTCGCCGCCCTTCTCGCCATTGTCGATGCGCACGTCGCGCAGCTCGGCACGCTGGGCCAGCAGCGGCACCACTTCCTGGCCGATCTCCTGCAGCATCGAACTGGAGTCGCCCACCAGCTGCACCTGCACGCCCTGGTTGCCGCCACCGCCGCCATCACCGCCCTGGTTGCCAACGAAGTAGTCGGTGCGGGCCGACTTCGGCAGGCCCTTGCGCAGCTCTTCCTGCAGCGCCTTGATGTCCTTGGCGTACTTCTCGTCCAGGGTGACCACGGTCGAGCTGCCTTCCTGCTCGCTGTACCAGGAGTACACCTGCTTGACGTGCAGGCGCTCGCGGTTGGCGTCGATCCAGTTCTCCACGCGCGCCACCTCCTCGGACATCTGCCGATAGGTGTAGGCGCCCTTCCACATGTAGCCGATGAAGATGTCCTTGCCGCCATCCCCACCGAACATGTCGACCTTGGTCAGCTTCATCGGCACCAGGCTGACCAGCACCACCAGCACGATGCCGAGCAGGCTCCAGCCGCGATGGTGCAGCGACCAGTCCAGCAGCCTGGCGTAGCGGCGCTGCAGCCGCGCGATCAGTCCGGTCTGCGAGTGCACCAGCTTGGGCGTGGCCATGCGCGCGGACAGCATCGGGATCAGGCTGACCGCGACCAGCCAGGAGGCCAGCAGCGAGACCGAGATGGTGATCGCGATCTGCGCCATGAAGATGCTGATGTTGTTGGTCTCGCCAAACAGGTTCGGCACGAACACGATGCAGTGGCACAAGGTGCCAGCACTGAGCGCGATGGCCACGTTGCGGGTGCCGATGATCGAGGCCAGGCGCGGCTGTCCCGGCATGCGCTCGCGCTCCTGGTAGATGCTCTCCACCACCACCACGGCGTTGTCGACCAGCATGCCCACCGCCAACAGCAGGCCCATCATGGTCAGGATGTTCAGCGTCACCCCGACGAAGTACATGAAACCCAGGGTGATGGTGAAGCAGATCGGAATGGCCAGGGTCACCATCAGCGTGGACGGCCAATGGCGCAGGAAGAAGAACAGCACCGTGATCGACAGGATCAGGCCGACCGCACCGGCCTCGGCCAGTTCCAGCAGCGAGGAGGTCACCGCCTTGCCCTGGTTGTCGATCACCTTGATCTGCACGTCGCGCATCGACGCTTCGGCACGGATCGCTTCAACCTCGGCCAGCGCCGCGCGCGACACCTCCACCATGTTGGCACTGCGCTCCTTGAAGATATCCAGCCCGACCGCCGGGTTGCCGTCCAGGCGGCGCCCGTAGTTCATCCGCGCCGGCTTCAGGCGCACGTCGGCGATGTCGCCCAGGCGCAGGCCCTTGGCGTTGATCACCAGGTCGCGCATTTCCTGCAGGTCGGTGATCTCGCCCACCGGCTGCACGCGCACGCGCTGGCCGTTGTCGTCGATCTGCCCGGCCGAGATCGAGAAGTTCAGCGTGCGCAGGCGGTCACTCAGCTCGTTGATGCTCAGCCCATGCGCGTTGAGCCGGTTCGGATCAATGGCGATCTCCACCTCGTTCGGCGGCGCGCCGGTAATGTCGACGCGGGCCACGCCGGGGATACGCTCGATGCGCCGCTTGAACTCGCGGTCGAGCATGTCGTAAGCGGTGGTCAGGTCGCTGGTGCTGGCCAGGCGCACCTTCAGCACCGGCTGGTCGCTGCTGGACCACTTGAACACGTTGTAGCGCTGCAGGTCGTCGGGCAGATCGCTGCGGATCGCATCGATGCGTTCGCGTGCATCGGAGGCGGCGATGGCGATGTCGCGGTCCCAGTCGCTGAACTCGATGAAGATCAGCGCCGCCTCGGAGGTGGCCGACGAGCGCATGCGCTTGATGCCGGTCATCGTCGCCAGCGATTCCTCCACCGGGCGGATGATGGTCCGCTCCACTTCCTCCGGGGTTGAACCGGTGTACGGAATCTGCACGAACAGGAAGGGCGCGGAAATGTCCGGCAACGCTTCCAGCGGCAACCGGAACGAGGCGATCAGGCCGATCACCACCAGTGACACGAAGCACATGATGGTGGTGACCGGGCGGCGGATGGAGAACTCGGCAACACTCATGCCGGCTCCTCCGCACCCGCCGCGCTGCCTGCTGCGCCCGGCTCGATCTCGCCGGCGTGCTTGCGGCCACGCTCGCGGTAGTAGGCGTCACCACGGCGGTCCATCAGGTCGTAGACCACCGGGATCACCAGCAGGGTAAGCAGGGTCGACACCAGCAGGCCACCGATCACGGTGATCGCCATCGGCGCGCGTACTTCGGCGCCCTCGCCCATCGCCACCGCCAGCGGCAGGAAGCCGAACAGCGTGCACAGCGTGGTCATGATGATCGGCCGCAGGCGCGAGCGTGCACCTTCCACCAGCGCCTCGTGCTTGGCCACGCCGGCCTCGCGCAGCTGGTTGACCTTGTCGATCAGGATGATCGCGTTCTTGGTGACCAGGCCGACCAGCAGGATCAGGCCGATGAACACCACCACCGAGATGGGCTTGCCGGTCAGCATCAGTGCCAGGATCGCGCCGACCAGCGCCAGCGGGATGGTGAACAGGATCACGAACGGATGCAGCAGCGATTCGAACTGCGAGGCCATCACCAGGTAGACCAGGAAGATCGCCAGGCCGAAGGCGAAGATCAACGACTTCGCCGCCTGCGCCAGCTCCTCGCCCTGGCCACCGATGTGCAGGCCGACACCCGCGCCCAGCGGCTGTTCGGCCACCATCTGCTGCACTTCGCGCATGGCCGCGCCGAGGTCGATGTCGCGCAGGTTGGCCGAGACCACCGCAACGCGGGTCTGGTCGGCGCGATGGATCTCGCTGGGGCCAGTGGTGGCAACCACGTCGGCCACCGCATCCAGCGTGACCGGCCGGGTGCTGCCCGGATTGACGATCAACCGGCGGATGCTCTCCACGCTGGCGCGGTCGCCTTCCTGGGCACGCACCAGCACGTCGATCTTGCGGTCGCGGAAGCTGTAGCGGGTGGCCACGTCGCCACGCACCTTCTTCACCACCACGTCGGCGATCTGGCGGGTGGTCAGGCCCAGCGCACCGGCACGTTCCTGGTCGAAGCGGATCTGGATTTCCGGGAAGCCCTCTTCCACCGTGGACTTCACGTCGGCGTAGTGCGCATTGCCACGCAGCATCGCCGCCAGGCGCTGGCCAGCTACTTCCAACGTCGCCATGTCCTGCCCGCGCAGCTCGATTTCCAGCGGCGTGGAGAAGCTGAACAACGCCGGCCGCGCGAAGTCGACCTGTGCCCCCGCGTGCTGGCCCATGCTGTCGCGCAGGCGCTCGGTGATCTCCGCTTCGGTGCGTGCATTGCCGCCGCCTTCCATCACCACGGTCAGCTTGCCGATGTTCTCGCCGCTCTCGGTCGGGCTGGCATCCAGGCGGGTGCCGCTGCCACTGACACCGTACAGCGAGGCCACGCCCTCGCCGTTGCCGTGGGCCAGCTGCAGCTCGCGCACCAGCGCATCGGTCTGCTTGAGCGGCGTGCCGGCCGGCAGCTTCACCGTCATCTCGAAACGGTCCTGCGCCAGCTGCGGGATCAGGTCGGCACCGAGCATCGGCACCAGCGCCATGGTCGCCACGAAGATGATCGTGGCCACGCCGAGCACCTTGCCCGGATGGGCCAGCGCGCTCGGCAACAGGCGCAGATAGCCGCGCTCGGCACCGGCGTAGGGCTTCATTGCCAGGTCGCTGGCCTTGCGCATCACCGGGCCGACCACGGCCACGACGCCCCGCCACGCACGCACGACCAGCAAGGCCAGCGCATAGAAGCTCCAGCGCGCGGTTGCGACGGCACCACGACGGCCCAGCGCCACCGGCTTCTGCCAGCGGTTCTGCGGCTGCCACGGTTCGTTCGGCGCCTCTTCCGGGAATGCCAGCGGCGGCCGGCCCTTCAGCGAGCTCAGCATCGGAATCAGCGTCATCGATACCAGCAGCGAGATCGCAATGGCGATCGCCACGGTCAATGCCTGGTCGCGGAAGAGCTGGCCGGCGATGCCATCGACGAACACCAGCGGCAGGAACACGGCGATGGTGGTCAGGGTCGAGGCGACCACCGCCATGCTCACTTCGCGGGTACCGACGATCGCTGCCTGCAGGACGCCCAGGCCACGCTCGCGGGCCTTGGCAATGCTCTCCAGCACCACGATCGAGTCGTCCACCACCAGGCCGGTGGCCAATGCCAGGCCGCCCAGCGACATCACGTTCAAGCTGAGGCCGAGCTGGCCCATGAAGAAGAAGGTGGCGATGATCGAGACCGGCAAGGACAGGCTGATCACGAACGTGCTCCAGCCATCACGCAGGAACAGGAAGATGATCAGGATCGCCAGCAGGCCACCGATCACCGCATCCTTCTTGACGTCGGCGATGGCGTGCTCGATGAAGCGCGACTGGTCCTCGATGGTGGTCATCTCGACGTCGGACGGGAACGTGCCCTTGATCTGCTCCAGGCGCTTGCGCAGCGCTTCGGCGGTGGAGACGGTGTTGGCGTCGCCTTCCTTGTAGATGGCCAGTTCAACCGATTCCTTGCCGCCCAGGCGGATCACCGCTTCGCGTTCCTTGTAACCCTGGCGAACGGTGGCCACGTCCTTCAGGCGCACCGGCACGCCATTGGCGACCACGCTGGAGCCACCACCGGACGATGCGCTCTGCGCCGCCGAAGCCGCCGCGATGGCTGCGGCCGAACCGGTCGACGCGGCGATGTTGAACATCTGCTGCAATGCCGAGTCGGCTGCACTTCCGTTCGAGCCCTGGGTGGTGACCAGCAGGTTGCGGATCTCCTCCAGGTCGGCGAACTGGTTGACGGTGCGCACCAGGAAGCGCTGCGACCCCTCCTCCAGGCGACCGCCGGAGATGTTGATGTTCTCGTCCTTCAGGCGCTTGATGACGGTGTCGATCGGCAGGTTCAGCTGGGCCAGCTTCTGCTGGTCGATGTCGACCTGGATCTCGTCTTCCAGGCCGCCGCCGACCTTGACCGCTGCCACGCCGGCAACCGGCTCCAGCTTCTTCTTCAGGTCTTCATCGGCATAGCGGCGCAGGCCGGTCAGCTCGCGGACCGCATCGGCATCGCTGGTCGGCGCCACCTTGTTCGACAGCACCAGGCGCATGATCGGCTCGGTGGACGGATTGAAGCGCAGCAGCACCGGGGCCTTGGCCTCCAGTGGCAGGTTCAGCGCTTCCATCTTGTCACGCACCTCCAGGCTGGCCTGGTCCATGTTGGTGCCCCAGGCGAACTCCAGCACCACGTCGCTCTGGCCGGTTCGCGAAACCGACTTCAGCTTGCGCAGGTTCTTGACCACGCCGACCGCCTCTTCGACCGGCTGGGTGATCAGGGTTTCGATTTCGGTCGGCGCCGAACCGGTGTACTCGGTGCGCACGGTCAGCGTCGGGTAGCTCAGGTCGGGCAACAGGTTGACCTTGAGGTTGCCCAGCGCGATCAGGCCGAACAGCAGCAGGGTGACCGTGCACATGGCGATGGTCACGCGGCGGCGGGTGGCGAATTCCACCAGGCCGCCGCGCATGCCGGCGGCGGCGCCATCGCTCGCCGGCGAGGCACCGTGGTCGTGGCCCGGGGCGGTCATTGCTTGCTCCCGGCCTTGTCTGCCGGCTTGGCGGCCGCTGCGACCGTCTTCGCCTTTGCCTTCGGATCGGCGATCACCTGCACCGCGGTACCGTCGCGCAGCGCGACCTTGCCGGCGGTGACCACCTGATCACCGGCCGCCAGGCCATCACGGATCTCCACCCACGGGCCCTCGGCGTAACCCAGCTTGACCGGAACACGTGCGACCTTGCCTTCGCGCACCCGGAACACCGCCGGCTCACCGTCGTCGAGCAGCGCCAGGCGCGGCACCACGAGCGCATCGGCACGCTGGTCGTAATCGATGCGGATGCGCCCGAACATGCCGGGCTGCAGCGCGTGCGCGGCGCCATCGAAGGCGCTGACCACGCGAAACGTGCCGCTGCCCGAATCCACCACCGGCGCGATGCGATCGACGGTGCCGGTGAAGCTCTGGCCCGGCAGCGCATCGGCGGCCAACGTCACCGGCTGGCCGGCACGCAGCGTGGCCAGCTCGCGTTCGGGCACGTTGAGGGTGGCTTCCAGGCGCGAGTTGTCGACGATGCGGAAGATCGGCGTGTTGATCTGCACGAAGTTGCCGGTCTTGATCGAGCGCGATGCGATCACGCCGGAAATCGGCGCCACGACGGTGGTGTAGGACAGCTCCAGCGTCGCCAGACGGTACTGCGCACGGACGTTTTCCAGATCAAAGCGCAGCTGGTCGACATCGGCAGCACTGACCATCTGCTGACCAACCAGTTTCTGTGCACGCTGGTAGTTGTTTTCCAGCTTGCGCATCTGCGCTTCGCTCTGGGCTACGGCCAAGCGTGCGCGGTCCGGGTCCAGGCGCACCAGCGGCTGGCCGGCGGTGACCCGCTGGCCTTCCTCGACCAGCACCGCCAGCGCCACACCGGAGGTCTTGGCCACCACCTGCGACTCGGCGCGCGGTTCCAGCGCGGCGGTGCCTGTGTAACTGGCCGCGACCGCGCGATGGCTGGCCACGGCCACTTCGACCGGGACCGCATCGACCTTCTTCTCCTCCTTGGTCTCGGCGGCCTTGGCTTCGGAATTGGGCCCTGCGGCGCAACCGCCCAGCAGCAGGGAGGTGGAGATCAGCAGTGCGGCAGCGCAGATTCCGCTGCGACGGCCGGACAGGAAGGTTGGGTGCGACATCGTCAGGTCCCTGGAGGATGCGTGGACAGGTGTGGTAGCAAAGTAATGCACCACTTCACGGCAACACCATATCCCAAAGGTCATGGTGTCTTCACGCCGCTGGTCGGCCCGACCCCATTTCAGCTAGATGAAACCTGAGGCTATACTCGGGGCGTTCCGTACCCCACGCCGGAACGACCAGACCCGAATCCCCGGAAACGACACCATGCGCCCGCAGCCGCTCGCCGCTTGTCTCGCTCTGGCCGTCCTCCTGCCCCTTGGGGCCGCCGCACAGCCCGCTCCTGCTCCTGCCACACCCGCTCCGGCCCCGGCTCCTGCCGCCGCGCCGGCGCCTGCCGCGCCCACCGGCAACTTCGACAATGGCCGCGTGCTGGCCTACACCTGCCAGGGGTGCCACGGCATCACCGGCTACAAGAACGCCTACCCCAGCTACCGGGTGCCGAAGATCGGCGGCCAGACCCAGCAGTACCTGGCCCAGGCCCTGACCGAGTACCGCCAGGGCAAGCGCCGGCATCCGACGATGCAGGCGCAGTCGATGAGTTTCAGCGAACAGGAGATCGCCGATCTCTCTGTTTACCTGTCCACCGTCAAGTAAGGCCCGCCCATGTCGAAAGCCGCGCATCCGCTGCGTCACGCCATCGCCCTGTCCGTTGCCCTGCTGCTGGCGGCCTGTTCACAGTCGCAGGTGGAAAACAGCGAGACATCCGCCGCCGACCCGGGCCATGCCAGTGGCGAACACGGCTCTTCTTCTTCGGCTGGCCTGCCTGCAGGTCGCGAGGCCGCCGGTGAAGCCCGCGCCAAGGTGAAGGGCAAGGCCACCAACCAGAGCTGCATCGACTGCCACGGGGCCGATGGCAATGCGCCGATCGATCCGACCTATCCGAAGCTGGGTGGGCAGTACGGTGACTACCTGGCGCATGCGCTGCAGGCCTACCGCGCCGGTGACCGCCAGCACATGTTGATGACGCCACAGGCGAAGGACCTGAGTGATCAGGACATCGCCGATCTGGCGGCGTATTTCGGCAGCCGGCCGAGCCAGCTGCGGGATCTGCACGGGGTCAAATGACCGCAGGCCCCGGTGGGTGCGGATCGTTGATTGGTAGGTGCGGACCGTTGGTCCGTACGGAGGTGTAACCGGCTTCGGTGGGTGCGGACCTTGGTCCGCACTGATGCCACCATCCACGCATGGCGTGGATCTACTGATTCTCGACTCGATCAATCGGCGCACTGCTGGCGCCGACCGATACTCAGCCTTCCAGCTCTTCCCAGCGCGCGTAAGCGGCATCCAGCTCGGCCTGCACCTTCGCCAGCTGCTGGGTGTGCGCGGTCACTTCGGCGCTGCTGCGGGTGTAGAACGACGGGTCGTTCATCGCCGAGGTCAGGCCTTCGACATCGCCTTCCAGCTTCTCGATGGTCTTCGGCAGCTGCTCCAGTTCGCGCGCTTCCTTGTAGGCCAGCTTGCGCTTGGGTGCGGCAGGTGCCGCAGCTGCAGCCGGTGCGGCGGCGGCCGGTTTGGCTGCCGGAGCCGCGGCAGGCGTCGCCACGCTGGCCGCATAGCGCTGCCAGTCGCTGTAGCCGCCCACGTACTCGCCGATCACGCCATCGCCCTCCATCACCAGCGTGGAGGTGACCACGTTGTCGATGAAGTCACGGTCATGGCTGACCAGCAGCAGGGTGCCGGTGTATTCGCCCAGCAGCTCTTCCAGCAGCTCCAGCGTTTCCACGTCCAGGTCGTTGGTCGGTTCGTCCATCACCAGCAGGTTGGACGGCTGCGCGAACAGCTTGGCCAGCAGCAGGCGGTTGCGCTCGCCACCGGACAGGCGGGTAATCGGCGCACGCGCGCGCTCCGGGGTGAACATGAAGTCCTGCAGGTAGGCATGCACATGCTTGCGCTTGCCGTTGAACTCGAGGAAATCGCGGCCTTCGGCGACGTTCTCGATCGCGCTCCAGTCTTCGCGCAGCACCGCGCGGTACTGGTCGAAATACGCGATCTGCAGGTTGGTGCCGGCGTTGACTTCGCCCTTGGCCGGCTGCAGTTCGCCCAGCAGCAGCTTGAGCAGCGTGGTCTTGCCGCTGCCGTTGGGACCGATCAGACCGATGCGGTCGCCGCGCATGATGGTGGTGGTGAAATCGCGGACCATGGTGCGCTCGCCGAAGGCGAACGAAATGTCCTTGACATCGATGACCTTCTTGCCGGAACTGACGCCCTGTGCGGCTTCCATCTTGACGTTGCCGCTGAGGTCGCGACGCTGCGAACGCTCCACGCGCATCGCCTTCAGGCGGCGCACGCGGCCTTCGTCGCGGGTGCGACGGGCCTTGATGCCCTGCCGGATCCAGACTTCTTCCTGCGCCAGCAGCTTGTCGAAGCGGGCGTTCTCCTGCGCCTGCGCGTTGAGGCGCTCTTCGCGGCGGCGCTCGTAGTTGGCCCAGTCGCCTGGCCAGCTGGTGACTTGGCCGCGGTCGATCTCGACGATGCGGGTGGCCAGGGCACGCAGGAAGCGACGGTCATGGGTGACGAACACCACGCTGCCGCTCCAGCCCTTCAGGAACGCTTCGAGCCAGTCGATGGCCTCGATGTCCAGGTGGTTGGTCGGTTCGTCCAGCAGCAGCACATCGGGGCTGGACACCAGCGCGCGGGCGAGCAGCACGCGGCGCTTCATGCCGCCGGACAGGCGGCCGAACTCGGCCTCGCCATCCAGGTCGAGCTTGGTCAGGGTTTCGCTGACGCGCTGGTCCAGGCCCCAGCCGTTGGCGGCATCGATCTTGGCCTGCACGTTGCCGAGGGCTTCGCCATCGAAGACTTCGGCATGGCTGAGGTGGTGGAATTCGGCCAGCCACTGGCCCAGCTCGCCAAGGCCGTCGGCGACGACGTCGAACACCGAGCCGGCCGCGCCGTGCGGCACTTCCTGCTCCAGGCGGGTGACGCGCACGCCCTGCTGCACGCGGACTTCGCCGTCATCGGGCTTGTGGTCGCCGGACAGCAGCTTGAGCAGGGTGGATTTGCCGGCGCCGTTGCGGCCGATCAGGGCGATGCGTTCGCCCGGCTCGATCGACAGTTCGGCCTTTTCCAGCAACAACGGGCCGCCGACGCTGAAGTCGACGTTCTGCAGAGTAATCAGAGGCATCCGGATATTGTACGGGTTGGGGGCGTCGGCCGGGTTGCACCCGGCACCCGCGGTAGTGCCGGCCGCTGGCCGGCAACGTCAACGGCAACGTCAAAAGCTGGTTTCCTGTGGGATGGCGGGATGGTTGGAATCGACTGGGGATCTGATGGCTTATTCCACGTCCCCCAGCAGCGCCTGCAACCCCGGCAGCCACTGCTTGCCGGGATGCCGTACCAGCCACAGCGTGCGCTGCAGGGCCGGCAGCGGGGTTTCGAGCACGCGCAGGCGGCCCAGGGCCAATGGCTCTTCCAGCGCGTGACGCGAAAGACAGGCCAGGCCGAGGCCGGCGATGGCGGCCTGCTTGATTGCTTCGGTATTGCCCAGCTGCAGGGTCTGGGCGAAGCCACGCAGGTGCGGCAGCAGCGCCTGTTCGACGGCTTCGCGGGTGCCGGAGCCTGGCTCGCGCAGCAGCCAGCGTGCGCGGCGCAGTTCGTCCAGCGACCAGCTGGCGGGGGCATCGGCGGCAGCCACGATCACCAGCGGGTCCTGCTGCCAGGCGGTCACCTGCAGGCCGCGCTCGTGGCACGGGCCTTCGATCAGGCCGGCGTCCACGTCCAGGCGCTGCACGGCAGCGACCACGCCGGCACTGTTGTCGATGCGCAGGTCGACCTCGGCCTGCGGCGCCTGGCGCAGCAGTTCGGCGATGCGTGGCGGCAGCAGGTAATTGCCGATGGTGGTACTGGCGGCCAGCACCAGCCGCAGCGGTGCCCCCTGCGATGGGTCGCCGCCGGCGGCCAGCTGACGCTCCAGGTCGGCGGCGTTGACCAGCAAGGTGCGCGCCGGCTCCAGCAGTGCGCGGCCATGCCCGTTCAGCGCCAGACGGCGGCCGATGCGGTCGAACAGCGGGGTGCCGAAGTGCGCCTCCAGCTCCTGCAGGGCGGCGCTGCTGGCCGACTGCGAGAGCGCAATGGCCTGGCCGGCAGCGGTGGTGCTGCCATGGTCGGCGATGGCGACGAAGACCTGCAGCTGGCGCAAGGTCAGGCGCATGGCACTTACCTTCTTGATGGGTAGGTTTCACCAATATTATTCGTTTTACAGGTCAGCGACAGACGCGCACGCTTGCCCCATCACTCCAGCCTTGCCCCTGCCATGAATGCCCCTGCCCTCTCCCCCTGGTCCCTGCCCGCCTTGCGCCAACGCTGGCAGCCGCGTCTGCCCGGTCTCGTGCTGGTAGGCCTGATCGCGGCGGCGTCGCTGTATCTGGCCGAGCTTCCGTGGCTGCAGGCACATGGCTTGAGCGCGCTGACCGTGGCGATCGTCGCCGGCATCGTGGTCGGCAACACCTTCTACCCGCGGCTGGCACCGGGCAGCGCGGCCGGTGTCGGCTTCTCCAAGCACTGGCTGCTGCGCGCCGGCATCGTGCTGTACGGGCTGCGCCTGACCTTCCAGGACATCGGCCATGTCGGCGTCACTGGCGTGCTGATGGACGTGCTGGTGGTTGCCAGCACCTTCGGCCTGGCTTGCTGGCTGGGCGTGCGCGTGTTCAAGATGGAGCGCGAGGCAGCCATGCTGATCGGCGCTGGCAGCGCGATCTGCGGTGCGGCAGCGGTGATGGCCGCCGAGCCGGTGGTGCGTGGCCGCGCTGCGCATGTCACCGTCGCGGTCTCGACGGTGGTGGTGTTCGGCACGCTGGCGATGTTCCTGTACCCGGCGCTGTATGCACTGGTGCAGTCGCACGGCTGGCTGGCAATGGACGCGCGGCAGTACGGCCTGTTCACCGGTGCGACGGTGCACGAAGTGGCACAGGTGGTGGCGGCCGGCCGTGCGGTCAACGAAGCGGCAGCTGACACGGCGGTGATCACCAAGATGGTGCGGGTGATGCTGCTGGCGCCGTTCCTGATCGCGCTGTCACTGTGGCTGGCCCGTGGCGGCAAGGCCAGCGCCGATGGCAGCAAGGCGCGCATCGTGGTGCCGTGGTTCGCGTTCGGTTTCGTGGCCGTGGCCGGTTTCAACTCGCTGCATCTGCTTCCGGCCGGCCTGCAGGCCGGGCTGGTGCAGCTGGACACGGTGCTGTTGGCGATGGCGATGGCCGCGCTGGGCCTGACCACCCACGTCTCGGCGCTGCGCCAGGCAGGACTGAAGCCGCTGCTGCTGGCGCTGATCCTGTTCGCCTGGCTGCTGTTCGGTGGCCTGGCAATCCACCAGGGTGTGCTGGCGGTGCTGGGCTGATCAGGAGCGTGCCGACCAGGGGCGGCACATACCAGTAGATCCACGCCGTGCGTGGATGACGACTCCGACGGGGTCAGAGCCCTTTCCTGCGGAAAGGGATCCGTCCCCACCCCATTGGGCGGGACCGGCCGTGCAGGCAGGTACAATGCGCCATGACTGACTTCTCGACCCTGCCGCTGAGCCCGGCCCTGCAGCCCGGCCTGGATGCCCTCGGCTATACCACCCTCACCCCCGTGCAGGCGCAGAGCCTGCCGGCCATCCTGGATGGCCGCGATGTAATCGCACAGGCACCCACCGGCAGCGGCAAGACCGCCGCCTTCGGCCTGGGCCTGCTGCAGTCCATCGACCCCAGCCTGATCCGCGTGCAGGCGCTGGTGCTGTGCCCGACCCGCGAACTGGCCGACCAGGTCGGCAAGCAGATCCGCAAGCTGGCCACCGGCATCCCCAACCTGAAGCTGTTGCTGCTGGTCGGCGGCGTGCCGCTGGGCCCGCAGCTGGCCTCGCTGGAAGGCCATGACCCACACGTTGTGGTGGGCACGCCCGGCCGCGTGCAGGAGCTGGCACGCAAGCGCGCGCTGAATCTTGGCGCGGTGCGCACGCTGGTGCTGGACGAGGCCGACCGCATGCTCGACATGGGCTTCGAGGAGCCGATCCGCGAGATCGCCGGCCGCACCCACAAGGACCGCCAGAGCCTGCTGTTCTCGGCCACCTTCCCCGACAGCATCCGCGCCATGGCGCGTGACCTGCTGCGCGACGCGGTGGAAGTAACGGTGGAAGGCGCCGACCAGGCACCGGCGATCCGCCACCTGTTCTGCGAGGTGGAACCGGCGCACCGCCAGAAGGCGCTGGCCGGCCTGCTGCTGAAGTACACCCCGGAATCGGCGGTGGTGTTCTGCAACACCCGCAAGGACGTGGACGAAGTTGCCAACTCGCTGCAGCAGTTCGGCTTCTCCGCACTGGCTCTGCATGGCGACATGGAACAGCGCGACCGCGAGGAAGTGTTGTTGCTGCTGGCCAACCGCAGCTGCAACGTGCTGGTGGCCAGCGACGTGGCCGCACGCGGCCTGGACGTGGAAGAGCTGGCGGCGGTGATCAACTACGAGCTGCCGACCGACGTGGAGAGCTACCAGCACCGCGTGGGCCGCACCGGCCGTGCCGGTGCCAGCGGCCTGGCGATCAGCCTGGTGGCCGGTCGCGAGAAGACCCGTGCCGAAGCCATCGAAGCGCAGATGGGGCAGCCGCTGGACTGGCAGAAGACGCCGCTGGCAACCTCGCGCCCGGCCGAACTGCCGCAGGCCGCGATGCGCACGCTGCGGATCGACGGTGGCAAGACCGACAAGCTGCGCCCAGGCGACATTCTCGGTGCACTGACCGGTGATGCCGGCCTGTCGAGCAAGTTCATCGGCAAGATCGCGATCTTCCCGACCCGCTCCTACGTGGCGATCGCGCGTGAGCAGGCCACCAAGGCCGTGGCCAAGCTGGAAGCCGGCAAGATCAAGGGCCGTCGTTTCCGCGTGCGGATGATGTGATTGAAGCAGCGTTGCCAACCACGGTTGGCAACGATCTGACCTGGTAGTGGCCAACCTTGGTTGGCCCATTCCGCGGCGTCAGTCGCGAAAGGCGCTGCCAACCACGGTTGGCAACTACCGGTTCCCGGCCATTCGCTCTGGTAGATGCCAACCTTGGTTGGCACCTGCCCTTCGATCAGAACACCAGTTCGGTGTGCAGCGGCAGATCCGATTCCCAGCGGGCGCGACCACCCAGGCCGTCCAGTTCGACCAGTACACCGGCACCGACCACGTTCACGCCCAGGCGGCGCACCAGCGACAGCGCAGCGACCAGCGTGCCGCCGGTGGCCAGCACGTCGTCGATGATCGCCACGCGGGCCCCGGCCGGCAGCGCATCGGCGTGCACTTCGATGCAGTCACTGCGGTATTCCAGCGTGTATTCCTCGCGCAGCACCTGGCCCGGCAGCTTGCCCGGCTTGCGCACCGGCACGAAGCCCACGCCCAGTTCCAGCGCCATCGCGGCGCCGAGGATGAAGCCACGCGATTCGATACCGATCACCGCGTCCAGCTTCTGGTCGCGCCAACGGTCGGCCATCGCGGTGATGGCACCGCGGAAGTCCTCGCTATGGGCGAGCAGCGGCATGATGTCCTTGAAGAGGATGCCGGGCTTGGGGAAGTCGGCGATGTCGCGCAGTCGGGAGGCCCACTGCGGAGCGACGAGGGCGTCGGTCATGTCACATTGGCTATCTGATGGCGGCATAGGGTACCTGTTCCGGGCGCCGGCTGCCTGTTGGGGGTGTTCGGCCGGGCTGCGCCCGGCACCTGCAGAGGCTTCAAGCAACGGCAACGGCAACGGCAGAAGCGGGTTTCCTGTGGGATGGCGGGGTGGGTCCGGTGGCGGGGGCCGCTGCAAGTACGTCCATGTAAGCTCGGTCGCCGCATCCATGCGGCTCACGCCCCCGCAACCGGACCCACCCCGCCTTCGACAGTTTCCTGCGACCTGTCGTAGATCCACGCCATGCGTGGATGAATCTTCATCGAAATCGAATATTTCGAGAATTGAACAAAAAGCATCCACGCATGGCGTGGATCGACCGTGTCGACCAAGGTCGACACCTACCCACAGCAACGGGAATCTGTCGGAGGCGGGGCGGTGTCGGAGTGCGGGGTGTCAGCCGCATGGGCCCGAGGCATGCCTCGGGCGGGTTGGGCAGGACGCCCAACCCCGGTCTTGCCGTGTGCGCAGGAAAGCGCACACGAGCAAGCGGCTGCCAAGCCTACACGGACGTACTTGCGGCGTCCCCGCACTCCGACACCGCCCCGCCAAACCACGGAATCCAGCTTTTGCTCTGGCTGTTGACCTGGCCTCTGCGGGTGCAGGGCGCAGCCCTGCCGAAACCCACCCTCAGGAACTGCAGGACAACATCGAGCAGCCGGCGCGGTTGTCGGCCCACGCCGGCCGCTTGCCGGCATAGTGCTCCAGGCCGGCGCGCTCGGTATACGGATCGCGCAGCACATCCTGTAACGCATGAACACCGCCGAGGTCGCCCTGTTCGGCGCGATCGATGGCCTCCTGCGCCAGCCAGTTGCGCAGCACGTACAGCGGATTGGCCGCGGCCATCTTCGCCGTGCGCTCGCTGGCCGACAGCGGATCCACGCGCAGCCGCGCCGCGTAATCCTGCAGCCACTGCTGCAACGGTGCCTGCACCGACTGCTGGCGTGCCTCGTCGTAGTACACCGCGTCCAGCACACCCACATCGGGCGACGCTGGATCAACGCGCATCAGCGCGCGCCAGGCCAGGGTCATGTCCATTGCGCCGTCCTGCATCAACTGCTGCCAGCGCAGGTAGAACTGCAGGTCTTCATCATCCGCCGCAGCCAGGCCGAGTTTCGCTGCGGCATCGCGACGGGTGCAGGCGACGAAGGTGGACTGGTACGCGGCCAATCCTGCCTGCAACGGTTCGACATCGGCGAACAACGGTGACAACGCCTGTGCCAATCGGCTCAGGTTCCAGTACGCCACCTGCGGCTGTGTACCGAAGCGGTAGCGACGCCCCTGGGCATCGGTGGTGTTCGGTGTCCAGTCCGGGTCGAAGTCCTCGACCCAGCCATAAGGACCGTAGTCGAGCGTGAGGCCGAGCACGGACAGGTTGTCGGTGTTCATCACGCCATGCACGAAACCGACGCGCATCCAGTGCGCGATCATCTCGGCAGTGCGCACCGCGATCTGCGCGAACCAGTCGCCGTACAGCGCCTCACCCTGCCCTTCGAGCTCCGGAAAGTCGCGGGCGATGCACGCGTCGACCAGCTGCCGCAACAAGGCAGTTTCGCCGCGTGACGCTGGCAGTTCGAATGAACCAAAGCGCAGGAACGAGGGCGATACCCGGCACACGATGGCGCCGGGCTCGGCACGCGGGTGGCCGTCGTAGAACATGTCGCGTACCACGTCTTCGCCGGTGCCGACCAGCGACAGCGCGCGCGTGGTCGGTACGCTCAGGTGATGCATCGCTTCGCTGCACAGGAATTCACGGATGGATGAGCGCAGCACTGCGCGGCCATCAGCACCCCGCGAATACGGCGTGGGACCGGCACCCTTCAGCTGCAGTTCCCAATGACGGCCATCCGGTGCGACCAGTTCGCCCAGCGAGATCGCGCGGCCGTCGCCGAGCTGGCCCGCCCAGTGGCCGAACTGATGGCCACCGTAATTGGCCGCCCACGGCTGCATGCCGGCGTACAGCGCATTGCCGCCGAACACCTGCGCGAAGCCTTCGCTTTCGACTTCAGCGGTATCGAAGCCAAGCATCGCGGCGACGTCCGGCGCCCAGGCCAGCAGCGTGGGCGCCGCCACTGGAGTCGGCATCACCGGCGACCAGGCCGCGCCCAGCACTTCGCGGCGGCGCGGGCCGGATTCGGGGTCGCCCGGCAGGGCATGCAGCAGTCGGTTGTCGAAACGGGGGCTGTCGGTATCCATGGGATTGGAGATGGGGGCGACCGCCGCCCGCCTCAATTGCCGCTGAGCGCCTGCAGATGACCGCCGTGGGCTTCGGCGCGCTGATAGGCCGGCCGCTCGCTGATACGCTTGAGAAAGCCACGCAGCGCCGGCTTGTCGTCGAGGCCACCACCCCGTGCGGCCGCAGCCTGGATCGGGAAGCTCATCTGGATGTCGGCTGCGCTGAACCGCTCACCCGCGAACCACGGGCTTTCGGACAGGCGGCGCTCCATCCAGTCCAGGTGCAGTCGTCGCTGCGGGCCGATGAAGCCACGCTCGGCCTTGTCGGCGATGCTGCGCGCAATCGGGCGGGCGAAGAACGGCATCGGCGCGTTGCGGATGCGGCCCATCACCAGGGTCAGCAGCAGCGGCGGCATCGCCGAGCCTTCGGCGTAGTGCAGCCAGTAGCGGTAGGCGATGCGCTCGGCGCCATCGGCCGGCATCGGTGACGGCGACAGCTGGCGTTGGGTGTCGTAGCGGTCTGCGAGGTAGTCGAGGATCGCGCCGGACTCGGCCAGTACCAGCTCGCCATCCTGCAGCACCGGCGACTTGCCCAGCGGATGCACGTTGCGCAGTTCGGGCGGTGCCAGCAGCGTCTTCGGATCCCGGGGATAACGGCGCAGTTCGTAGTCCAGCCCCAGCTCCTCCAGCATCCACAGCACACGCAGGGAACGGGAGTTTTCCAGGTGGTGGACGATGCGCATGGGGATGATCCTTGGGGAGGCCTGCATCGTACCGCGCCAGCTGCATGCCCTTTGTAGAGTCGAGCGTGCTCGACTGCTTTCCAGAGACAGTCGAGCAATCTCGACTCTACAAAGCAGCAGGCAATAAAAAACGCCGGAAGCTTTCGCTTCCGGCGTTCTGGCTACCAAACGGTAGCAGACGGATTAGACCGCCTGCACCTGGTCAGCCTGCATACCCTTCTGGCCCTGGACGGCGATGAAGGTAACCTTCTGGCCTTCCTGCAGGGTCTTGAAGCCGGTGCCCTGGATGGCACGGAAGTGCACAAACAGGTCCGGGCCGCTTTCCGGGGTGATGAAGCCGAAGCCCTTGGCGTCGTTGAACCACTTGACGGTGCCGGTCTGACGATCAGACATTTGACTAACTCCTGAAACACATGTTGAAAAAATCGCAGCCACCGGGTATCGGGGCCGAGACTGAGTTGCAGGCGTTGGTAAAGCGGATCGATGAGCGGATCGTGAGATCAACTGCACCAGGCCACGATTCACGGTGACCCTAGCAAACACAGTGGGACGAACGATACGCGTGTTTTCTGCAAAAAGCGATAGCCCGGACGTTCATCGGCTGGCCCCGCCCGCTAGACGTGACAAGGGCTGGCAGCCGATCGAGGCTAACCCCGAGTCCCCATTCAGGATTTTCCTACCCTACACTGGGTAAATGACTGAAGCTGAAACCCAAGCTGAACCCGCCCTCCCCCGCATCTGGGTGGACGCGGACGCCTGCCCCACCGTCATTCGCGACATCCTGTTCCGTGCCGCTGAACGCGTTGGGATCGAACTGACCCTGGTTGCCAACCAGTGGATCCGCACCCCGCCCTCACGCTGGCTGCGTTCGATCCAGGTGCCCCAGGGCCTGGACGTGGCCGACAGCGCCATCGTCGAACGGGTCGCTGCCGGAGACCTGGTCGTCACCCAGGACATCCCGCTGGCCGCGCTGGTGCTGGAGAAGAAGGCCGTGGCGCTGAACCCGCGCGGCCAGCTGTACACGCCGAACAACATGGCCGAGCGGCTGTCGATGCGCAATTTCATGGAAGAACTGCGCGGCGCCGGGGTCCAGACCGGCGGCCCGCCGCCACTGGGCCAGCGCGACCGGCAGCTGTTCGCCGCCGAGCTGGACCGCTGGCTGGCGCGGCGCCCGGTTCGCTGAACGGCCCTACCCGCTCTGGGCGGGCAGGCACAGGCGGCGCTGGCTGCTGAACCGCCGCGGTTCCCCGGTCAGCGGATCATCGAAGGCCAGCCCCTGCGCCAGCAGCTGCAGGGGCGACTCGAACGTGTCATCCCGGCGCGGCCTCAGCTGCGGATACAGGTCATCGCCCTCGATGGGGGCGCCCAACATCGCCATATGCACGCGCAGCTGATGTTTGCGACCGGTTTCCGGCTTCAGCCGGTAGCGCCAGACCGGCCCTTCGGCCTCGATCGGCTCGATCAGGCTGCGCGCATTGGGCTCGCCCCGCACTTCGGCCATGCGGAAGAACGGCTCCCCCGGCACCAGACGGCTGTCCCGCTGCAACGGAAACGCCAGCCCGGGCAGCGCCGGTGCCAGCGCCTCATAGGTCTTCTCGATGCGCCGCTCGCGGAACAGCCGCTGATAGGCATCGCGCGTGGCTGCCTGGGTCGAGAACAGCACCACGCCGGCGGTCAGCCGGTCCAGGCGGTGCAACGGCGCCAGTTCGGTGTTGCCGGTGCGTGCGACCAAGCGCGACAGCAGGGTTTCGCGCACATACCCACCGGCCGGCGTTACCGGCAGGAAGTGCGGCTTGTCGGCCACCAGCAGGTGCGCATCCAGATGCAGGATGGTCTCGACGAAGGGAATCACCGGCTCGTCGGCAACCTCGCGGAAGTACTGGATTTCCAGCCCCACCTGCCAGGGCATGTCCGGCGCCAGTGCCCTGCCCTGCGCATCCTGCACACGGCCTCGGGCGAAGCGGTCCTGCCATTGCGCGCGACCGATGCGAGGGAAACGCGCGCACAGGCCATCGAGCAGGCTGGGCCAGTGGCCGGGGGGCAGCTGCAGGTGGCTGGGCAGGGTCATGGCGTCCATTCCGGCCACGGGAAAGAGCGCCAAGAGTGCCACCGTTGACGCTGCGCAGACAGCCCGGCAACGGACACCCTTGGAGCAAACCTCTATCATTGACGTCTTTAGTCCACGGATCCCCCATGGCTCTTACCGCCACCATCCGCAAGGCCGAACTGCAGATCAGCGACATGGATCGCGGCTACTACGCAACCCACAACCTGACCTTGGCCCAGCACCCGTCCGAGACCGACGAACGATTGATGGTGCGCCTGCTCGCCTTCGCGCTGAACGCCGGCGACCGCCTGGAATTCGGCCGCGGCCTGAGTACCGACGATGAGCCGGACCTGTGGGAACACGACTACACCGGCGACATCCTGCAATGGATCGACCTGGGCCATCCCGACGAATCCCGCATCCGCAAGGCCAGCAACCGCAGCCGGCAGGTGCAGGTGGTCAATTACGGCGGCAACGCCTCGGAAATCTGGTGGGGCAAGCAGGGCAAGGGCCTGGCGCGCTTCGACAACCTGTCGGTGGTTGACCTCGATGGTGCCTTCGTCGAACTGTGGGGCCAGCAGATCCAGCGCGCGATGCGCTGGAGCGTGCTGATCCAGGACGGTGAAGTGCAGCTGCTCAACGATCAGATGCAGCTCGACGTGGTCCCGAACTGGCGCAAGCGCGCCAAGGCATGAGCACGATCCGTTGCGACGTGGTGGTCATCGGCGCCGGCGCGGCCGGGCTGATGACCGCGATCACGGCTGGCCAGCGCGGCCGCCAGGTGCAGGTGATCGACCATGCCAACAAGGTCGGCAAGAAGATCCTGATGTCCGGCGGTGGCCGCTGCAACTTCACCAACACCGGCACCACCCCGGCCAACTTCCTGTCGGCCAACCCGCACTTCTGCAAATCGGCGCTGGCGCGCTACACGCCCTGGCACTTCATCGAGCTGGTCAGCAAGCACGGCATCGCCTATCACGAAAAGGAGCTTGGCCAGCTGTTCTGCGACATCTCGTCCAAGCAGATCGTGAAGATGCTGGTGGACGAATGCCAGGCGGCCGGTGCCCAGATCCGCACCGAATGCAGCGTGCAGCGCATCGAGCACGGCAGCGACGGGTTCCGCGTGCACACCACGCAGGGCCTGTTCCACTGCGCCTCGCTGGTGGTTGCCACCGGCGGCCTGTCGATTCCGAGCATGGGCGCCACCGGCTTTGGCTACGAGATTGCCCGCCAGTTCGGCCATCAGGTGCTGCCGACCCGCGCCGGGCTGGTGCCGCTGACACTCAGCGGCAAGCACCAGGAACGGCTGGCCGACCTGAGTGGTGTCGCCCTGCCGATCGAGGCGCGCTGCAACGGCAAGAGCTTCCAGAACTTCATGCTGCTGACCCATCGCGGCGTGAGCGGCCCGGCGATCCTGCAGATCTCCTCGTTCTGGCAACCCGGCGATGCGCTGGAGCTGGACCTGCTGCCCGGCCAGGATGCCGGCGAGTGGCTGCGCCAGATGAAGCGCGAGCGCCCGGCCGCCGAGCTGCGCACGGTGCTGGCCGAGGTACTGCCGAAGCGGCTGGCGCAGCGCCTGTGCGAGCACTGGCTGCCCGACCGGCCCGTGCGCCAGCTGGACGAGCCGGTGCTGCGCCAGGCCGCGCAGCTGCTGGGCGCGTTCCCGCTGGTGGCCAGCGGCACCGAGGGCTATCGCACCGCCGAAGTCACCCTGGGCGGCGTGGATACAGCTGAGGTGTCGTCCTCGACGATGGAATCCAAGCGCGTACCCGGCCTGCATTTCGTCGGCGAGGTGCTGGATGTGACCGGCTGGCTGGGCGGCTACAACTTCCAGTGGGCTTGGGCCAGCGGCCACGCGGCCGGTGGCGTGGTGTGAACCAGATCGCCGTTCGATGCGTGCAAGGGGCGCGCGCATGGACGGTTCGCCGCGCATCGTGTATCTAGATTCGCAGATTGGGGAGCAGTGCATGCAGAACGCGAACGACATCACCATCCGCCTGCTGATCGTCGATGACAGCGGCGAGAATGCCGAAGCCATTGTCAGCACGCTGCGCAACAGCGGCATCGCGGTGCGCCCTTGGCGTCCACAGGATGCGGCCGAGCTGTCCCAGGTGCTGTCCAGCCAGGCCATCGACCTGGTGCTGGCGTCCCCCTCGCAGGGCATCCCGCTGCCGTTGGTGGCCCAGCACATCGCCGCCAGCGGCAAGGACATTCCGCTGGTGCTGCTGGCCGATCGCATCGACGAGGACGAGCTGGTGCAGGCCAGCAGCCACGGCATCCGTGCCCTCGCCCTGCGCCAGCGCTCCGAGCATCTGTTGGCCGTGGTCCGCGACCAATGGGTGGACCTGCAGGCCCGTCGCGGCCTGCGCCGCATCGAAGCGCAGATGCGCGAGACCGAGCGCCGCTGCGATGCGCTGATCGCCTCTTCGCGCGATCCCATCGCCTACGTGCACGAAGGGATGCACATCCGTGCCAACGATGCCTACCTGGAAATGTTCGGCTACGAGCAGTTCGACGACATCGAAGGCATCTCGCTGCTGGACATGGTCGCCGCGCAGCATGTGGAAGGCTTCAAGCAGCTGCTGAAGGGCCTGAGCCGTGGCGAGGCGCCGCCGCCGCAGTACCAGCTCGATGCCCGCCACGAGGATGGCAGTACGTTCGCGGCAACCATGGAATTCACCGCCGCCACCTACGAAGGCGAATCCTGCCTGCAGGTGGTGCTTCGCCGCCGCATGGAGTTCGATCCGGAGCTGGCCCGCGAGGTCGAGGACCTGCGCCAGCGCGATCAGGTCACGGGCCTGCTCAACCGCCCGACCTTCATGCTGCAGCTGGAAAGCGCAGTGGCACAGGCCGGGCGCAGCGAAGGCCAGTTCGGCCTGCTGCTGATCGAGCCGGACCACTACGCGCGCCTGCTGCCGGACATCGGCCTGGCCTCGGCCGACGCGCTGATCGGCGCCCTTGCCGGCCTGCTGGCCGAGGTCGTTGGCGAGGACGCGCAGCTGGCCCGCTTCGGCGAACACAATTTCGCCGTGCTGCAGGCCGGGCCCTACGCGCAGACCGTGGCACTGGCCGAGCGCATCCGCGAAGCGTATGCAGCGCATGTGTTCAGCATCGGCGCGCGCTCGGCTACGGTGACGGTCAGCATCGGTGGCGTGCAGGTGGGCGAGAAGATCGCCAGCATCGGCCAGGTGCTCGCACGCGCCAGCGAGTGCACGCATGCCGCCGCCGAACTGGGCAATACCTGCCGCATCTTCGACCCGGCTGCGGCCGACCGCGTCGAGGAAGAACGCGTGCTGCGCTGGGTCACCCGTATCCGTGAAGCACTGGCCGGCGACGGCTTCCAGCTGCACTACCAGCCGGTGCTGAACCTGCAGGGCGAGCCGCTGGAGCTGTACGAGGCCTACCTGCGCCTGGAGCACAACGGCGAACTGCTGAGTCCGACCGCGTTCCTGGGCATCGCCGAGGAGTACGGCCTGCTGGCGGAGATCAACCGCTGGGTGGTTTCGCAGGCCATCGCCGTACTGGGTCAGCGCGCACGCCAGGGCCACGCCACCCAGGTACTGGTGAAGGTGACGCCGGAATCGTTCGACGACCCAGAGATGATCGCCACCCTGCGGCGCGAGCTGCAGGCGCAGGGCGTGCCCGGCGAACGGCTGTGGCTGCATGCGCCGGAAGCGAAGGTGTTCACCCACCTGCGCAGTGCGCAGCAGTTCCTTGCCGAAGTGGCGCCACTGGGCTGCCGCATCGGGCTGGAGCAGTTCGGTTCGGGATTGGACTCGTTCCAGCTGCTCGCCCACTTCCAGCCGCAGTTCCTCAAGCTGGACCGCGGTTTCACCAGCGATCTGGCGGCCACCCGCGAGAACATCGACCGCATCAGCCAGATCACCGCACGCGCGCAGGAGGCCGGCATCCGCACCATCGCCGAGTTCGTCAGCGACGCCAATTCGATGACCCTGCTGTTCAGTGCCGGCGTGGATTACGTGCAGGGCGACTTCGTCGGCCCGGCGCTGCCGGAGATGGGGTTCGAGTTCGGGTGACCGCGGTAGTGCCGGCCGCTGGCCGGCGTCCTTGGTCCCCAGGGTTGCCGGCCAGCGGCCGGCCCCACCAAAAGAGAAGGCCGGCTTTCGCCGGCCTTTTCATTGGTCAGGTCATGTCGACCAGATTATCGATCTTCACGTCCGGATTGACGTCGGCCTCGTAGTCGACACCCTCCACGCCAAAACCGAACAGGCGCAGGAAGTCGGCCTTGTAGCCGGCCAGGTCGCTGATCTCGTACAGGTTCTCATTGGTGACCTGCGGCCACAGCGCGACCACCTTGCCCTGCACGTCTGCCGCCATTTCCTTGTAGTCGGCACGCAGGCGGCCTTCCTCGTCGACCAGCGCGACGGTATGGCCATCGCCATCGACCAGATCGTGGCGCAGGCGATCGATCGCCACGCCGTCGGCCTTGCCGCCGTAGAGGATGTCGTACAGCACGTCCAGCTGCTCGATGCAGCCTTCGTGGGTGCCCTTTTCCTTCATCACCTTGAACAGCAGCGACAGGTAGAGCGGCATGGTCGGAATGGCCGAGCTGGCCTGGGTGACCACGGCCTTCAGCACCGACACGCGAGCGTCGCCGCCGATTTTCGCCAGCTTCTCGCGCAGGCCCAGCACCTTGGTGTCCAGGTCCTTCTTGGCGGCGCCGATCGAGCCGTTCCAGTAAATCGCCTGGGTGATCTCTTCGCCCACGTAGGTGAAGGCCGTGGTGGTGCAGCCGTTGGCCAGCACGCCGGCGTCGGCCAGCGCGTCGATCCACATCTGCCAGTCTTCGCCACCCATCACCGCGACGGTGCCAGCGATCTCTTCCGGGGTAGCCGGCTGCAGGGTGGTTTCCGTGATTACTTCCTTGTCGGTATCCAGGCCGCGCAGGGTGATCGGCTCGCCGATCGGCTTCAGCGTGGAGCTGATGACTTCACCGGTCTTGGGGTGCTTGCGACGCGGCGCCGCCAGGCTGTAGACGACCTGATCGACCTGGCCGAGATCGGCCTTGATCATTTCGATGGTCTTCGCCTTCACTTCATCGGAGAAGGCATCGCCGTTGATGCTCTTGGCGTACAGGCCGGCTTCGTCGGCGTACTTGTGGAACGCAGCCGAGTTGTACCAGCCCGCAGTACCCGGCTTGCTCTCGCTGCCCGGGCGCTCGAAGAAGATGCCCAGGGTCGCGGCGCCGCTGCCGAAGGCAGCGGTGATGCGCGCAGCCAGACCGTAGCCGGTGGAGGCGCCGATCACCAGCACGCGCTTGGGGCCGTTCTGGATCGGCGGACGCGCGCGGATGTAGTCGATCTGCTGCTTGACTGCGGCCTCGCAGCCGGTCGGGTGGGTGGTGACGCAGATGAAGCCGCGGACGCGCGGTTTGATGACCATGGATACCTCGGGTTGGCAGATGCGGCGCACGGGGCGCTCAGCAGGAATACGGGCGCGCGCCTGCGCGCGCGAACCGCAGGATCGTAGTGCGCGGGGGCCGAATGCACAACCGACGCTGGCGTAGGGTGGTGTTTCTTTTGCAGGGTTGCACCCTGCACCCGCAGAGGCCTGAGCAACGGCCAGAGCCAGAGCAACGTCAAAAGCTGGGTTCCTGGGGGTCGGCGGGGTGGGTCCGGTTGAGGGGGACGCTGCAAGTACGTCCATGTAAGCTCGGTCGCCGCATCCATGCGGCTCACGCCCCCTCAACCGGACCCACCCCGCCTTCGACAGACTTCCGCGATCTGTTGGAACGGCGTGCGGCCTTGGTAGGTGTCGACCTTGGTCGACACGGTTGAATTCATTCGATATCTGACAGATGTGTCGACCAAGGTCGACACCTACCGACAGCCGCAGGAATCTGTCAAAGGTGGGGCGGTGTCGGAGTGCGGGGTGTCAGCCGCATGGATGCGGCTGCCAAGCCTACAGGGACGTACTTGCGGCGCCCCCGCACTCCGACACCGCCCCACCAATCCACGGAATGCCCGCTGTTGCTGTTGCTGCTGCCTCTGCAGGTGCAGGGCTGCAAGCCCTGCCAACAAAAAACCCCGCTTGCGCGGGGTTCTCTGTGCATTGCGTGCAGCGCGAACGCTTACGGGCGACGGGCCAGGGCCTCGACGTCCTTCGCCTTCGGCAGCAGGTCCTGCTTGCTGACACGCAGGAAACCGATCGTCAGCATCGGCACCGCCACCAGGATCGAGGACAGCACCACAATCACCGCACCGATCATGTGCGTCTCGGCCAGGCCTTCCATCGAGCTGCCGCCGTACAGGTACAGGGCCAGCGCCGACAGGAAGAACATCACCGCGGTGATCACCGTACGCGACAGCGTCTGGTTGATCGAACGGTTCAGCACTTCCATCGAGTCCACGCGCAGGCTGCGGAAGTTCTCGCGGACGCGGTCGAAGACCACGATGATGTCGTTGATCGCAAAGCCCATCACCGACAGCAGGCCGGCCAGCACGGTCAGGTCGAACTCACGACCCAGCAGGGACACGTAAGCGACCGTCACGATCAGGTCGAACATCGCCACGATGCTGGCGGTGACCGCGAACTTCCACTCGAAGCGCACCGCGATGTAGATCAGGAAGCCGGCCAGCATGAAGATGGTCGCGTACAGGCCATTCATCGCCAGGTCCTTGCCGATCTGCGGGCCGACGAACTCGTTGCGCAGCACGGTGGCCTGGTTGTCGGCAGAAGACAGCGCCTTCACTACTGCGGCAGCAGTGGCCTTGTCCTCGGCGGCGGCGTCACCGGTACCCGGCGCATGCTCACCGTGCGGGGCCAGGCGGATCAGCAGGTCGGTGTTGCCACCGACGCTCTGGACCTGGGCGCCTTCGAAGCCACTCTGCTCGAGCTTGTTGCGGACCTGCTCGACGTCCACCGGCTTGTCGAAGCGGGCTTCGATCAGGGTGCCGCCGGTGAAGTCCAGCGCGTAGTTGAAGCCCTTGATGCCGATGATGGCGACCGAGGCCAGGAACACCACGATGGTGACTGCCATGGCGACATGGCGCCAGCGCATGAAGTCGATCTTGGTGTCGTTCGGGAGGATGTGCAGCGGAAACAGTTTCATTGTGCGTGTCGTCCCGTCAGATGGCCACGTTCTGGAGCTTCTTGCGACGGCCGTAGATCAGCGTCGCCAGCGCACGCGACACGGTGATCGCGGTGAACATGGAGGCGAAAATACCGATGATCATGGTCAGTGCGAAGCCCTTCAGCGGACCGGTACCGAATGCGAACAGCGCCACACCGACGATCAGGCCGGTCAGGTTGGCGTCGAGAATGGTGCCCGAGGCACGCTCGTAACCGGTCACAATCGCGGTCTTGCCCGGCACGCCGGCACGCAGCTCTTCACGGATACGCTCGTTGATCAGCACGTTGGCGTCCACTGACAGGCCCACCGACAACGCCAGGCCGGCGAAGCCCGGCAGGGTCATGGTCGCGCCAAACAGCGACATCACCGCCACCACGATCAGCAGGTTGAACAGCATCGCTGCCGAGGTGATCACGCCGAACATGCGGTAGTACACGCTGAAGAACACCAGGGTGAACAGGAACGCGAACACCACTGCGCGCATGCCGTTCTTGACGTTCTCGGCGCCGAGGCTCGGGCCGACCACACGCTCTTCGACGAAGTCCATCGGCGCGGCCAGCGAGCCGGACTTCAGCAGCTTGGCCAGGTCGTCGGCTTCCTTCTTCTGCAGGCCGGTGGTCTGGAAGTTCTTGCCGAACACGCCGTTGATGTTGGCCACCGAGATCACTTCCTCGTTGACCTTGAAGCCACGCACTTCCTGGCCGTCAACCAGGGTCACGGTCGGCACGCGTTCGGTATACACCACCGCCATCGGCTTGTTCACGTTGGCGCTGGTGAAGTCGAACATGCGCTGGCCGCCGACGTTGTTCAGCGTCACGCTGACCGCCGGGGCACCGCTGGTGGAGTCGGTCACCGCCTGCGCGCCGACCATCTGGTCGCCGGTGACGATCACGCGCTTGTTCAGCAGGATCGGACCGCCGCCGTCACGGCGCTGATAGACCTTCGCTTCCGGCGGAATGCGGCCGGAGTCGATGGCGTCCTGGGCATTGCCCTCGACCACCGCGCGGTATTCCAGGGTGGCGGTGGCGCCGATCATGCGCTTGGCTTCGGCAGTGTCCTGCACGCCGGGCAGCTGCACGACCACGCGGTCGGCACCCTGGCGCTGGATGATCGGCTCGGCGACGCCGAGCTGGTTCACGCGGTTGCGCAGGGTGTTGATGTTCTGCTCGATGGCGCCATTGGCGATCTGCGCGATCTCGGTCTCCGGCACGGTCACCGTGATTCGGTTGCCGCTGACGTCGTAGCCGAGCGTCGGCTGCGCCTTCACCAGCGCCGCACGGGCACGCTGTGCGGCGTCATCACCGGCGGACGGGCTCAGGTTGGCCACGATCCTGTTGTCCGCGCGACGCTCCACCGACTGGTACGCGATGCGCGCGTCACGCAGGGTGCTGCGCACGTCTTCGGTGTAGGCGTCCAGACGCTTGTCGAGGGCGGCCTTCTGGTCGACCTGCAGCACGAAGTGCACACCACCCTGCAGGTCCAGGCCCAGCACCATCGGGCGACCGCCGAGGTTGGCCAGCCAGTCCGGCACGGTCGAGGCCAGGTTCAGGGCCACGGTGTACTTTTCGCCGACGGTGTCGCGCAGGGCGTCGCTGGCAGCGGACTGCGCCTTCAGGTCCGGCAGGCGGACAATCAGGCTTTCCCCTTCCTTCTCGACACCGACGGGGGTGACACCGGCCGTCTTCAGGTCGGCCAGCACACGGTCGCGCAGCGCATCGTCGATCTGCCCGCCACGGTTGGCGGTGATCTGGAGGGCCGGGTCCTTCTGGTAGATGTTGGGCAGCGCGTACAGCGCGCTGAGCGCCAGTACGATCAGGATGACGACGTACTTCCAGCGTGGAAATTCGAGCATTGCTTGGGGTCCCGCGCGGCGCCATCCCCGGCGCCGCGGTTGTGCATCGGAAAGGGAGTGGCTTACTGGGCCGACTTCAGGGTACCGGCCGGCAGCACGTTGCCGACAGCGCCCTTCTGCACGCGGATGCGCACGTTGTCAGCCACTTCAATGGTGATGAAGTTGTCGCCGATGTCGGTGACGATGCCCGCGATGCCGCCGTTGGTCAGCACTTCATCGCCACGCTTGATCTTCTCCAGCATGGCCTTGTGCTCCTTCTGCCGCTTCATCTGCGGGCGGATCATCAGGAAGTACATGATGGCGATCAGGATGACCGGGAACAGCAGCGTGGTCAGGCCCATGCCCTGCGGTTGGCCGCCGGCGGCCTGGGCGTGGGCGGCGGGAATCAGGAAAGCAAGCAGGTTCATCGTTGGTCCTTTGGTTGGGCGGCGCTTCGGCCCTTTCACGGGCACGAGGTGTCGACCGCGGATCTGGGTCAGCCTTGAAGTATGCCACGGCCCCGGGCGTTCGTCCTTGGGCCGTTTGGCAGGGGCGTTCGGGTTACAGGGGCGGGGCCACCGCCCCGCGTGCCGCGTAGAAGGACTCGCGGAAGGCCAGGAAGGTTCCCGCCTCGATGGCCGCGCGGATGTCGGCCATCAGCTTTTCGTAATAGAACAGGTTGTGCAGGGTACCGAGCATCGGCGCCAGCATCTCGTTGCAGCGGTCCAGGTGGCGCAGGTAGGAACGCGTGTAACCGCCGGTGCAGGCCACGCAGCCGCAGCCCGGCTCGATCGGGTCCATGTCCCGCGCGTACTGGGAATTTCGGATGCGAACGGTGCCGAACGAGGTGAAATAGTGGCCGTTGCGGGCGTTCCGCGTCGGCATCACGCAGTCGAACATGTCCACGCCACGTGCGACACCCTCGACCAGGTCCTCCGGCCGGCCCACACCCATCAGGTAGCGCGGACGGTCGCTTGGCAGCTCCGGGTCCAGGTGGTCGAGCATGGCGTTGCGCTCGTGCTCCGGCTCGCCCACAGCCAGGCCGCCGATGGCATAGCCGTCGAAGCCGATCGCCTGCAGGGCCTCGGCCGAGCGGCTGCGCAGGTCGGTGTGCACGCCGCCCTGGACGATGCCGAACAGGGCCGCGTCATTGCCCAGCTCGTCATGCGCGTTGCGGCTGCGCTGGGCCCAGCGCAGGCTCAGCTCCATCGACCGGCGCGCCACATCCTCGGTGGCCGGGTACGGGGTGCACTCATCGAAGATCATCACCACGTCCGAATCGAGCACCTTCTGGATCTTCATGCTCTCTTCCGGGCCCAGGAACACACGGGCGCCGTCGGTGGGCGAGGCAAAGGTCACGCCCTGCTCGGTGATCTTGCGGCGGTGGGCCAGCGAGAACACCTGGAAGCCACCGGAGTCGGTCAGGATCGGGCCATCCCAGCGGCAGAAGCCGTGCAGGCCGCCGTGGTCGGCGATGATGTCCAGGCCCGGGCGCAGGTACAGGTGGAAGGTATTGCCGAGGATGATCTCGGCGCCCAGCGCACGCACCTGGTCCGGCAGGATGCCCTTGACCGAGCCATAGGTCCCGACCGGCATGAAGGCCGGTGTTTCCACCGTGCCACGCGGGAAGGTCAGGCGGCCACGGCGGGCACGGCCGTCGCGGGTCTGGAGCTGGAACTGCAATCGGGACATGGAGCGGTCGTTCAGGCAAATAGTTGCCTATTGTCTCCCAAAACCGGGCCGGCCGCCCATTCAGGCCGGAACGGCACGGCAGTAGAGCCACGCCATGCGTGGCTTTCCTGGTCTCCAGGCACCTGCAAGTGCGCACCAACGGTGCGCACCCACCACAAGCAGGCAGAGGTCAGCGCCCTACCCCGCCTGCGGGAACAGCAGCATCGCGTCGCCGTAGCTGAAGAAGCGGTAGCGCTGCTCGATCGCGTGCCGGTAGGCCTCGAACACGCGCTCCTTGCCGGCAAACGCGGAAATCATCATCAGCAGGGTGCTTTCCGGCAGGTGGAAGTTGGTCACCATCGCGTCGACGCTGCGGATGCGGTAGCCCGGGGTGATGAAGATCTGCGTTTCACCGGCAAACGGCAGCAGTTCGCCATCACGCATCGCGCTTTCCAGCGCGCGCACCACGGTGGTGCCGACGCCGATCACCCGGCCACCGGCGGCGCGCGTGCGCCGCACCTGCTGCACCAGCTCGGCGCCGACGTTCAGCCACTCGCGGTGCATCACGTGGTCCTTCAGGTCATCGGCACGCACCGGCTGGAAGGTGCCTGCACCCACGTGCAGGGTGACGTGGCCGAACTCCACGCCCTTGTCCTTCAGCGCGGCCAGCAGCGGTTCGTCGAAATGCAGGCCGGCGGTCGGCGCCGCCACCGCGCCCACTTCGCGCGCGAACACGGTCTGGTAGCGCTCGCGGTCGTCCACGCCCGGCTCGCGCTGGATGTACGGCGGCAGCGGCAGGCGGCCGGCGTGCAGCAGCCACTGTTCCAGCGATTCCGGCACATGGAACTGCAGTACGTAGAACTCGCCATCGCGGCCCAGCACTTCTGCTTCACCGCCGGCATCCAGCGCGATGCGACTGCCGGCCTTCGGTGACTTGCTGGCGCCCACCTGGGCACGTGCCTGCTGGCCGCCCAGCAGGCGCTCGATCAGTATCTCCACGCGGCCACCGCTGGCCTTCTGCCCGAACAGGCGCGCCGGGATCACCCGGGTGTCGTTGAACACCAGCAGGTCGCCCGGCTGCAGCAGCGACGGCAGGTCGCGCACCTGCAGGTCGGTGAAGGCATCGGGCGCCGGCGGTACCAGCAGCAGGCGGCTTGCGGAACGTTCGGCCAGCGGGGCCTGCGCGATCAGTTCAGCCGGCAGGTCGTAATGGAAATCGGACTTCTTCAAGGCAGTGGGCGGCAACAGGTCGACAATGGCGCGCATTGTACGTCCAGCGTCTGCGAGCCGGCGTGCTTCGCGGCGAACGTCGCGGAAAATGCTGCTATGCAACAGGTTTCTGCGGGGTTATCGCGCAAAAAAACAAGTGCTAGCATCGAGCCGGAAGTCCGCTGCACGAGCCTGCCCCCAAGCGCGCGTGATGACGCGCGTTTTGCTTTTGAAGACCCGTGCGACCCATTGTTTCAGGAGATCTGCAATGAGCTTCATCGAACGCCTCGCCCCCCTGCGCAGCCAGCCCGGCACCCGTCTCACCACCGGGCTGGACGATGCCACCCTGACCGCCCTGTCCGCCAACCACCCGCAGCTGATCGCTGCGGTGGACGCCGCTGCCGAGGAATTCGCGCGCGTGCAGGCCGACCTGGGGCCGCTGCTGGCGCAGGACGAACAGGCGCAGATCGACGCGATGCAGGACGGTTTCGTCAATTTCTATGCCGATGACGCGGTGACCCCGTACGTGGCACTGGCTGCGCGCGGCCCATGGGTGGTCACCCTGAAGGGCGCCGTGCTGTACGACGCCGGCGGCTACGGCATGCTCGGCTTCGGGCACACCCCTGACGCCGTGCTGGAGGCGATGGCCCGCCCGCAGGTGATGGCCAACATCATGACCCCCAGCCTGTCGCAGCAGCGCTTCATCACCGCCCTGCGCGCCGAGATCGGCCACCGCCGTGGCGGCTGCCCGTTCGCCCGTTTCATGTGCCTGAATTCCGGTTCCGAAGCGGTTGGCCTGGCCGCCCGCATCGCCGATGTCAACGCCAAGCTGCAGACCGACCCGGGTGCGCGCCACGCTGGCGCTGCGATCAAGCGCGTGGTGGTCAAGGGCAGCTTCCATGGCCGTACCGACCGCCCTGCCCTGTATTCCGATTCCAGCCGCAAGAGCTACATGCAGCACCTGGCCAGCTACCGCGGTGAGGACTCCGTGATCACCGTGGCGCCGTACGACGAAGCCGGCCTGCGCAAGGTGTTCGAGGACGCCGCACGCAACCAGTGGTTCATCGAGGCGGTGTTCCTGGAACCGGTGATGGGCGAAGGCGACCCGGGGCGTTCGGTGCCGCCGTCGTTCTATGCCGTTGCCCGCGAACTGACCCGTGCCCACGGCAGCCTGCTGCTGCTCGACTCGATCCAGGCCGGCCTGCGCGCGCATGGCGTGCTGTCGGTGGTCGATTACCCGGGCTTCGAAGGCCTCGACCCGCCGGACATGGAGACCTATTCCAAGGCCCTCAACGCCGCGCAGTACCCGCTGTCGGTGCTGGCGGTGACCGAGCATGCCGCGCAGCTGTACCGCAAGGGCATCTATGGCAATACCATGACCAGCAACCCGCGTGCGCTGGACGTGGCCTGCGCCACCCTGGCCCAGCTGACCCCGCAGGTGCGCGCCAACATCGCCGAACGCGGTGCCGAGGCCGTGCACAAGCTGGAACAGCTGAAGAACGAGCTGGGCGGGCTGATCACCAAGGTGCAGGGCACCGGTCTGCTGTTCTCCTGCGAGCTGGCCCCGCAGTTCAAGTGCTACGGTGCCAACTCGACCGAGGAATGGCTGCGTCAGCACGGCATCAACGTGATCCACGGCGGCGAGAACTCGCTGCGCTTCACCCCGCACTTCGGCATGGACAGCGAGGAGCTGGACCTGCTGGTGGGCATGGTCGGCCGCGCCCTGCGTGAAGGCCCGCGCCGCGAGCAGGCCGCTGCCGCGTAAGTCTGCTTGGCGTTTGTAGAGTCGAGCCGTGCTCGACTCGGCCTTTGCCGCGATCTGAACGAAGAGCAGCCGAGCATGGCTCGGCTCTACAGAAGGGCTCATAATCCAAGAACACCCCGTCCCCGACCGCCCTGCGGTTGGCGACGGGGCGTTTTCGTTTCCGGCCAAGAGACAGGAAGATCCATGAAATCGATCTGCGTGTACTGTGGTTCCAACGCTGGCAGCAAGCCGGCCTACACCGAACGCGCCATTGCCCTGGGTGACCGCATCGCCCGCGACGGCCTGCGCCTGGTGTATGGCGGCGGCAACGTCGGCCTGATGGGAACCGTGGCCAATGCCGTGCTCGCCGCTGGCGGCGAGGTGACCGGCGTGATCCCGCGCCAGCTGGCCGACTGGGAAGTGGCCCACCGTGGCCTGACCGAACTGGAGATCGTCGGTTCGATGCATGAGCGCAAGTCGCGCATGTTCGATCTTGCCGACGGTTTCGTCGCCCTGCCCGGCGGCTTCGGCACCATGGAAGAGATCTTCGAGATGCTGACCTGGCGCCAGCTGGGCATCGGCAACAAGCCATGCGCATTCCTCGATGTGGACGGCTTCTACGCCCCGCTGATCGGCATGATCGACCGCATGGTGGAAGAACGCTTCCTGCATCCGGACCAGCGCCAGGACCTGTGGTACGGCTCGGACATCGAAGAGATGCTGGAGTGGATGAAGAACTACCAGCCGGCCCAGGCCTCGAAGTGGATCGACGAGAAGCGCCGCGCCGCCCTGCGATGATGCGGCTGCACGCGGTGGCTCAGCCCGCCGCGTGCGCCCACGGCGCGGGCCGCCCCAGCAGGTAGCCCTGGCCGTAGTCGCAGCCCAGTTCACGCAGGGTTTGCCGCTGCGCGTCGGTCTCGATGCCTTCGCCGATGGTCTCAATGCCCAGCGTGCGCGCCAGCGACAGCACGCCTTCCACCAGCGCCCGCGTACTCTGCACTTCCGGACCGTGCAGGCCAGCGATGAAGCTCTGGTCGATCTTCAGCGTGCTGATCGGGAAACGGTGGAGGTAGGACAGCGCGGAGAACCCGGTACCGAAATCGTCCAGCTGCACCTGGATGCCGCGCTCGCGCAGGCCCTGCAGGATACGCAGCGTGTGCGGGCCGTCGTCCAGCAACGCCACCTCGGTGATTTCCAGGCGCAGCCGGCGCGGATCGGCACCACAGCTGTCGAGCAGGCCGAACAGGCGATCACTGAACTCTGCCGAGCGGAAATGCCGGGGCGATACGTTCACCGAGACGTAGCCTTCGCCTCCCCGTGCCAGCCCCGCGATGACCTGCTCGTAGATCAGCCAGTCCACCTGTTCGATCAGGCCGCTCTCTTCACCCAGCTCCAGGAACGCGCCGGGCAGCAGCAGGCCACGGCGCTCATGCTGCCAGCGCAGCAGCGCCTCGTGACCGACCACTTCGCCGTCGGACAAGCGCACGATCGGCTGGTAGAACGGCACGAAATCGCGGTTGTTGATCGCACGGCGCAGGTCGGCTTCCAGGTCCAGGCTGCGCATGGCTTCTTCGCGCATGTCCTCGTCGAAGATCGCACAGCGGTCATGGCCCTGCGCCTTGGCCCGGTACATGGCCGCATCCGCATCGCGCAGCAGCTCTTCTCCGGTGCGGTAGCGCGGATTCCACAGGGCAATGCCCAGGCTGCCGGACGGAAACAGTTCGCGCCCGGCGATCCACATCGATTCCTGCAACGCCAGCAGCAGCCGCTGGCCGAAATCCAGTGCCTGCGCCAGGCCCTGCGGGCACTGCAGCAGCACAGCGAACTCATCACCGCCGAGCCGGGCCACCACATCTTCGGCACCTGCCATCGACACGATGCGCTTGGCCACTTCCACCAGCATGCGGTCGCCGGCGGCATGGCCGATGCTGTCGTTGACCAGCTTGAAGCGGTCCAGATCGAGGAACAGCACGGCGAACACCGGTCCGCCCTCACGCTTGGCCAGCGCCAGTGAATCCTGCAGGCGATCCAGCAGGTGCAGGCGGTTGGGCAGGCCGGTCAGCGCATCGTGCATGGCCTGGTGGGTCAGGCGCTGCTCGGCACGCAGGCGCTCACCGATCTGCCCAAGCAGCTTTTCGTTGACCTCGGCCAGTTCGCGGGTGCGTTCCTCAACGCGCTTTTCCAGCTCGGCATGTGCCGAACGCAGCCGCTGCTGGTCGCGCTGGCGCGCAAGCCCGGTTCCGATGTTCTGCGCAACGAAGGTCAGCAGCCGCTGATCGTGCACGCTGAACGTGCTGTTCTCGCTGTAGCTCTGCACCACGATCGCACCCACCACCTCATCGTCGCGCAGCAACGGCACGCCCAGCCAGCAATGGGAGCGCGCACCTGACTCGCGCACTTCACCACTGGCCAGCAGCGCATCGATCTGCGCGCGTGACGCCAGCAGCGGGCGCCGGTTGCGCACCACGTATTCGGTCAGGCCCCGGCTGAACGGCCGTGGCGCGCGGCTGGCATTGTGCTCGTCCACCGAATACACGAAGTCCAGGCCGTTGCCGGCCGGGTTGACCAGGGCGATGTAGAAATTGCGTGCGTCGAGCAGGCGCCCGACCACCCCATGCACCTGACCATAGAACTGGTCCAGGCTGTCGGCAGACATCGCCATCTCGGCGATGTTGTACAGCGCGGTCTGCAACTGTTCGGCACGGCGACGCTCTGCCACCTCATCCTGCAGGCTGCGGTTGGCGCGCTGCAGTTCCTGGGTGCGCCGCGCCACCTGCTGCTCCAGCCGCACCTGCGCCTGGCGCCGGTCCATCGCGGTCTGTACGTGCTGCGCAACGAAGCCCAGCAATGCGCGCTCGGCCTCGCCATAGCGGGCTGCCTGTTCATAGCTCTGAACCACGATGGCGCCGCAGACGCGGCCGTCCCGCAGCATCGGCACGCCCAGCCAGTCCAGGCTTTCGGGCCCACGCTGCGGGTCGTGCTCCTGTTCCATCACCTGCGCCAGCAGCCTGCGCGAGGGACCACTGAGCGGCTTGCCATGGCGCAACAGCGCCACGGTCAGGCTGCGCGGCATCTCGCTGGCGTCATGGCTCTGCGTGGGATCGGCGACGAAGTCATCGACCTGATCGGCGAAGTACAGGAAGCGTATCTGGTCGCGCACATCGTCGTATTCCACGATGTAGCAGTTCTCGGCATACATCAGCGTGCCCAGCACACCATGCACGTGGCGCAGCATCTCGGGCATTTCCAGGTCGGCACCGGCCAGATCTGCAATCTGGAACAGGGCCTGCTGCAGCCGTTCGGCCTCTTCCAGTGCCTTGATCTGGCCGGCCTGGCGGCCGCGCTGCAGCGCCAGCTCCATCGCCTGCCGGGCCAGCCCCCACCACGCGGGTGAAGGCACCGCGCCCGCAACCGACAGCAGCAGCCGCGCACCGTCATACTCCCAGCCGTGCTGGCCATCGCCGGTGGCGGGCTCCACGGACGCAGCGCTGTCAATCGCAGGCAAGGGCCAGCCCCCTCGGCCACTCCCCAGCTGCGGGTCGTCCCAGCCAACGCGGACCACGGCCGTTTCCGGCAAAAGCGCATGCAACGCGCGCACCAGCGCCGTGCTCAACACGGCCTCGTGTAGTGGCTCTTCCGCCGATTCAGCATGCGTGGACAAATGACAATCTCTTGGCGCCGTCTGTGCGTCGCCTCCCCTGAGCCGCCGAGCATAGCGCGCCACCCGGGGGGCAATGGAAGCCCGTAAACCCCGAATCGTGCGCCCGTACGTTTTTCGTGCTGTCCGTAGCTGCTTCCATGCCATGAACCTCTCCCTGCCCGCCCCTGCCACCGGCTATGCGCCACCGCCTGCAGGCCTTACCCTGTACGCCGTGGAAGCCAGCGCACTGCCAACCGATGAAGCCTTGATGCTGGCCTGGGCCGGTGGCGACCTGCGCGCGTTCGAAAGCCTGTATGGGCGCCACCGCAAGCGCCTGTTCGGCTTCCTGCTGCGGCAACTGCGCGACACCGCGCTGGCCGAGGAGATCTTCCAGGACGTCTGGCAGCGGGTGATCAGCGCCCGTGCCGGGTGGCAACCGGACGCGGCGTTCAGCACCTGGCTGTTCCGCATCGCCCACAACCGCCTGAACGACCATTGGCGCGCCGCCCGCCACCGCCCGGCTGCCCCGGCCGATGCCGATCTGCGCCTGGCCGCGATCGAGGATGGGCAGACCCCGGAAGGCGAGCTTTCCGAATTCGAACAACGTCGCCGCATCCAGCTGGCGATGGAACAACTGCCGCCTGAGCAGCGCGAAGTGCTGCAACTGCGGCTGGATCAGGAACTGAGCCTGGAGGAGATCGGCCAGATCACCGGCGTAGGCCGGGAAACCGTGAAATCGCGGCTGCGCTATGCGATGGACAAGCTGCGTGCGGGATTGAACGCATGAACCGAGACGAACCGCTGACGCCGGAAGAACGCGAGCTGGCCCGGCTGCTCGGCCGTCGCGCCGAGCAGGCTCCGCCCGCCGCACTGGACGCTGCCATCCTGGCCGCAGCCCGCGCTGCCGTGGACGCGCCGGCGGCCGATGCGGTCGCCTCTCCCGAGGCGCCGCGCACGCAGCGCACACGCCCGCGTTGGCCGGCGGTGTTCGGCATCGCCGCCTCGATGGTGTTTGCCATCGGCATCGCCTGGCAGCTGCGTCCGGAACCGCCGCCGGTTCCGGCCGGTGAGGCCGCTGTTGCTGCGGCACCGGCAGCGGCAGAAGACGTTGCGGCTGCCGATCAGGCCGCTGACCGCAGTGCAGCCGACAGCGCTGTGGCGGCCGCCCAACCAAGCGCTGCGCCCGCAGCACCCGAGGCCGCCCCTGTTGCCGCTGCCCCGGCACCGTCCATCGCACGCGCGCCCGAGCCGGCGCCGGCCGAAACCGCTGAAGCGCCGGCCCAGGCTGCACGATCGATGGCTGCGGATGCGGCCGCCGATACCGCCTTTGCGGCCCTCCCGCCGGCGCCGACGGCAGCACCGGCAGCGCCGGCAGCAGCGCCGCCTGCGCCACCGGCACCCGCCGCCTACTCGGCACCTGCACCGGCATTCGCGCCGGCAGCGTCCGGGGCACTGAAAGCACGCACGGCCGCGGCACCTGCACCGGCAGCCAATGCCGCCGAGGTCGAGCGGGCGGAGGCGCTGGATCGGGTGGAGATCACCTCGATGAAGCGTGAGGCTCCCAGCCGTTCGGCTCCGGGCATCATGCGCCGCGGCAGCGATGCGGGCCTGAGCGCGGATACCGTGCAGGCCGAGGTGGACGCCGACGCGCGCCTGCCACGCCGGCAGTGGCTGCAGAAAATCCGCGAGCGCCGTGACCAGGACCAGCGCGACCTCGCCCGCGCCAGCCTGGAGCGCTACATCCAGCAATATCCGGAAGCGCGCCTGCCGCGCGACCTGCGCCCGCTGCTGGACGACTGAAACGGGCGGGGGTACCCGGCAACACCGTAGAATGGCGGGAATGCTCGATACCCTCGCCCAGCCCGTCAGCCACACGCTGGAAGTCAAACACAGCCGTTTCATCGCCCATGCCGCGCCGATCGACGGCGCCCCCGCAGCGCTGGCGTTCCTGCAACAGGTTGCCGTGGCCGACGCCACGCACAACTGCTGGGCCTACCGGCATGGCCAGGACTACCGCTCCAGCGATGATGGCGAGCCGGCAGGCACCGCCGGGCGGCCGATCCTGGCCGCGATCGACGGGCAGGGCTTCGACCGGGTGATGGTGGTGGTGACGCGCTGGTTCGGTGGCATCAAGCTCGGCGCCGGCGGCCTGGTCCGGGCGTACGGTGGCGCCGCCGCAGAATGCCTGCGCACCGCGCCGCGGCTGGCGCTGGTCGCCATGGCA
Organism: Stenotrophomonas sp. YJH_SMC_119; assembly: GCF_059368315.1. Taxonomy (NCBI): domain Bacteria; kingdom Pseudomonadati; phylum Pseudomonadota; class Gammaproteobacteria; order Lysobacterales; family Lysobacteraceae; genus Stenotrophomonas; species Stenotrophomonas sp. YJH_SMC_119. Next base: position 135,828 of record NZ_JCAFRP010000004.1, on the reverse strand, counting down.
CGGCTGCAGCTGCAGGCCGGCTTCGAAGACCTGGGCACCCTGCATGCGGCCCTTCCGGGGTTCGGCGCGGAGAAGCGCGATGAACAGTTCGACGCGAACGGGGTGTGCCTGCGGGTCGAATTGCCGGCCGATCAGGTCGACGCATTGAAAATCCGCCTGCGCGACGCCACTCGTGACCGTATCCGCATAGAAGACGACCACCAGGATGACTGACAAGGACGGCGCCCCCGCCTCGCCCCCGCCGCTGCGCCGCCTTGGCAGCCTGCGCACGCTATGGCCGTTCGTGCGCCGCCACAGTGGCCTGTTCACCGCCTGGCTGATGGCCCTGGCGGTGTCTTCGGCGGCCACGCTGAGCCTGCCGCCGGCGGTCAAGCAGATGATCGACCATGGCTTCAGCAGCGGCGGCCAGATCAACCGTGCCTTCGCCCTGCTGATGCTGGTGGCCGTGGTGCTGGCCCTGGCCACCGCCGCGCGCTTCTACTTCGTGTCGCTGCTGGGCGAAAAGGTCGTGGCTGACCTGCGCAGCCGCCTCTACGCACACCTCATCCAGCTCGGTGCCGGCTTCCATGACCGCAGCCGCAGCGGTGAGCTGGTCTCGCGCCTGACCGCCGACAGTGAGCTGCTGCGCAGCGTGGTCGGCTCGACCATGTCGGTGGCATTGCGCAGCAGCGTCACGGTGGTCGGCAGCCTGGCGATGCTGTTCGTCACCAGCCCGCGGCTGGCGGCGTGGTCGCTGCTGGGTATTCCGCTTGCGGTATTGCCGATCATCATCGGTGCGCGCAAGCTGCGCACCGTCGCGCGCAGCAGCCAGGACCGCATCGCCGATGCGAACAGCCTGGCCAGCGAGACCCTGGGCGCCGTAAGGACGGTGCAGGCGCATGCACGCGAACCCTACGAGCGCGGCCGCTTCGACCATGCACTGGGCGATGCCATCAAGGCCGCCCGCCGCCGCATCGGTGCGCAGTCGCTGGTCACCGCCAGCGCCATCCTGCTGGTGTTCGGCGCCATCGTCGGCGTGCTGTGGCTGGGCGCGCACGATGTCATCGACGGCCGCCTCAGCGCAGGCACCCTTGGCCAGTTCGTGCTGTACGCGCTGATCGGTGGTGGCTCGGTCGGTGCGCTGGCCGAAGTCTGGAACGAACTGCAGCGCGCGGCCGGCGGCATGGGCCGCATCGGCGAACTGCTGCAGGAAGACATCGAGATCCGCGCGCCGGCGCAGCCGCACGTGCTGCCGCAGCCGCTGCGGGGCGAGATCCGGTTCGACGACGTGGTGTTCCATTACCCGCAGCGGCCAGACCAGGCGGCGCTGGACCATTTCAGCCTGCACGTGCGCCCGGGCGAGACCGTGGCCCTGGTTGGCCCGTCCGGCGCAGGCAAGAGCACGGTGCTGTCGATGCTGCTGCGCTTCCACGATCCGGCCAGTGGCCGCATCTGCGTGGATGGCATCGACGTGCGCCAGGTCGACCCGGCCGAACTGCGCGGACAGCTGGCGCTGGTTCCGCAGCAGCCGACGCTGTTTGCCGCCAGTGCGCGCGACAACATCCGCTATGGCCGCCTGCAGGCCAGCGACAGCGAGGTGGAAGATGCCGCACGCGCCGCCGAGGCGGACGGATTCCTGCGCGCGTTGCCGCAGGGCTATGACAGTGAACTGGGCGAGCGCGGCGCCCGCCTGTCCGGTGGCCAGCAGCAGCGTGTGGCGATTGCCCGCGCACTGCTGAGGGATGCGCCGATCCTGCTGCTGGACGAAGCCACCAGCGCGTTGGACGCGCAGAGCGAGCACAGCGTGCAGCAAGCGCTGGAACGCCTGATGGCGGGCCGCACCACGCTGGTCATTGCCCACCGTCTGGCCACCGTGCTCAAGGCCGACCGCATCGTGGTGATGGACCAGGGCCGCATCGTCGCCGAGGGCACGCACGCGCAACTGCTGGCCGAAGGCGGACTGTACGCTGAACTTGCACGCCTGCAGTTCATCGATTGATGACGTCCGCCTAACATCGGCGCGGCCAAGCTGGCCGCGCAACAGCAGCATCCGCTGAAGGAGGTGCACGATGTCGTTCCGTCAGTTCCCCGCCATCGACAGCAACGGCGAAAGCCACATCATCATCGAGTTCAAGCCCGAGGCGAATGGCAGCGGGCACCATTCCGAAGCCACGCCACGCTACGAACTGGATGATGGACGGCCGCTGGTACGCGACGGCCGCGAGTTCACCACCAGTGGCGGTGAGCTGAGGCTGACGATCTGAGGTTCGCCGGGCATGGCCCGGCGCCACCGGATTTCGTACCGCTCCGCTCTGGTGCGTGTCGACCTTGGTCGACACGCTTTTTGCCAAAGGCGGTCGAGCATGGCTCGAACCTACAAAAAGCGTGATCAATTTTTGACCAAGCATCTTGACAGCCTTTGCTACCAAGGGCTGAGCGAGGTTATCCACACCTTTGCTCAGAAATCATCCACACCGCCTGTGGATGAATGTGCTCAGCCCAGCACCCGCCCGATGCCGCTGGCGTGCACTTCGGCGGCCGCGCGACTGATCGCCCCCGGATCGCTGCCGGCCACGAACCCGATCCGGAAATGCACTTCGCCGCCAGGCGTGCGCGAGGAATGGATCGAGGCCAGGCTGATGCGGTGCTGCTCGAACACGTTCAGCAGCTCACGCAGTGAGCCCGGCCGGTCTTCCGGCAGGTGCACCGACAACGCATTGCGCTCGGTCAGGTCAGCCAGCAGATAGCCCACGCGTTCAAAGGTGTAGTTGCCCTCGGCCAGTGCCTGCTCGCCGAAGGCACTGCGGTTGGCCGACAGCAGCTGCTCACGGAATGCATTGCGTGCAGTGTCGTCGCCCTGTCCGACCTGGGCCTGCAGGGCCTGCAGCTGGCCGACCAAGCGCTCCAGCATCGGCGCCACGTACGGGTTGCCGAACTGGATGTCCTCGTAGATCGCGGGGTTCAGCGACAGGATGCGCGAGATGATCGCCGTATCCAGTTCGAACGATGCCGACCGGTACGGCATCATCGCGGCCAGGTCGCCCAGCTGCGGCTGATACTGGCGCAGCACGCCGGCCTGGGCCAGGTGGGTGGCATGCACCATCGCCTGTACCAGCGCCATCATCTGGTCGTGATGCTGTGGCGTGGCCCGCACGCACTCAGCCTGCAGCGCCGTGCACAGCGAATCGACCCATGGCTGCCAGTGCCGCAGCCGCGCTTCGCAGACCACCATCACCCGGCCCTTCAGTGTCGGCGCTTTCGGTGGCGCGGTCATCGGGTGCAGCCCGACCACCTCGGCCTGCGAGGCCAGCATCGCCTGCACCGGTGCCTCCTTCACCGAGGTCACGTCCAGCCACAGCCGGTCCTGCTCGCGGCCGGCCGACTGCCGCACGTACTCGGCGATCAACGCGGGCGTATGCCGGATCGGCGCCGAGAACACCAGCACATCGGCCTGCGCGAGCAGCTGTTCCGGCGTATGCGAGCCCGGATCAGCCGGATCATGGCCGATTACCCGCAACTGCATGTGCTGCTGGAAGAAGCGGGTCAGCCAGCGCCCGTAGGCGCCTGCACTTCCGACGATGCCGACCGTGCGCGGCGTGCGTTCGAGCAAGCCACTCATGCCACGCGTTCGGCGCGGAAGCGCGTCCCCTCGGCCAACGCGGCAGGCGCTGCAGCGATCACGTCGAATTCTTCGAAGCCGTTGTCCAGGGTCGCCTCCAGGGCCGCATGGGTGCCGGCAATCGCACGCGAGATCGCCTGCTGCATCGATTCGCCGCGCAGCAGGAACGACACCACCAGCGACATCAGCACATCACCCGTACCAGCCACGTCCACCGGCAGCAGGGGCGAGGTCCAGCGCCAGCTCTCCTCGCGGCCGACAGCCAGGGTCACCAGTTCACCCGGGGTGCCGCCCACGCTGTGCGCGATCACCCAGTGCGGGCCACGATCCAGCAGCGTGCGTGCGGCGGCGATGGCATCGGCCTCGGCGAGCGCCGGCATACCGGTGAGGCGATTGAGTTCAAAGGCGTTCGGGGTCACCAGCCAGGCATGCGGCAGCAGGCGATCGGCGAAGATCGCTTCCAGGCCCGGTTCCACGTAGGGGCCGGTGTGGGTATCACCAATCACCGGATCCAGGCAGTAACGCAGCTGCGGGCAGGCCGGCAGGATGTCATCCAGCCAGTCGGCGAAGGCCGCACCGTTGGCGGTGCTGCCGAAGTAGCCGGACACCAGCATCTTCGCCCGCTGCGGCAGGCCGCGCTCGTGGGTGCCCAGCAGCAGGTCGGCGAACCAGTCGGCGGGCAGCACGCGACCGCGCGTGGTGTCGTAGAACGGCGCGTTGCTGAGCAACACGGTCGGAATTTCTGCTACGCGCACGCCGAGAGCGCGCATCGGCGGCACGGCGGCGCTGTTGCCGGCGTGGCCGTAGACAAGTTGCGACTGGACCGAGATGACATCGATCGGCGACGGGCCGTCGGGCCGCTGGCGGCGGCCGTGGACCAGGTGGTTATCAAGGGATTCGCTCATGGCCGCATTCTACGCTCAAGGGGGTTTTCGGCAGGGCTTGCAGCCCTGCGCCTGCAGAATCAACGTCAACATCAAAAGCCAGAGCGGGCTATCCGTGGGATGGCGGGGCGGTGTCGGAGTGCGGGGACGCCGCAAGTACGTCCTTGTAGGCTTGGCAGCGGCACCCATGCCGCTGACACCCCGCACGCCGACACCGCCCCGCCTTCGACAGTTGGCCGACAGCTGCTGGTGGGTGCCGACCGTTGGTCGGCACATCTGTCGGATACCGAATGATTCGTCCACGCATGGCGTGGCTCTACTGGCAACTGCGGCTGTTGGTAGGTGTCGTCCGTTGATCGACACGTCTGTCAAATATCGATATCCGACCCCGTGCCGACCAACGGTCGGCACCCACCAAAGCAGAACGCTGTTCCGACAGATCGCGGAAAACGGCGCGACCGAGCTACATGGACGTACTTGCAGTGTCCCCCTCAACCGACCCCACCCCGCCAATCCACGGATAGCGCGCTTCGGCTGTTGCCGTTGCCTCTGCGGGTGCAGGGCTGCAAGCCCTGCAAACCAAAACCCCTCAGTGAACAGCAGGCCGCGACGGCGGCAGCCACGCCGCCACGATGCCGAGCAGCGGCAGGAACGCAGTCAACTGGTAGACGTACTCAATGCTGGTCTTGTCCGCCAGCAGGCCGAGCACGGCAGCACCCAGCCCGCCCATGCCGAAGGCGAAGCCGAAGAACAGGCCGGACACCATGCCGATGCGGTGCGGCATCATCTCCTGCGCATAGACCACGATGGCCGAGAACGCCGAGGACAGCACGAAACCGATCAGCACCGCCAGCACCGTGGTCCAGAACAGATCCGCATGCGGCAGCATCAGGGCGAACGGGGCAACGCCCAGGATCGAGGTCCAGATGATCGGCTTGCGGCCGATGCGGTCACCCAGCGGGCCGCCGAGGAAGCCGCCGGCGGCGGACGCCACCAGGAATGCGAACAGATGCAGCTGCGCCTGCGCCACCGGAATGCCGAAGTGGTGGATCAGGTAGAAGGTGAAGTAGCTGCCGATGCTGGCCATGTAGAAGTACTTGCTGAAGATCAGCACCAGCAGGATCGCCAGCACCTTGGCCACGGTGCGCGAGGGATGGCGCGGCGCCATCGAGGCGGTGCTGGCCGGGCGCGGGGTGCCCAGGTGCAGCGCATACCAGCGGCCGACATAGGTCAGCAGTGCAATGCCGATCAGCGCGGCGCCGGCAAACCACGACGCGGCATGCTGGCCATGCGGCACGATCACGGCTGCAGCAATCAGTGGACCGAGCGCGGTACCGAAATTGCCACCCACCTGGAACACCGACTGCGCGAAGCCATGGCGGCCACCCGAGGCCAGCCGCGCAATGCGCGATGCTTCCGGATGGAAAATGGCCGAACCAATGCCGACCATCGCCGCAGCCATCAGCACCACCGCATAGTTCGGCGCGAAGCCGAGCAGCAGCATGCCGCACAGGGTCGAGGCCATGCCGATCGGCAGCGAGTACGGCGCCGGGCGACGGTCGGTGGCGGCGCCAACCAGTGGCTGGAAGATCGAAGCGGTCAGCTGGTAGGTCAGCGTGATCAGGCCGATCTGGGTGAAGCTCAGGTTGAAGCCGCCCTTGATCACTGGATAGATGGCCAGGATCAGCGACTGCATCATGTCGTTGACGACATGCGAGGTGGAGATGGCGGCCAGCACGCCGGGAGCCACCGGGCGTGAGGTCGTTGCGGGAGAAGCCAAGGTCGACATGGACACAGTCAGGTTGGGGGCGAGCCACGCATGCTACGGTGGGCCCCCACTCCCTTCTGCCGCGTTCGGGTCATGGCCTATCGCAAAAAGGACATTGCCGGCGATGTCGACCCGGCTGCGCCGTGGCGTGATGTGCCACTGCATCGTCCGGTCACCTACCGGGTTACCCAGTACCCGGCAGGCACCCATATCGCAGGCCACAAGCACCAGCGCCACCAGCTGGTCTATGCCATCTCGGGGCTGATGGTGGTGCGCTCGGAAGTCGGTCGCTGGGTCGTGCCCTCCACCCGTGCGATCTGGATGCCGGCGGGCATGGTGCACGCGGTGGACTGCATTGCCGCCGTGCACATGCGCAGCCTGTACATCGATCCGTCGTTCGCCCCGCAGTTGCCGGCCGAACCGTTCGCGGTACAGGTGGCACCGCTGCTGCGCGAACTGCTGCAGGCAGCCACCCTGATCAAGGGCGAGCACATCGAAGACAGCCGCGATGGCCGCATGGTGCGCCTGCTGCTGGACGAACTGCATCGCATGGACGTGCTGCCGCTGCACCTGCCCTCGCCCACCGACCCGCGCCTGCAGCGGATCTGCCAGCACATCCAGAAGCACCCCGGCGACGACGCCACGCTGCAGGACTGGGCACAGGCGCTGGAAGTTGACGTGAAAACCATCCAGCGCCACTTCGCCCACGAGCTGGGCATGACCTTCGGGCAGTGGCGACAGCAGGCGCGACTGCTGGCCGCATTGGAGCGGCTGGCGGTCGGCGACAAGGTCATCGATGTCGCGCTGGCGATGGGCTACGACAGCCCCAGCGCGTTCACCAGCATGTTCAAGCGCCAGCTGGGGCAGACGCCGGCGGCGTTTTTCCGCTGATCGCAAACGAGAACGCCGGGCATGGCCCGGCGCTACCGTTCAACACTTGCGTTGAAAACTCAGGACGTCATCCGGTCCCAGAAGCCCTTCACGCCATCCATGAAGGTGGCCGACTTCGGCGAATGCTTGCGTGCTTCCTCGCCGACGAAGGTGGCTTCGAACTGTTCCAGCAGCTTGCGCTGCTCAGGGGTGAGGTTGACCGGAGTCTCCACCACCACGCGGCAGTACAGGTCGCCCTCGCTGCGGCTGCGCACCGAACGCACGCCCTTGCCGCGCAGGCGGAACAGCTTGCCGGTCTGGGTCTCGGCCGGAATGCGGATCTCCGCTTCGCCGCCGAGGGTCGCCACGCGCACGGTGTCACCCAGTGCCGCCTGCGAGATGCGGATCGGCACTTCGCAGTGCAGGTCGTCGCCATCGCGCTGGAAGATCGCATGCTCGCGCACGCGCACTTCCACGTACAGGTCGCCCGGTGGCGTACCGGCCGGACCGGCTTCGCCCTCGCCCTGCAGGCGGATGCGGTCGCCGGTATCGACGCCGGCCGGCACCTTCACCGACAGCACCTTGTCTTCCTCGACACGGCCGTTGCCGTGGCAGGTCTTGCAGGGCTTGGCGATGATCTGGCCACGGCCGCCGCAGTTGTGGCACGCCTGCTGCATGGCGAAGATGCCGCGCTGGATGCGCACCTGGCCGCGGCCATGGCACACATTGCAGGTTTCGACCTTGCCGTCTTCCGAGCCACTGCCATCGCAGTCGCCGCACTCGGCCAGGGTCGGAATCTCGATGCGGCGCTCGACGCCGCGCACGGCTTCTTCCAGGTCCAGCTCCATCACGTAGCCGATATCGGCGCCGCGACGCGCCTGGCGCGGACCACCGCCACCGCCGCCAAAGATGTTGCCGAAGATATCGCCGAAGATATCGTTCATGTCCGGGCCGCCCGGCCCGCCGCCGCCCATGCCGTGCTCGAACGCCGCGTGGCCATGGCTGTCGTACATGCGGCGCTTGTTGCCGTCGGACAGCACTTCGTAGGCTTCCTTGCACTCCTTGAAGGAGGCTTCGGCCGCCGCATCACCCGGGTTGCGGTCCGGGTGGAACTTCATCGCGCAGCGACGGTACGCCTTCTTCAGCTCGTCGTCGGTGGCGGTGCGGGCAACGCCCAGCACTTCGTAATAATCGCGCTTGCTCATATCGTGGATCTGGTTCCGGAAAGTCGGGATTCGTCAAAGCGGAAGAGCGGAACCAGGTCCGCTCTTGCGTCGGGCGCCCCGACACGCCGGTGGGCGGTCAGGACCCTGATGCGACAACGGGACGCTGGTGGCCAGCGTCCCGTGTCGGTCCGGATCAGGACTTCTTGTCGTCCTTGACTTCGGTGAACTCGGCGTCGACCACGTCGTCCTGCGCCTTGCCGGCATTGCCGGCGTCGGCACCCGGGGCACCGCCCTGGTCGGCCGAAGCAGCGGCGAACAGCGACTGGCCGGCTTCTTCCAGCACCTTCGACTTGGCCTCGATCTGTGCCTTGTCGTCACCCTTCATCGCGGTTTCCAGGTCGGCCAGGGCCGCCTCGACCTTGCCGATGACATCGCCGCCGACCTTGCTGCCGTGCTCGGTGATGGCGCTGCGGGTACCGTGGATCAGGGCGTCGGCCTGGTTGCGGGCCTGCACCAGTTCCTGGAACTTCTTGTCTTCTTCGCGGTTGGCTTCCGCGTCGGCGACCATGCGCGCGATCTCTTCCTCGGACAGGCCCGAACCGGCCTTGATCTCGACCTTCTGTTCCTTGTTGGTCTTCTTGTCCTTGGCCGACACGTGCAGGATGCCGTTGGCGTCGATGTCGAAGGACACTTCCACCTGCGGCAGGCCACGCGGGGCCGGCTCGATGCCGGACAGGTCGAACTTGGCCAGCGACTTGTTGAAGCGGGCCTGTTCGCGCTCACCCTGCAGCACGTGCACGGTCACGGCCGACTGGTTGTCCTCGGCGGTGGAGAACACCTGCGAGGCCTTGGTCGGGATGGTGGTGTTCTTCTCGATGATCTTGGTGAACACGCCGCCCATGGTCTCGATGCCCAGCGACAGCGGGGTCACGTCCAGCAGCAGCACGTCCTTGACGTCGCCGCCCAGCACGCCGCCCTGGATCGCAGCACCCAGTGCCACGGCTTCGTCCGGGTTGACGTCCTTGCGCGGTTCCTTGCCGAAGAACTCGGTCACCGCCTGCTGCACCTTCGGCATGCGGGTCTGGCCGCCGACCAGGATCACTTCGCTGATGTCGCTCGAACGCAGGCCGGCATCGTTCAGGGCGACGCGGCACGGCTCGATCGACTTCTTGATCAGGTCGTCCACCAGGGCTTCCAGCTTGGCGCGGGTCAGCTTGATGTTCAGGTGCTTCGGACCCGACGCGTCAGCGGTGACGTACGGCAGGTTCACTTCGGTCTGCTGGGCGCTGGACAGCTCGATCTTGGCGCGCTCGGCAGCATCCTTCAGGCGCTGCAGGGCCAGCGGATCCTTGCGCAGGTCGATGCCCTGGTCCTTGTTGAACTCTTCAACCAGGTACTCGATGACGCGGTTGTCGAAGTCTTCGCCACCCAGGAAGGTGTCGCCGTTGGTGGCCAGCACTTCGAACTGCTTTTCACCGTCGACGTTGGCGATCTCGATCACCGAGACGTCGAAGGTGCCGCCGCCCAGGTCGTACACCACGATCTTGCGATCCTTGTTGTCGCCCTTGTCCAGGCCATAGGCCAGCGCGGCCGCGGTCGGCTCGTTGATGATGCGCTTGACGTCCAGGCCGGCGATGCGGCCGGCGTCCTTGGTTGCCTGGCGCTGGCTGTCGTTGAAGTAGGCCGGCACGGTGATGACCGCTTCGGTGACCTTCTCACCGAGGAAGTCCTCGGCGGTCTTCTTCATCTTTTCCAGCACCTTGGCCGAGATTTCCTGCGGGGCCATCTTCTTGCCGTCGCTGGTGGCCACCCAGGCGTCGCCATTGTCATGGGCCAGGATGCTGTACGGGACGTGCGCGATGTCCTTCTGCACTTCGGCGTCGGTGAACTTGCGGCCGATCAGGCGCTTCACCGCGTAGAAGGTGTTCTTCGGGTTGGTCACGGCCTGGCGCTTGGCCGAGGCGCCGACCAGGACTTCGCCGTCCTTGGTGTAGGCGACGATCGACGGGGTGGTGCGATCGCCTTCCGAATTCTCGATGACGCGGGCCTTGCCGCCGTCCATGATCGCCACGCACGAGTTGGTGGTGCCGAGGTCGATACCAATGATCTTGCCCATGGGGGAGACTCCTGAGGATGCTTGTTGGTGTCAGTCCGGCCGTTCGGCCGGTGGATGAATACGATGTGGGGGAGGCTCGTGGAACATTCAAGCCGTCTCCCGAACGCTGTGTTCAGCGCCTGGAAAACCTTGCCAGGCATGGCCTGGCACAACCGGGACCGGGCAAAGCCCGGCCTGGTCCATCAATCGGCGGCCACCACCACCAGCGCCGGCCGCAGCAGGCGCTCGTTGAGCAGGTAGCCCTTCTGGAACACGGTCACCACGCTGCCCGGGGCGGCGCCCGGCGTCGGCACCTGGCTGATGGCCTGGTGGTGTTCCGGGTTGAACGGCTGGCCGATCGGGTCCAGCAGGACCAGTCCGTTGTCGGCGGCCACCTTCAGCAGCTGCTTGTAGGTCAGCTCCAGGCCTTCGCGCAGCGGGTGCGGTTCGTCGCCGGCGGCCTTCAGGCCGGCATCCAGGCTGTCGAACACGGGGAGCAGATCGCCCAGCAGCTTCTCGTTGGCGAACTTGCGGGCCTGTTCGATGTCACGGGCAACGCGCTTGCGCTGGTTCTCCAGGTCGGCGCGCTCACGCAGGGCATCGGCCTTGACCTGTTCGATTTCGGCGCGCAGGCGCTCGACTTCGTCGTTGACGCCGGCGGTGGCGGCCGCATCGGCGGCACTCTGCTGGGATTCGATATCTGGCTGTTCGTGGTTCATGTCTGGGTCCCTGGCGGTCAATCTCCGCCTCCACCCACCCTAGTGTGGGCGGGATGCTGCGTTTCAAGCGTCGGATGTTCCCGGCGGGCGGCCGGCTGGCGAAAACGCCGCGCCCAGCACATCGGCGGTAGCCTGGACCAGCGGGATCACGCGGTCGTAGGCCATCCGCTTGGGGCCGATCACCCCCAGCACGCCCAGCACCTGACCATTGGCCGTGTAAGGGGCAGTGACCAGCGAGACGCCCTGCAGCGGCATCATCCCGGTCTCCTCGCCGATGAAGATGCGCACGCCGGGCGCCTGGATGGTCCGCTCCAGCAGCTGCAGGATCTCGCGCTTGCTGGAGAACAGCTCGAACAGCTCGCGCAGGCGCTCCAGGTCGGACAGGTCCTGCACCCCCATCAGGCGGGTCTGGCCGGCCACCAGCATGTCGTCGGCCGCCGGCTGCAGGGCCTGCTCGGCCAGCTCGATGCTGTGCGCCAGCAGCTGTTCCAGCTCGGAGCGGGCATCGCGCAGTTCCAGCAGCAGTCGGGTGCGGATCTCGGCCATCGGCAGGCCGGCGAAATGGGCATTGAGGTAGTTCGCGACCTGCTCCAGCTGGCCCGGCGCGAACTCCTGCCGGGTCTCGATGACGCGGTTCTGCACCTCGTTGTCGGCAAACACCAGGATCGCCAGCACCCGGCGCCCGTCCAGCGCCACGAAGTCGATCTGGCGGAAGGCGAACTGCTCGCGTCGCGGCGCGCTGACCACGCCGACGAAGTGGCTCATCGCCGACAACAGCTCCGAGGCGCTGCCGAGCAGGGCCTGGGTGCTGCCGCCGCCAGCCAGTTCCTGGCGCAACCGGGCCAGCTCGCCTTCGCCCGGCGGCTGCATCTGCAGCAGGCTGTCGACGAAGACCCGGTAGCCATGTGCGGTCGGGACGCGCCCGGCGGAGGTGTGCGGCGAGGCCAGCAGCCCCAGGTCTTCCAGGTCACCCAGGATGTTGCGGATGGTGGCCGGACTGACCTCCAGCCCGGCCACGCGCGCCAGCGTCTGCGAGCCGACCGGCTCGCCGTCCTGGATGTAACGCGCGATCAGCGTGCGCAGCAGATGGCGCGCACGCGGGGCAAGCTGGTCGGGAGAACCGTGCATGGAATCAACCTGTGAGACACGGACACTAGATAATGGCGGCGCATCACCTTGGCAAGTCATTGGACCTCCCTCGCCCGCGTGCTAGCGTTGCGCGGCTGCTGATACCCCCTTACCCATGCTCAGACATCTTTCGATCAAGGATTTCGCCGTCGTCCGCGCCACCGAACTGGAGTTCGGGCCAGGCATGACCGTGGTTTCAGGCGAGACCGGCGCCGGCAAGTCGCTGATGGTCGACGCGCTGGGCTTCCTGTCCGGCCTGCGCGCCGACAGCGGCGTGGTCCGCCACGGCGCCGCGCGCGCCGAGCTTTCGGCCGAGTTTGCGCTGGAGCAGCTGCAGGCTGCACGCCAGTGGCTGGCCGACAACGAGCTGGACGACGAGGAGCAGTGCCAGCTGCGCCGGGTCATCCGCGCCGATGGCGGTTCGCGGGCCTGGATCAACGGCCGCCCGGTGACCCTGGCGCAACTGGGCGACCTGGCCTCGCTGCTGGTGGAGATCCACGGACAGCACGAACAGCAGGCCCTGCTGACACGCCCGTCGCAGCTGGCCCTGCTCGACGCCTATGCGCGCAACGAGAACGAACGCCGCCAGGTGCGACGCGCCGCCGCGGCCTGGCAGGCATTGGTCGATGAATCGCTGGCGCTGTCGCAACAGGGCGACGTCAGTGACCGGATCGGCTTCCTGGAGCATCAGCTGCGCGAGCTGGACCGTGAAGACCTGGAGCCGGAGTCGATTGCCGCACTCGGCGCCAGCCACCGCCGCCAGGCCCATGCCAGCGCCCTGCTGAGCGCCTGCCAGGCCGCCAGCAACCAGCTCAACGGCGACGACGGAAACTCCGCGCTGGACCTGCTGCAGCAGGTGCGCCACGAGCTGTCGCGCCTGATCGAGCACGACCCGCGCCTGGGCGAGGTGGATGGCCTGATCGAGAACGCTTCGATCCAGCTGCACGAAGCCCTGTCGCTGCTGGATCGGGTGCATGACGACCTCGACGCCGACCCGGAACAGTTCGAGGAGAACGAGCGCCGCCTCGGCCGTCTGCACGACCTGGCCCGCAAGCACCGCGTGCCGATGGACGAGCTGGGTGCGCAGCGCGAGCGCATGCACGCCGAAGTGGAACAGCTGCGCGGCGCCGACGAACGCCTGCAGCGCCTGGCCGGCGAGATCGACAAGGCCGCCGCCGCCTGGCGCGCACAGGCCGAAGTGCTGACCGCCAGCCGTCGCAGCGCTGCTGCCGAGCTGTCGGCCACCACCACTGGCATCATCGCCGAGCTGGGCATGGGCGGCGGCCAGTTCCTGATCGAGCTGGAACCGCAGGACGCCGGCAAGCCCGACCCGCAGGGCGCCGAGCGCGTGGAATTCCTGGTCGCAGCCAATGCCGGCCAGCCGCCGCGCGCCCTGCGCAAGGTGGCCTCCGGCGGCGAACTGTCACGCATCTCGCTGGCCATCGAAGTGGCCGCGCTGGACCTGGATGCCGTACCGACCATGGTGTTCGACGAAGTCGACTCCGGCATCGGCGGCGCGGTAGCCGACATCGTCGGCCAGAAGCTGCGCGCGCTCGGCGAGAAGCGCCAGGTGCTGTGCGTGACCCACCTGCCGCAGGTTGCCTCCAAGGGCCATGCCCATTACCGGGTCAGCAAGGCCCCGGTGGAAGGCATGACCCAGAGCGCCGTGGAAAAGCTGGACAGCAAGGCGCGCGAGGAAGAGCTGGCGCGCATGCTCGGCGGCGTGGAAGTGAGCAAGGAAGCGCGCGCCGCCGCGCGCAAGCTGCTGCAGGCCTGAGGCCGGCAGAGCAGAGCGTGGGCCCGGCTTCCGCACGGTAGTGCCGGCCGCTGGCCGGCAACCGATGCGAGGGGTCGAAGATCGCGAGGTTGCCGGCCGGCGCCCGGCACTACCCCCGTGGCTGCGTCAGGTCGACGTTCTCCACCAGGAAATCAAGAAACGCGCGCACCCGCAGCGGCAGGTAGCCGCCCTGCCCCAGGAACACCGCGTGCACCTCTTCCAGGTCACCGGGGTTGGCCTCTTCCAGCACCGGCAGCAGGCGCCCGGCGGCAATATCCTGCTGCACCTGGAATGCTGCCAGCCGCGCCATGCCCAACCCACCCAGCACCAGCTGGCGCAGCGCATCGCCGTTGCTGGCGCGCGCGTTGCCACTGGGCAGCAGCATGCGTTCGCGCCCGTCCTGCAGCAGCGGCCAGCCCTGCATCGCGCGCGCATGGCCGATATCCAGCCGGTTGTGCGACTGCAGCTCCTCGGCAGTGCGTGGCAGCCCGTGCCGCTGCGCGTAGGCCGGTGCAGCCACGATCATCATCCGCGTCGCGCCCAGCCGCCGCGCCACCAGGCTCGAGCTCTTCAGCGGACCGGCCCGCACCGCCACGTCGGTGCGCTGCTCCAGCAGGTCGATCACCTCGTCGTTGAGGGTCAGGTCCACGCCTACCTGCGGATTGCGCTGCAGGAACGCCGGCAGCAACGGCAACAGGAAATGCTGGCCGAACGGCACGTTGGAATTGACCCGCAGGCGTCCACGCGGCTCGGCGTGAGCACTGGCACAGCGCTCGGCCTCGTCCAGGTCGGCCAGCACGCGCAGGCCGCGCTCGTAGAACGCGCAGCCCTCCGGAGTCAGCTGCAGCTGGCGGGTGGAACGCTGCAGCAGGCGCGTCCCCAGCCGTTGTTCCAGTCTCGCCACCAGCTTGCTGACCGCCGACGGGGTCATCTCCAACGTTCGGGCGGCTGCGGAAAAGCCCCCGGTCTCGATCACCCGCACGAACACTTCCAGTTCGCCGGATCGGTTGATGTCGGAGCGCGCCATGGCAATGAATCCAGTTCACAGATGATTGTCCATGCGCAGTCTAGTTCACAGATGAGTACGGAATCACCATGGCCTTCCCTCCACCCGGGATTGCCCGATGAATCGCTTCAGCCAGCTCGTCACCACCGCATTGATCGGCCTGTCCAGTGCCGCCAGCGCCGCCCCTGCGCCACACTGGGTCGCCAGCTGGCAGGCCAGCCCGCAACCGGTCTGGGGCCCGGAATTCCTGTTTCCGACCCTGGTCCCGGCTGCACTGCAGGACCAGACCTTCCGCCAGACGGCACGTATCAGCCTGGGCGGGTCTCGGCTGCGGGTGCGGCTGAGCAATGCCTACGGCACCCAACCACTGCGGATCGGGGCGGCGAGCGTGGCCGCCCGGGCGGGGGACACCCCGCAGCCGCTCAGTTTCGAAGGCCAGCCCGGGGTACTGATCGGCCCCGGGCAGGAACGGCTGAGCGATCCGCTGCCACTGACCACGGCTGACCGGCAGGCGCTGCAGGTCAGCGTCTTCGTGCCGGGGCCGATGCCGGTGCAGACGTTCCATTGGGAGGGCAGGCAGACCAGTTGGATTGCGCCTGGCGACCAGAGCCAGGCCCAGGCACTGAGCGGGGCCAGCAGCACCACGGCCCGCCTGTTCCTGGCCGGCATCGAGGTCGAGGCGCCGACCAGCGCACGCAGCGTGGTGGTGATCGGCGATTCGATCACCGACGGCGCCACCGCCAGCCTCGACCAGGACCAGCGCTGGACCGACCATCTGGCCGCGCGTTTGGCACCGCGGGGCATCGCCGTGGTCAATGCCGGCATCTCCGGTGGCCGCCTCTTGCACGACGGCATGGGGGAATCCGCGCTCGCCCGCTTCCAACGCGATGCACTGGATCAGCCTGGCGTGTCCAGCGTGATCGTGCTGGTTGGCATCAATGACATCAGCTGGCCCGGCACCGCCTTCGCGCGCAAGCAGGCGCGGCCCACGCTTGCCGAGCTGCAGGCGGGCTACCGCGCCCTGGCCGAACAGGCCCATCGGCGGGGTCTACGCATCCTCGGCGCCACCCTGATGCCGTTCGCCGGCGCCCTGCCCGGCACGCCGCTGGACGACTACCACCACCCGGACAAGGACGCCCTGCGCAGCCAGCTCAATGCCTGGCTGCGCACCGACGGGCCGTTCGACGCGGTGATCGACCTGGACGCGGCCCTGCGCGATCCGGCCGATCCGTCACGGATGGCCGCCGCCTACGATTCCGGCGACCACCTGCATCCGGGTGATGCGGGGAACCGGGCGATGGCCGAGGCGGTGGATCTGGAGGTCCTGCTGGGTCGCAAGGGGTCAGGGCCTGTTCCCTTCAGGAAAGGGCCCTGACCCCAGCAACGAAAAACCCCGGGCAGGCCCGGGGTTTCGTCGCATCTGGCTGGCTGGATCGGCTTACTTGCGCTTCTTGCGCACGTACAGCACCAGCGAGTGCTCTTCCAGTTCGTAGCCGTGGTCGGCTGCGATCTTGCGCTGCAGCTCCTCGATCTCATGGCTCTCGAACTCGATGATCTTGCCGCTGTCCACGTCGACCATGTGGTCGTGGTGGCCGCCACGGTCAAGCTCGTAGACCGCCTGGCCGCCCTCGAAATTGTGCTTGAGCACGAGGCCGGCGGCCTCGAACTGGGTCAGCACCCGGTACACCGTCGCCAGGCCGATCTCGTCGCCATGCTCCAGCAGCTGGCGGTAGATGTCTTCGGCGGTCATGTGGTGCTGGGCATTGCGCTGCTCGAGCAGCGCCAGGATCCGCATCCGCGGATGGGTCACCTTCAGGCCGACTTTACGCAGGTCGTGGGTTTCCATAGGTCTCCGTTCATTGGCGATTTAGCGCCAGCTGCCTCGGATTGGGTCGCGGTGGCACGCCGGGAGTGTATCATCGGTTTGATTTCCCCAACCGCCAGTCCCGATGCGCAATCTCCTGTTGGTCGCCGCCGTCGCCCTGTCCACCACCGGGTGCGGCATCATCTACAAGCAACCCATCTATCAGGGCAACCTGATCCGGGAAGATGCCGTGGCCAAGCTGCAGGTCGGGCAGAGCAAGCAGCAGGTCACCGCGCTGCTGGGCACCCCGTCCATTCCCGATCCGTTCCACGCCCAGCGCTGGGACTACACCTCCAGCCAGCGGGTGAACCGCCTGGGACGTACTGAAGTGAAGAACTTCGTGGTGTTCTTCGAGAATGACACCGTGACCCGTTGGGAAGGCGATTACTTCCCGGGCAACGACAAGGCCCTGGCCCAGCAGACCGTGCGCCAGTTCGGCCGCAACCTGCCGAAGGACAAGAAGAAGAAGGGCCGCTGAGGCCCTGCCCGTCCCCACGGACGGGTTGCGGGCATCAACCGCCGAGCGCGCGTCGCCGGCGGTTGTCCTTGGGGTCGGCCAGCAACGGGCGTAGCAGCTCAATGCGGTCACCCTCCAGCAACACCTGCTGCGGGCGCGCCAGTACGCCATGCACGGCCACGGCCGGGCATCGGTCACTGCCTTCCAGCGCGGCGGCGGCAATGGCATCGGCCACGGTCGCGCCCTCGTCCAGCTGCAGCCGGCGCGACAGCACCTGCTGCGGCCAGGCCAGCACCACCTCGACCTCGATCATCGCTCAGGCCTCGTCGGCGACGCGGACGAAATCATTGACCATCCGATCGGCCAGACCCTGGAAGCCGATCGCCAGGGCCGGCCCCAGCAGGCGCGAGCTGGGCTCGAATTCCAGGGTCAGGGTGACCTTGCAGGCGTCCTCGGCCAGCGCATGGAATTCCCAGCGGCCGTGCAACTGCTTGAACGGGCCATCGCGCAGCTGCATGTCGATGCTGTGCGGGCGCTGCAGGGTGTTTTCGGTCTGGAACCAGGTGCTGAACGAACCCAGGCCCAGGTCCAGGCGCGCCACCAGCCGGTCCTCGCCCTGCTCCAGGATCTGGGCAGCCGAGCACCAGCGGAAGCGGCGCGGATAGGCCTGGACATCGTTGACCAGGTCGAACATGCGCGCGGACGAATGTTCGACCAGGGCGCTGCGGCGGATAGTAGGCATGAATACAGGGCGTTTCGGCAATCGACCGGGCGGGCCCGAATCGGAGACAATACGGAAATGAGCAAGAACAGCGGCAAGGATAAAGCAAAGAGCGCGACGGCCAACAAGACCATCGCGTTGAACAAGCGTGCCCGCCACGAGTACCACATCGAAGAACGCTTCGAGGCCGGCCTGGCACTGCAGGGCTGGGAGGTGAAGTCGATCCGCGCTGGCCGCGGCAACATCATCGATGCCTACGCCTACGTGAAGCACGGCGAGATCTTCCTGATCGGCGCCCAGATCACCCCGTTGATCCAGGCCTCCACCCACGTGGTGGCCAACGACCGGCGCGAGCGCAAGCTGCTGCTGCACCGGAGCGAGATCGACAAGCTGGTCGGCAAGGTCGAGCGCGATGGCTACACGATCGTGCCCACCGCGATGTACTGGAGCAAGAACAAGATCAAGCTCGAAGTCGCGCTGGCCAAGGGCAAGCAGACCCACGACAAGCGCGATGCCGCCAAGGACCGCGACTGGGCGATCGAGAAGCAGCGCGTGATGCGTCGCGGCAACCGCGACGCGTAAGGCCGCAGCGCATCACCTGTAAAGCCGGGCCATGCTCGGCTGTCTTGGTCTTCTGTAGAGCCGAGCCATGCTCGGCTTCGGTAAGAAAAGCAGTCGAGCATGGCTCGACGCTACAAAAGGCGGGTCACCCCGCCAGCATGCCCTGCCCGCGCATGCGCGGCGCCAGCGCCGCGTGCATCACCGCCAGGTGCATCACCACCGCCAGTTCCGGCGCGTAGCGGTCATCGCCTTCCCGCCACTGCTGGGCCAGCTGCGCGGCATCATCGGGCAGCAACGACAGCAACTGGGCATCATCCAGCGCATCGGCGGCGCCCTGCAGCTGGCGCGCCAACTGCCGCGACTGCCACACGTGCACGCCAATACTGAGACTGGCCAGCGACATCAGGACCACGGCCAGCCCGTGCTCGAACCACTGCGACAGTACTTCCGGCCCCCACAGCAGGGCCGCCAGTACGGCCAGGCCCGGTAGGCGCCAGCCGAGCCAATGGATGCGCCCGCGCCGCGACCAGTGCACCACCACCGCGCTGGCGACCAGTGCCGCTGCGGCCGTGGCCGGCAACTCCGTCACCCAGGTGGCCGCCAGCAGCACCGCCAGCACGGCCCAGACCCAGCCGGGCGGCAACGCGCGCCGCTGATAGTCGGCACCGACCGGCCCGATCAGCTGTCGCAGGCTGCGTTGTTGGCTTGCATCGGTCACCCACAGTCTCCGTGTCTGTCCTGGCTCGGATGGTCGTCGCCAGTGTGTCGCAAATTCGTGCCAATGACGTTACCAATCCGCTATGACGGCGGCTCTACAACGTGTTGTGGATTGCAAAGGTGACTGTTCAGCTGTTTTGCCGTAGCATTGCAACCGTTGGGCAGGCCCTGACCGTGGCAACGCGGGATCGGCCCTGTACCTTGCAGCACTGTAGAAACCGGGGGTGCATTGGTTTCGACGGGGGTTGTGAAGTCGCCTGGCGCATGCCGAGGGGGTAGCTTTCCTCGTAAATCCAGCTGCAAAACTCTAGTTGCCAACGACGACAACTACGCTCTGGCCGCTTAAGGCCTAAGCCTCGAAACCGCTTGTGTCCATGCTCGCGGTGTAGAGTCACTATCATGGAATCGCGCTGGGTGGCTGCCTGTCAGTCCGGCACTAGAACACAACAGGCTGGTTCCCGGATGCGCTTTGCACGCCGTGCTGTTCGGGGACGAGATCCAACGGTGAGCTAAGCATGTAGTGCTGGGGATGGAGTGCCTTCGGACGGCGGTTCAATTCCGCCCACCTCCACCATCTGTATGGCCTGTCGAGGCCGCAAGAAGCCGGATCTCCCGTCAATGGAGTTCCGGCTTTTTTGTGCCTGCACGTCGCGCAGGACGCGTGGCGCATAATCGGGATGACACCTCCACACTGCAGCCCCACCCCGCGACCGCCAGAAGGATCTGCCATGAAAGCTGCTCTCACGATTTCCGTACTCCTTACCGCCCTCGCCGCAACCCCAGCCACCCACGCCGCGGCACCGGCCATCGCGCCCCCCGGCACCGCCACGCTGGAAGCCCTGCTGGCCTGCAAGGCCGGCTCGGACTTCAGCGAGGCCGACGCCATCGATGCACTGCAGGCCGCTGGCCTGGCCAGGAAACCGGGTGGCACCTTCGAGCCGGAGGACAAGCCGGTCGCCCTGCTCGGCGGTACCGTCACCAGTGCCGATGTGAACGTGGCCGAGGGCGAGAAGAGCCTCTTCGTCTACTTGAACGGCGTTGACGCCACGCATCTGGCCAAAGCGTGGTCAGTGAACACGGTCAACGAACACGCCGACACGGAGGAACCTTCATACGTGAAGACCATCGACAAGCGCCACACCCTGCACGTGATCGCAGGCGATGACTACGAAGGCTATTCCGCTGCCGTGAAGTGCCAGATTTCTCGATAACGGGTGAAGCCCGCTACAGCCAACGCCGCACACGTTGGCGGAACATCGGATACACGTCGGGGAAGCGGGCCAGCAACGCCCGCTCTTCCGGCATGATCTGCAACCAGGTGATGTAGAGCACGAACAACGGCACAGCCAGCAACGCGATCGTGTTCTGCAGGTACAACATTGCGCCAGTGAGGATCGTTGCCTGGCCCAGATACATCGGATTGCGCGTGTAACGGTACATGCCGCGCGTGACCAGCGCGCTTGATGCGGAAGGGCGCAGCGGATTGACCGTGGTGCGCGCCCGCTGGAACGCAAGCTTCGGCAGCAGGTTCAGCGCCACACCGATCCCCATCACCCCGCCTGACATCAGGGCCCGCATCGGCAGTGGCAAGACCGCCTCCGGCCACAGTCGGCTCCCAAGCCAGCCGATCCCCGCGCACAGCAGCATCACCAGCGGCGGCGGGATCCGGGTCTCAAGCCACGTCATCGCAGTCCCTGCATAACCCCATTCACCCCAGTGTCACACGGAACCGGCTGAATCGCTTGGATGGCAGCGCCTGAGCGCCCCAAACCGACCGCCCGGTATCTTCCGCTTTGACATGCCGACCGCTAGAGTGGCGCCACCGCGCAGGAGGATCGTATGGCAACCACGGGCTTGGGCTTCATCGGCCGCACGACCCTCATCATCACTGTGCTGCTCACCCTGGGCGGCTGCGCCACGTTGCGCCAGTTCGGGCCGTCGGTGCAGGTGGCCTCGGTCACGCCCGGCCAGTACATCGCGCTCAAGCGCGGTGACATCCTTACTTCCGGCAAGCTCAGCGCGGCGACCACGGAGACCTTGCGGGTGGCCGGCCTCGATGAAGGCGTATGCGCCAAACCGGGCCTGCCCTGCATCGAGGCGATGGAAAGCAGCATCGTGGTGCGCGAGGAAGACAAACGCTCCAGCCTGGCCGAGTTGTGGCTGCAGTATGCGATGACCCTGCCGGCGCCGAAGCGTGAGTACTCGGCATCCGGCCGCGCCAAGAGCGCGATCACCGAGCTGGATGCCGATTTTCAACCGCGCCTGGATGCGTGGATGCAGGTCGCGCGCCAGGCCTATGCCTATCTTTTCTTCACCGAGCGCACCGCCAACCAGCGCGGCTTCGAAGATCGCCAGACCCAGGTGCGCGACTACTACAACCTGGCCGTGCAGGAAGCCTCGGTACAGCTGTACGACGCCTATGCCACGGGCCGCGTGCACGGCCAGGCCAGCCACTTCCAG
Source organism: Stenotrophomonas sp. YJH_SMC_119 (assembly GCF_059368315.1). Taxonomy (NCBI): domain Bacteria; kingdom Pseudomonadati; phylum Pseudomonadota; class Gammaproteobacteria; order Lysobacterales; family Lysobacteraceae; genus Stenotrophomonas; species Stenotrophomonas sp. YJH_SMC_119. Next base: position 114,037 of record NZ_JCAFRP010000004.1, on the reverse strand, counting down.
CTGGGCCGCTGGACCTTCGTGCTGGCCCCTTCAGGCGAAGCATCACCGCTGGATACGCGTACCCCTACCGAACTGGTACCGGCGGCCTCGCTGTCGTTCACTGGCACGCTGCGCAGCGTGCATCGCCGCGATGGCTTCGGTGCCGAACTGGTGGCGGTGATGAACGATCCAGCTGGCAGCACGGCGACCCCGCCTTCGGCAGCGACGCCCGCCGCGCAGGCCAGCACCTCGGCCGCGCAGAGCTGGAGCGAGATGCCCTCCCCTTCGATGACGGTGCTGCTGCGCTTCTCGGGAAAGAACCTGTGGGAAGTGCTGCACGACGACGAGCCGGAGCTGGAGATCCACGATCCCTACCAGGTCACGGAAGTCACCCTGCATGGCCAACAGGTTCCGCTGGCCGCGAACTTCACCGCCGGCTATGCGTTGTGGCTGGCCCGTTCCAACTTCAGCCACCAGTCGCTGCGCTCGCTTTTCGGTGGCAAGGGCGGCATCGACACGCCGCACCTGTACATGATGCAGCCCTACGATCCGAACCGCCGCGTGCTGCTGATGATCCATGGCCTGGCCAGCAGCCCGGAAGCCTGGGTGAACGTCGCCAACGAACTGATGCGCGACGACGAGATCCGCCAGGACTTCCAGGTCTGGCAGTTCTACTACCCGACCAACATGCCCATCGCGATGAGCCACGATGCGATGCGTCATACGCTGTCCGAAGTGCTCAAGCATTTCGACCCCAGCGGCAAGGCGCAGGCTTCGCATGACATGGTGCTGGTCGGGCACAGCATGGGTGGCGTGATCGCGCGGCTGATGATCTCCTCTTCCGGCGATCATCTGGTCGACACCCTGCTGGAGACTGCGCAGATGACGCCGGCACAGCGTGAACTGCTGCGTACCAAGGGCGCACCGGTGCTGACTTTCCTGCCGGAACCGGAAGTATCGCGCGTGGTATTCATCGCCACGCCACACCGCGGCACCGACGTGGCGGGCACCCGCCTGGGCCGCTGGATCGGTCGCCTGGTGCGGTTGCCGCTGACCGTGCTGGAAGACGTCGCCACCATCGCCAACGACGGCCAGATCGACCGCAATGATGGCAAGCACGGTTACCAGATGAACAGCATCCAGAATCTGGACAAGGACGATCCTTTCGTCCGCGCGGTGGCCGACCTGCCGATGTCGCCGAAGGTGCACTACCACTCGATCATCGCGCGCGCCAAGGCCGATGGGCCGCTGGAAAAGACCGACGACGGGCTGGTGCCCTACTGGAGCTCGCACCTGCCGCACGCGGATTCGGAGAAGGTGATCGTATCCGGGCACAGCGTGCAGGAAGCCACGCCGGCCATCGTCGAACTGCGGCGGATCCTGCATGAAGACATGCAGCAGCATTCGGCCACGGTGAAGTAGCTGCGCGCGGCTGAGGGAAAACCCTCATCGCCTGTACGCATCAGCCCTTCTATGCTGGATTCCACCACCCCACTGGAGGTCCGCATGAACACGCAAGAGCCCAGCCGCCAGCCCAGCCCCGACCCGGCCGAGCGCGATGCCTTCTTCCCGTCGCCCTACTCGCTGTCGCAGTTCACATCGCCCAAGAGCAACCTGTCCGGTGCCGACTATCCGGACGCACGCCGCGATGGCCGCTGGAAGGTGCTGATGATCGCTGCGGACGAACGCTATCTGCCCACTGCCAACGGCCACCTGTTCTCCACCGGCAACCATCCGGTGGAAACCCTGCTGCCGATGTACCACCTGGACAAGGCCGGCTTCGACATCGATGTGGCCACGCTGTCGGGCAACGCCGCCAAGTTCGAGTGGTGGGCGTTCCCGCGTGAGGACACGGAGATCGGTGGACTGTACGAACGTTACGAGTCGCGCTTCCGCCAGCCGCTGCCGTTGGATGAGGTGGTGGCAGGCCTCGATGCCGCATCGGATTATGCCGCCGTGTTCATTCCCGGTGGCCATGGCGCCCTTATCGGACTGCCGCAGAGTCGCGCGGTAAAGGCAGCCCTGCACTGGGCGATGGCCGAGCAACGTCACATCATCACCCTTTGCCACGGCCCGGCCGCATTGCTGGCCGCAGGCGTGGACGAGGCCGATGGTGGTTCGCTGTTCCGCGGCTACCGCATCTGTGCCTTCCCCGATGCGATGGACCGGCAGACGCCGGAGATCGGCTACATGCCCGGGCAGCTGCCGTGGTTCTTCGGTGAGCGCCTGGCGCAGCAGGGCGTGCAGATCGTCAATGACGGCATCGATGGCAGCGTGCTGCAGGATCGCCTGCTGCTGACCGGCGACAGCCCGCTGGCCGGTAATGCGCTGGGCAAGCTGGCCGCACGCACGCTGCTCGACGCCTTGGCCAGCCGCTGACCCGGATGAGCGAACTGGTGCAGGCGTTGCTGGAACTGGAACGCGCCCGCTCACTGAGTGCGGTGGGCTCCGTACTACGCAGCATCTCTGCACCGCTCGGCTACGACCGCGTGCTGGTGTTCGCCACCGGCACGGGGTTGGAGCGCGGTACACAGCGCGTGTACTGGATCGAGGGCGACTGGTTCGGCGACGGCAGCAGTACCGACCTCGCGCGCTACCTGCACGCCTGCCCGGTCAATCGCCACGTACTGGACAGTGACGCGCCGTTCTTCTGGAGCAAGCGCCAGGGTGTTCGCGGCGAACGCTATCAGGTGGTGAAGCAGCCACGTGGTGAAGGCCTGCACGGTCTGCAGGTGCCGGTGTTCGGCACCACCGGTCTGGAAGGCGCGATCAGTTTTGCCGGGACAGCGATCGATGCATCGGCCAGCGCGCGACTGCAGCTGGAAGCTGCTGCAGCTGCAGCATTCCGTGCCGCGCGCCATCTGGCCGAATCGCCTGCCGAGCTTTCGGGAAGCGCACTGAGCAACCGCGAGCGCGAAGTGCTGCGCTGGGTCGCCGCTGGCCGTCGCCAAGCTGAGATCGCGGCCACGCTTGGGCTTTCCACGCGCACCGTGGAGAACCACCTGCGCCACGCGCGGCAACGGCTGGGTGTGGCGACCACCGCGCAGGCAGTGCGTGCTGCCAGCCGTCGCGGCGAGATCGAAGACTGATCACGGCGAGACACTTCCGGCGGCCTGGTTCGCGTGTTACACACGCCATGCGCATGTGCGCGATTGCAGAAGCAAGGATGATGCTTATGAAACTGCAACTGGCCGCGATGGCCGCATTGATGTTGGCATTGGGTAGTGTGGTACCGGCAACCGGCCACGCGGCCGGGTCCCCCGGATCGACGACCGATTGCGTACCCGTAAGGCTTGGGCCCAACCTCGTGCATCAGCGCTGCACCGTCACCCGCACTCTGGCAGACGGCACCGTTCTCACGTCGGTGTACTGGATAGACGAGAACGGTCAGTGGTACCTCCCGGCAGACTGATCTGCATCGGACACCGACTACGACTCCAAGGAGTGTGATCAATGACGCTGCACAATCGAATGACCGCTTTTTCTTTCGCTGCAGTAGTTGCACTTGCCGCCCTGGTGCCCTCGCCGCCGGCGAATGCAGCCGAAGAGGTCGGCCTGCAGGAGGAGTGCGTGCCCTTCCGCATCAGCGGCAACGTGTTCCACCAGCGTTGCACGTTGTACGTGGTCCATGACGAGGGCACCCGCGTAGTCAGCGACCACTACAACCGCGACGAGAACGGGATGATCTACGACCCCTGATCGGGCAAGGGGCATCTGCCGGGCGGAGCGTCCAGCGCCCGTCCGGCATCTCCCAGTCGCCCATCCCGGCATATCGCTGCCCTCGCCTTCCATGGCATGCTTCATGAAACCGTTTTCATGGAATGGAGGGATTTCACGATGTTGTCGCGTTTCCGTCGCCCCGCGCTGTGTGCGCTGCTGGCGCTTGCGCTGCCTGCCGCCGCCTGGGCTGCTGCACCGGCGCCACTCAAAGTGATGTCGTTCAACGTACGCACCCCGGCCGATACCGAACCGGGCAAGCGCTGGCCCGACCGCCGCGATGCCATGGTCAAGGTCATCCTCGATGCGCACCCGGCTGTGATCGGCACCCAGGAACTGGTGAAGGAGCAGGCCGACTACCTGTCCGAACACCTGCCCGGCTACCGCTGGTTCGGCGAAGGCCGCCGTGGTGGCAGCGGTGACGAACACATGGGCGTGTTCTACGACAGCAAGGTGCTGGCCATCGAGGAGTCCGGCAACTTCTGGTTGTCCGATACACCCGACGCACCCGGCAGCATCACCTGGGGCAACCTGTACCCGCGCATGGTCACCTGGGCCCTGTTCCGCCGCCTGGACGATGGCCGTCGCTTCTATTTCATGAATACCCACCTGCCCTACCGCGACGAGGATGAACCGCGCCGGGTGAAGGGTGCCGAGCTGATCGGCAAGCGCGTGGAAGCCCTGCCGGCCGATCTGCCGGTGGTCCTGACGGGTGACTTCAACAGCGAGCCCGGTGGTGACACCTACAAGGCATTCACCCGCCTGCTGCAGGACACCCGTACCCAGGTGAAGGTTCCGCAGGGGCCACGCCTGACCTTCCACGATTTCACCGGCAAGGCCACCGTGCAGCTGGACTGGGTGCTGGTGCGTGGCTTCCATGCACGCAGCTTCCTGACCGATGACCGTCGCATCGACGGCGTGCTGCCGTCGGATCATTTCCCGCTGGTGGTCGAGCTGGACTGGCCGAAGCACTGAACCTGTACGGCAGCCGCAGCTACGGCGGCGGCTGTCGCGACATCAGCCGGTACAGCGCCTGATGCTGGTTGCGTGCCTGGCAGATGCGGGCACCGACCGCCAGAAACACGGAGATGCCGATCAGGCCCAGCCCCAGCATCTGGTCCGGCAGGCGCATGAAGCCGATCGCAGCCGCCATGGTAGCCAACACCATCAGCACTACGACCGCTACCGACAGCCCTGCGCCAGGCGGTCCCGGATCACCAAACAGCATGCGCTGGGTATCACGTTTGTCGTCGCTCATCGCCATCCCTCCCGGAATCTGCCCCACTAGTTACACCGCAGGCCCCGGTTCTGGCAGAGTCAGAAACGTCATGACTGTGACAACGTCCACAGCACGCGACGCGCTACCCTTCCTCCATTCCCAATCTGCGGAGGACGTCATGGCGCACCAGAGCCGTCTGGCCGGATTCATCATCGACTGCCAGGACACGCCCGCTGACGAAGGCGCACGCTTCTGGGCGGCCGCCCTCGGTCTGCAGGCGCAGCCATCGTATGGCGAAGATGGCGCCGAGTACGCCGACCTGCAGGGCGCACCCGCAGGCCTGAACGTGGAAGTGCAACGTGTCGCTCACCCCTCACGGGTGCACCTGGACATCGAGAGCGACGACATCGATGCCGAGGCAGATCGACTGGAAAAACTCGGCGCGCGCCGGATCAGCTTCGTCAAACGCTGGTGGGTGATGGAAGCACCCACCGGCCATCGCTTCTGCATCGTGCGAATGCGCGAGCGCGACACACCGGCCAATCACTGGCCCTGACAGAAGAAAGGGACGGAAGCCACTGCTTCCGTCCCGTGCGGTTACTGCACCTGCGCCACGCTGGTTTGCTGCGGCGATTGCCCCCAGCCACCCAGCGCCTTGTACACGCCCACCACGCTGACATTGACCTCGGACTCAGCCGCCGCCAACGCATCGTCGGCCGCCAGCTGCGTGCGCTGCGCATCCAACAGGGTCAGGAAGTCTTCCGAGCCCTCGCGGTAGCGGATCTGCGCCAGCGACTCAGCCCGGCGTGCCGCCTGCGCCTGCTCGACCACGATCGCCAGCCGCGCCTGCTGCTTGGAATAGCGGGTCAGCGCGTTCTCGGTGTCTTCCAGCGCCAGCAGCACGGCCTGCTCATACTGCGCAGCCACACCCTCGGCTTCAGCCTTGCTGGCACGCAGGCGTGCACGCACGGTGCCGAAGTCGAACGCGGCCCAGCTCAGCGACGGCGTCAGCGACCAGGCCTTGTTGTTGCCATTGACCAGGCCACTGGCGTCGCCGCCAAGGAAGCCGACGAAACCGGACAGTGACAGCCGCGGGAACAGGTCCGCAGTGGCCACGCCCACCCGCGCGGTGGCAGCGGCCAGGCGACGCTCGGCCACGCGCACGTCGGCGCGTTGGCGCAGCAGCTCGCGGGTATCGCCCAGCGGCAGCGCCTTGGCAAATGCCGGCACGTCGTGCGGCGCAAGCATGGCGGTCAGCGTTTCCGGACGCTGGCCCAGCAGAACCGCCAGGCGATTGCGCGACTGCGTTTCGGCCACTTCCAGCAGCGGAATATCGGCCTCGATCGCCTTCAGCCGGGCGCGACTGCTCTGCACGTCCAGCTCGCTGCCGGCGCCCAGCTCCCAGCGCGCCTCGGTCAGCTTCTGCGTATCGCGCAGGTTGACCAGGGTGTGCTGGGCCACCGCGATGCGCTTCTGCGTACCGCGCAGCTCGAAGTAGTTGCGTGCCACTTCGGCGGCGACCAGTACCTGCGCATCGGCCAGGTTGGCCTGCTCGGCGTCCAGGTCGGCGCGCGCGGCTTCTGCTGCACGGCGCTTGCGGCCGAACAGATCCAGCTCCCAGCCGGCATCGAAGCCGAGCTGGTAGCTTTCACTGAACACCCGCTGCCCACCCAGCTGCGGATCGGGTTGCTTGCGGCGGTCGTAGCTGCCGCCCGCGGTGATGTGCGGGGCCTGGTCGAAGCGGCTTTCGACGAACACCGCACGGGCCTGGCTGACGCGGGCCACGGCCACGCGCAGGTCCAGGTTATCCGACAGTGCACCGTGCACCAGTTCTTCCAGCACCGGATCATCGAACTGCGCCCACCAGCTGGCCACCGGCGAGGTAGTGCTGAACACAGGCTGCTGCGCCCCCTGCAGCACCACCGGTTCCTGCACCGGCGCCTTGTAGTTCGGGCCGACGCTGACACAGCCCGCCAGCACCAGGCTGGAGACGGCCATCGCCAACGTGCGGATCACCATGGCAGCACCTCACCCAGGTAGGTGAAGCTGCCGCTGGCACCGGATTCACCGATGAGTGCCATTTCCACGCTGGAGCGTGCACCTTCACTGATTTCGATCTCGCCGTTGCCGCCGTTCATGTCGGTCTTGACGTAACCCGGATGCACGGTATTGACCTTGATCGGCGTGTTGCGCAGTTCGTAGGCCAGACTCAGGGTCCAGCTGTTCACCGCGGCCTTGGAGGCGTTGTACGCCGGAATCTTGAAGTCATAGATGCCCGAGGAGGGATCCGCGTGCAGGGTCTGCGAGCCGAGCATGCTGGACACATTGACGATGCGGCCGGACTTGGCCTGCTTGACCAGGGGCAGGAATGCCTGGGTGACCGCCACCAGCGCATACACGTTGGTGTCGAAGGTACGCTTCCAGGTCTCGAGCGATTGCTCCGACGGCGCCTGCGCGGGATTCTCGATCATGATGCCGGCATTGTTGACCAGGATGTCGAGGCGGCCATGGCGCTGGCGTACCTGCTCGACCGCTTCGGCGATGCTGGCCGCGTCGGTCACGTCCAGTTGCAGGGCTTCAACCGGCAGGCCTTCAGCCTGGAGCTTCAGCGCCAGCTCAACGGCGGTCTCACGCTTGCGACCGGCCAGCAGCGTGTGCACGCCCGCCTGGGCCAGCTGGCGCACGGTTTCCAGGCCGATGCCACGGGTAGCGCCGGTGACCAGCGCGATCTTGTTCTGATGGGTATTCATGGATGCATGCCTTGTGAGGGGGAAGCCGCCGCCGGCCATTGACCGGCGGCGACGGGGTTTCATGTCAGTGGTGGATGGTCGGCTCGCCGTGCTGCACCAGCTGGCCACCACCGTTGCGGGTGACGAACTTGCGCAGGGCCACGTAGAACACCGGGGTGAGGAACAGGCCGAACAGGGTCACGCCCAGCATGCCGGCGAACACGGTGATACCGGTCACCGAGCGCACCTCGGCACCTGCACCGTGCGACAGCACCAGCGGCACGGTGCCGGCGATGAACGCGATGGAGGTCATCACGATCGGGCGCAGGCGCAGGCGGCAGGCTTCCAGCGCAGCTTCAACGATTCCCTTGCCGCCCATCTCCAGTTCTCTGGCGAACTCGACGATCAGGATCGCGTTCTTGCACGCCAGGCCCATCAGCACCACCAGGCCGACCTGCACGAACACGTTGTTGTCACCGCCGGTCAGCCAGACGCCGAACAGCGCGGACAGCAGGGTCATCGGCACGATCAGGATCACCGCCAGCGGCAGCGACCAGCTCTCGTACAGCGCGGCCAGCACCAGGAAGGCCAGCATGATCGCCACCGGGAACACGATGAAGGCGGCTTTGCCTTGGGTCGCCTGCTGGTAGCTCAGGTCGGTCCATTCGGTGGTCATGCCCACCGGCAGCACCTTGCCGGCGATCTCGGTCAGCTTGGTCATCGCCTCGGCCGAGGACAGCAGGCGCGGGTCGGCTTCACCGGCCAGGTCCGCTGCCGGGTAACCATTGAAGCGCAGCACCGGGTCCGGGCCGAAGGTCTGCTTGATGGTGACCATCGAACCGATCGGCACCATCTCGCCGCGGTCGTTGCGGGTACGCAGCTTGCCGATGTCCTCGACCGTCTCGCGGAACGGACCGTCTGCCTGGGCGATCACCTGCCAGGTACGGCCGAACTGGTTGAAGTCGTTGACGTAGGCCGAACCCAGGTAGGTCTGCAGGGTGTCGAACAGTTCGGTGAGCTGCACGCCCTGTGCCTTGGCCTTGACGCGGTCGACCTCGGCATCCAGCTGCGGCACGTTGGCCTGGTAGCTGGAAATCGGGAAGGCCATGCCCGGCGTCTGCGCCACGGTGCCCTGCATCGCCTGCACCGCATTCTGCAGCGCGCCGTAGCCCAGGTTGCCGCGGTCCTCGATGAACATCTGGTAGCCGTTGCCGTTGCCCAGACCGAGGATCGGCGGCGGCATCATCGCGAAGGCGAAGCCTTCCTGCAGACCGGCGATCTTCTGGTTGATCTCGGCATTGATCTGCGCAGCGGTACGGCCATGACGCTCGGCGAAGGGCTTGAGCGGAATGAACGCCACACCGGTATTGGGCGTATTGGTGAACTGCAGCGCGTTCAGGCCCGGGAACGAGATGGTGTGGGCCACGCCATCGGTTTCCTGGGCGATCTTGGCCACCTTGCGCAGCATTTCATCGGTACGCGCGATCGACGAACCTTCCGGCAGCTTCACGCCGGCGATCAGGTACAGCTTGTCCTGGGTCGGGATGAAGCCCGGCGGCACCAGCTTGAAGATCACGCCGGTACCGACCAGCAGGATCGCGTAGACCACGAACACCGCGCCACGTCGGCCGAGGATGCGGGCCACGCCACGTTCGTACTTCTCCGAGCTGGACTTGAAGAAGCGGTTGAACGGACGGAACACCCAGCCGAACAGGCGGTCGATCAGGCGGCTCGGGCCATCCTTCGGTGCGCCGTGGGCCTTCAGCAGGCGCGCGGCGAGGGCCGGCGACAGGGTCAGCGAGTTGATCGCCGAGATCACCGTGGAGATGGCGATGGTGACCGCGAACTGCTTGTAGAACTGGCCGGTGACACCGGACAGGAACGCCATCGGCACGAACACGGCACACAGCACCAGCGCGATCGCCACGATCGGGCCGGACACTTCGCGCATGGCCTGGTGGGCCGCGGCGGTGGGCGACAGACCTTCCTCGATGTTGCGCTCGACGTTCTCCACCACCACGATCGCGTCGTCGACCACGATGCCGATCGCCAGCACCAGGCCGAACAGGCTCAGCGTATTGATCGAGAAGCCCAGCAGGTACAGCGCGGCGAAGGTACCCACCACCGACACCGGCACGGCGATCAACGGGATGATCGAGGCACGCCAGGTCTGCAGGAACAGGATCACCACCAGCACCACCAGCGCGATCGCTTCCAGCAGCGTGGAGACCACGGCCTTGATCGAGTCGCGCACGAAGATGGTGGTGTCATACACCGCTTCGTACTTCACGTCGGCCGGCATGGTCTTCTGCATCTCGTCCATCGTCGAGATGACCTGGTCACGGATTTCCAGCGCGTTCGCACCCGGCGACTGGAAGATGCCGATACCGACCGCGTTCTTGCCGTCCAGCTGCGAGCGCAGGGTGTAGTCGCCCGCACCCAGCTCCAGGCGGGCCACGTCGGACAGGCGCACGATTTCGCCATCGGTGCCGCTCTTGAGCACGATGTCGCCGAATTCCTTTTCGGTCTTCAGCCGGCCCTGGGCATTGATCAGGGTCAGGAACTTGCTGTCCGGCAGCGGTTCGGCGCCGAGCTGGCCGGCCGACACCTGCACGTTCTGCTCGCGCATGGCGCGCACCACGTCGCTGGCGGTCAGGCCGCGCGAAGCCACCTTGTCCGGATCCAGCCAGGCGCGCATGGCGTAGTCGCCACCACCGAAGATCTGCGCATCACCGACGCCCGGAATGCGTGCCAGCGCATCCTTGACGTGCAGGCGGGCGTAGTTGCGCAGGTACAGGGTGTCGTACTTGCCTTGCGGGGAGGTCAGGTGCACCACCATCAGGAAGGTCGGCGACTGCTTCTGCGTGGTCACGCCCTGCCGGCGCACGTCCTCGGGCAGGCGCGCCTGCGCCTGCGCCACGCGGTTCTGCACCTTCACCGCCGCTGCGTCCGGGTCGGTGCCCGGGCGGAAGGTGACGGTCATCTGCAGCACGCCGTCGGAACCGGCGACCGACTTCAGGTACATCATGCCTTCGACGCCGTTGATGGCTTCTTCAAGCGGCGTGGCGACGGTCTCGGCAATGACCTTGGGGTTGGCGCCCGGATAGACCGTGCGCACGACCACCGACGGCGGCACCACTTCCGGGTACTCGCTGATCGGCAGGATTGGAATCGTGATCAGGCCTGCGGCGAAGATCACGATCGACAGCACCGCCGCGAAGATCGGCCTGTCGATGAAGAAACGGGAAAAGTCCATGGAGGAATTCCTGGGAAAGGCATTCGGCGGGCAACAGCCACCCTGCCCCTCGCCGAAATGACGAAGGCAGGGAAGGCTGCCGCTGGCGCCGGCAGCTAAGCGGGGACGCGGATCAGTGCTTCAGGGCGGCGGTGGCATCGCGGCCCGGTGCCGGCGCCGGCTGTGGCTGCATCGCCACCGCCTTGGCCTGCACCGGCATGCCCGGCATGAAGACCTTCTGCACGCCGTCGATGATCACCTTGTCGCCCGCGGCCAGGCCGTGTTCGACAATGCGCAGGCCATCAGCGGTGCGACCGAGCTGGATGTCGCGGCGCTGGGCCTTGCCATCCTTGTCGACCACGTAGACATACTTGCGGTCCTGGTCGGTCAGCACGGCCTTGTCATCGATCAGCAGCGCCTGGAACTGGCCGCTGCCGAGCAGCTGCACGCGGGCGAACAGGCCCGGCGTGAACTGGCGGTCGGCGTTGTCCAGCAGTGCGCGGACGCGGATGGTGCCGGTGCTGCGGGCGACCTGGTTGTCGAGGAAGTCGACCTTGCCCGAGTGCGGGTAGCCCTCTTCGCCGGACAGGCCAACCTTCACCGGCAGTTCGCTGTCACGCTCGCTCGGGCGCTCGCCCTTGCGTGCCATCTGGGCGTAGCGCAGGAAGGTGCTTTCGTCGGCATCGAAGTAGACAAAGACGGTATCCAGCGAGACCAGCGTGGTCAGCACGCTGGCACTGTCGCCGGCGGTGACCAGGTTGCCGGCGGTGACCATCGCGCGACCGGCACGGCCGTCGATCGGTGCACGCACCTTGGTGAACTCCAGGTTGAGCCGGGCCGCGTCCAGCGCAGCCTGCGCGGCCTGCACGGCGGCACCGGACTGGTCGGCGGCCGCGCGACGCTGTTCGGCGGTCTCGGTGGAGATCGCCTGCTGCTCGGACAGTCGCTTGGCGCGCTCGGACTCGCTGCGGGCCAGCGTGGCCTGGGTGCGGGCGCGGGCCAGCTCGGCAGCCGCTCGATCGTACTCGGCCTGGTAGCTGCGCGCGTCGATGGTGAAGAGCACTTCGCCCTTCTTCACTTCCTGGCCTTCGACGTAGTTGACCTTGTCGATGTAGCCGGACACGCGCGGGCGCAGTTCAACGCTCTGCACCGCTTCGACGCGGCCGCTGAACTCGTCCCACTGGCTGACCTGCTTGACCAGTACCGGCGCGGCGCTGACCTGCGGCGGCGGCGGTGCACCGGCTTCTTCGGCGTGGCCGCCGCTGCAGGCCGCAAGCACGGCTGCGGCGAGGATCGACACGCCGACCATCGCAATGCGATGGCCGAAACGATGTGGGGTGGTATTGGGGGAAGTCATGGCATGCATCCGTACGGAGGGGTGGTACAGCTATATGAGAACGTGTTGCAAAAATCGGCGGCGTATCCTGCGACCTCAACCATGGTCGAGGTCAAGCAACGCCTGCGGTATCGCGCCACAAAGGGGGAACTTCCAGGTGCAGCAGGCCACGCGGCAGCTCGGCATCGCTGCTGTCACAGCGGACGATGGCACGGTTGTCGCGGCAACCATCCAGCAGCGACACAACGCGACGACCCACCAGCAGCGAGCTGGGCCACTCGATGCAGGCATTGGCCGCATTGGCCGGGGTGCACACCGGGCTGCAGACTTCCAGCATCTGCGCGCGCACGCCCAGCGCCTGCGCTTCCTGGTGCACGACCTGCGCGTACATGCGCAGCGCGGCGGTGGTGATCGAGGTCTCGCCGTAGCCCGCCCATGGTTTTGCGTTGGCCGGGCTGCCGATCATCACGTAGCGGCGCGCATGCACGTTGTCCTGCAGCAGCGGCAGCAGGTGACGCACCGCGTGCACGTGCGGCATCAGATCGGCCTGCATCGCGCCCATCAGTTCGTCACCGTTGCGGTCGACCACGCGACCGCGGCGGTACGGTCCACCCATTGCGGCGATCACCGCCGCCAACGGGCGCGGGCGCTGCGCGATGCGTTCGGCCAGCGCGCGCGCCGATCCGTCGTCGCTGAGCGACCCCAGCAGCGTCTCCAGGCCCGGCTCGTCAGCGAACTGCTCGTGCAGCGCCGCCAGCCGGCTCGGATCGCGGCCGACAACCAGTACCGGGCTGCCGGCCTCCAGCAGCGCGCCAACCACACCCTGGCCGACGGCACCGGTGCCGCCCAGGACCAGGACTTCAGGCGTCAGCATCCCATTCACGGGACATTTCCTCCCAAATCCGGGATAGTCCCGATTCGGCGCAGGCGGTCACCCTTGTGAGGGGCCAGGCGGATGGCACCGCCACGCTGCTGACGCATGGGCGCGGTAAACTCACGAAAGTCCTTGTGTACCAAGGAACTCGGACGGGCTTCGACGGTCATCGCCAGGTCCAGGGTGTTCTGGCCGGCGTTCCGGAGTCGGGCAAGAATGTTGCGCAGGCTCATGGCGGACGGGCTCCAATTAACGAATGGCGCCACGATAGACCTCAAACCTTTACTTGATTAGTCCTGATTAAGGGGAATAATCATCCCGCTCCCGGTCCAATCGTTCTGTCACGATTGTCCCATCCCCGACGTCCAGGATCCCCGACCATGTCCCACGATCTCAACGAGACGCTGATCTTCGTCAAAGTGGTCGAGCAAGGCAGCTTCATTGCCGCTGCCAAATCGCTCGGCCTGCCCAAGACCACGGTCAGCCGCAAAGTGCAGGAGCTGGAAACGCGCCTGGGCGCGCGCCTGCTGCACCGGACCACGCGCCGCCTCGGCCTGACCGAAGCCGGTTCGATCTACCACGAACATTGCCAGCGCATCGCGCGCGAACTGGAAGAGGCCGAGAGCGCGGTGAGCCAGCTGCAGTCCGGCCCGCGCGGCTGGCTGCGCTTCACCGTGCCCTATTCGATCGGCATCACCTGGATCGCCCCGCTGCTGGGCCAGTTCCATGCGCAGTACCCGGAAATCCGCCTGGACATGCACATGGGCAACGAGAAGCTGGACCTGATTGCAGGTGAAGCGGACCTTGCGCTGCGCGTGGGGGCCCTGCCCGATTCCAATCTGGTCGCACGCAAGCTCGGCAGCCTGCGCACGCAGGTGTTCGCCAGCCCGGCCTACATCGAGCGCTATGGCGAGCCGCTGCATCCGGAGGAGCTGCAGTTCCATCGCATCCTGGCGATGCGCAAGCCGTACCACACCGGCAATTCGCCGCGCTTCACCTGGCAGCTGGGCGAGAACGGCGGCGAGCTGCGTGACTTCCCGGTCACCCCGCTGATGACCGCCAACGACATGTCTGCGTTGAATGGTGCATTGGTCTGTGGCGAAGGCCTGCTGCTGACCGGCGACGTGATGGCCAAGCCGTTCGTTGAATCGGGCATGGTGCGCCGCGTGCTGGCCGGCTGGACCGGCCCGGAAGTGGACTTCAACGCCGTGTTCGCCGGCGGCCGCCTGGTCTCGCCAAAGGTGCGTGCGTTCGTCGACTTCCTGGTCGAAAAGCTCAACTTCGACGCCAATTACATGCTGGCGCAGTGCCCGGGTGCGAAGCTGGCGCAGCAGCAGAAGGAAAAGGAAGACGCCGCTCTGGAAAGCAGCGGCAAGCGGATCCTGGAGAAGGTGGCCGCTTCTGCGGCGTAGCCTGCAACAAGAGCGCCTACCCATCTCCTGGTAGTTGCCGACCTTGGTCGGCATGGCTTACAGAGGGATGCGCTATCGGCGTGCCGAGCAACGCTCGGCACCCACAAAAATGCCGCCTGCAAGGGCGGCATTTTCGTTCCGGCCGATGGCCGGACCGCCGGCTCAAGCAGTAACGCTACGCGTTATTGCTTGAGCGGAATCACCCGGATCTCGACGCGGCGGTTCTTGGCGCGGCCGGCGTCGGTGCTGTTGTCGGCAATCGGGTACGACTTGCCGGCGCCCAGCGTTTCGATGCGCACGCTCTGCACGCCCTGGCCGATCAGGTACTGCGCGACCGAGTCGGCACGTTCCTTCGACAGGCGGTTGTTGACCGCATCGCTGCCGATGCTGTCGGTGTGGCCGACCACTTCGATCATGGTCTGGTTGTAGTCACGCAGGGTGCCTGCCACGCCATTGAGCGCGCCGTAGAACTGCGGCTTCAGGGTCGACTTGCCGAAGTCGAAAGTGATGCCGTCCGGCAGGTTCAGCATGATGTTGTCGCCCTGGCGCTGCACATCGATGCCGGTGTTGGCAGTGCGCTCGCGCAGTGCGCGTTCCTGGCGATCCTGGTACTGGCCGACGGCGGCGCCGCTGAGCGCACCGATACCGGCGCCGATCAGGGCATGCTGGCGGCGCTCGGTGGCGCTGTCGCCGGTCAGCAGGCCGGCTGCCACGCCAATGGCGGTACCGATCAGGGCGTTGCGCCCGGTGCGGTTCTGCTGCTCGGTGGGGTTGCCGTACTGGTCACTCTGTACGTAGGAGCCGCCGGTGGCGCAGGCCGACAGGACGGCCGCACTCATCAGGGCCAGTGCGACGTTGCGGGTGGTGTTGCGGATCATGAGGTTCTCCTTGGTTTCCGGTCGGCCGGCGGCCTGCGGGCGCAAAGAGAATAAACAGCCCGATGCGATGCCGGAATGATGATCGGGCTCACCGACAGGGCCGCGTTCAGCTAACTGACCAGATCGCTCAGGTCGCCCTTTACCCCGCCCCCGACTGGCGGTAAGCCGCCAATGCGGCGTCGCGGCCCGCGGCCAGGTCCACCAGCGGCGTAGGCGGATAGCCCGGGGCATGTGTCGCCAGCAGCAGCGGATGCTGCCAGGGCGCAAACCGGGCCTTCACCGGCAGCGCGGCCAGTTCGGGCACCCAGCGGCTGATGTACCGTGCCTGCGGATCGAACTTCTCGGCCTGGGTCACGGGGTTGAACACACGGAAGTACGGTGCCGCATCGGCACCGGTCCCGGCCACCCACTGCCAGCCCATGGTGTTGTTGGCCAGGTCGGCATCGACCAGGGTGTCCCAGAACCAGCGTGCGCCATGCAGCCAGTGCGCGCGCAGGTGCTTGCACAGGTAACTGGCCACGATCATCCGCACCCGGTTGTGCATGTAGCCGGTGTGCCACAGCTCGCGAAGCCCGGCATCGACGATCGGCACGCCGGTGTTGCCGCGCTGCCAGGCGTGCAGCTGCGCCTCACTGGGCGTTGCCCATGGGAAGCGATCGAAACGCGGGTTGAGGTTGTCAGTGGGCGTCTTCGGGAAGTGATGCAGCAGGTGGTAGGCGAAGTCACGCCAGCCCAGCTGGCGCAGGTAGCCGTCGATGTCGGCGTCGGTGCCGGCGCTACGCAGCCCTTCCAGCGCATGGGCAATCCGCCAGGGTGCGATTTCGCCGAAATGCAGGTGCGGCGACAGCCGCGAGGTCCCGACACGGTCCGGCAGGTCACGCTGCTCGCGATACCCGCGCAGGGCACCGTCTTCAAAGACGGACAGTGCTTCCAGCGCACCGGCTTCGCCCGGCTGCCAGTGCTCCCAGAAGCCGGTATCCCAGTCCAGCGTCGGCGCCAGCTGGAGATCATCCAATGCCAGGCTGTCGACCGCGTGCGGCGCCAGTGCTTCCGGTGCGGCCTGCAGTGGCGGCAGGCGCCAATGACTGAGTACATTGCGCCAGTACGGCGTAAATACCTTGTACGGCTGGCCCTGCTGGGTGGCGATGTCCCAAGGCTCGAACAACAGGCTGCCATTGCAGCTCTGCGCGTCGATGCCCTGCTCGCGCAGCATGCGCTTGATGGTGGCGTCGCGTGGCTGGGTGGCCGGTTCGTACTTGCGGTTCCAGTACACCGCCTCGGCGCCGGTCTGCGCGATCAGCAACTGCAGGGCCGGCAGGCTGTCACCACTGCGCAGCACCAGCGAGGAACCGCGCGTGCGCAGGTCCGCATCCAGCGCGGCCAGTGAACGGTGGCGCCACGCATCGGAGGCGGCACCCGGCGCCCACTCACCTTCTTCGTGCGGCGCATGGATGTAGACCGGCACCACGTCGTGGCCGGCATCCAGCGCGGCCTGCAGGGCCGGATTGTCCTGCAGCCGCAGATCACGGCGGAACCATACCAACGCTACCGACACAGGTACTGCCTTCGTTGTGGAAGGCGCACATGATAGCCAGCGGTGGTGAAGGGGATGCGCGCAGACGCCGTCTGCTAGGCTGCACGGCCGCTACCCGTTGGACTCTGACATGGATGATCTGCACGCCTCATTCGCCCGCTTCGGGCTGCTGCATGCGCAGCACGAGCGTGACTGGCAGGGCCCGTTCCCGCTGCCCACGGCACTGGCGTCGTTCTACGCGCAGGTCGGGCCGCTGGGCGAAGAGATCAATGCCAAGGTTGGCCGCGCCGGCATCACCGTTCCCGGCCTTGATGTCTGGATACCGCCACTGCAGCGCCTGTGGAGCCAGCAGGCCGGCTATCGATGGCATGGCGTCAGCGGCGAACGGATCAACGACTGGCCATCGAACTGGCTGGTGATTGCCGATCGCGGCGCTGATCCGTTCATCCTCGACCTGGACGACGGCCGTGTGCTGTTCAGCCACCACGGCGCCGGCCTGCTGGATGCCGGCGAGATCACTGCCGATGTGCCAACCTTGATGGCGGCTCTGGCTGCTGCAGGCACGGTGTACCTCGATGCCGGCGATGACCTCTACAACGACGATGACGATGGCGGCATCCGTCCTGAACACCGGGAGGCAGCCGTACAGGCGGTGGCCCGGGTACTGGGCGACCGCCTGCAGGCCGAGTTGTTCATCGAGACGTTGCTGGACTGAATCCAGCCATGGCGTGGATCTATTTCTCGAAGCGCTTCATCGCTTCGCTGATCAGCGTCCGCGCCTCGGCAGCGTTGCCCCAACCGTTGAGCTGCACCGGGTTGCGCCCGGCCGGCAGGTCCTTGTAGACCCGGAAGAACGCTTCGATGCGCTGTCGTTCGATCTCCGGCAGATCGGCCAGGTCGCGGATGTTGGCGTAGGTCGGGTCAACCTTGTCGGTCGGCACGCCGATGATCTTCTCGTCGTGCTCGCCGCCGTCGACCATCTTCAGGTAGCCGATCGGCCGGAAGCGCACGATCACGCCCGGATGCAGGGGTTCACGGGTCAGCACCAGCGCGTCCAGCGGATCGTTGTCGCCAGCCAACGTGCGCGGCATCGAACCGTAGTTGGCCGGATAGGCGACCGGCATCGACTGGAAGCGATCCACGTGCACCAGGCCGTCCTCCTTGATCTCGTACTTGGTGAAGCTGCCGGCCGGAATCTCCACCGCCAGGTTCACTTCCTGCGGCGCCTGCTTCGGCTGCGCCACCAGGAACGGGTGCAGCACGCCATCGGCGGCGGCCACCGCGGTCGCCAGCAGGAGCAGGGCCCCGCCGATGGCAGCCATGGGGACAAGACGGTGTACGGTTTTCATCTGGATCTCCTCCTCATTCCCAGCAGCGATCGGCGCGGCCCTTGGCAGTCTGCGCGCGCGGGCAGTCACGCGGCGTGATGCGGCCTTCGGTCAGCTCCGTGCGCTGCTTGCCGCCCTTGGTGTCGCGACGCAGCTCGAAGGCATCGTAGAGTCGCCCGGTCACCGTGCGGGCTTCATAGCGCAGGTGCTGCGGATCGATGTGCAACACCTGGAACAGCTGGGTGTCCTCGGCCACCGGATCCATCGTCCTACGTGCCTCGTCGGAGAGACGGTACTGCTTCGGCCCCGCCACGGTCACCACGTACTGCGGCGTCGCGGCCTGTCCTTCGCCACGGCGGCCATAGGTGTGATCGTGGCCCTGCAGCACCAGATCGACGTTGTGGCGACGTACCACCGGCAGCAGCACGTCACGCAATGCGGCGTTCTCGCGCCCTTCGCGCGGCGAATAGAACGGCTGGTGCAGCAGCACGAGTGTCCACGGCTGCGGATTGCCGGTCAGTACCTTGTCCAGCCACTGCGCCTGTGCCTTGGCCGTGCCAAGGTCGAGTGCCGACGTGCCATCGACCACGGCGACGCGCACGCCCTGCGCATCGAACCAGTAGCTGGTCTGCTGTGCGGCGGATGCCCCATTGCCCGGCAGCGCGAACGTCACCGGCCAGTGCCTGCCCAGCACGCGGCGTTCCTGCGGAGTGTCCTCGAACTCCTCGACATACTCGTGGTTGCCGATCGCCGGCGCGACCAGGGTTTCCTGCGCCAGCCATCCGGTGGCGGCAAACCATTCGCCCCACTCGCTGTCATCGGCACCATCGCCCCCACTGACCAGATCGCCAGCGAACAGGCTCAGGCGCGCCTCGGGTGCGGCCTTCTGCGCGGCGCGCACCACGCGGCTGACATGGCTCACGTTCTTGTTCTGGGTATCTCCAAAGTACAGCAGGGTCAGCGGCTGGTCGGGCGCAGCCAGCGTGCGCAGCTGGTTCCAGGCGCTCCAGCTGCCGTTGCCCTGCACGCGGTAGACGTACAGGGTATCGGGCCGCAGGCCGCTGACATCAGCGCGGTGGTGGTGCGACAGCCCGTTCTCGGTCTGCAGCGCGCGGGTCGTGGCGCGCACCTGGCGGATGCCCTCGATGGCCGGTGAATCACCGGCAAGGGCAATCTCCAGCAGCGGCGCCTGCACGCTGCCGTCGGTGCGCCAGGCCACGGCGAACCCATGGCCGGGATCGACTGCCGGCGAAGCGACAATGCGGTCCGGCACCGTCGTCGCTGCGTAGTGGCGGCTGCCCGCCGGCACCTGGGTGTTCGCTTCAGCCGCCGCGAAGCACAACGACGGCACCGCCAGCAGCAGGCCCAGCGCCAACGTACGCATCAGGCAACGACCGCTCACGAACCACACTCCAGCGGCAATGCCAACTGCTTGGCGATGCTCTCCCAGTCGAACGCCACCACGCCCTGATCGTCATGCACCGCATACAACGCGCCGTGCGGGAAGCGCGCGCTGGGCTGCTGCATCATCCAGATGCCATCGGTGTTGGCCACGGTATTGCCCTGGAACGCGCCGACCGGCTTCAGGGTGTGGCGGTCGAACAGGTGGAACACGCTGCGCTGCTTGCCCTGTTCGGTGGTGATCCACCAACCATCCTTGCCGCAGGTGCGCAGGGTTACGCCTTCGGCCTGCGCCTTGAACACGTCGCGGCCGAAGGTGGTGCCGGTGAAACGCCCGGCCAGCGTGTAGACCTTGAACTCGCTGGCGTAGCCCTCGTCCTCTTCGGCGATCAGCAGGCGATCGTTCTCGGGGTCGCCCCAGATCGACTCGACCACGCGCAGGGCACCCGCCTCAGTGGTATCACCGATGCTGGCCACAAGCTTCGCTTCGATCTTCGCGCCATCGCGGGTCACCTGGTACTGGCGCACGCGCTTGTCCAGCTCGGTCAGCGGCGGCAGGATGTCACGGCCCTGTGCATCCTCGCCGTTGTCCCAGGAGTCGGTCACGTAGACGCTGTAGCCATCGGCACGGCGGTCGACCCACAGCCCGTACGGCTTGCGCAGGTCGTCCGCAGCGAAGGTCGCCAGTGGAGTGAAGTCCGGCAGGCTCAGTACCTGCACGCGGTGATTGTCGCGCTCCACGATCCACAGCAGATCGTCGGTCACCGCGATGCCGTTTGGGCGATCGAACTGCCCTGGCGCGGTGCCGCTGCTGCCTACGTCGCGCAGGTGCTGGCCGCTGCTGCCGTCGTAGACCACCAGCTTGTCGGTGGCCTTGGCAGTGGCGATCAGCCACAGCTTTCCGTCAGGTGCACGCCAGGCGGCAGGCGAATCGATGTTGTCAGCCGGCGTCATCGGTGAAAGGAATGCCTCGGCGATGGTGGTCACCGCACGCTCGTTCGTGGCCTTCGCTCCGGGCTTGGCCACGGCCGGATCATTGCCGTTGGCCGGCGTGCAGCCGGCCACCAGCGTCACGGCCAGCAGGGTGGCCAGCAGGGTGATGCGAGGCCCGCTCACAGTGCCACCTTCAGGCCCAGTGCGTAGGTGCGGCCATATTCTTCCATCTGCAGGGTGCGCGAGCGCGCGCCCTGGTACAGCTCCAGCGGCTTGTCCAGCAGGTTCTGTGCCTCGAAATACATGCTCACGCGCGGAGTGAACCTGTAGTCAAGCGAGAAGTCGAGCTGGGTGTTCGGCGCTACGTAGATGTCGAAGGCACGGCCGGCACCAAGGGTATCCAGGTACTCGCTGCGGTGCACGGCTGCCACGCGGGTGCTCAGGCCGTACTTCTCGTAACCGATGTGCGCGCTGTACACGTTCTTCGAGGCGCGCGGCAGGGTGAAGTCCTCACCCGCGCGCTTGGCCAGGCCCGGGTCGAAATCAGTGTCCAGCCAGGTGCCGCTGGCACCCACCAGCAGGCCATCCCAGCCAGCCGGGAGGAACGACAGCTGCTGCTGCCAGTTGAATTCGGCGCCGCGCACCTTGGCCTTGTCGCCATTGATCGAGGTCACCACCGGCAGGCCGTCGTAGATGCCGTCGGCGCCAGCCTGGCGGACCTGCACGATGTAGCCGTCGATCGATTTGTGGAACACGCCCAGCGAGAGGATGCCGCTGTCGCCGATGTACTTCTCCACCGACAGGTCGATGTTGGTCGACTCGTACGGATCCAGCTCCGGGTTGCCCAAACGCACTTCATTGTCGTTGCGGGCCAGGCCGATGCGCGGCGAGGCATCGCCGAAGCCCGGGCGCGCCACCGTCTTGTTGGCGGCGAAGCGGAACACCCAGTCGTCGCTGGCGTCGTAACGCAGGTGCAGGCCCGGCAGTACGTTGTTGTAGCTCTTGCTGGCGGTGACCCGGGTCGCGGTGTAGGAGCGCCCGTCCTTGGCCACGTCCACGCGATTGCCGGTGGCGCTGAAGCGGGTGTTCTCCACACGCACGCCGCCGATCACGCGCAGCGCACCGATGTCCCAGGTGCCCATCGCATAGCTGGCGAACACGTCTTCGCGCGCGGTGTAGTCGCCTTCCAGAGACGTCGCGGCGTTGCCACCGACATCCTGCGGACGCGCGCTGTATTCGCCACCGTGCTGCGACCAGTAGCTGCGCATCGCCGACGAGTCCATGCCCTGCCCCATCGGGCCGTGGCGATGTTCCGGCGAGCCGGTGGTCCAGTCACTGAGCTTGATCGCCGGACCCACGCGCAGCGACGCCTCATCGACATTCACGTCACGGTCGCGCCAGCGCCCGAGCAGGCCGAACTTGTAGCTGCTGTTGTCGCCGTCGAAGCGGATGTTGACCTGCGCGCTGCGCTCCTCGTCGTCCACCTTCTTCGGCTTGGCCACCACACGGTCGAACTTGTAGTTGGCGTTGTCCAGCCACTGATCGTTGTCGAAGGTGTAGGTGGGCAGGCGGCTGCGCTGGTCCAACGTGCCATTGAAGGCCTTGCCGTTGAGCTTGAAGCGCGACTCGATCTCGTCGTCCACGCGTTCTTCGGTACGGGTATAGCCGATCTTGTAGTCCAGTACCGCGTCGGTCAGCTTGTTCTCGCCACCCAGGCTGGCGGCGAAGGTGTTCTCTTCCTTGGTCCGGTAGCGCATGCGCTTGTCGATCGAATCCTTCGGCATGCCGGCAAGTCGATACTGGTCGGTGCCGGTGGCGATCATGTCGGCGCTGTTGAAGTTGAAGATCACGCGCTGGCGGGTTTCGGCATCGTCGAACTGGCTGTACAGCGTGCGCAGGTAGTAACGGCTGTCCTCGTTCGGGCGCCAGTCGAAATTGAGGTTGGCGCCGATGCGCTTGCGCTCGATCTCGTACTTGCGGTTCTGCAGGTTCAGCGCGGTGATTTCGCCCGGGCGGGTGGTGGTCGGATCCTTGTTCCCGCTGACATCACCGTACTCCACTTCGCTGTTGTCCGATTCGAACGTCCGCTTCTGGTAGTTCACGCCGGCGGCGATGCCGAAGGTGTCGTTGAACACTTCGCTGTAGTTGAAAGCGGCCTTCGGGCTGGTCTCGCCCGAAAGCTGCTGGTGGCTGCCTTCGATCTTGCCACGCAGGCTGCGGCCCTCGCGGTCGAACGCCGAGGCGGTCTCGACCAGGATCGCGCCGCCAATGGCGTCGCCCGGCATGTCCGGGGTCGGTGATTTGACCACGCGCAGGCGCTCGGTCGAATCGGACGGGATCACGTCCATCGGTGCGGCGCGGCTGGAGTTGTCCGGTGTGCCGATGGCGATGCCGTCGACGCTGACGCTGTTGAGGTTGGCATCCAGTCCGCGCACGACCACGAAGCGGCCCTCGCCCTGGTCGCGCGTCACGCTGATGCCCGGCAGGCGTTGCAGCGACTCGGCCACGTTCTTGTCCGGGTACTGGCCCAGCGCGTCGGACGACACCGCATCCTCGATGGCGTTGCTGCTGCGCTTGAGGTCCACCGCGCGGATCTGCGATTCAAGCTGGGCGCGCACTTCAATGCGGTCCAGGTCGACCGCATCGGCGGCCACTGCACCGGTGGCGGCGACCGCCTGCTGCCCGGCGGCCTGCAGTGGTGCAGCAGCCCCCATCGCCAGGGTCAGGGTGATGGCAACGGCCAACGGAGTCTTGATATGCACTGGGAATCCCCATTCCTGTTAAGAATGGGTCTGCACGGTATGTCCGCAAGGTTGCATGGCAATGACATGCATCTGCACATTTCATGCAGGCCGTCTCCGGCCCCGGTTTGGGGTTGGGCGCCCAATCCGGCAAAATGGCGTCCTCTCTCCTTATCCCCCTTCCCGACCATGAAGATCGTCGAAGTGCGCCACCCGCTGGTGCAGCACAAGATCGGCCTGATGCGCAACGCTGCGCTCAGCACCAAGGATTTCCGCGAACTGGCCAACGAGCTCGGCACGCTGCTGGCCTACGAGGCCACCGCCGACCTGGACACCGAGCCGCACACCCTGCCCGGCTGGGCCGGCCCGGTCACCGTGCAGCGCATCGCCGGTGCCAAGATCACCGTGGTGCCGATCCTGCGCGCCGGCCTGGGCATGCTCAGCGGCGTGCTGTCGCTGATCCCGGCGGCACGCGTCAGCGTGGTCGGCCTGCAGCGCGATGAGGAAACGCTGCAGCCGGTGCCCTACTTCGAGCGCCTGACCGGCCGCCTGGAAGAGCGCGACGCGCTGATCCTGGACCCGATGCTGGCCACCGGCGGCACCCTGATCGCCACCATCGACATGCTCAAGCGTGCCGGCGCCCGCCGCATCAAGGGCATCTTCCTGGTGGCCGCGCCGGAAGGCATCGAAGCAGTCAAGGCCGTGCATCCGGACGTGGAAATCTACACCGCCGCCATCGATGCCCAGCTCAATGACAAGGGCTACATCCTGCCCGGCCTGGGCGATGCCGGTGACCGCATCTTCGGTACCCGCGTCGGTTGATCCGGTGAACCGGGGTCGGATCCCTTTCGCAGAAAGGGCTCTGACCCCACCCCGGATGCCGGCCTACAGGCCGGCCGCGAACGCTTCCAGCTGGCCGATGACGGTGTTCCAGCCGTCGAAGAAGCCCATCTGCTCGTGCTGGTCGCGCAGGGCCTTGTCCGGGTGCATCACCTGCGCGGTGTAACGACAGCCCTGGCCGTCATCCTCCATCGAGATGATGGCGGTGAAGCCCAGCCACGGTGACTGCGGCCGCCAACCCGGTCCCAGCATCGAGGTGAACACCAGACGCTGCTGCGGCACGATCTCCAGAAAGCTGCCCGGGTTGTCACTGCTGCCGCCGTCGGGGCCCTGCATGAAGGTGTGGAAGGCGCCGCCCGGGCGCAGGTCGAAGGCACGCACTTCGGTGGACCACGGCTTCGGGCACCACCACTGGCGCAGCAGCTCCGGGTCGGTCCACGCCCGCCACAGGGCGGCGCGCGGTGCGTTCAGTACGCGACTGATGACCAGATCGGTCTCGGGGTTGCTACCTGCGTCTACGGCCATGGGCCTGCTCCTGTCGGTGAAGGGTTTCGACAAACTCGACCATGCGGTCGGCGCGCGCTGCCCACACGACGCGCTGCGCGGCCAGCCATTGCTCGGCCTGGCCCAACCGTTCCGGCACCAGTTCGCAGGTGCGTACACGCCCCTGCTTGCGACTGCGCACCACGCCACTGCGCTCCAGCACGGCCAGATGCTTCATCAGCGAGGGCAAGGCCATCTCAAAAGGCTCGGCCAAGGTCGACACCGTGCGCGGCCCCTGCCCCAGCGCCGCCACGATCGCGCATCGGGTGGGGTCGGCCAGTGCCTGGAACACGTCTTGAATGGCGGGATCATACTTACCCATCTGGCTAAGTAATACGCCGATCTGAATGCCCCTGCAAGCGGTCGCTGCCGAGGCACGATTCTTCACGTGGCCTTGCTGCCTGCAGGCCAATGCTCCGCGCACCCGCCACCGCTTGGAGTGCTCTCGATGAAAGCTTCTTTCCTGCTGGCCGCTGCCCTGCTGGTCGGCCTGCCCCTGGCTGCCAATGCCACCACGCCGCAGCAGCAGCGCATGGCCGACTGCTCGGCCAAGAACAAGGGCTTGAAGGGTGACGCCTACAAGACCGCGCAGAGTTCCTGCCTCAGTGGCCACGCTGCCGAAGCCAAGCCGGCCAACGCGCAACAGGAACGCATGCGCAAGTGCAACGCTGACGCGGGTGCCAAGAAGCTGGCCGGTGACGCGCGCAAGACCTTCATGAGCAGCTGCCTGAAGGCGTCGTAGCATCGCTCGTCCAGTTCAATCGAATGGGGGCAGAGCCCGTTGCACAGCAATGGCATTCGACCCCATTTGAATATCGATATCTGACAGATGTGCCGACCAACGGTCGGCACCCACCAATAGCCACCGGCCACCTGTCAGAGGTGGGGGCGGTGTGGGTGGGCAGGCGCCGTGGATGACGCCATCGAGCCCCCATGGATGGGTTTACGGCGTGTCCTGACCATCCACACCGCCCCGCCATCCCACGGAATGCCGTTCTTGATCTTGCTTCGGCTTCTGCAGGTGCAGGGAACAGCCCTGCCGAACACCCGTCACCCCAGCGCGCGCGCCTTCAATTCACCCTGCTCGTGCAGGGTCACGAAACGCCCCTTGTCATCGCGACCCAGCTGCGCCAGCGCCACCTGCGGGTCGTGGGTGAAAAACAGATGCACGTTGCGCGCCAGCTTGTCCTCAAGGAACTGCCGCTTCTCGTCGATCAGGAGCTCGGCATTGCGGTCGTAGCCCATGGTGATCGGCACGTGTACCCATGAGCGCCCCGGGATCAGGTCGGCACAGAACACCACCCCGCCGTGCGCATCTTCGCCGGCGTGCGCGTGGCCGACGATCTCGGCCAGCATCAACCCCGGCGTGTGGCCATCGCTGTAGCTGAAGCGAACGCTGCGACCCAGAACCTTCGAATACTCGCCGTCCACTACTTCCAGGCGACCGCTGGCCTGCAGCAGGCCAGGCAGCTCCGGAATGAAGCTGGCACGGTCGCGCGGATGCGGCTGCATGGCGCGCTGCCAATGCTGCGCACCGACCACATAAGTCGCATTGGGGAACAGCAGTTCCGGCTCACGCCCTTCGCTCCATGCCGCCAGCAGGCCACCGGCATGATCGAAATGCAGGTGGCTGAGCACGACGACATCAATGTCCTCGTGCTCGAAACCTGCTTCGCGCAACGAATCGATCAGTACGTGCTGGCTTTCCTGCACGCCATAGCGCTCACGCATGCGCGGATCGAAGAACGCCCCGATACCGGTTTCAAACAGCACGGTCTTGCCTTCCAGCGGGCTGGCAAGCAGCGCACGGCAGGCCAGCTCGATGCGATTGAGCTCGTCCGGTGCCGCCCATTTTTCCCACAACGCGCGCGGCGCGTTGCCGAACATCGCGCCGCCGTCGAGGCGCTGCGAGTTTCCACGAATAGACCAGAGTTTCATGTGTCGATTATCGGCGCCGGCTCGTTAAATAATCGCTAGAAAGGAAACAGAAAACCCCGCCGTCAAGGGCGGGGTTTTCGGTAAACAGCCAGATTGGCGGCCAGCGGCCGGCACGACCGGATCAGCGTGCCGGCACGACCAGGGCGCTGCCCACCGGGTTGCGCGGGTCGCTGCCGCCAAACAGCTTGTTGGCCTTCCGGTCCCATTCCACGGTCTGCAGGTTGCCCCACACGTGGCTGGACCCGCGGCCCCCGGCGGCCACATTGCCCGGCAGGTCGATCTTGTGACCCATCGCCTGCAGCTGCTTCACCGTGGCCGCGTCGAATGCATCGTCCTCGGCTTCGATCAGGTCCGGCAGCCACTGGTGGTGATAGCGCGGCAGCGCGGCAACCTGCTGCGCGTCCAGGCCGGCGTCGTAGCCGA
Source organism: Stenotrophomonas sp. YJH_SMC_119 (assembly GCF_059368315.1). Lineage (NCBI taxonomy): Bacteria > Pseudomonadati > Pseudomonadota > Gammaproteobacteria > Lysobacterales > Lysobacteraceae > Stenotrophomonas > Stenotrophomonas sp. YJH_SMC_119. The sequence goes on along the minus strand of NZ_JCAFRP010000004.1, from coordinate 86,977 downwards.
GGATGCCCAGCAGCACCATGGTGATGATGCGGCTGCCACCCGGGGTGCCCAGCACCACCACCTTGTCGGCGTTCTCCATGAAGGTCGGGGTCATCGAGCTGAGCATGCGCTTGCCCGCCTTCGGCGCATTGGCCTCGTAGCCCATCACGCCGAACGCGTTGGGCGTGCCCGGCTTCAGCGCGAAGTCGTCCATCTCGTTGTTCAGCAGCACGCCGGTGCCCTTCGGAATCAGCCCCGAGCCGTACAGCAGGTTGACGGTCTGGGTCGCGCCGACCCGGTTGCCGTCACGGTCGATGATCGAGAAGTGCGTGGTCTCGTCGTCTTCCAGCGGCGTCGGGTTGCCCGACAGCAGGTCGCTGGGCGTGGCCTTCTCCGGATGGATGGTCGCCCGCAGGCCCTGTGCGTAGTCCTTGCTGGTCAGCACTTTCTGCGGGATCTGCACGAAGTCCGGATCGCCGAGGAAGAAGGTGCGGTCGCGGTAGGCACGGCGCATCGACTCCACCACCAGGTGGGTGCGGTGCGCCGGGTCCATCTTGTTGATGTCCCAGCCTTCCAGGATCTGCAGCATGCTGGCCAGCGCGATGCCACCGGACGACGGCGGCGGAGCGGTGGTGATCTTCCAGCCGTTGTAGTTGAACACGATCGGTTCGCGCTGCTTCACGCGATAGCCGGCCAGCTCTTCAGCGGTCCACTGGCCGCCGGCCTGCTTCACGCCGGCCAGCAACAGCTTTCCGGTCTGGCCCTTGTAGAAGCCATCGAAGCCACCTGCGGCCAAGCGCTCCAGCGTCTGTGCCAGCTCCGGCTGCTTGAACAGGTCACCGCTGGTGATCGGCTTGCCGTTGCGCAGGTAGACCTCACGGGTGCCGGGATAGCGCTCCATCACCTCACGGCGAGAGGCATAGCCCTTGGCCATGCGGTCGTAGACCGGGAAGCCTTCGCGCGCGATGCGGATCGCCGGCTGCAGCGATGCAGACAGCGGCAGCTTGCCGTGCCTGGCCGACAGCTCGACCAGCGCCGCAGGCAGGCCCGGAATACCGGCCGACCACGCACCGTTGACCGAGCGGTCACGGTCGAGGTTGCCCTGCTTGTCGAGGAAGGCCTGCGGCGTTGCCGCGGCCGGCGCGGTCTCGCGCGCGTCCAGCATCACGTCCTTGCCGGTGGCCGCGTCGTGCAGCAGGAAGAAGCCACCGCCACCCAGCCCGGAACTGATCGGCTCGACCACCGCCAGCGTGGACGATACCGCCACCGCGGCGTCGAAGGCGTTGCCGCCCTGCGCCAGGATGTCGATGCCGGCCTGGGTGGCCAGCGCGTGGCCGCTGGCAATGGCCGCGCCGTCGGGGCGCTCGGCACGGGCCGGGCTGTCGGCCCAGGCAATCGGGCTCAGCAGCAGGCCGAGCAGCAACAGGGGGCGGACGATCAGCGTCTTCATTCGGATGGGGGCTCCGCATAGAGTTCGGGGTGATCGTGCTGCAGCTGGCGCAGCTTGGCCAGCAGCTGGTCTTCCGTTTCCACGATCTCCGGGTCCGGATCGATGCACTCGACCGGGCAGACGACCACGCACTGTGGCTCGTCGAAATGACCCACGCATTCGGTGCAGCGCGCAGGGTCGATCACGTAGATGGTTTCACCCATCGCAATGGCCTGGTTCGGGCAGGCCGGCTCGCATACGTCGCAGTTGACGCAGAGCTCGTTGATTTTCAGCGACACGGCGATACTCCTCGCCCGCGCCCTGGGACAAAGGACCGGCCAGCGCGGGCGCGCGGGCCGGTCAGGTCATCGGCGGCGCCCTTGCAGGACGCCGCCCGGGCCATGCCGGAGCATGGCCGCCATGGCTCGGTATTACTTGGCTTCGACGAAAATGTACTCGGCACCGGTCGGCTGGATGGCAGCCTGCACGCGGGCGTTGTCGGCCGACTGGCCGATGAAGACGACACGCACGCCCTTCATCGAATCCGGCGACACGTCCTTGAACACGGCCTGGATCATGTCAGCCATCTTGCCCGAGGCCGACGAACCGAAGGCCAGCATGTTGCCCGGCTGCACGCCACGGGCCACGGCCTGGGTCGCGCTCTCGGTCTGGCGCTCGTACTTGGCCTGGAAGTCCGGGTCCGATTCCGGCGAGAGGTAGTACAGGAACGGGCTGTTGGTGATATTGCCCATGTTCTGGATGGCCACTTCCTGCAGGTACTTCTTCCAGCCTGCATCATCATCCTTGGCCGGGGCGACCAGAGCCTGCTTGGCCTCGTCGACCGGAGCGGCCTCTTCCTTCTTGCAGGCGGTGAAGGCCAGGGCCAACGAAGCGATCAGCATCGCGCGCATGGTGGTGTTCATGGGTTTCCTCCCGGAATGGTGCGTGGTGTTGTACGTAATGGGGTGCGGGTACAGCGGGGCTTACGACTGTGCCGCCTTCGCTTCGCGGACCTTGCGCAGGGCTTCGAGCACCGCGGCCGGCACGAAGCCGGACACGTCGCCGCCCAGGCGCGCGATCTCGCGGACCAGCGAGGACGAAATGAAGCTGTGCTGCTCGGCCGGGGTCAGGAACAGGGTCTCGACCTCGGGGATCAGGTGGCGGTTCATGCTGGCCATCTGGAACTCGTACTCGAAGTCGGACACCGCGCGCAGGCCGCGCAGCAGCACCCCACCCTGGACCGAACGGACGAAATGGGCCAGCAGGGTGTCGAAGCCGATGACCTCGACGTTGCCATGGTGGCCGAGTGCGCCACGCGCCAGCTGCACGCGCTGCTCCAGCGGTAGCGCCGGGCCCTTGGACGGGCTCTGCGCCACGCCCACCACGACCTTTTCAAACAGCGGCGCGGCCCGGCTGACCAGGTCGATATGACCGTTGGTGATCGGGTCGAACGTGCCGGGATAGACGGCAATGCGGCGGTTGGCCACGGTCATGGGCGGATGCAGATGTTCAGATGAGGTCAAAGTGTAGCAGTGGCGCGGCGGTACAGGGCAAAGCGCACCTCGCGGGTGCCGCCCTCGCGGTGCAGCAGCCAGTCCGGCGGCAGCACCGGCACGTGGCCGGCCGGCGATTCCAGGTACAGCCAGGCATCGGCGGCCAAGTGCCGCGGCAGCTGCGCCAGCACGTCCTGCCACAGGCCATCGGCGAACGGCGGGTCGATGAAGACCAGATCGGCCTGCTGCGCGGGCGCGCCCTGCAGCCAGCGCAGGGCATCGGCCTGCACCACGGTGATCTGGTCGGCGGCCTGGAGCTTGGCCACGGCCGCGGTCAGATTGCGTCCCAGCTGCGCGTCGCGCTCGACCAGGGTGGCGTGGGCGGCACCGCGCGAGACCGCCTCCAGGCCCAGCGCGCCACTGCCGGCGAACAGGTCCAGCACCCGCGCGCCGCCCAGTCTGGGCATCAACCAGTTGAAAAGGGTCTCGCGCACGCGGTCACTGCTGGGCCGCAGCCCCGGCAGGGTCGGCACCGGCAGGCGGGTATTGCGCCAGCGACCGCCGATGATGCGGACCTGGCCGTCATTGCTCCCACGGCCGCTCACAGGCGCCCCCGGCGGGATGTATTCAAGAAATTCAGCATGAGCGGGATTGTAGTCGTCCGGGCGGCGCCCGGAACCCGCAGAGACCGAAGCAACAGCCAGAGCAACGGCAAAAGCTGGTTCCCTGTGGGTAGGCGGGGTGGGCCAGGTTGTGGGGGACGCCGTAAACCCGTCCATGGGGGCTTGGCCGCGGCATCCATGCCGCGGACACCCCCACAACCTGCCCCACCCCGCCTTCGACAGTTTCCTGCGATCTGCCGGAAGGTCTCTTGGGGTCAGATCCGTTTTCCTGCGGAAAACGGATCTGACCCCATTTGATGTATCGATATCTGACAGATGTGTCGACCAAGGTCGACACCTGCCAACAGCCGCGTGAACCTGTCAGAGGCGGGGCGGTGTGGGTTGGCAGGACACGCCGTAAACCCGTCCCTGGGGGCTCGATGGCGCCATCCATGGCGCCAACGGTCCTGCCAACCCACACCGCCCCGCCATCCCACGGATAGCCCGCTGTTGCTGTTGCTGTTGCTGTTGCTGTTGCTTCGGCCTCTGCAGGTGCAGGGCTGCAAGCCCTGCCGACCAACCCCTTGATTTCGGGACAATCAGCCATACCCCTTGGCGAGGCCGCACGCGCTGGCGCGGCATTGCACATGGAGCCCTATCGATGACCGAGACCACCCAGACCGAAACCCTTGGCTTCCAGACCGAAGTCAAGCAGCTGCTGCAGCTGATGATCCACTCGCTGTACTCCAACAAGGAGATCTTCCTGCGCGAGCTGGTCTCCAACGCCGCTGACGCTGCCGACAAGCTGCGCTTCGAAGCCCTGACCCAGCCGGCCCTGCTTGAAGGTGACAGCGAGCTGCGCGTGCGCGTCAGCTTCGACTCCGCCGCCCACACCATCACCATCGAAGACAACGGCATCGGCATGAGCCGCGCCGAGGCCATTGCCCACCTCGGCACGATCGCCAAGTCCGGCACCGGCGATTTCCTGCGCCAGCTGTCCGGCGACCAGAAAAAGGATTCGCAGCTTATCGGCCAGTTCGGCGTCGGCTTCTACAGTGCCTTCATCGTTGCAGACCAAGTGGAAGTGACCTCGCGCCGCGCCGGCCTGGCTGCAGGCGAAGGCGTGCGCTGGACCTCGCGCGGCGAAGGCGATTTCGAAGTGGCCACCATCGACAAGGCCGAGCGCGGCACCCGCATCGTGCTGCACCTGAAGGACGGCGAGCACGACTTCGCCGATGGCTGGCGCCTGCGCGGCATCCTCAAGAAGTATTCGGACCATATCGGCCTGCCGATCCAGATGCCGAAGGAAGGTGGCGAAGAAGGCGCCGCGGTCGAATGGGAAACCGTCAATCGCGCCAGCGCGCTGTGGACCCGCCCGCGCACCGAGATCAGCGACGCCGAGTACACCGAGTTCTACAAGCACGTGGCACACGACCACAGCGATCCGCTGGCATGGAGCCACAACAAGGTCGAAGGCAAGCTGGAATACACCTCGCTGCTGTACGTGCCCGGCCGCGCGCCGTTCGACCTGTATCACCGCGATGCGCCCAAGGGCCTGAAGCTGTACGTGCAGCGCGTGTTCGTGATGGACCAGGCCGAGCAGTTCCTGCCGCTGTACCTGCGCTTCATCAAGGGCGTGGTCGATTCCAACGACCTGTCGCTGAACGTCTCGCGCGAGATCCTGCAGTCCGGCCCGGTCATCGATTCGATGAAGGCCGCACTGACCAAGCGCTCGCTGGACATGCTGGAAAAGCTGGCCACAGAGAAGCCGGAGCAGTACGCCACGTTCTGGAAAGAATTCGGCCAGGTGCTGAAGGAAGGCCCGGCCGAGGACTACAACAACCGCGAGAAGGTGGCCGGCCTGCTGCGCTTCGCCTCTACCCGTGGCGACGGCGATGCGCAGAACGTGTCGCTGGCTGACTACCTCGGCCGCATGGCCGAAGGCCAGGACAAGATCTACTACCTGACCGGCGAGAGCTACAGCCAGGTGCGCAACAGCCCGCACCTGGAAGTGTTCCGCAAGAAGGGCGTGGAAGTGCTGCTGCTGACCGACCGCATAGACGAGTGGCTGATGGGCTACCTGACCGATTTCGACGGCAAGGGCTTCGTCGACATCGCCCGCGGCGACCTCGACCTGGGCGCGCTGGAAACCGAAGCGGACAAGCAGCAACAGGAAGCAGCGGCCAAGGACAAGCAGGGCCTGGTCGAGCGACTGAAGACGGTGCTGGGCGATGACGTGGCCGACGTGCGCGTCTCGCACCGCCTGACCGATTCGCCGGCGGTGCTGGCCATCGGCGAACAGGACCTGGGCCTGCAGATGCGCCAGATTCTGGAAGCCAGCGGGCAGAAGGTGCCGGACAGCAAGCCGGTGCTGGAGATCAACCCGGGCCATCCGCTGATCGCCAAGCTGGATGCTGAAGCCGATGGCGCGCGTTTCGACGATCTGGGCCGGGTGCTGTTCGACCAGGCTGCATTGGCCGCCGGCGACAGCCTGAAGGATCCGGGCGCCTATGTGGCGCGCCTGAACAAGCTGCTGCTGGAGCTGTCGGCCTGATCGACAAGGTGGTGGCCGGGCATGGCCCGGCTTACCCGGCGATGCTCTGGTAGAAGCCAACCTTGGTTGGCGCCCAAAAAGCGTGCCAACCAAGGTTGGCACCTACCGGGGCGGGTGGTGAGTGCCAACCAGGATTGGCACCTACCAGGCGGGTCGAGCGTGTCAACCAAGGTTGACACCCACCAAGGCCGGGAGGCTCAGGCCTCGCGATCCAGCAGCGAGCCCAGCATCTGGTCCTGGCGTCGGATCACCGCGGCGTTGGAAGCGAAAGCCACCACCTCGGCTTTCGCTGCCAGCAGATCACCCAGTGGCGCACTGACATCGGTGCCGGTAGGAGTCACCGCGGCCTGCACCCCGCCCTGCTCCACCGTACTGCGCTGCAACTGCAAGCGCTGGGCATCGGGAGTCGCCAGGTTGGCCACGTTGTGCGCGGCCACCTGCACGCCCTGCTGGGCCGCACGCATCCCGCCGAGGGCGATTCCCATTCCGTTGTTCATGGCGGTCTCCGGACCGCCCTGCGCAGCCCTCCGGACCGGTTAACGGCCGGCCGGCCGCGACCTTGAGTCCACATCGGCCCGACAGGCCTGAGTGGTAGCATATCCCTCTGATTTCAGCGCCTTTTGCCAATGCTCAGTTTTTTCCGCCGCAAGAAGCCCCAGGATGCCCCCGCAACGGAGGCACCCAAGACCCAGCACTACTCGGCTGAAGAGCTGGCGGCGGCGTTTCCGTCGGCCGCGCCGGTCGAGGACAAGGAGCCGGCACCGGTAGCCGTACCGGCCGAGCCTGCACCGGTCGAGCCGCCCCCGGCAACCGCCGTTCCGGTCGCTGCCGAGCCCACCCCGGTGATTCCGGCCCCAGCCGCACCGGTTCCGGCAGCTCCTGCGCCGACGGCGCAGATTGACGTCGCCCCCATCGCGACCCCGGCCATCGAACCGGCACCCGCACCGCTGCCCGAGCCCACCCCGGCACCGGTCACCGACGACCTGCCTGCTGCCGCCTCGGTCGACGCTGCTCCGGCTCCTGCCGGCAAGCCCGGCTGGCGCGAACGCCTGCGCAACAGCGTCATCGCGCGCAGCTTCGGTGGCCTGTTCTCGCGCAACCCAAAACTCGACGACGACCTGCTGGACGAGCTGGAAACCGCCCTGATCACCGCCGACGTCGGCGTGGGTGCCACCACCGATCTGGTCGAGGGGCTGCGCAAGCGCATGAAGTCGCGCGAGTTCGCAGATGCAAATGCGCTGCTGGCCGCGCTGCGCGCCGAGCTGATCGCGATCCTGCAGCCGGTGGCCAAGCCGCTGGTGATCGACCGCAATGCCAAGCCCTTCGTGGTGCTGACCGTCGGCGTCAACGGCGTTGGCAAGACCACCACCATCGGCAAGCTGGCCAAGCGTTTCAAGGATGAAGGCCACAGCCTGATGCTTGCCGCCGGCGACACCTTCCGCGCCGCCGCCGTCGCACAGCTGCAGGCCTGGGGCGAGCGCAACGGCGTGGCCGTGGTCGCCCAAGGGCAGAACGCCGATGCCGCTTCGGTGGCATTCGATGCGCTGCAGGCCGGCAAGGCCCGTGGCACCTCGGTGTTGATCGCCGATACCGCCGGCCGCCTGCACACCCAGTCCGGCCTGATGAACGAGCTGGGCAAGATCCGCCGCGTGCTCGGCAAGATCGACGCCACTGCACCGCACGAAGTACTGATGGTGATCGACGGCACCACCGGCCAGAACGCGCTGTCGCAGCTGCGCCAGTTCAATGCCGCGGTGAACGTGACCGGCCTGGTGGTGACCAAGCTGGACGGCACTGCCAAGGGCGGCGTGGTGTTCGCGCTGGCCCGCGAGTTCGGCATTCCGATCCGTTTCGCCGGCATCGGCGAGCGCCCGGAAGACCTGCGCGTATTCGATCCGGAAGCCTTCGTTGACGCCCTGCTGCCCGAAGCGCTGGGTGCCTGATAGACCGTGCAGCCACGCATGGCGTGGCTCTACTGCAGCCCGGTAGAGCCCCCCCCATGGGTGGCTGCCCACCTCCGGAATACCGATGCCCCGCCAGCCGCACGCCAGCGCCGGAACCACGCAGACCGACGACTTCGTCGCCCACCTGCTGCATTGGTTCGACGACCACGGCCGCCACGACCTGCCCTGGCAGCATCCGCGCAGCCCCTATCGGGTCTGGTTGTCGGAAATCATGCTGCAGCAGACCCAGGTGAGTACGGTCATCCCGTACTTCCAGCGGTTCCTGCAGCACTTCCCGACCCTGCCCGACCTCGCCGCCGCCGGCAATGACGCGGTGATGGCGCAGTGGGCCGGGCTCGGCTACTACGCCCGCGCACGCAACCTGCACGCGGCAGCCAAGCGCTGCGTGGAACTGCACGACGGCGACCTGCCACGTGACTTCGACGCGCTGCATGCCCTGCCCGGCATCGGCCGCAGCACCGCCGGTGCGATCCTCAGCCAGGCCTGGAACGACCCGTTCGCGATCCTCGATGGCAACGTCAAGCGGGTGCTCAGCCGCTACCACGGCATCGACGGCTTCCCGGGCCTTCCGGCCATCGAGAAGCAGTTGTGGGCGATCGCCGAGGCGCACGTGGCGCAGGTGCCGACCGGGCGCATGGCCGATTACACCCAGGCGCAGATGGACCTGGGCGCGACCGTGTGCAGCCGCGCCAGACCCGCCTGCGTGATCTGCCCACTGCAGGACGCGTGCGTGGCGCGCCGCGAAGGCCGCACTGCCGAACTGCCGACGCCCAAGCCCAGCAAGACCCTGCCCGAACGAGAAGCAGTGGCCCTGCTGCTGCGCGACCCCCAGCAGCGCGTGCTGCTGCAGAAGCGGCCGGACACCGGCATCTGGGCGCAACTGTGGACGCTGCCGCAGGCCGAGGCCGGCAGCGACCTGCAGGACTGGTTCGATGCGCATGTTGAAGGTTCGCTGGAAGACGCCGAGGAGTTGCCAGTGCTGCAGCACACCTTCAGTCACTACAGGCTGCACCTGCAGGTACTGTCGCGCCAGGTGAACGGCCTGCGCGTGGAAGAACCCACGTTGCGCTGGGTCGCCTACGATGAACTGCGCGCGCTGGGCCTGCCCGCGCCGATCCGCAAACTGCTCGACGGCGCGACGATCAAGACGCCAAAACGAACTTCCAAGAAACCCCGCAACCACGAGTGAGTGCCATGCCCCGAACCGTCTTCTGCCAGTACGAACAACGCGATGCCGAGGGCCTGGACTTCGTGCCCTACCCCGGCGAGCTGGGCCAGCGCATCTTCAACAACATCGGCAAGCAGGCCTGGGCTGCGTGGCTGGCGCACCAGACCATGCTGATCAACGAGAACCGCCTGTCGCCGCGTACGCCGGAACATCGCGCGTTCCTTGAAGGCGAACTGGTCAAGTTCCTGTTCGAGAAGGACGCGCAAAAGCCGGCCGGCTTCACTCCGGAAGCCTGACGCACAGGTAGTGCCGGGCGCTGGCCGGCAACCTGGCATCTGCGCGATGCCGGCCAGCGGCCGGCACGACCGCGCTATTTCGTGTTTTCCTCGCGCTCCTGCACCTGCGCCTGGCGCAGCTCCTGCTCGGAAGCGCGTAGTGCCTTCACATCCAGCTTGCGGATGCTGTCGATGAAACACGGCAGGCGCGGGCCGCCGGTAGGGTCGCGCACCAGCACCTTGTCGAAACGCGCCGAAACACGATTCATCTGGCTGGTCAGGCCGATGGCGGTGGCATATGGCAGGTCCTGGCAGGGCCCCCTCAACTCCAGCAGGTAGGCCTCGCTGGGACGCGTCCATACCGCAAGCGCGCTGTCACCCAGCTCGGTCCAGCCATTGAGGGTGCCGAAGAACTGCATGTCGTTCTGCGGCGCGCCGGCGTGGGCACGGTACAGGTCAAGCTTCTCGGCGCTGCTGAGCCGGCCAGTGGTCGCACACGCGGCCAGCGCCAGGCAGAGTCCGGCCACCAGGAACGGGGTCTTCATGGCGATCTCCTCGGGGAACTGTCGCCATCATGCGCCCGGGCCGGCAACGGCGGCGCGACGACCGACAGCCCCATTCAGGCGCTGGTCGGCGGTCGACCAAGGCCGACCTCTACCAAAGCAGACCCAAGGCCCCGGATTCCGGAAGTCACCAACCTTGGCTGGCGCCTGCCCTGCAGGAGCAGCCGACCAGGGTCGGCTTCCACAAAAGCGGCCCCGGCGCCTCAGACGTCGGCGTGGGCCAGGGCGTGCAAGCGCCCTTCGCGCAGCTCCAGCACCCGGTCGAGGCGGCGCGCCAGGCTGCGGTCGTGGGTGACCAGCACCAGGCTGGTGTGACGCGCACGATTCAGTTCCAGCATCAGCTCGAACACCGTGGCGGCCGTGCGGTCATCCAGGTTGCCGGTCGGCTCGTCACCCAGCACGCAGGCCGGGTGATTGACCAGTGCCCGCGCCACCGCAGCACGCTGCCGCTCACCACCAGACAGCTCGCCCGGCTTGTGATCCAGGCGGTGGCCGAGGCCGACCGCTTCCAGCAGCGTGGTGGCCCGGCTGCTCGCTTCTGCTACCGCAGTGCCAGCCAGCAGTACCGGCATCATCACGTTTTCCAGCGCGGTGAACTCCGGCAGCAGGTGATGGAACTGGTAGACGAAGCCCAGCGCCTGGTTGCGCAGCAGACCGCGCGCGGTATCCGACAGCGCCGACATGCGCTGCCCGGTCACGTAGACCTCGCCGGCGGTTGGAATGTCCAGGCCGCCCAGCAGGTGCAGCAGCGTGCTCTTGCCGGCGCCGGAGGCACCGATGATCGCCACCGTCTCGCCGGCGGTCACGGTCAGGTCCAGGCCATCGAACACCGGGGTCTGCATGCGCCCTTCGGCGTAGGTCTTGCCCAGTGCTTCGGCGCGGATCACTTCGTCGCCGCGGTTGAAGACCTTATTCATAACGCAGGGCCTCCGCCGGCTGGGTGCGTGCTGCCCGCCAGGCGGGATACAGGGTGGCCAGGAAGCTCATCAGCAGCGCGACCACGGTGATCGCCACCACGTCGCCGGTCTGCATGTCGGTCGGCAGGCCGGTGATGTAGTACACATCCTCCGGCAGCAGCTTGACGTTGAACACGCTCTCGATGGCGCCGAGGATGCGTTCCAGGTTGAGGGTCAGGGTGATGCCGCCGATCAGGCCGGCCAGCGTGCCGAAGATGCCGATCAGCGAACCCTGCACCATGAACACCTGCATCACCCCGCCCGGCGTCAGGCCAAGGGTGCGCAGGATGGCGATGTCGGCCTGCTTGTCGGTGACCAGCATCACCTGCGACGACACCAGGTTGAAAGCGCCCATGGCGATGATCAGCGACAGCAGGATGCCCATCACTACCTTCTCCATGCGCAGCGAGTGGTAGAGGTTGGCATTCTGCTGGGTCCAGTCACTTACCCGGTACGCGCCGCCGAGGCTCTGCGCCAGGTCCACGCCCACTTCCAGCGAGCGGTCCATGTCGTGCAGTTTCAGCCGCACGCCGGTAGCGCCATCGGAACGCAGCACGCGCTCCAGGTCCTGCATGTTGGCGAAGCCGACGCCGCGGTCGACCTCGTTGTAGCCGGCCTCGAAGATGCCGCTGACGGTGAAGCGTTTCATCCGCGGCACTGCGCCAGCAGGCGTGCCCTGCACTTCTGCAAAGGTCACCAGCACCTGGTCGCCAACGTCCACGCCCAGCCAGACCGCCAGTTCTTTGCCCAGCAGCACGTTGAAGCTGCCCGGCTTGAGGCTGTCATAGCTGCCCTTGGTGACCTTCTTGTCGATCACCGACACCTTCGGCTCCAGCGCCGGATCGATGCCCTGAATGATTGCGCCCTGCACGCGCGGGCCGCTGATCATCGACTGGATCTCGATGTACGGCGCGGCACCGGCCACGCGCGGGTCCTTGCGGGCGACGTCCACCACGCGCATCCAGTCCGGCATCGGCTCGCCATCGCGGCTGATGGTGGTGTGCGCGGTCATCTGCAGCAGGCGGCTGCGGATTTCCTTCTGGAAACCGCTCATCACCGCCAGGGTGGTGATCAGCACCGTAACGCCGAGCGCGATGCCCAGGATCGATGCCATCGAGATGAAGGAGATGAAGCCGTTGCGGCGCTTGGCGCGCAGGTAGCGCAGGCCAATGGCCACGGGAATGGGTTTGAACATGCAGGCACGCCGGTCAATTCAGCTTATGGTGCCATCGACCGGGGCCTACGGGAAACGCCGCGTGCGGCCACGGCCAGTCGCAGTTCACGTCGCTGCCTGGAATCGAGCACATCGGGCCAGAACAGCAGGCGCCGGCGGCGCCGATCCTCACGCCAGAGCAACAACAGCCATGGCCCACGCACGACCAGTTGTGGTGCATCGACGTCCTGCCCGGCCACCTGCAGCAGCTCGGGCGGTACCGGCAGAAGCACCTGCACGCGCGGCCTGCGCTGGCGCCAGGCCAGTTCGGCCAACCCGATGCCCCAGGCCAGCAACACCGCCGGCGTCAGCAGCCTGGGCGGCAGATCCGATGCGCGCAGCAGCCAGGGTGCGGCCAGCAGCACCGCCAGCTGGGCGGCGGCCTGCAGCCGCGAGGGGCGCCACTCAAGGCTTGAGGGCGAGGATCTTCTGCATGAGGGGGATCGCGTGCGCATGCGGGCAGGCCTCATAGCCCATGAACCAGCGCCACAACTTATCGTCCTCGCAGTCGAGCAGGAACAGGAAAACCTCGCGCTCCTCGGTCGGCGCAGTGCTCCATTCGTGGTCGAGATAACGGCCGAACAGCTGGTCCAGCTCACGCATGCCGCGGCGGCAGCGCCAGCGCAGCTTCTTCAGCAGAACGTCTTCTTCCATCGTGTTTCTCCAGATACAGCAAAGCCACGCAAGGCGTGGCTCTACTGCGGTGGCACAGCCACGCATGGCGTGGCTCTACCGGGTACGGCCAGAGCCGATCAGGCGCGGCGTTCCATCATCAGCTTCTTGATCTCGGCGATCGCCAGCGCCGGGTTCAGGCCCTTCGGGCAGGTCCGGGCGCAGTTCATGATGGTGTGGCAGCGGTACAGCTTGAACGGATCTTCCAGATCGTCCAGGCGCGCACCGGTGTCCTCATCGCGCGAGTCGATGATCCAGCGGTAGGCCTGCAGCAGGATCGCCGGGCCCAGGTAACGCTCGCCGTTCCACCAGTAGCTCGGGCAGCTGGTCGAGCAGCAGGCGCACAGGATGCACTCGTACAGGCCGTCCAGCTTCTTGCGGTCTTCCGGCGACTGCAGGCGCTCACGGTCCGGCGGTGCCGGGGTCTGGGTGCGGATCCACGGCTTGATCGAGGCGTACTGCGCATAGAAGTGGGTCAGGTCCGGAACCAGATCCTTCACCACGTTCATGTGCGGCAGCGGGTAGATCGGCACTTCCTTCTTGCCGCAGTCCGAGATGGCTCGGGTGCAGGCCAGGGTGTTGGTGCCGTCGATGTTCATCGCGCACGAACCACAGATGCCTTCGCGGCAGGAGCGGCGGAAGGTCAGGGTCGGGTCGATCTCGTTCTTGATCTTGATCAGGGCGTCCAGGACCATCGGGCCACAGGCGTCCAGATCGACTTCATAGGTATCGGTGCGCGGGTTGCTGTCGTCGTCCGGACTCCAGCGGTAGATCTTGAAGGTGCGCACGTTCTTGCCGCCGTTCTTGACGGGGAAGTGCTTGCCCTTCGTGATCTTCGAATTCTTGGGGAGTGAAAACTCGGCCATGGCTGCTCTCGTTGGCTCAGGCGGCCCGCGCCCTTGGGCGCGGATTGCATGGTAGGCGGGGTCGGATCAGTACACGCGCGGCTTCGGCGGAACCACGGACACGTCGTCGGTCAACGTGTACATGTGCACCGGACGGTAGTCGAAGCTGCACTTGCCCTTCTCGTCGACGCTGACCAGGGTGTGCTTCTGCCAGTTGACGTCGTCGCGGTCCGGATAGTCCTCGTGCGCATGCGCACCACGGCTTTCCTTGCGCTGTTCGGCCGAGTTGATCGTCGCCACCGCGTTGAGCAGCAGGTTGTTCAGCTCGTAGGTCTCGATCAGGTCCGAGTTCCACACCAGCGAACGGTCGGAGACCTTCACGTCCTGGAACGAGTCGAAGATCTTGTCCATCTTCTCGCAGCCTTCCTTCAGCGTCTGGCTGGTGCGGAAGACGGCCGCGTCGGCCTGCATGGTGCGCTGCATGCGATCGCGGATGACCGAGGTCGGGGTATCGCCGTTGGCGTGGCGCAGTTTGTCCAGCAGGCCCAGCGCCTTGTCGCAGGCATCGGCCGGCAGCGGCTTGTGCGATGCGCCCGGCTTGATGGTCTCGGCGCAGCGGTTGGCCACCGCACGACCGAACACCACCAGGTCCAGCAGCGAGTTCGAGCCCAGTCGGTTGGCGCCGTGCACGGACACGCAGGCCGCTTCACCGATGGCGTACAGGCCCGGCACCACGGCATTGTCGTTGTCGCCGACCTTCTGCACCACTTCGCCGTGGTAGTTGGTCGGGATGCCGCCCATGTTGTAGTGCACGGTCGGGATGACCGGGATCGGCTGCTTGTGCACGTCGACGCCGGCAAAGATGCGGGCGCTTTCGGCGATGCCCGGCAGCTTGTCGTCGATCACGCCCGGGCCGAGGTGGGTCAGGTCGAGCAGGATGTGGTCCTTGTGCTCGCCGACGCCGCGGCCTTCGCGGATCTCGATGGTCATCGAACGGCTGACCACGTCGCGCGAGGCCAGGTCCTTGTAGTGCGGCGCGTAGCGCTCCATGAAGCGCTCGCCGCTGCTGTTGCGCAGGATGCCACCTTCACCGCGGACACCCTCGGTGATCAGGCAGCCGGCGCCGTAGATGCCGGTCGGGTGGAACTGCACGAACTCCATGTCCTGCATGGCGATGCCGGCACGCATGGCCAGGCCGCCACCGTCGCCGGTGCAGGTGTGTGCCGAGGTGGCGCTGAAGTAGGCACGGCCGTAGCCGCCGGTGGCCAGTACCACGCCCTGGGCGCGGAACAGGTGCAGGGTGCCGTCGGACATGTCCAGGGCCAGCACGCCGCGGCAGGCGCCTTCGTCGTCGAAGATCAGGTCGAGCGCGAAGTACTCGATCATGAAGCGCGCATCGTGCTTCAGCGACTGCTGGTACAGGGTGTGCAGCATCGCGTGGCCGGTACGGTCGGCCGCCGCGCAGGTACGCTGCGCCGCCGGGCCTTCGCCGTACTTGGTGGTCATGCCACCGAACGGACGCTGGTAGATCTTGCCTTCGGCGGTGCGCGAGAACGGCACGCCGTAGTGTTCAAGCTCGATGATGGCCGGGATGGCCTCACGGCACATGTATTCGATGGCGTCCTGGTCGCCCAGCCAGTCCGACCCCTTGATGGTGTCGAAGAAGTGGTAGCGCCAGTCGTCTTCGCCCATGTTGGCGAGTGCGGCCGAGATACCGCCCTGGGCGGCAACGGTGTGCGAACGGGTCGGGAAGACCTTGGTCAGGCACACGGTCTGCAGGCCCTTGGCGGCCAGGCCGAACGTGGCGCGCAGGCCGGCGCCGCCGGCGCCGACCACGACCATGTCGTACTTGTGTTCGGTGATCTTGTAAGCGGACATCTAATCTGGATTCCTGTGTTGGTGCCTGGGCTCAGGCAACGCCGAGGGCGATGCGGCCCACCGCAAACACACTGACGATCATGCCGAGCACGGCGACGAACTTCACCGCGGTCTGCAGCACCAGGGCCAGCAGCGATTCGTGGATGTAGTCTTCCAGCACGACCTGCATGCCGAGCTGCGCGTGCCAGAACATGGCGATCAGCAGGCCGATCAGCGGCACTGCGTTCCACGGCTTGGCCACGGCGGCGGCGGCGGTCGCGTAGTCCGAGCCCAGCAGGCCCAGCACGAAGACCAGGAACCAGATACCCAGCACCACCAGCGCGGCGGCGGTCAGGCGCTGATGCACGAAGTGCTCGGTGCCGGTCTTGGCCGAGCCGAGGCCACGCACGTTCTTCAACGGGGTACGGAACTTGCTCACGCGGCACCTCCGAACATCACATAGGCCCACACCAGCAGGGTGATCACCAGGCTGCCGGTGACCGACAGCCAGCTGCTGCGGATGAAGGCGGGGATGCTGAAGCCGATGGCGAAGTCCTGCACCACATGGCGGATGCCATTGCACAGGTGATAGGCGAACGACCATGTCCACGCGAACAGGAACACGCGGCCATACCAGGCCCCGGCATGGCCGGTGAAGCAGTTCCAGGACTCGGGCCCCATCATCAGGGCCAGCAGGCCGGCAGCGATGATGAGGGCACCAACAGACAGAAAGACGCCAGTGGCTCGATGCAGGATCGAGGTGGCCATCTGAATCTGCCAGCGATACACCTGAAGGTGCGGGGAAAGTGGGCGTTGTCTGGTCGCCATTCGCTGGGCTCGTTGTCTCGGCTGGGCGGCACGCGGCCGCGTTGGCTCAATGCTGATCAGAAATCGATGCAGCGTCCGTTTTTCTCCCAATCGCCATACCGCACCGGATCAAGTCCGCCGCGGCCGCCGAATTCTTCTGCTTTTTCCTGTTCCACGGGCACGGGTGCCGCGGGGACCAGCGGGGCTTCAGATTCGTCGTCGGGAGTGGGGGTTGTTTGGCCTATCATGTTCGGTCTCGCAACGCACAAATTTTAGACCTCGTTCACGTGCCTGACAACCTGCCCCCTGCTTTCGTCGGATATCCGCGCCTGCCCGGCCACCAGCTGCTGAGCCTGCAGGGCCCGGATGCGGCTGTCTTTGCCCACGCCCAGTTCAGCAGCGATGTCACCGCCCTGCCCCTGCTGCACTGGCAGTGGAGTGCCTGGTTGAGCGCCAAGGGCCGCACCCTGGCGGTGTTCCAGCTGCTGCGGTTGGCCGACGACCACCTGATGCTGGTGCTGGCGGATGGCGATGCCGATGCGATTGCGTCGCAACTGCAGCGCTTCGTGTTCCGCCGCAAGGTGAAGGTGCTGGTGCGCGATGATCTGGCGGCGGCCGGGGCATTCACTGCGCCCGAGGCCGCCAGCGGCGCTGCGATTGCGCAGGCCGCAGGTGATGGCTGGGAACTGGACCTGGGCAGCGATGCCCTGCCGCGCACCCTGCGCATCGGCGCCGCCGATGCCTTTGCAGCCGGCAGCGAAACCGATGAGGCCGCTTTCGCCCTGGCCTGGCGCCAGGCCGACCTGCGCTACGGGCTGCCGCGGCTGGAAGAAGGCCAGCGCGAGGTGTGGACCCCGCAGCAGCTGGGCCTGGACCGCCTGAACGGCTACAGCGTGAAGAAGGGCTGCTATCCCGGACAGGAAATCGTCGCCCGCACCCACTTCCTCGGCAAGGCCAAGCGCGCGGTGCAGCTGCTGCATACCGCGGCACCGGCGCAGGCCGGCGATGGCGTGCAGCAGGACGGCGCGGCGCTGGGCACGATCGCCTGCGTGGCCGGCGACCTGGCACTGGCGGTGCTGCCACTGGAGGCGGGTGATGCTGACCTGCAGGTGGGTGATGCCATCGCGCAGCGCGTGCCGTTGCTGGATGGGTTGGCGCGCTGAATCTGTTGGGAAACCGCATCTGGTGGGTGCGGACCGCTGGTCCGCACGCCTGAAATGGTAGTGCCGGCCGCTGGCCGGCAACCAAGCACGGTTGAGGCTGCCGACCAGCGGCCGGCACTACCCGTTACAGGCGCTCGCCGGTTTCCGCGCTGAAGAAATGCAGGCCCTGCGGGTGGATCGCCACGCGGATCTGCTCGCCCACCGCCGGCAGCGCCTGCGGCGCCACGCGCATGGTCAGCGCGTGCTGGCCACTGCTCAGATTCACGAAGATCTCGTTGCCGACCGGCTCGATGCCTTCGATGCGCGCGGTGAACGCATGCGCATCATCGGCGCTGGCCGGCTGCAGGTGCTCCGGACGCACGCCCACCGCGATCGGCTTCTGCAGCCACGCCGGATCGATCGTGGCCTGGCCCAGCGGTGCACGCCAGTCGCCGTCGACCACGGTCACGCCGCCGGCATCGCCCTGCAGCGTGCCGCGCAGCACGTTCATCGCCGGGCTGCCGAGGAAGCCGGCCACGAACAGATTGGCCGGACGGTCGTACAGCGCCATCGGCGTATCGATCTGCTGGATGATGCCATCCTTCAGCACCACGATGCGCTGGCCCAGGGTCATCGCCTCGACCTGATCGTGCGTCACGTAGATCATGGTGGTGCCCAGCTTGCGGTGCAGCTGCGCGATTTCGGTACGCACGCTGTGGCGCAGCTTGGCATCCAGATTGGACAGCGGCTCGTCAAGCAGGAACACCGCCGGCTCGCGCACCAGCGCCCGGCCCAGCGCAACACGCTGGCGCTGGCCGCCGGACATCGCCTTGGGCAGCTTGTCCATCATCTCGGTCAGGCCCAGCGTCTGCGCCGCCTCGGCGATGCGCTTGTCGATGGTGGCCTTGTCATGGCCGCGCAGCTTCAGGCCGAAGGCCAGGTTCTCGGCCACCGTCATGTGCGGGTACAGCGCGTAGCTCTGGAACACCATCGCGATGTCGCGATCCTTCGGCGCCACATCGTTGACCACGCGATCACCGATGGTCAGCGTGCCGCCGCTGATCTCTTCCAGGCCAGCCACCATCCGCAGCAGGGTCGACTTGCCACAGCCGGAGGGACCGACCAGCACCATCAGCTCGCCATCGGCGACCTCGAAGGTGGCGTCCTTCACCGCGACCTGGCCGTTGTCATAGACCTTGCGCACACCCTGCAACTGCACTTTTGCCATATCACCTATCCGGTCCGCCCGAAGCCGGGCTGTCTTTTGGGACTGCCTCGGCCCTCCCGATGGCAGTGATGATTGCGCGCTTGCCGCATGACGGCGAGCACTGCAATCGAATACAGTTGCCCATTCTGCCATGTAAACGTTTTCACGTGGCACTATCCGATGATCGGTGCGCACCGATCTGCGTCGGCGGTTGAACGAAGGTTCCGCCGGGGTAGTGGTTTCGAATGGAACGGTCTTCCGGTGCCCCGGAGAACGCCCCCAACGAACCTCGGACAGGCAGTTGCGCGGATGTCCCCCGAACCCAGCCATGAAGCGATTGACAACGATGTCACCCGGATCTGAAACTCGAGCGATGCACGACACCCTCTTCCTGTTCGGTGCCACAGGTGATCTGGCCCAGCGCTACCTGTTCCCTTCGCTGCTTCGCCTGCTTGGCGACGGCCTGCTGCCGGAGGACTTCCGCATCCGCGCACTGGCATTGTCCGGGCATGACACCGAAGCCTTCCATGACATCCTGCGCCCGCGCCTGCAGCAGGCCATGCCGATGGCCTCGCAGGACGACATCAACGGCCTGCTGCGCCGCATCGACTACCGTTCGGTCGACCTGCGCGACGTCGACTCGGTCGCCGCCGCCGTCTCCGATCTGGTACATCGCAAGTGCGTCAGCTACCTGGCCATTCCGCCGGGCCTGTACATCTCCACCTGCGAAGGCCTGGCCAAGGGTGGCGCCCTCGCCGCGCCGGCACGCCTGATGCTGGAGAAGCCGATCGGCAGCGACAGCGAGAGCGCCGAGGAAATCATCAGCACCATCGGCCAGTGGATCGACGAGGACCGTGTGTTCCGTCTCGACCACTACCTGGGCAAGGCGGCGGTGCAGAACCTGATCGCGCTGCGCTTCGGTAACACGCTGCTGGAAGCGGTATGGAACCGCAACTACATCGAATCGGTGCACATCCTGGTGGCCGAGAGCGAAGGCGTGGATGGCCGCGACGCCTACTACGCCCGCTCCGGCGCGCTGCGCGACATGGTGCAGAGCCACATCCTGCAGCTGCTGTGCATGGTGGCGATGGAGCCGCCGGCCTCGCTGGAAGCCGATCGCATCCGCGACGAGAAGGTCAAGGTGCTGCGCGCGCTGCGTCCGCTCGATGCCAGGCACGCCGCGCGTGACAGCATCCGCGGCCGCTACACCGCCGGCACCATCAACGGCCAGCCGGCGCAGGCCTACCAGCCGCCGGAAGGCAGCGACGTGGAAACCTTCGCCGGCGTCACCGCGCACATCGACAACTGGCGCTGGAGCGGCGTGCCGTTCCACCTGGTCACCGGCAAGCGCCTGCCCGAGCGCACCACCCGCGTGGTGGTCACGCTGAAGCCGGTCACCCACTGGCTGTTCGAGCGCCCGCAGCGCGCCCAGGCCGCACCGAACCGCCTGGTGTTCCAGCTGCAGCCGCAGGAGAACATCGAACTGGGACTGATGAGCAGCCTGGCCGGCCCGGAATGGGGTGCGCTGGAACTGCATCCGCTGGAACTGGAACTGTCGGTGCCGACCGGCCTGCATCGCCGCATCGCGTACGAACGCCTGTTCCTGGATGCGTTCAACGGCAACCACACCTTGTTCGTGCGTGACGACGAAGTGCGCGCCGCCTGGGCGTGGATCGACAGCGTGGCCGACGCCTGGAAGGAGGCCAAGCTGCCGCTGGAACCCTATCCCGCCGGCCAATGGGGCCCGAGCAACGCAACGGAGTTCCTGCCGCAGGGCGTGGACGCACCGGACAGCGAGGCGTCGGCATGAGTGCCAACTCGCAGCCGGTGCTGGTCGCCGACATCGGTGGCACCAACGCCCGCTTCGCCCTGGCCGACACCTCGCTGGACGCGCCATTGCTGAAGGAGAGCATCCGCGAGTACGCAGTGGCGGAGTTCCCGTCGCTTGGCGATGCCGCCCGCCATCACCTTGAGCAGATCGGCGCTGCCGCCAGCCGCGGCGTGTTCGCGGTGGCCGGCCGCGTAGACGGTGACGAGGCACGCATCACCAATCATCCGTGGGTGATCTCGCGCAGCCGCACCGCGGCGATGCTTGGTTTTGACGAGCTGCACCTGATCAACGACTTCGCCGCACAGGCAATGGCGATCTCGCTGCTGCAACCCGAGGACGTGGTCCAGGTCGGTGGCGCCGCCTGGGTCCCGGGCAAGCCGGGCCAGCCACGCAACTATGCGGTGATCGGGCCCGGTACCGGGCTCGGCGTCGGGGGCCTGATCCTGCGCCACGGCCGCTGCTACCCGCTGGAAACCGAAGGCGGCCATGTCAGCTTCCCGCCGGGAACGCCGGAGGAGATCCGCATCCTGGAGATCCTGTCCGAGCAATTCGGCCGCGTCTCCAATGAGCGCCTGATCTGTGGCCCCGGCCTGGTCAACATCCATCGCGCGGTGTGCGAGATGGCCGGTATCGACCCGGGCCAGCTGCAGCCGGTGGACGTGACCGCCCGCGCCCTGCATGGCGATCCGCAGGCAATGCGCACCGTCGATGTGTTCTGCGCCGTGTTCGGCGCCATTGCCGGCGACCTGGTACTGACCCAGGGCGCCTGGGACGGCGTGTTCCTCACCGGTGGACTGACCCCGAAGATGCTCGATTCGCTGCAGCACTCCGGGTTCCGCCAGCGCTTCGAACACAAGGGGCGGTTCTCTTCGATCATGGCGCGGGTGCCGTCGCTGGCCGTGATGCATCCCCATGCCGGACTGCTGGGCGCCGCCGCCTATGCCGCCGATGCCGAACGTGACGCACCTGGAGTTGCCGCATGAGCCCCACCTTCCACGACGACCGCGTCGAGTTCATCCACCACGGCGATGCCGACGGCTGGATCGAAGCGGTAGCCGCCGAGATGGCGCAGACCCTCAACCACGACATCAACGAAGTGGGCCGCGCCCGCATCCTGTTGTCCGGCGGCACCACGCCGGCACCGGTCTACCAGGCGCTGGCCGAACTGGACGTGCACTGGGACCGGGTTGAAGTGAGCCTGGCCGACGAGCGCTGGCTGTCGCCGCAGGATCGCGACAGCAACGCATGGCTGGTGCGCGAGCACCTGCTCAAGCGCGCCGAGGGTGCGCATTTCGATCCGCTGGTGCGCATTGGCAAACCCCTGCCGGAATGTGTGTACACCGCCAACCTGCAGGCCCAGCACAGCCAGCCGCCGAGCCTGGTGGCACTGGGGATGGGCAACGACGGCCACACCGCCTCGCTGTTCCCCGGCTCGAAGGACCTGGCCCGCGCACTGGAAAGCACCCTGCCCTACGCGGCGCTGGATGCCACCGGCTGCCCGGGCGCGAACCAGTGGCCGCTGCGCATCACGCTGACCCCGCATGGGCTGCGCCAGTGCCGCCAGCGCCTGCTGCTGCTGCGCGGCAAGCAGAAGCTGCAGGTGCTGCGCCAGGCGTTGGACAGCAACGACGCCCAGCAGTACCCGATCCTCAACGCGATCAACCTGGAAGGCGCGCGCCTGCGCGTCCACTGGGCTGATTGATGTCGGCGGCGGCGCCCTGCCGCCGCTTGCCTCTCGCCACCTTGAACGCCGGTAGCCAATGAGCCTCCATCCGCAACTGCAAGCCATCACTGAGCGTGTCATCCGCCGCAGCGCCGCCTCGCGTGCCGCCTACCTGGCCGCGATCGACGCCTCCCTGCGCGAAGGCCCGTTCCGCAGCCGCCTGAGCTGCGGCAACCTCGCCCACGGATTCGCCGCCTGTGGCGGCACCGACAAGAGCCGCCTGCGCGGCGGCGTGACGCCGAACCTGGGCATCATCACCGCCTACAACGACATGCTCTCGGCGCACCAGCCGTTCGAGACCTATCCCGAGCAGATCCGCGAGATCGCCCGCGAGCTCGGTGCTACGGCACAGGTGGCCGGCGGTGTGCCGGCGATGTGCGACGGCGTCACCCAGGGCCGCGGCGGCATGGAACTGTCGCTGTTCTCGCGCGATGTGATCGCGCAGGCGACCGCGATCGGGCTCAGCCACGATATGTTCGACAGCACCGTCTACCTCGGCGTGTGCGACAAGATCGTGCCCGGCCTGCTGATCGGTGCGCTGGCCTTCGGCCACCTGCCGGCGGTGTTCGTGCCGGCCGGCCCGATGACCCCGGGCATCCCCAACAAGCAGAAGGCGGAAGTGCGCGAGCGCTACGCCGCCGGCGAAGCCACCCGCGAAGAGCTGCTGGAAGCCGAGTCCGCCTCATACCACGGCGCCGGCACCTGCACCTTCTACGGCACCGCCAATTCCAACCAGGTGCTGCTGGAAGCGATGGGCGTGCAGCTGCCGGGCGCGTCGTTCGTCAATCCGGGCACGCCGCTGCGCGACGCGCTGACCCGCGAAGCGACCGAACGTGCACTGGACATCACCGCACTGGGCGACGACTTCCGTCCGCTGGGCCGGATCATCGACGAGCGCGCGATCATCAACGCGGTCATCGCGCTGATGGCCACCGGCGGTTCGACCAACCACACCATCCACTGGATCGCGGTGGCGCGTGCCGCCGGAATCGTGCTGACCTGGGACGACTTCGACGAACTGTCGCAGCTGATTCCGCTGCTGGCCCGCGTCTATCCGAACGGCGAGGCCGACGTGAACCGCTTCGCGGCCGCTGGCGGCCCGGCGTTCGTGTTCGGCGAGCTGATCAAGGCGGGCCTGATGCACGGCGATCTGGTCAGCGTGGCGCGCGGCGGCATGGCCGACTACGCACGCGAACCGCAGCTGCGCGATGGCCAGCTGGTCTATCTGCCGGGCCTGGAACGCAGCGCCGATGACGAAGTGGTGCGTGGCGTCGACAATCCGTTCGAGCACCAGGGCGGCCTGCGCCTGCTGCGCGGCAACCTCGGCAAGTCGCTGATCAAGCTGTCGGCGGTAAAGCCGCAGTACCGCACGATCGAAGCGCCGGCCGTGGTGGTCGATGCACCGCAGGTGCTGAACAAGCTGCACGCCGGTGGCCTGCTGCCCCAGCATTTCGTGGCGGTGGTGCGTTACCAGGGCCCGCGTGCCAACGGCATGCCCGAACTGCATTCGCTGGCGCCGCTGCTGGGCCTGTTGCAGAACCAGGGCCGGCGCGTGGCGCTGGTCACCGACGGTCGCCTGTCCGGCGCCTCGGGCAAGATTCCGGCGGCGATCCACGTGACGCCGGAAGCGGCACGCGGCGGTCCGCTGGCCAAGGTCCGCGAGGGCGACATGATCCGCCTTGATGGCGAGGCTGGCACGCTGGAAGTGCTGGTGAACGCGGCCGAATGGGCCGCGCGCCCGCTGGCGCCGAACACCGCGCCTGCCGCGCATGACCTGGGCCGCAACCTGTTCGCGATCAACCGTCGCGTGGTGGGTCCGGCCGACCAGGGCGCGATTTCGATTTCGTGCGGGCCGGCGGCGGCTGATGGCGGGCCGTGGGAGTACGACGCGGAATATGAGCTGGGGCACGATGCCGCAGCGGCGGCGGCGCCGCATGAGGCGAAGGACGCCTGAAGCGAAAAGCCGCGGCAGGCTTCCCGGCCTGGGCAGTAGAGCGCCCTGGCCGGGACACGCCGTAAACCCATCCATGGGGGCTCGGTCGCGGCATCCATGCCGCTCACGGTCCCGGCCAGGGCGCTCTACTGCCCTTGGACAATTCCCGGCGCGTCATTTGCGCTGCGGCCACTGAATCAAGAAGAGCAAAAGGCAAGGGCAAAAGCATGGGTATCGAACAACATCAGGTGAAGGCGGCGGAGCTGTTGCGTGCGGCGGGCATCCTGCCGGTGGTGACGATTCATACGCTGGACCAGGCGCGGGCGGTCAGTGCGGCGCTGCTGGAAGGTGGTTTGCCGGCGATCGAGCTGACCCTGCGTACGCCAGTGGCGATGGAAGCATTGGCGATGCTCAAGCGCGAGCTGCCGGACGTGGTGGTGGGTGCCGGTACGGTGCTGACCGTGGAGCAGATGCAGCAGTCGATCGATGCGGGTGCGGACTTCCTGGTGACCCCGGGTACGCCGCCGGCACTGGCTGATGCACTGGCCGCTGCACCGCTGCCGGTGGTGCCGGGTGCGGCCACCCCGACCGAGCTGCTGTCGCTCTACGCCCGCGGCTTCCGCGTGTGCAAGCTGTTCCCGGCCACGGCCGTGGGCGGGCTGGCGATGATCAAGGGCCTGGCCGGCCCGGTCGCCGATCTCAAGCTGTGCCCTACCGGCGGCATCACCGAAAACACCGCCGCCGAGTACCTCGAACAGAAGAACGTGGTCTGCATTGGTGGCTCGTGGATGGTGCCGGGCAACTGGATCGCCAATGGCGAATGGGACAAGGTGCGCGCCAGCGCCGCTGACGCCGCGAAGATCATCCAGCGCGTTCGCGGCCACTGACAAGAGGATCGGGGTCAGAGCCCTTTCCCGTCGGGAAAGGGATTCGACTCCAAGCTACGAGCGCGCAAAGCGCGCGACCCGCTCCCGCTCTTCCTTCTTCATTCCGCGGTGGACGCGCACGGAAACTGTCCGTGGCCGGGCGGATGGGTTGTGCAGGGGCGTGAGCCGCATGGATGCGGCGACCGAGCTTACAGGGACGTACTTGCAGCGTCCCCTGCTCAACCCATCCGCCCGACCATCCCCCAGAATCCAACCGAACCACCACCGCGAGGGGCTCAGCCGTTGGCCGAACCCCTTACAGCGGCCGTGCCGGATCCACCAACCCGTACTGGCTGGCCATCCGCGCCAGCGCGATGTTGTCGTGGATCCCCATTTTCTCGAACAACCGCGCCTTGTGCGTGTTCACCGTCTTCGCACTCAGGCTCAGGCGCCGCGCGATGTCTTCCTGGCGCAGGCCCTGGGTCAGCAACAGCGCCACCTCAAGCTCGCGCGGCGACAGGTTGTCGAACGGCGAACCATTGCCTTCCACTGTCGACAGCGCCAGATTCTGCGCGATGCTGGTGCCCAGGTAGCGACGACCGGCCGCCACATCACGCACCGCACGCAGCAGTTCCTGCGCATCGCAGCCCTTGCCGATGTAACCGGCCGCACCGGCTTCGAGCAGGCGCTTGGGCAGCGGGCCGTCTTCCAGTACCGACACGATCACCACGCGGGTATTGCGGTGGCTGCGGACGATGCGCTCGGTCACTTCCATGCCGCTCACGCCCGGCAGGTGCAGGTCGCACAGCACCACATCCGGCAGCAGCTGGCGGACTTCACGCAGCGCGTCTTCGCCGGTCTCGGCTTCGCCCACCACCTCGATGTCGGTTTCCCCCGACAGAATCATCTTCATACCGGTGCGGACCAGCGCGTGGTCATCCACCAGGTAGACTCGAATCGTCATTCATGTACCTCTTCGAATGCGGCCATTGCAGGTCAAGCTAGGCAGGGTGCCGATACCCTGCAAGCGCGTCCGGAATGCGGCATCGGCGATCTGCCTTGCGCATCACAGTACCGCGCGTTGTGCTTGCCCCCTGTCTTGCAGAACCTGCTGCAACGAAACAACTGATCTATCACGTAGACGTCCCTCAAGGGCCATCCACGTCAAACCCCCTGTGTTGGTGCTTCGCTGGCCTTCGCTGGCGGCGGGCCGTGACGTCGCCAAGGGTGCCGGCGACTGAACATGACCAGATAGCACCCTACCACCCAAACCAGCGCGGCACACCATCCGGCCAGGATGTCGGAGGGGTAATGCACCCCCAGATAGACCCGCGACACGCTTACCAGCAGGCTGAACGCGGGTGCCAGCATCAGTACCGGCCAGCGCCAACGGGTGTTCCAGGCGAGCAGTACCAAGGTCATGGCAAGGGTCATCGAACCCATCGCATGCCCGCTGGGGAAGCTGAACGTCGATTCCGGCGCGATCGATTCCCACAGGCTGGGGCGCTGCCGCTGGAAGAACTGCTTGCTGCCCATGTTCAGCAGCGCCGACCCTACGAAGCTGACCGCGACGAAGGTCGCCTCGCGCCAGCGCCGGTAGCCCAGCAGCACGCCGATGATCAGCACGTCGGCCGGGATCAGGAACCACTCGTAGCCCAGTTTCGAGATGAGCACGAAGAAGCGGTCCAGCCACGGCGAATGCAGGCCATGCATCTGCCACAGCAGGGGCGCGTCGAAATGGAACGATTCAAACTCGTGCACTTCGTCCGCCAGGGCAACAAAGCCTGCCAACGGCAGCAGCACGCCACCGAACAACAGGACCAGGCGCCAGGCGTTGCGCGCCATCCAGTGGCGGAAGCCGGAGGCTGACTCCGGTGCGGCGAGGATCGCAGGCTTATCCGGCGCTTCGGACATACGTGTGTTCGACGTAATCGTCGATCAGAGCGACGAACTCCTGGGCGATGTTGTCGCCACGCAGGGTCACCTTCTTCTCACCATCGACGAACACCGGCGCCGCAGGCGTCTCACCCGTGCCCGGCAGCGAGATGCCGATGTTGGCGTGACGCGATTCGCCCGGCCCGTTGACGATGCAGCCCATCACCGCCAGGGTCATGTTCTCCGCCCCCGGGTGGTGGACCTTCCACAGCGGCATCTTCTCGCGCACGTGGTTCTGCAC
This sequence comes from Stenotrophomonas sp. YJH_SMC_119, assembly GCF_059368315.1. NCBI lineage: Bacteria > Pseudomonadati > Pseudomonadota > Gammaproteobacteria > Lysobacterales > Lysobacteraceae > Stenotrophomonas > Stenotrophomonas sp. YJH_SMC_119. Next base: position 59,722 of record NZ_JCAFRP010000004.1, on the reverse strand, counting down.
CACCTTGGCCAGCTCCTGGAAGAACTCGGAGGTGGTACGGCCGCAGCCCGGGCAGGCCGTGACCAGCGGCGTGAAGGCACGCTGGCCGGTGGTCTGCAGCAGTTCCTGGGCGACGATCACTTCCTGCGTGCGCGACTGGCCCGGCTCCGGGGTCAGCGAGATGCGGATGGTGTCACCGATGCCTTCCTGCAGCAGCACGCCCAGCGCCGCGGACGATGCCACGATGCCCTTGCTGCCGATACCGGCCTCGGTCAGGCCCAGGTGCAGGGCGAAGTCGGAGCGCTGCGCCAGGTCGCGGTACACCGCGATCAGCTCCTGCACGCCACTGACCTTGGCCGACAGCACGATGCGATCGCGCGGCAGGCCCAGCTCCACCGCCTGCTCGGCCGAATCCAGCGCCGAGCGGATCAGCGCCTCGCGCAGCACGCGGCCGGCGTCCCAGGGCTGTTCGCGCAGGTTGTTCTCGTCCATCAGCTTCGCCGCCAGGGCCTGGTCCAGCGATCCCCAGTTGGCGCCGATGCGCACCGGCTTGTTGTAACGGATGGCGAATTCGATCAGCTGGGCGAACTGCAGATCCTTCTTCTTGCCGAAGCCGACGTTGCCCGGGTTGATGCGGTACTTGGCCAGTGCTTCGGCACATGCCGGTTCGGCAGTCAGCAGCTGGTGGCCGTTGTAGTGGAAATCGCCGATCAGCGGCACGTCGATACCCATCATCGCCAGCTTGTCGACAATGCGCGGGATCGCCGCAGCGGCTTCCACGGTATTGACGGTCAGCCGCACCATCTCCGAACCGGCACGCCACAACTCGGCCACCTGCTTCACGCTGGAGGCGACGTCGGAGGTGTCGGTGTTGGTCATCGACTGCACCACCACCGGCTTGCCTCCGCCCACGGTGACTCCGCCGATCTGGACGGCATGGGTCTGGCGGCGCGGCCAGGCAGTGGCATCGGAGGGCGGAGTCGGGCGGGTGACGGCGTCGTGCATGGGCGCATTCTACCGCCCGGCCCTGCATTCGGGGTGACTCGCATTCAGCCGGCGGCACGGCTGCGGCCGATTGTCGCAGGCACGGTCACGCGCGAACGCATACGATGAGCGTGAATGACCGGTCCCGACGCCCCGTTTCTCCGAACCCTGTGCAGCCTGCGCTGGCTTGCAGTAGGCGGCCAGGCCGCCACCATCCTGGTCGCCACCTGGGTGCTGGGGCTGCCGTTGCCGCAGCTGCCGCTGTGGGCCGGCGTGGCGGTGCTGGCCCTGTTCAACATCTATACCCAGCTGCGCCCGGAAGCGGCCGACACCGCACCGCTGACTGCATTCGGCCACATTCTGGTGGACGTGATCATCCTGACCTGGATGGTCGGCTGGAGCGGTGGCATGGCCAATCCGTTCAGCTCGCTGTTCCTGATCCTGATCGCACTGGCCGCGTTCGCCCTGCCCCTGCGCTGGGCGCTGGCGGTCGCGCTGGCCTGCCTGCTCGGCTACGCCGCCAGCGGCATCTTCGGCCAGCCCCTGCCGGACGGCTATTTCCGCGCGCAGGACCTCAACCGCTGGGGCGTGGTCGCCAATTTCCTGATTTCCGCGGCGGTCGTACTGGCCTTCTCCACCCGCCTGGCGCTGGCGCTGCGCCAGCGCGAACTGGAACTCTCGGCCCTGCGCGAACGCTTCGCCCGCAACGAGGGCATCGTCGCTCTGGCCACCCATGCCGCCTCGGTGGCGCATGAGCTGAACACGCCGCTGGCAACCATGACCCTGCTCGCCGACGACGTGGCCGAACGCAGTGAAGAGCCGGAAGTGCGCGAGGACATGGAAACCCTGCGCGAGCTGCTGGTGCAGTGCCGTGAGCGCGTGCTGGCGCTGGCCGCACCGGCCTCGGCCGATGCGCCCGGACGCAGCCATTCCAGCGCGCAGCAGGTGCTGGAGCAATGGCGCCTGGTGCGACCGACCATCGACCTGCACCGCAACGACGATGCGCCGCTGCGGCTGCCGCTCGACCCGGGCGTGGGCCACCTGCTGATGGTCCTGCTCAACAATGCCGCCGATGCCGGCGAACAGGCCGGCCGGCCGCGCGTGGACCTGGACCTGCGCATCGAAGGCGACGATCTGATCGGCGAAGTACGCGACTACGGCCACGGCTTCAACGCGCGCGCCGCGGTGCTGCCGGGCAAGCTGTTCGGCAGCAGCAAGAGTGAAGGCATGGGGGTCGGCCTGGCCCTGTCCCATGCCACGATCGAACGCCTCGACGGCGAGATGTGGATGCGCCCGGCCCAGGGGGCCGGCAGCCGCGTCGGCTTCCGCCTGCCGCTGGCCCCACGCGAGGAAACCCCATGAGCGCCTCAACCCTCGGCCTGCTGGTCGACGACGACGAACTGTACCTGCGCACCCTGCAGCGCAGCCTGGCCCGCAAGGGGCTTGAAACGCAGACCGCGCAGGATGCCGCCAGCGCGCTGGCACTGGCCCGCCAGCACCCACCCGCGTTCGCCCTGATCGACCTGAAGCTGGGCAGCGATTCCGGCCTGGCGCTGATCCAGCCGCTGCGTGCGCTGCGCGCGGACATGCGCATCCTGCTGGTGACCGGCTACGCCAGCATCGCCACTGCGGTGGAAGCGATCAAGCTCGGTGCGGACGATTACCTGCCCAAGCCAGCCACGGTACCGATGATCCTTCGCGCTTTGGGCGAGGAGGATGACGGCCCGGCCGACGATGGCGAAATGGAAGTGCCCGACGCGATGACACCGATCAGCCGCCTGCAGTGGGAACACATCCAGCAGGCGATGCACGAGACCGGCGGCAACGTGTCGGCAGCCGCGCGCCTGCTCGGCATGCACCGGCGCTCGCTGCAGCGCAAGCTGGCCAAGCGGCCCAGCCCGGAACGCGACCCGAGCCGCTGAGGCACCACGCCCTTCATGGTAGTGCCGGCCGCTGGCCGGCAACCCGTCCGCTCCGGTAGTGCCGGCCGCTGGCCGGCATCCAGGTGATGCTTCAATCGTTCATGAGGTTGCCGGCCAGCGGCCGGCACTACCAGAGCCTCAGCCCTTCAGCTGCGCAAGGATCTCGCGGGTCATCGGGTCGGCAACGGCCACATCCTCGCCCTGCAGCGCCGGCAGCAGGCCGCTGGCCAGCTGCTTGCCCAGTTCGACACCGAACTGGTCGAAGGCGTTGATGTTCCAGATCACCGACTGTACGTACACGGCGTGTTCGTACATGGCGATCAGCGCACCCAGCGCCTGCGGGGTCAGCGCGTCGAGCAGGATCAGCGTGCTCGGGCGGCCGCCCGGGTAATCACGGTGCGGGTCGTCGCTGCCCTGGCCATTGGCCAGTGCTTCGGTCTGCGCCAGCAGATTGGCCAGCAGGGTCTGATGATTGATCGTGTAGGGATCGTCGTTGTGCACGCAGCCGATGAAGTCGGCCGGAACGATGCTGGTGCCCTGGTGCAGTGCCTGGAAGAAGCTGTGCTGCACATCGGTGCCCGCGCCTCCCCACCACACCGGCACGGTATCGGTGGTGACCGGCTGGCCATCACGCTGCACACGCTTGCCCAGGCTTTCCATCACCAGCTGCTGCAGGTAGGCCGGCAACAGCGCCAGGCGCTGGTCGTAGGTCATCACCGCATGCGTGGCATGGCCCAGCAGGTTGCGGTTCCAGAGGTCGGTCAGGCCGTGCAGCACCGGCAGGTTGCGCTCCAGCGGTGCATCCAGCGCATGCGCATCCATCTGCGCAGCACCTTCCAGCAGCTGTTCAAAGCGCTCGAAGCCGATCGCCAGCGCGATCGGGAAACCGACCGCAGACCACAGCGAATAGCGGCCGCCGACCCAATCCCACATCGGCAGCACACGATCGGCGGCGATGGCAAAGGCCTTGGCGGCACGTTCCGGATTGGCACTGACCGCGTACAGGCGATCGCTGCCCCCCAGCCAGTCGTGCAGGATCTGGCCATTGAGCAGGGTTTCCTGGGTGCCGAAGGTCTTGGAGATCAGGATGCCGGCGGTCTTGGCCGGATCCAGCGTGGCCAGCGTACGCTGCATGGCCGCGCCGTCCACGTTCGATACGAAATGCACGCGCAGGCGCGCACCGCTGACCGGACGCAGCGCGTCGGCGACCAGGCGCGGGCCAAGGTCGGAACCACCGATGCCGACACTGACTACATCGGTCACGCCACTGTCTTCCAGCGCGCGCACCAGCACGCCCATGCGCTGGCGGATCTCGCGCGCGGTGGCATAGGCCTCGGCCGCCACCGGCGCATCGACCACGTCGCCGCGCAGTGCGGTGTGCAGCGCGGCGCGACCTTCGGTCAGGTTGACCTGCTCGCCACGGAACAGGCGGGTGATGGCACCACCGACATCACGGTCGGCAGCCAGCGCCAGCAATGCCTGCAACGCCGCGGCATCGTATTTCTGCCGGGCGAAGTTGACGTACAACGGACCGACCCTCAGCGCCAGGTCCTGGACGCGGCCGGGTTCGGCGGCGAGCAGGCCGGGGATGCTTGCGCCCTTCAGGCGCTGGGCGTGGGAATGCAGCGAGTCGAATCCGTTGTTCGTTGTCATGCGGCCTGGGTCGGGATCGTGTCGTTGGTGTGGGTGATCTGGTTCTTGCCATCAACGTACACCAGCTTCGGCTTGAAGCTGTCGGCTTCCTGCTCGGTCATGCTGGCGAACGCGGCAATGATGATGATGTCACCGACCTGCACGTGGCGCGCGGCGCCACCGTTGAGCGAGACAACGCCGCTGCCGGCTTCGGCGCGGATGGCATAGGTCGAGAAGCGCGCACCGTTGGTCACGTCCCAGATGTGCACCTGCTCGAACTCGCGGATGCCGGTGGCAGCCAGCAGGTTGTCATCGATGGCGATCGAGCCTTCGTAGTTCAGCTCGGAATGGGTGACGGTGGCGCGGTGGATCTTGGTCTTGAGCAGGGACAGGTGCATGGGGGCGCTGCAACGGCAAAGGAAAGAGCGGATTCTAGCACCCGCTTGGCCGTCGTCAGGGGCCTGCGGCAGGACGCTGAAGGCCGTTCAGGCGCCCTCGCCCGGCGGCGGCGCCGTGGCATGGACGGCACCGCCCTGCAGTGACAGCCTGAACACCGTATGGAAGGCCAGCCCGGAGGCCAGGCCCAGGCCCCCTGCAGCCAACACCGTCAGCCCATAGCTGATCACATCGAATGTATCGACATAGCGCAGGCGCTGCAGCAGCGGCACATGGATCGCGCCCGGCCACTCATGGATGGCCATGGCCAGCGCGCCCAGAGCAGCCCCTGCAAGTACGAAGCGGGTCCGGCGCAGGGGCCGCCGAGATCGCGGGAGCAGCGCCATCGGCAGGAACACCGCGATGGCGCTGCAGACGCCCAGCCCGAACATCAGTCCACCGCCGGTGAGCGCGGGCATCGGCGTGCGCCTGAATTCAAGCGCGAACAACAGGCCGCCAAACAGCTGCGCCGGCAGCATGCCGGCAGCCAGCACGGCCAGGATCAACGCCTGCGCAAGCCGACCAGCGTCAGTGGAGGGTGTCTTCATTGCCGTTCTCCCGTCCATGGGAAGGTGCGAGGCGCCCATTGTGGGCGCCCCCGGGCCGCATGCGGCTCAGAACTCCAGGTTGTCGATCAGGCGGGTGGAGCCCAGGCGCGCGGCGATCAGCGCTACGCGGCCACCGCCATCGAACGTCGGCTCGGCCAGCTCCGGGGTGCGCAGCACCGCATAGTCAACCTGGAAACCGGCCGCCTGCAATGCCGCCGTGGCGTCGGCCTCGATGCGATCACGCGCCTGCCCGGCCACGTAGCCTTCGCGCATGCCCAGCAGGGTGCGGTGGATGGTGGTCGCGACCGGGCGCTGTTCGGCGCTCAGGTACTGGTTGCGCGAACTCTTGGCCAGGCCATCCTCGTCGCGCACGATGTCCGCGCCGACGATCTGGATCGGGAACGACAGCTCAGCCACCATCTGCCGGATCACCGCCAGCTGCTGGTAGTCCTTGCGGCCGAACACGGCCACGTCCGGCTGCACCTGCAGGAACAGGCGCGCCACCACGGTGCAGACGCCATCGAAGTGGCCCGGCCGGCTGGCGCCTTCCAGCACCTCACTGACACCCGGCGCATGCATCTGCGTGGTCTTGTCCACGCCCAGCGGGTACATCACCTCGACGCTGGGCAGCCACACCGCGTCGCAGCCGGCCTGCTCCAGTCCGGCCACGTCGGCCTCGGGCGTGCGCGGGTAGCGATTGAAATCCTCGTTGGGGCCGAACTGGGTCGGATTGACGAAAATGCTCGCCACCACCTTGTCGGCGTACTGGCGGGCCAGCGCCACCAGCGAATGGTGGCCGCCATGCAGGTTGCCCATGGTCGGCACCAGCGCCACGCGCAGGCCGTCCTGCTTCCACTGGGCGATCTGCGCGCGCAGTGCGCCGAGTTCGTTGAAGGTCTGGATCATTGGGCGTAGGCGTGCTGTTCGTCGGGGAAGCTGCCGTCGCGCACGGCGTCGGCGTAGGCGCGGGTGGCACCGGCCACCGAACCGCCTTCGGCAAGGAAGTCCTTGACGAACTTGGGACGGCGATGGCCGCTGTCCAGGCCGAGGAAGTCGTGCAGCACCAGCACCTGGCCGTCGCACTGCGGGCCGGCACCGATGCCGATGGTCGGCACATCCACCGCGGCGGTCACTTCCGCGGCGACCGGGGTCGGCACGCATTCGAGCACCATGATGCTGGCACCGGCCGCGGCCACGGCCTTGGCATCGTCGACCAGCTGGCGGGCGGCATCGCCGCGGCCCTGGATCTTGAAGCCGCCCAGGCGCAGCACCGATTGCGGGGTCAGGCCCAGATGCGCACAGACCGGAATCTCACGCTCAACCAGGTAGCGGATGATGTCGACCTTGAAGCCGGCACCTTCGATCTTGACCATCTCGGCACCGGCCTGCAGCAGCTGCAGCGAAGCATCCAGCGCGCGCTCCGGAGTGGCATCGGCGCCGAACGGCAGATCGGCCACCAGCAGCGCGCGCTGCAGCACACGGGCCACGGCGCGGGTGTGGTAGACCATGTCGGCCACGGTCACCGGCAGGGTCGAATCATGGCCCTGCACGACCATGCCCAGCGAATCGCCAATCAGGATCAGGTCGACACCATTGGCATCGAAGGTGCGGGCAAAGCCAGCGTCGTAGGCGGTCAACATGACCAGCTTCTGGCCATTGCGCTTGGCCTCGGCCAGGGCGGGAACGGTCCAGGGCTTGCTGTCTGCGTGGGTGCTCATGTGCTGATAACCGGGGGAGATAACCCGGGCATTATCACCCTATCGGCGCGATCCCGCAGGCATCCACCCGCATCACTGCATCCCGCACGCGGCCATGGCCGGGGATGGCCAGATCTGGCGCGATTTCGGCCAGCGGCACCAGCACGAAGGCACGCTCGTGCATGTAGGGGTGCGGCACCTGCAGGCCGGGCTGGTCGAGCACCTGCGCGCCATACAGCAGCAGGTCCAGGTCCAGCGCGCGCGGCCCCCAGTGCACCGCCGGATCGCGCACGCGACCAAAGCGCTGCTCCAGCGCCAGCATCGCCTGCAGCAGTTCATCGGCTGCCAGTGACGTTTCGACCGCGGCCACCGCGTTGACGAACGGTGACTGGTCTTCATTGCCCCAGGCCGGCGTTGCGTACAGGCGCGAGGCCTGCAGCACGCGGGTCCCGGGCAGGCCGTCCAGCGCAGTGATCGCCGCGCCGACAGTCGTGGCCGCATCGCCGAGGTTGGCGCCGAGGCCGATCCACGCTGGCATCATTGCTTATTCGCCAGCTGCACCGGCCGAGGCCCCCGGGCGGCGGCGACGACGGCGACGCTTGCGCGGTGCTCCGTTCTCGTCATCGCCCTCTTCGCTGTGCATCGCGTCCAGCGAAGATTCCAGCTCGCGGCCCGACTGGGCCTGTGCCTCGCGCCAGAATTCAACATCGGCAGCGTGCTCGGCCGAGGCCACCTGGCGCAGGCTGAGGAAGTCGAACGCGGCGCGGAAGCGCGGATGGGTGAGCGTGCGGAACACGCGCTTGCGCTGGCGCGAGCTGAAACGCGACTGCAGCAGCCAGATTTCCTGCATCGGCAGCGAGAAGCGGCGCGGCAGCGCGATGGTGCTCAGCTGCTGCACGGTGACGCGGTCGGCGGCACGACGCTGCGCCTCTTCCGGCGCCACGCCCTGCTTGAGCAGGGTCGCCTGGGCGCGGCAGAACGCCGGCCACAGCAACAGCGCGAACAGGAACGCCGGCGAGACCGGCTCGTCGTTGGCCACGCGGGCATCGGTATTGGCCAGGCCCTCGACCAGCATGCGGCGCAGCGCGCCGGTGCGGTTGGACTTCAACGCCCTGGCGCTTTCCGGGAACAGCACGTCGAGCAGACCGTAGCGCTCCAGGCCTTCGAAGCTGGCCACGCCGTGCCCGGACAGGAACAGCTTCAGCACTTCCTCGAACAGGCGTGCCGGCGCGGCTTCGTTGAGCAGGCCAGCCAGCTGCGGGATCGGCGCGGCGGTGCCCTCTTCGATCTGGAAGCCGAGCTTGGCCGCCAGGCGCACGGCGCGCAGCATGCGCACCGGGTCTTCCTGGTAGCGCTGCACCGGGTCGCCGATGAGCTTCATCAGGCGCGCCTGCACGTCTTCGAAGCCGCCGGTGTAGTCACGCACCGAGAAATCCTCGATGGCGTAGTACAGGGCGTTGCAGGTGAAGTCGCGGCGGACGGCGTCGTCTTCGATGGTGCCGTACACGTTGTCGCGCACAAGCATGCCGTTTTCCATCTCGCGGTCGCCACTACCGTCATCGCTGTTGGCGCGGAAGGTGGCGACTTCGATGATCTCGCGGCCGAACACAACGTGGGCGAGGCGGAAACGGCGGCCGATCAGGCGGCAGTTGCGGAACAGCTGCTTGACCTGTTCGGGCGTGGCGTCGGTGGCCACGTCGAAATCCTTGGGTTGGCCATTGACCAGCAGGTCGCGCACCGCGCCGCCGACAAGGTAGGCGCCGAAGCCGGCATCGCGCAGGCGATAAAGCACGCGCAGGGCGTTCGGGCTGATGTCCTTGCGGGAGATCGTGTGCTGGTCGCGCGGGATGACGCGCAGGCTGAACGGTGATGTAGCAGAGGAAATGATGTTGGCGCTTCCGGTTGAAGTTTCGGGATTGCCCAATGGCATCGAGGTGCATATACTAGCGCTCCTGCCTCGGCAGCGACACAGTTACGCTCCCTTCGTCTAGTGGTTAGGACGTGGCCCTCTCAAGGCTAAAACAGGGGTTCGAGTCCCCTAGGGAGCGCCAGTCGCTGCAGCAGGAACCGAAAAAGCCCGCCTTGTGCGGGCTTTTCTGTTTTCCGGGCCTGCAATCGGCTTGAGCCGGTGGGGTCACCCAGGGCAGGACACGCCGTAAACCCATCCATGGGGGCTCGATGGCGCCATCCATGGCGCCAACGGTCCTGCCCTGGGTGACCCCACCGGCTCTGGACGGTTTCCCGCGAGCTGCGGCAACAACCGACCAGCGCTTCGCCGCATCCGCACGCACCATGAACTGTCAGGAGGGGCAGGCCGCCCTCTCACACTCTGGACAAGCAGGCGCCAACGGAACGCAACCGAAGCCAGTCGCCGTCAGCCTTCCATCTGCTCCAGCTCCTTGCCCTTGGTCTCGCGTACGTAGCGGACCACGAAGACAATCGAGAGGATCGCCGCGACCGCGTAGATGCCATAGGCGCCGGCCAGGCCGATGCCGGCCAGCAGCATCGGGAAGGTCACGGTGATCGCGAAGTTCGAGGTCCATTGCGCCGCACCCGCCACCGCCAGCGCCGGGCCGCGGATCTGGTTGGGGAACATCTCGCCCAGCATCACCCACATCACCGGGCCCCAGGACATGTTGAAGAACACCACGTAGACATTGGCCGCGACCAGCGCCAGCCGGCCCATGCCGTCGGACAGCTGCAGGCGACCGTCGGCCAGGCTTCCACTGGCGAACGCGACCACCATCAGCACCAGCGCCACCGACATGCCGACCGAGCCGATCCACAGCAGCGGCTTGCGCCCGATGCGGTCGATCAACAGCACCGTCAGCAGGCAGGCGCCGATGCTCAGTGCGCCGGACAACACATTGATCAGCAGCGCGTCGCTTTCCGAGAAGCCCACCGCCTGCCACAGCACCGCGCCGTAGTAGAACACCACATTGATGCCGACCAGCTGCTGGAACATGGCCAGGCCGATACCCACCCAGAGGATCGGGCGCAGCTTGCCGGTGGCCTTGTTGCGCAGGTCGCCGAAGCGCGGCTTGTGCTGGTCCTGGGCCAGGCTGGTTTCGATCTCGGCCTGCTTGGCCGCCGCCGCGGTATCACCGTACAGCCGCGCGAGCACCGCCCTCGCCTGCTGCTGGCGCCCCTTCAGGACCAGGAAGCGCGGGCTTTCCGGAATCACCAGCAACAACAGCAGGAACAGCCCCGACGGCAGCGCCTGCATCCAGAACATCCAGCGCCAGGCCTCATGACCCAGCCACAACGGCTCGGTCGACGCCCCGGCGGCGCGGGCCAGCAGGTAGTTGCTGAGGAACGCCGCGAACAGGCCGCAGATGATCGCCATCTGCTGCACTGTGGCCAGGCGCCCGCGATAGCGCGCCGACGCCACCTCGGCGATGTAGGCCGGCGACATCACGCTGGCCGCCCCTACTGCAAAGCCGCCCAGCACGCGGGCCGCGATGAACAGCCACGAGGCGTGGGCTGCGCCGGCGCCCAGCGCCGAAACCAGGAACATCAGCGCCGACACGATCAGGACGCCGCGGCGTCCCAGGCGGTCGCCCAGCCAGCCGGCCAGGAACGCACCGATCGCGCAGCCCAGCAGCATCGAGGCGACTTCGAAACCGAGCGCCGCCTCGCTGGAATTGAAGGCCTGGCGCAGGCCATCGACCGTGCCATTGATGACACCACTGTCGAAGCCGAACAGGAATCCACCGAGCGTGGCCACGCAGCTGATCAGGACGATGAATGCAGTGTTCTCACCGCCATGGGGTGCGATGCTGGGCTTGGCTGGCGACATTGACGATCCTGCTGGGAAGGGGGCCGGCCACCCGACGCAGCCGGCTGACCCGCAGCGTCGCACAGGCCCCGCCCTGCCGCCAATGACTGCCACGGCCGCGCCTGCCAGACGCCCGATTTCCGCCCCGCGCCGACAGCGGGGGCCAACCTGTTCTAGAATTGGCGGGTTCAGGAATCGATCCACCCCCAGCCCATGCCCTTTGTCGTCACCGAAAACTGCATCAAGTGCAAACACACCGATTGCGTGGAAGTGTGCCCCGTGGATTGCTTCCACGAAGGCCCGAACTTCCTGGTGATCGACCCGGATGAGTGCATCGACTGCACCCTCTGCGAGCCGGAGTGCCCGGTCAATGCGATCTTCCCGGAGGACGATGTCCCCGCCGGCCAGGAAGGCTTCGTCGCCCTCAACGCCGAGCTGGCGAAGGAGTGGCCGGTGCTGACCGTGCGCAAGGACCCGCCCGCCGACGCCGGCGAATGGGATGGCAAGCCGGACAAGCTGAAGCTGCTGGAGCGCTGAGAAGCGCCCACGGCGGCAACGAAAAGGGCGCCCACGGGCGCCCTTTTCTGTTTTCCGGTGAACGCCAACCGCAAGATCCGGCATGCCAGCCTTGCGATCCGGCATGCCAACCTTGCGATCCGGTAGGTGCCAACCTTGGTTGGCACAGAAGCGCCGACCAAGGTCAGCCTCTACCAGAGGCAGCCCTTACTGGGCCAGCTTCGCCTTCAGCGCGGCGATCAGCTTCACCGGCGCTTCGGCGGTGGCCGGCAGGCCACGCGGGTCGACCGCGGAGATGTAGGCGCCGGCATCGACGGCGACCACGCGGACCAGGAAGTTGCTGCCTTCGTAGGCCACGTCATACGAGCCGAGCAGCTGGGCGCGGCTGGCGATGGTCACGCCCTCCACGCCTTCCAGCGCGGTACCGACCTTGGCGAAGGCTTCATCCTTGCCACCGGCGATGGTGAAACCGGTATTGCCAACGGCCGGAGCCGCAGCCGCCGGCGCTGCCGGCTTGGTGGCCGACACCAGCGCCGGCACCTTGTTGTCACCGGTGGTGGCCGGCAGGTTGAGGTCCGGCGGCACTTCCAGCGGACGCATTTCCGGGGCCAGGGCATAGTCGCCCTTGACGCCACGCTTGAAGCAGCCGGTGGTGCCGGCGGCAACGGCCACCGCAAGCAGGGCGTAGGACAGCACGCGGACAGTGGAAACGGATTGACGCATGTGAATCTCCTGGGTCAGACCAAGACGAAAGGTCAGTGGCTGGAAAGGGCTTCAAGGGCGGCGATGTCGCCGGCAAGATGGTCGGCGGCCGCGTGGTGCGGCGCGGACAGCGGCAGCAGCGGCAGGCGCAGGTCATGGCCGATGCCGATACGGCGCAGCAGCGCCTTGACCGGAATCGGGTTCGGTTCAACACCGCAGAAATCATGGAACGGCTGCAGGCGCGCATCCCAGGACTCGGTGGCTTCGTGGTCATGGGCGGCGGCCAGCTCGCACATGCGGCGGTAGGCGCCGGGCAGCACATTGGAGCCGACCGAGATCAGGCCGTCGATACCGGCCCGGATCGAACGCGCGGCCGTACCGTCGTCGCCGCTGAGCACGGCGAACTGCGGGCTGCGCAGTGCGAGCAGCGCCTGCACCCGGCCGGTGTCGCCCACCGCCTCCTTGATGCCGACGATGTTGGGGTGGCTGGCCAGTTCGGCCACGGTCTCCGGCTGCATGTCGCAACCGGTACGGCCGGGCACGTTGTACAGCACGACCGGCAACCCGCCCTGGTCGGCGACCGCACGATAATGGGCAATCAGACCGGCCTGGGTCGGCCTCACGTAAGGCGGGGTGACCACCAGTGCATGGCTGGCGCCAAGCGCGGCCGCACGACGGGTCTGTTCGATGGTTTTGGCGGTACCGGACAGGCCGGTGCCGGCCATGACCGGGATGCGGCCGCCAATGCGTTCGACCGCGCTGGCCAGCAGCAGGTCGTACTCGGCATCGGTGAGGGTTGCCGCTTCGCCGGTCGAGCCGGCAACGACAACGCCATGGACGCCACCTTCCAGTTGCAGGTGCAGCAGGCGCTGCCAACCGTCGGGATCGAGGGCGCCGTCGGCCCGGAACGGGGTCGCCAGCGCGGTGATGAGGCCGGAAAGGGACAAGGACGTGCTGCTCTTGGCTGGAAAGGGAAAACGCCCGCCACGAAAGGCCGGGGGCGACCTGAATGTTACTTGCGGCGCGAAAGCACGGGCAAGTATGCTGGACACCGGTGGATCCCCGCCTCTGGCGGGCATTCAGACTAACGCATGCATTACCCGGAATCGCCTTGACCGACACCACCCCGCGCCCCGCGCCGAGCGAAAACCACCTCCTGATCAACGCCTATACGACGCATCCGGAGTCCCCCCTGCTGTCCGTCACCCGCCGCATCGCCGACAGCGGCTGCAATCTGGTGGACGCACGCCTGGCCACGGTCGGCCGCGATGTCTCGGTCACCGCCCTGGCCACCGGCTCCTGGGACTCGGTGGCCAAGCTCGAGGCGATGCTGACCCGGCTGGAGCGCGAGGAAGGCCTGAAGCTGGTCTGGTACCGCACCGCGGCCAAGCAGGCGCAGTCCAACCTGCTGCCGTACATTGTCGAAGTGATCGCCGCCGACAAGCCGGGCATCCTGTTCCAGCTGGCCGATTTCTTCGACCGCCAGGGCATCACCATCGAGAACCTGCAGAGCACGCGCTACCGCGCCATGCAGACCGGTGCGGAAATGTTCAGTGCACAGGTCACCATCGGCGTGCCGGCCAACATGCACATCGCCGCGCTGCGCGACGATTTCCTTGAGTTCTGCGACCACCTGAACCTGGACGCGATCATGGACCCGATGAAATTCTGATTGGGAGTGCGGATTTTTCGCGCGCCTCTCACGGGCGCGTGGCGTTTCATGCAATTGTCGTAGAAACAACCCAGGCTCGACAGAAGGACCTCATGAACAACGGCGATACCCTGGACAGCACCACCCTCTCCCTGCCGCTGGCGCTGTCCGGTGGCAACCAGGCCACTCTCGGCGACTATGCCGGCCAGTGGCTGGTGCTGTACTTCTACCCCAAGGACAGCACTCCCGGCTGCACCACCGAAGGCATCGACTTCAACGCCCTGCTGCCGAAGTTCAAGAAGGCCGGCGCGGTCGTGCTCGGCGTCTCTCGCGACTCGGTGAAGTCGCACGACAACTTCTGTGCCAGGCAGGGCTTCAACTTCCCGCTGGTCAGCGATGGCGACGAAGCGCTGTGCAGCGCCTTCGACGTGATCAAGATGAAGAACATGTACGGCAAGCAGGTACGTGGCGTCGAACGCAGCACCTTCCTGATTTCCCCCGACAGCCGCATCGTGCAGTCCTGGCGCAAGGTCAAGGTTGCCGGCCATGCCGATGCCGTTCTCGCCGAACTGAAGGCCTCCCAGTCCAAGTGAGTCCCACTGCCTACTGTGTCTGCCATCACCCTGCCCCGCAGCAGGCCGTGGTGGTTTTTCCCTGTCCGTAACCAGGAATCGACGATGACCCGAGGCAAGCGCATCTACGTGCTGGATACCAACGTGCTGATGCACGATCCGACCGCGCTGTTCAAATTCGAGGAGCACGACATCTACCTGCCCATGCAGGTGATCGAGGAGCTGGACAACGGCAAGAAGGGCACCTCCGAAGCGAGCCGCAACGCCCGCCAGGTGAGCCGCTTCCTCAACGAGCTGGTGCAGGAATCCGGCCTGGACAACCTGGCCGACGGCATTCCGCTGCAGCGCCCCAACGGCCTGCAGCTGCGCGGCAAGCAGAGCGCCGGCAAGCTGCGCTTCCAGACCAGCCACTTCGACGCGGGCAAGAGCTTTGGCAAGGTCATTCCCGACAATGCCATCCTTGGCGCGATCCTGGCGCTGAAGGAAGAAACGCCGGACCTGCCGGTGGTGTTCGTTTCCAAGGACATCAACCTGCGGATCAAGGCCGCCATCGCCGGCATCGTGTCCGAGGACTACGAAAACGACCGCGCGCTGGACGATTTCAGCCTCCTCTACACCGGCGCCACCGAGCTGCCGGAAGACTTCTGGAAGCGCCACGGCGACGACCTGCGCAGCTGGAGCGACAAGGGCCGCAGCCATTACGAAATCCAGGCGCAGGACGGCGAGGAGTGGTACCCGAACCAATACGTCTACCTGCCCGGCGAAGACGAAGTCGAACTGCGCGTCAGCCGCGTGGTCGGCGACGGCAAGGTAGTGCTGTCGCTGGTCGATGATTTCCGCCACGGCAGCCACGCCGTCTGGGGTATCAGTGCGCGCAACCGCGAGCAGAACTTCGCGCTCAATGCACTGATGGACCCGGAGATCGACTTCGTCACGCTGCTGGGCACCGCCGGCACCGGCAAGACCCTGCTGGCGCTGGCTGCCGGCCTGGCGCAGACGATGGACCAGCAGCGCTACCGCGAGATCATCATGACCCGCGCCACGGTCAGCGTCGGCGAGGACATCGGTTTCCTGCCGGGTACCGAGGAGGAGAAGATGACGCCGTGGATGGGCGCGCTGACCGACAACCTGGAAGTGCTCACGCACAACCAGGAAGGCGGCACCTGGGGTCGCCAGGCCACCAACGACCTGCTGGCCAGCCGCATCAAGATCCGCTCGATGAACTTCATGCGCGGCCGTACCTTCCTGTCGCGCTACCTGATCCTGGACGAGGCGCAGAACCTCACCCCGAAGCAGATGAAGACGCTGATCACCCGTGCCGGCCCCGGCACCAAGATCGTCTGCCTGGGCAACGTCGAGCAGATCGACACCCCGTATCTGACCGAGACCACCTCGGGCCTGACCTACGCGGTGGATCGTTTCAAGAACTGGCCGCATAGTGCGCACATCACCCTGCGCCGAGGCGAACGCTCGCGCCTGGCCGATTACGCTTCGGAGGTGTTGTGAACCGCTGCACCCGCCTGCTGCTGCCCACGGCTGCGATCACCCTCGCAGCCGTGCTCGGCGCCTGCACCACCACGCGCGGCCCGGCCAGTGTGCCGACCGCCGAGCGCACCGGGCAGTCCTGGGTGGTCACCCGCCCGATCATCGCCGCGCAGGTGCTCGACACCTGCTCGCGCGCCAGCCCCGGCCGCGAGGCCGGGCGGGTCAGCGGCTACTGGGCTCCCAGCCGGCAGCAGATCGATCAGCTGGAGGCACAGCTGTCGTCGCTGGAGGCACAGGTACCAAAAGTGCTGGACTTCGACCGCCAGTACGTCGGCATCGAAAGCGCCGGCAAGCGGCTGATCTACGTCAACGCCTTCCACCTGCCCGACGACAGCGGCATCAATCCGGCGCGCGAAGCGATCCGCGTCTGTGACGGCGGCACGCAGTTCTGGGGCGCGGTGTTCGACCCGGCCAGCAACACCTTCAGCGAGCTGCAGTTCAACGGCGGCTTCGGCGGGCCCTGAGGGGCCCCGCCGATGGGAATACGCCTGCCCACCTGGGTCTGGATCGGCGCGGTCGCGCTCTCGTGCGTGGCCGGCATGGTCAACGTGGTCGGCTTCCTCGGTTTCGAGCACCAGGCGGTCAGCCACATGACCGGCAGTACCAGCCAGTTGGGCATGGCGCTGGCGCAGGGGGACTGGCGCGCCGTCGGGCACCTGTGGGGGCTGTTGATCGCGTTCTCGCTGGGCGCGATGCTCAGCGGCCTGCTGATCCAGGACAGCGCCCTGCAGCTGGGCCGGCGCTATGGCGTGGCACTGGCGCTGGAATCGGTGCTGCTGCTGGTGGCCATTCCGCTCTTTGAACAACACCAGATCTGGGGCGCGCTGGCCGCCGCCATGGCCTGCGGCCTGCAGAACGCGATGGCCACCACCTTCAGTGGCGCAGTGGTGCGCACCACCCACCTCAGCGGCATGTTCACCGACCTCGGCATCGGCCTGGGCCACCTGCTGCGTGGGCTGCCGCTGCAGGTACGGCGGCTGACCCTCAGCGGCCTGATCATCAGCGGCTTCCTCGCCGGCGGCGTCCTCGGCGCCTGGCTGTTCATGCGCTGGCAGTACGACGCCCTGCTCGCCCCCGCCCTGCTGACTGGCCTGACCGGGCTGGGTTATGTGCTGTACCAGCAGTGGGCGCGTTGGCGGCATTGAATCAAGGACATCCACGCATGGCGTGGATCTACCTTCCCCTGCGGGACCACGGCACAATCAACCGATGAGCCCGACCACTCCCGTTTCCGCCCTCACCATCGCCGGCTCCGACTCCGGCGGTGGCGCCGGCATCCAGGCTGACCTCAAGGCCTTCGCCGCACACCGCGTGCATGGCCTTTCCGCGATTGCGGCACTGACCGCGCAGAACACCCGCGGCGTCATCGCCGTGCACGTGCCACCCATCGAGTTCCTGCGCGCGCAGCTGGATGCCTGCTTCGACGACTTCGACATCCACGCGGTGAAGCTGGGGATGCTGGCCAACGCCGAAGTGATCCATGCCGTCGCTGATGCACTCGAAAAGCACCGCCCGCCACACGTGGTACTGGACCCGGTGATGGTCGCCACCAGTGGGGCACGCCTGCTGGAAGACAGCGCATTGCAGGCCATGCGTGAGCGCCTGATCCCGCTGGCCACGCTGATCACCCCCAATACGCCGGAAGCAGAACTGCTGGTCGGCCGGAAGATCAGCAACGGCGAAGACGCAGAACAGGCCGCCTCGGCCCTGCTCGACCTCGGTGCCGGCGCAGTGCTGCTCAAGGGTGGCCACCTGCATGAGGGCAATCGCGTGATCGATCGCTACTTCGACGGCGTCAGCAGCGAAGAATTCATCCACGCGCGCCTGCCACTGGACGCACATGGCACCGGCTGCACGCTGGCCTCGGCCATCGCCGCGCAGCTGTGCAATGGCCTGAGCCTGGCCAACGCCTGCGAAGCCGGCATCGACTACGTTGCACGCGGCCTGCAGCAGGGCTATGCCCCCGGCCGCAGCGAGGTGCTGGTGCTCGACCACTTCGGCGCGGCACCCCACGCATGAGCCCGACGCCGAGCGTCCTTGCCGTGCAGTGCGACGACGGCCATCGCTTCGAGGTGATCGCCTGCGTGCCCGCACAGCCCATCGCACGCCTGCTGTGGCTGCCGGCACTGGGCGTGGCCGCGCGCCACTACCTGCCACTGGCTTTGGCGCTGGCGGCGAAGGGCGTGGCGGTCTACCTGCACGAGTGGCGCGGCAACGGCAGCAGTTCGCTGCGCCCATCGCGCACGCAGGACTGGGGCTATCGCGAGGTACTCGAACAGGATCTGCCGACCAGCCAGGCCGTCCTGGCCGCAGCGGATGACGAAGGCGACGCCCTGCCCTGGATCATCGGCGGCCATAGCCTGGGCGGGCAGCTGGCCTGCGTGCATGCCGGCCGCAACCCGCAGCACTTCAACCGGCTGTGGCTGGCCGCCAGCGGCTCACCGTTCTGGCGCGGATTCCCACCACCGCGTGGCTGGCTGCTGCCGCTGGTCTACCGCTTCCTGCCGTGGATCGCACAGCGCCAGGGCGTGCTGCATGGCCGTCGCCTCGGCTTTGGTGGCACCGAAGCGCGCGGACTGATTGCCGACTGGGCACGCGTCGGCCTGAACAACCATTACGCCGCCGTCGGCATGGACGAAGACCTCGATGCGCAGATGGCGCGTGTGCATGGCAGCGCACAGGCGGTGCTGATGGAGCACGACTGGTTGGCCCCCACCGGATCGATGCAGACGCTGCTGGCGAAGCTGCCGAATGTGGACGCGCAGCTGCGCGTGCTGTCCGCGCAGGAACTGGGCACGCGCGCCGATCATTTCGCGTGGCTGAAGGCCCCTGATGCCGTGGCTGACAGCTTTTTCATTCAGTTGGATGAAAATTTTCACAAAACTGTTGACGGTACGCGCCGACATCCGCATAATTCCGCTCCTGTCGCAGGGCGCCCGTAGCTCAGTTGGATAGAGTACCTGGCTACGAACCAGGCGGTCGGGAGTTCGAATCTCTCCGGGCGCACCACTCGACAGGTTTCCAGCATCCGCCGCTGGAAATGCAGTAAAATTTGATTGTGTACCGCGCGCCCGTAGCTCAGTTGGATAGAGTACCTGGCTACGAACCAGGCGGTCGGGAGTTCGAATCTCTCCGGGCGCACCATACACAGTCAGCACAACAAGTTTATGTAATTGGCGCCCGTAGCTCAGTTGGATAGAGTACCTGGCTACGAACCAGGCGGTCGGGAGTTCGAATCTCTCCGGGCGCACCATTACACCGAAACAGCAGGCCTCGGCCTGCTGTTTTTTTATGTGTGTTTTTCGGCAGGGCTGCGCCCTGCACCCTGGTAGTGCCGGCCGCTGGCCGGCAACCTCAACGGCAACGGCAGCGGCAAAAGCTGGCATTCCGTGGGATGGCGGGGCGGTGTCGGAGTGCGGGGACGCCGCAAGTACGTCCATGTAGGCTTGGCAGCCGCATCCATGCGGCTGACACCCCGCACTCCGACACCGCCCCACCTCTGACAGATTTCCGCGATCTGATGGATCCACGCCATGCGTGGATGAATCTCCATCGAGTTCGAACATTTCGACAATTGATCGAAGAGCATCCACGCATGGCGTGGATCTACCGTGTCGACCAAGGTCGACACCTACCAGAGCAGTACGCCGTTCCGACAGATCGCGGAAACTGTCGAAGGCGGGGTGAGTCCGGTTGCGGGGGCGTGAGCCGCATGGATGCGGCGACCGAGCTTACATGGATGTACTTGCAGCGGCCCCCGCAACCGGACCCACCCCGCCATCCCTAAGGAAACCAGCTTCTGCTGTTGCTGTTGCTGTTGCTGTTGCTCTGGATCGTAGCGGGTGCAGGGCGCAGCCCTGCCAAACCCCTACCCCCTGGCCATTGCCTGCCACCACTGCGACAGCAGCTCCGGCCTGCGCAGGCGTTCGCGCCACCAGCGCAGTGCGGCGCCATCCTCTCCAGTGCGCCAGGCCAGCCAGAAGGTCTCCTCCGGCTTGTGTTCCTCCACCTCACGGATCACCAGCTGGCCACGCGCCACCGCAGCGCGCGCACACGGTTCGGGCAGGAAACCGAATCCCACGCCTTCGCACTGCAGCTTCAGTTTGCTGGCCATGTCCGGCACCGTCAGCATCTCCTGCCCCATCAACAAGCCGACCGTGCGCGGCAGCAGCCTGCGCGCGGAATCAGAGACCGCGATCGCGCAGTGCTCGACCAGCTGCTCGCGACCCAGCACACCCGGCACTGCGGCCAACGGATGACCGGGCGCGACCGCGAACACGAACTCCACCGTGCCCAGCGGCTCGACCACGTAACCACCGCCACTGGGGCCCTCACCCGGCGCGCCGACCAGCAGGTCGGCACGGCGGTCCAGCAGGGCCTCCCAGGTGCCGGACAGGGCCTCGCCGATCAATCGCAGCCGGGTCGGTGCCTCGGCCTCACGAAACGCGGCGATATCCGGGCCGAGCAGCCAGGTCGGGAACACCGAATCCACCGCCAGCGTCAGTTCGGTCTCCCAGCCCGACGCCACCCGGCGCACCCGCAGTTCCAGCTCGCGGGCGGCGCGCAGCAGGTGCCGGCCTTCGTCCAGCAGCGCGCGGCCAGCCTCGGTCGGCTCGGCGCGCGGACCGACCCGGTCGAACAGCTGAACGCCCAGGTCCTCCTCCAGCTTGGCCACGGTGTAGGAGATGGTCGAGGGCACCTTGTGCAGGGCCTTGCCGGCGCCGGCAAAGGAGCCGCGCCGGTCGATGGCATCCAGGATCTGCAGGGCGTCGAGGCTGAGCTTGAGCATTCGAATTTTTCGATGATGGCTGTCAAAACTATCCGTTTTTCAAACCCAAGGCGCAAGCGGATACTTCTCTCCAACGGGGAAACACAGCGGCTTCCAGCCCACCCCGCCCCATCGAAACCATCGAACAAGGAGATTCCATCATGCTGCAGATCCGCAAGAGCGCTACCCGTGGCCTGGCCGAGCATGGCTGGCTGTCCTCGCGCCATACCTTCTCCTTCGCCAACTACTACGACCCGCGCTACGTCAGCTTCGGCCCGCTGCGGGTGATCAACGAAGACAAGGTGATCGGCGGCCAGGGCTTCGGCACCCACGGCCACAGCAACATGGAAATCATCTCCTACGTGCTGGGCGGTGCGCTGGAACACAAGGACTCGATGGGCACCGGCTCAGTGCTGCGCTACGGCGACGTGCAGCGCATGAGCGCCGGCAGCGGCGTCACCCACAGCGAGTTCAACCACTCGGCCGACGAGACCGTGCACTTCCTGCAGATCTGGATCTTCCCGGACACCGAGAACATCACGCCGTCGTACGAGGAGACCCACTTCGCGCCGGAGACCAAGCGCGGCCAGCTGCGCCTGATCGCTTCGCCGGACGGTGCCGACGGTTCGCTGCGCATCCACCAGGATGCCCGCATCTTCGCCACCATCCTCGACGGCGGCCAGAAGCTGCACCATGCGCTTGGCAACGGTCGTGGCGCCTATGTGCAGGTGGCCCGTGGGCAGCTGCAGGTCAACGGCATCACCCTGGAAGCCGGTGATGCGCTGCAGGTCAGCGACGAAGCCCAGCTGACGCTGGAAAACGGCAACGATGCCGAAGTGCTGGTGTTCGACCTGCCGCTGTAACCACATCGCCCGCGATGCTGCAGAGCATCGCGGGCGCATCTGCGTCAGAACCTGTAATTCAAGCTCAACCGCACGTTGCGCGGCTCGCCCCAGGTGTAGGTGCTGTACCAGTTGAAGATCGTGTAGTAACGCTTGTCGAGCAGGTTGTTGACGTTGACCGTGGCCGACAGGCGATCGTTGAACTGGTAGCGCACCATCGCATCGAGCAACCAGTACGGCTGCGTGCGATGCACCACCTTGGCCCGCGTGGCCGGGTTGGTGATCTCGCCGAAAGTCGAATCCTGCCAGCGTGCGCCACCACCCAGCGTCAGCGCCTGCCAGGCGCCACGCAGACGGTAGCGGGTGTGCAGGCTGAACTGGTTCTCCGGTTCCAGCGTGGTCACCTTGGTGCCCGCCTGGCGGGCGATCTTGTGGGAGAACCCACCCTGCACCTGCCAGCCCTCGGCCAGCTGACCCGACATTTCAAGCTCGTAACCCTTGGTGCGCACGCCCATCAAGGCGCGGTAGGCATCCAGGCCATCCGGTGTCTTGCCGCCGGTGGGCTGGGCGAAGTTGTCCTGATCAAGCTGGAACAGCGCCGCACTGGCATTGAGGCGTCCATCGAAGAACTCGGCCTTCAGGCCAACCTCGTAGCTGCGGCCCTCCAGTGGATCCAGTGCCTTGCCCTGCTCGTCACGCTCGCCCTGCGGCTTGAAGATGGTGCTGTAGCTGGCATACACCGAATAATGCTCGCCGAGGTCGTAGACCACGCCGGCATAGGGCACATGGACACCGGTCTCTCGCGTGTCCGGCGAGCGGTAACTGGCCAGGCGGCTGCCGACGATCAGCTTCAACGGATCGGCCAGATCGAAGCGGCCAACCACGTACAGCCCATTCTCGCGGGTCACTTCATTGTTGTCATAGGTGCGCTGCCACTGCGGTTCGGCAATGTCGCCATTCCAGGTCCTGTAGTCCGGCACGGTATCCGGGAACCCCGCCTGCGGGCCGTAGCCGGTATTGGTCCAGCGCTTGCGCGAGGCACTGCCACCGACCACCAGCTCATGCTCTCGCCCGAACAGGCCGAAACGCCCGCTCACATAGAAGTCGGCGGCATTGCTGACGGTCTTGCCAACGTACTTGCCGAGCCACAGGCTGACGCCCTCGCCGGTCAACGGATCAGGATTGCCGGCAGCGGCACCGGCCAGTGCGGCGTCATAGCCGTTGACCTGGTGGTTGAGCTGCAGCTTGGCAATCCAATCGTTGGCGAACGTGTGCTCCAACGTGGTGAAACCGGTACGCACGTACTGGCGCCAGCCGGCCCATTGCGCACCATTGTTGAACGAGCGCGGCATGCGGTTGAAGTTGCCGGCGCTGTCCAGCAGCGGAATGCCGCCCCACGTCGACCCCTTCGGGTCGCTGTCCATCACGTCGCCACCGACCGACAGCAGCGTGCGATCGCCCAGATCGGCTTCCACCACGGCATAGCCGACCTTGCTGGTGCGCTGGTAGTTGTCCAGGTTGGAGTGCTTGTCTTCCCAGGCACCCACGGCACGGCCACGCACGCGGCCATCGGCAGTCAGCGGGCCACCCACATCGAGCTCGGCGCGGTAGTCGTCCCAGCGGCCGACACCCAGTGAGGCGCTGCCGGCGAAGTCCTTGCCCGGCTTCTTGCGCACCAGGTTGATGGTCGCACCCGGATCGCCCATGCCGGTCAACAGGCCGGTCGCGCCCTTGAGCACCTCGATGCGGTCGTAGATGGCGGTATCGCTGAGCGTGTTGCCGGCGGAGTACGCCGAATTGCGCGACATCGGAATGCCGTCGTACTGGAAGTTCTGGATCGCAAAGCCGCGCGCGTAGTACTCGGTGCGTTCGCTGTCGTAGGTGACGATGCTGATGCCGGGGGTCACCCGCATCACGTCGTCGATGCCGTGCAGGCCGAAGTCATCCATCTGTGCGCGGGTGATCACGCTGATGGTCTGCGGGGTCTGCCGTGGCGTCAGCACCAGGCGGGTCGCGGTGGCAATAGTGCCGGGCGTATAGGCGCCGCTGCCCTCGGTGATGGTACCGAGCAGGTTGGCCGTGACCTGCACGGTCTGCAGGGTCTGTGATGCAGGCGCCTGCGAATCCTTGGCTGGATCCGTACTGGACTGCGCAACAGCAATACCGCTGCTGCCCAGAGCAGCGATCAGCAAACCCCGGGCCAGCGCCTGCGGCAACGCGCGGCGACGCGGCAAGGGGGACGGCGTATGGACAACAGGCACAGACAGCACGGCGGGACCTCCACGATAGGGTGGGATCCTCTGGCGGCGGCTGGAGGGAGGAGAGGGACGCGGCCGGACAGCCGCGGCGCAGGAGTGTACTCCCCTGCGCCGCGGCTGTCGTGCGGTGTGCTGGCGCGGGATCAGCCGCCGATGGCGACGCAGGCCTCCAGGATCAGCGCGGTCACTTCCTTCGGCTGCGAAGCCAGCGAGGCATGGCTGGCATCCAGCTCCAGCAGGCGCCTGGGCTGCATCCTTGCGGCCATGGCCTTCTGGTTTTCCGGCGCGATCATGCGGTCCTGGCGGGACAGCTGGTACCAGCTCGGCATGTGCTTCCACGCCGGGTCGCTGACCGCATCACCGAAGGTGCTGGCCAGCGGTGCCTTCTGGGTAACGGCCATCACCCGGCCTTCGTCCTCGCTCAGATCCTGGCAGAAGCTCTCATGGAACTTGTCCGCACGCAGCCACAGGTAGCCATCACTGTCAGGTGCCAGGTTCGGCGCCGCCTCCGGCAGGTGCTGCTGGGTGATGCCACCGGGACTCTCGCCGGCATCAGGCGCGAACGCGGCGATGTAGACCAGGCCCTTCACGTTGGGCTCGTTACCGGCCTGGCTGATCACCGCGCCGCCATAGGAGTGGCCGACCAGCAGCACTGGCCCGTCGATCTGCCGGATCATTTTCCGGGTGCGCCCTGCGTCGTCGGCCAGCGAGGTCAGCGGCAGTTCCACCGCCTGCACACGGTCGTGGCCGTTGCGATGCAGTTCCAGGATCACCTTGGCCCAGTGTGCGGCCCCGCCCCAGAAGCCGTGGACGAGGAGGATGGTCGGTGTCGTGCTCATGTACAGGTCTCCGGCAGCGGCCGGCGGAATGCAGACCGTGCAGCCACTGTCCGCGCGTGGCGTTAATCGCTGGTGACGCAATCGGGTCACTGCAATCGTATGCGTCGCCCGATGTCGCGCATGGCACTTGCCGAGTCAGTCTGAAATCGTTTTCATGACTGTTCCCTGGAGCTTCGCATCGCGCATGACGCCTTCATCCCCCCGTGCCCAGCAGCACGCCACCCGCGCCGCCTTCTTCATTCCCGGATTCGCCACCGCCGCATGGGCGCCGATGGTGCCCTACGCCAAGGCCAAGGCCGGGCTGTCCGACGCCAGCCTCGGCGCCGTGCTGCTGTGCCTTGGGCTCGGCTCGCTGCTGGCGATGCCGTTGGCGGGCGCGCTGACCGGGCGGCTGGGCTGCCGCCGGGTGATGGTGATCACCTGCGCGATGATGCTGTGCGCCCTGCCCTTGCTGGTGCTGGCGCCCTCGCCGGTGGCGCTGGGTGCGGCGCTGTTCGTGTTCGGCGCCGGCGTCGGTGCGCTGGATTGTGCGATGAACATGCAGGCGGTCGCGGTCGAGCGCGACGCCGGGCGCGCGATGATGTCCGGCTTCCACGCCTTCTACAGCATCGGTGGCTTCGTCGGCGCCGGCTGCATGACCGGCCTGCTGATCCTGGGTACACCGCTGTGGCTGGCCGCGCTGGTTTCGGTGGCGGCACTGCTGCTGGTCGCGGTGCTGTCGGCGCCGCACTGGCGCCCGCAACGGATCCTGCACGACGGCCCACTGCTGGCGCTGCCGCACGGCGTGGTGCTGTTCATCGGCGTGCTGGCCTTCGTGGTGTTCCTCGCCGAGGGCTCGATGCTGGACTGGAGCGCGGTGTTCCTGGCCGAAGTGCGGCAAGTGCCGCGTGACCAGGCCGGCGCCGGCTTCGCGCTGTTCACCCTGGCGATGACCGCGATGCGCCTGTTCGGCGACGGCATCGTCGAGCGCCTCGGCCGCACCCGTACCCTGGTCTTCGGCGGCATCACCGCCGCAGCAGGTTTCACCCTGGCCACGCTGGTACCCTCGTTCCCGGTGGCGCTGGCGGGCTATGTGCTGGTCGGGCTGGGCTGCGCCAACATCGTGCCGGCACTGTTCTCGATGGCCGGCCAGCAGCGGGTGATGCCGGAGAGCATCGCAATCACCGCAGTCACCACGCTGGGTTACGCCGGCATCCTCGCCGGCCCGGCAGCGATCGGTGCACTGGCACACGCCACCAGCCTCGGCTTCGCCTTCCTGTGCGTGGCCGCGCTGCTGCTGGGCGTCGCAGCGTCTGCCCGCTCGCTGGCACGACGGGTGGCCTGACAGAAAAAGGGGACGGAGGGGATTAAGTCGTTTATGGCCCAGCTGTGCGGGAAACGACTTAATCCCCTCCGTCCCCTTTTTTCAGCGGTGGGCCAGCCACTCGGCCTGGGCCGGCAGCTGTGGGGCCGGACAGGCGCTCTTCGGGTGGTGCTCATCGCGCGCCATCCAGTCATCGACCACGCCGGCCAGCAGGTCCAGCCGCAGCGGCAGTGTGATGTGGTCCTCGCCGCGCATCTCGATGTAGTGCGCGCGCGGGTTGGCCTGGGCCAGTTCGCGGCCCTGGCTGACCGGAATGTGCTGGTCGCCCTGGCCGTGCAGCAGCAGCACGCAGGCGCGGGTATCGGCCAGCGCGCGCGCTACGTCCACGCGGTCCAGATCGACGTCGATACGGCGGCTGGCGGCGGCGATCACCTGGTTGATGTCCTGGCCGCCGTAGCGCCAGCGCGCGTACGACGCCATCGCCTGCGCCTTCAGGCCTTCCGGCTGCAGTCCCATCAGGTGTGGAATCATCGTGCGGATCGCCACACCGGCATTGGCGAACGATTCCATCGCCACCACCCCTTCCACCTGGTCGCCGAGCTTGTCGGCGGTGAATACCGCTGTGGCGGCGCCATAGGACACGCCGAACAGGTACAGCGGGCCGGTTACTTCACCACGCGCGCGCAGCTCGCCGATCACATCCACCACGTCATCGGATTCATAGGTGCCATAGCCCGACGGCCCGGTACCGGACTGTCCATGGTTGCGCAGGTCAAGCGTGACCACGCGGTAGCCGGATTCGGCCAACTGCAACGACCACGGCAGCATCGAATCACCGTTCATCATCCAGCCGTGCAGCAGCACCACGGTACCGCGCGGTGCCTGCGCGCGGAACGGCTGCGGTACTGCCAGGCTCAGGCCGGTATCCAGCGGCAGGCCGTTCTCGTGGCGCTGCGGCAGGTAGTGGTAACGCGCGCCGTAATCGCCAGGATCGAACACACGCCAGAAGATCGGCACGCCATCGCGGCCCGGCGCGAAGCCGTGGCGATTGGGCAGTTCGGCAATGGCCGCGGCAATGCGCGGACGATCGAGCAGGGTCGATACGCCACCCGGCGCGATCAGCCGATCGGCAAGCGAGGTGGACGAGGCATTGATCGAGGACGAGCATGCAGCCAGCCACAGGCCGGCGCACGCCAGCAACAACAGCAGCAGGCGCTTCATGGGCAATCGGGGAAAAGGTGCGACAGCGTGGCAGATTAGCGACGCGCGCGTGGGCCATCTATCGCGCATGGATGACGGCTTGATGACAACGCAGGAAGGATTCAGCTTGGTGTACAAGCTGTATCTGTTCAGTCATTGATCCGGATCAATGAACGCGCGCGCGGGATTGCCCACAGTGCCGCCATGCGCACCTCGTTCAAGCTCGCCATTGCCCTGGCCGCCACGCTGGCCGCCGCCTACGGCGTCGCCCGCACCACGCCCTACTGGTTCGCACCGCGACAGGCCGCGCAGGTCGACATCCACGATCCGGCATTGATCGCGCAGGGACAATACCTGTCGCGCGCGGCCGACTGCGCGGCCTGCCACACCGCGCCCGGCGGCAAGCCGTTCGCCGGTGGCCTCGGCATGCAGACGCCGATGGGCACGATCTACTCGACCAACATCACGCCCGATCCGGACACCGGCATTGGCGCCTACGACTACGCCGACTTCGAGCGCGCGGTACGTCGCGGCATCCGCCACGATGGGCAGCCGTTGTATCCGGCCATGCCGTACGCCTCGTACGTGATCGCCAGCGACGCCGAGATCAAGGCGCTGTACGCCTACTTCATGGGCTCGGTGCAACCGGTGAAGCAGGACAACGCCGACAGCACGATCCCGTGGCCGGCCAACATGCGCTGGCCACTGGCCTGGTGGCAGCTGCTGTTCGCACGCCCGCGCACGTTCAACCCGGATCCGTCGCTGGATGCCAGCCAGCAGCGCGGCGCCGAACTGGTGGAAGGCCTGGCCCACTGCGGTGCCTGCCACACGCCACGCGGGTTGGCGTTCCAGGAAAAGGCGATGGCCGATGATGGCAGCCGCCAGTTCCTGTCCGGCTCGGTACTGGAAGGCTGGTATGCGAAGAACCTGCGCAACGAGTCGACCGGCCTGGCCAGCTGGAGCGAGGGCGAGATCGTCGACTTCCTGCGCACCGGTCGCACCGATCGCTCGGCAGCCTTCGGCGGCATGGCCGACGTGGTCGAGCACAGCACGCAGTACCTGTCCGACGCCGACCTGCTGGCGATGGCACGCTACCTGAAGCAGCTGCCCGCCCGCGAAGGACGCAGCGCACAGTGGTCGCCCGGTACCGACACCACCACCGCCGCACTGCGTAGCGGCGACTACCGCGTGGCCGGTTCGCTGGCCTATGCCGAGCACTGCCAGGCCTGCCACCGCGCCGACGGGCGCGGCATGCCGCGCGTCTATCCAGCCTTGGCCGGCAACTCGATCGTGTTCGCCGATGACCCCAGCTCGCTGGTGCAGGTGACCTTGATCGGCGGCCGCACGCCGCATACCCCGCATGACCGCATGGCCTTCACCATGCCCGGCTTCGAGCAGCTGCCGAATGCGCAGCTGGCACAGATCCTGACCTTCATCCGCAGCAGCTGGGGCAACCACGCCAGTGCAGTGAGCGAGGTCGACGTGGCGCGCATGCGCCGGGTGGTGCGCGACAAGCCGGTGCACTACGTTCCGCAGGAGGCCGCACGATGAAACGTTCGCGCAAACGCTCCCGCCTGCTGATCGGCAGTGCGATCACCCTCGTGCTGCTGGCCGGCGCCGGTACCCTCGCTTACCGTCATCTGTTCCCGGACCTGGATGCCGCCGTGGCCAGCACGATCGATATCCTCGATGCGCAGGGCAAGGTGGTCGGGCACTACCATGCGCCCAGCGCCGAAGAAATCGCCGGGCTCGGCAATGCCGAATCGGTGATGCTCGGCCGCCGCATCCTCAACGAGACCGCACGGCTGCTGCCGGACAATGTCGGCAACGATCTGAACTGCAACTCGTGCCACATGGCCGAGGGCAAGCGGCCTTTCGGCAATCACTACTTCAATACCGGCGGCGGCGCCTATCCGCGCTACATGCCGCGTCCGGGCAAGGTGATCGGGCTGACCGAGCGCATCAACGGCTGCCTGCAGCGTTCGATGAACGGCAAGCCGCTGCCGAAGGACTCGCCGCAGATGCGTGCGATGCTCGATTACATGGCGTGGTTGAGCAGTCGTGTGCCAGAAGGTGCAAAGGTAGCCGCCCCCAGTGAGGGACCGATCGACAGCACGCTGACCCCGGACCCGGTCCGCGGCCAGGCGCTGTACGCCGTGCAGTGCGCCGCCTGCCATGGCGACAACGGCGAAGGACGGCGCGACGCCAGCGGTGACATCGCCTTCCCGCCGCTATGGGGCGACCACAGCTTCAACATCGGCGCGGGCATGGCGCGCCTGTACAAGGCCGCCGGCTTCGTCAAGCACAACATGCCACCGGCGGTGACCCGCAAGCCCCCGCTTGGGCAGCAGGTGATGCCCGACCAGGATGCGGTGGACATCGCCAGCCACTTCATCAACCAGCCACGCCCGGACTTCGCCAACAAGGCCAAGGACTGGCCGCGCGACCCGAAACCCAAGGACGCGCGGTACTGACAGGCAGGCGGCCGGGGGCGTCGGCCGTCACACAACACGGTTCCTGCATCTCTACGTCATGTCGATGTCATTGGTGCTGTCGACACTCGGGGGCTTCTCTCCCCCCAAGGTCCGGTATCAATGCGAACGATTGCGCGCTTTCCCCGTGTTTCGCTGCTTGCCCTGCTGATCGCCCCCACCCTGGACGCCCTCGCAGAAGCACCGCAGGGCGATACGGGCGAAGCGCGCAGCAGCGATGCGCGTACCCTCGACCAGGTGCAGGTGATCGGCCAGGCCACCAGCTATGCGAAGACTTCGGTGCGTGCGGAAACGCTGAACCGGCAGACCGTGATGAGCAGCGTCAACGACGCGCTCAACGAGGTACCTGGCGTGGTGGTCAGCGAAGCCGATGCCACCGGCTCGTCGGTGTGGGGTACGCAGATCAGCATGCGTGGCTTCGTCACCAACCGCGACACCCAGCAGATCGGCACCACCATCGACGGCCTGCCCAACGGCGGCTCCGGCTACGGCGGCGGCTCGCTGGCCAACCGCTACATCGACACCCTGGACCTGGAAACGGTGGAAGTCAGCCAGGGCACCGCTGACATCTCCTCGCGCTCGAACGAAGCCCTCGGCGGCACGCTCAACTTCCTCACCAGCGACCCGATGCAGGACAGCCGCCTGCGCTTCGTGGTCGGCGCCGGTGACAACGAGGCGCGCAAGTACTACGTGCGCTACGACACCGGCCTGCTCGGCGGCCACACCCGCGCGTGGATCAGCGCCTCCTCGTCGAAGGTGCACGACTGGATCGACGGCACCGGCCACGCCAGCAACGACCACATCGCCGGCAAGTTCATCACCGAACTGGATCGCTGGACCCTGACCGGCTACCTGTCCTACAACGATGCCGACGAGCCGGAATACACCAGCGTCTCACCGAAGGGCTTTGCCACCAATCCGGATCGCGACAACCTGGTTGGCACCCTCACCGGCATTCCGTATCTGGACCAGAACTACCGTTCCGGCTCGCGTGCGCTGCGCGAGAACACCTTTGGTTACCTGCGTGCGGCCTTCGACGGCGGCAACGGGTTCAAGGCCTCGGTGGCCGCCTACGGGCACCGCATGCAAGGTCGTGGCGACTGGCTTCCACCTTACCTGGCACAGGTCAGCGATGAGGGTGCGGGCCGCCCCGAATCGGAATATCTCGGTGGCAAAACCGTGTACGGCGGCAGCAACCGCGGCCAGATCTTCTTCGTCAATCCCGATGGCAGCGCCGCGCAGCGCCTGGCCAGCTGCACCCCGCGCCTGGGCTTCACCGCCGAGTACGATCCGAACTGCTACGCGGGCAACGTGCTGGGCGCGCAGTCCTACCGCCACACCCACTACGACAACGACCGCATGGGCGTGACCGCCGACGTCGAATGGCGGCAGACCTTCGGTGCGATCGACAACACGATCCGTGGCGGCCTGTGGGTAGAGAAGCTGGACCGTTCGGCACGCCGTGACTGGCACCGCCTGCTCAACGTCGGCCAGGACATCGCCTTCGACCATCAGCCGTACTGGGTGCAGTTCGAGGACAAGTACAAGGTTGACGAGCAGATGTACTACGTCGAGGACGTGGCCCGCTTCGGGCCGTTCAGTGCCCGCCTGGGCGTGAAGCAGTTCTTCGTCGACCAGTCGCGCCGCCGCGTGATCGGTGCCAGCGAGCACGTGAAATCCGATTCCAGGTCCGATCCGCTGCTGTCGACCGGCTTCACCTGGGCACCGGGCGTGGAAGGCATGGAGCTGTTCGCCGGCTTCTCGCAGAATTTCGCCGCCATTCCATCAGGCGTACTTGGCGAGACCGATCCGCAGCGCTTCCGCAATGTCGAACCGGAGACCGCCGACAACATCGAAGTGGGCATGCGCATCAGCCGCTGGCCGCTGACCGCCTCGGTCACGCTTTACAACATCAAGTTCGACAACCGCATCGTCTACCTGCCGGCGGGCTTCGTCAGCGGCATCGACTACCTGGGCGAGACCGACGGCGTCTATGAGAACTTCGGTGGCGTGGAAAGCAACGGCCTGGAAGCGGCGTTCGGCTATGGGTGGGACAATGGCTGGCGGATCAACGCGGCCTACACCTACAACCGCTCCAAATACCTGGGCAGTGGCAATGCCGCCCGCGATACCCAGCTGGGCATCGTCGACGGCGCCAAGGTGATCGGCCAGCCGGAGAACACCCTGGTGCTGTCGGCCGACTGGCAGGGCGCCAACTGGAACTTCGGCCTCTCCGGACGGTACCTGGGCACGCGCTACCTTGATGCCGCCAACGTCAACAAGCTGCCCTCGGCCACCGTGTTCAATGCCAACATCGGCTTCGACCTGCAGGGCCTGTCGCCGCGCCTGAAGGGCATGGGTGCCAACCTGGTGGTGAGCAACCTCACCGATAAGCGGTATCTTGCGGGGGTGGACGGCCGCGACAACGCCTTCATCGGCGCCCCGCGCACCGTCGGCATCTCCTTCCGCGTGGACCTGTGAGTGAGCCCGTGACCGATATCGGCCGACGCCGGTTGTTGCAGGCCGGCGTTGCCGCCGGCCTTGCCCCGCTGCTGCCCAGCATCGCACGGGCCGCAGCGATCGCCCCCGCCGCGCAGACGCGCAGCCTCGAAGACCTGCAGCACATCGTGGTGTTCATGCAGGAGAACCGTTCGTTCGACCACTACTTCGGCACGCTGCCGGGCGTACGTGGTTTCGGTGACCGCTTCGTGGCCCCGGCCGCCGCGCTGCAGGCCGGTGGCCGCGCGCGCAGCCTGTGGCTGCAGCCCGACGCGAGTGGCACGCGGGCGATCGCACCGTTCCCGCTGGATACCGCCGCGCACTTCGGCTACATGCGGGTGGAAGGCACGCCGCACACCTGGCCCGATGCGCAGCGCGCCTGGGACCACGGCCGCATGGGGCACTGGCCGAAGGCCAAGCAGAACCACTCCATGGGCTACTTCCAGCGCAGCGACATGCCGTTCCAGTTCGCGCTGGCCGATGCGTTCACGATCTGCGACGCCTATCACTGCGCGATGCAGGCCGGCACCAATCCGAACCGGGTGTTCCTGTGGACCGGCCACAACGATGCACAGGCCCGCGCCGGCGGCCCGGTGATCGCCAACTCGCATGACAACTTCCCCGAACACGGCGGGCATCCGGCGTCCTACCGCTGGACCAGCTATGTCGAGCGCCTGCAGAAGGCCGGCGTGTCCTGGCAGATCTACCAGGACATGGCGGACAACTTCACCGACAACCCGCTGGCCGGCTTCGAGGCGTTCCGTCGGGCGTACAGTGCTGCACCCGGGCATGACCCGCAACTGCGCGCACGCGGGGTCAGCACCCGTGGCCTGCCACAGCTGCGCCAGGACGTACTCGACGGGCGCCTGCCGCAGGTCAGCTTCATCATCGCCGACGCGGCCGGCAGCGAGCACCCCGGACCCTCCAGTCCGGCGCAGGGCGCGGCCTATACCGCGCGCGTGCTGGATGCGCTGACTGCCGATCCGGAAGTCTGGAGCCGCACCGCCCTGCTGCTGATGTTCGATGAGAACGACGGCTTCTTCGACCACATGCCGCCACCGGCACCGCCTTCGCCGGTGGATGGCGGCTGGGCGGGTGCGTCCTCGGTCAGTACCGAGGGCGAATACCACCGCCATCCCGCACCGGGCGACGAGAAGTACGATGCCGCCGAACTGCGCGGCCGCCCGTATGGACTGGGCCCGCGCGTGCCGCTGTATGTGATCTCGCCATGGAGTCGGGGTGGCTGGGTCGACTCGCAGGTCTACGACCACACCTCGGTCATTCGACTGATCGAACGCCGCTTTGGCGTGGCCGCACCGGACATCTCGCCGTGGCGCCGCGCGGTCTGCGGTGACCTGACGGGTGCCTTCGACTTCGCCCAGCGCGATACCCGCCCGTTCGTACGCGGCCTGCCCGACGTGAGCGCGGTGGCCGCACGCGCCGCTGCGTTGCCAGGGCGAACCGTGCCGGCGCTGCCGGAGGGGCTGAAACCAGCGAAGCAGGACGTCGGCATACGCCCGGCGCGCGCCCTGCCCTATCGGCCGCAGGCATCGATGGCTGCGGTGGACGCCTCGGGCGTGGATCTGGCGCTATCCTGCGAAGGCGCGGCGGCAGTGCTGCATGTCTACGACCGGCTGCGGCTGGATGCGGTGCCGCGCCGCTACACGCTGCTCCCGGGCATGGCGCTGCGCGAGCGCTGGCCGCTTGATGCCCAGGGCCGCTATGACCTGTGGCTGCTGGGCCCGAACGGCTTCCACCGCCACTTCCAGGGGGCGGCCAAGGATCCTGCGCTGCAGGCTTCAATTGATCGCACGGATGGCCAACTGCGGCTGCGGCTGCGCAACCTGGGTGACGGCGCGCAGCAGGTGCGTGTGCAGCCTGGTGCCTATGCCGGGCACATGCCCGATCAGGCGCTGGTACTACCCGCACACGCAGAAACCGCGTTGGCGTGGGACGCAACGCCCACGGCGGGCTGGTATGACCTGCAGATCGGCGCGGGCGAGAGCATGCTGCGCCTGGCCGGTCGCGCCGAGGATGGGCGCCCCGGCACCAGTGACCCGGCGATGGGCAGCGAACCACTGCGGTTCGAGCAGGATTGAAGGATCTCTGTAGAGCGGTAGATTCAGGCCTCCTGCAGCCCCGGCCGGCCGTGCTCCACCGCATAGCGCTTCCAGCTCTGCACCGCGCCATTCGGCTGCATCACGGTATCCAGCGTCTTCATGTCGCCGATCCACGCATCGCGGGTGACATCGCACAGCACGTAGCCACGCTTGTCGGTGGTCGCCTTCAGATAGGGGCTGTGCGCAAGCTGGTTCCTGGCATACGCGTCCACACCCTGGCCATCGGCGCCGGAGGTGATCGACGTGGCGAGGAACTCGCTGGAGATCACGCCCGAGTCACGGTGGTCCTGCACCAGATCGCTGGCATAGTGGCGATGCGCGTCGCCGCAGGCGGTCACCACGTTGCCGAAGCCCACCTTCTGGATGTGGTCGAGCAGGCGCCGGCGGCTGTCCAGATAGCCCGACCACTGGTCGTCGGACGACTGCACCACCCCGTCCTTCTCGCGCATGTAGTTGCCCAGCGCCACCTGGTGGGCGATGGTGTGCCAGCGCGGTGCGGCATCGGCCAGGCCGTCGAACAGCCAGCGCTCCTGCTTCGCCCCCACAATGCTGCGCTCCGGCGATTCCACCTCGTCACGCAGCGCCATGTTCACCTGCTTGCTGCGGTACTGGCGGGTGTCGAGCAGGTGCAGGTCCATCAGCGTGCCGTAGCGTGCACGTCGGTACATCTGCATGTGGCCATCGCGCGGGAATGCCGAACGGCGCAACGGCATGTTCTCGTAGTAGGCCTGGAACGCCTGTGCGCGGCGCAGCAGGAATACTTCGCTGGGCGTGTCATCCTGGTCTTCGGCGCCGGCCCAGTTGTTGTCCACTTCATGGTCGTCAAAGGTGACGAACCACGGTGCCGCCGCATGCGCGGCCTGCAGGTCGGCATCGCTCTTGTACTGGGCGTAGCGGCGGCGGTAATCATCCAGCGTGTAGATCTGCGGGCCGACGTGGTTGCGCAGGTTGGTGAACGGCTGGCCGTTCATCTTCCGCAGGCCCGGCTGGCTTTCGCCTTCGTAGATGTAGTCACCATAGTGGAAGACGAAATCAAGCGGTTCTTCGGCAATGCGCCGCCACGCAGTGTAGTGGCCTTCTTCGTAGTGCTGGCAACCGGCCACCGCAAAGCGCACGCGATCCACCGCGGCCGTGGCTGCGGGCAGCGTGCGGGTGCAACCGACCGCACTGGCGTGGCCACCGACGCTGAAGCGGTACCAGTAGGGCCGTCCGGGCGCCAACCCGTCCAGCTCCACGTGCACGGCGTGGCCGAGTTCGGGATGCGCCATCGCCGCCCCCTGGCGTACCACCCTGCGCATGCCTTCGTCTGCGGCCAGTTGCCACTCGACCAGCATCGGCCGGGTCGGCATGCCGCCGCCGAACACCAGCGGTTCGGTCGCCAGGCGCGTCCACAGCACCATGCCATCGGCCGAGGGATCACCCGAGGCCACGCCCAGGGTGAAGGGTGTGCTGGCAAAGCGCGGCTTGGCCAGCAGGTTGCGCGGGTTCAGCGCGGTGGCATCGGCCTGCGCGGCCAGCGCGTGTGCCGTGCCCATCCAGGCACCGGCAGCGGACAGGCCGGCCAGGGCCAGGAATCGCCTGCGATTGATCGTCTCCACGGCTGTGCCCTCAGTTGTAGATGATGTGGAAGTAGAAGAAGCGGCCGTAGTCGTCGATCTCGGTACGGAAGCGCCCGTTCGGGCCGGTGCTGTAGGTCGGCTGGGTGTTGAACAGGTTCTTGGCCTCGTACTTCAGCGTCACGTGCTTGCTGACCTTGTGGCTGAAGCCCATGTTGAAGGTCATGTACGGGTCGTAGTACGAATCCAGCCACTGGGTGTCGCCGAAGTCGACCAGCATCCGGCTGCGGTAGGTGCCGGACAGGCGCAGCTGCGCGCTCTTCCACGGCATGCGCCAGATCACCGAACCGTTGAGCGACCAGTCCGGCTGGTACAGCAGCCGGTCCAGGCGGCGCTCGGTGCCATCACTGATGCGGTAGTTGGTCTGGCCTTCCAGCCGCGTGGCGTTGAAGTACATGTCGAAGCGCTGGCGGCCCCACTGCAGGTTGCGGTTGGCCACCGCGAACTCGACACCGCGCAGCTTGGACTCATCGGTGTTCATCGGCTGGGTCACCCGGTAGCGGGTATCACCCACGTCCTCGAAGGTGGTCAGGGTGTAGATGTCGTCCTTGATCACCTTGTCGAACAGCGCCACCGAGACCAGGCCGTTGTTGCCGTTGAAATACAGGTCCCACGCCAGGTCGATGTTGGTGGAACGGCGCGGCTGCAGGTCGGCATTGCCCTGCTTGATGCTGCAGAAGCCCCTGCCCTCCTCGTCATCGCCACAGCTGGTGCTGGTGGCCTGGGCGATGTTGCTCGGCGTCGGCCGGCCCAGCGTGCGGCTGGCGGAGAAGCGCAGGCGCTGGTCCTCGGTGAGCTTGAAGGTTGCGTTCAACGAGGGCAGCAGATTGTTGTAGCCACCGCTCGTGTTGCGGAACGCGGAGGTATAGGTAGTGCCGCCATCATCGCTGAACGGACTGTAGGCATCGAAGCGGGTGTGGTCGTAGCGCAGGCCGCCGATCAGCAGCAGCCGGTCCCAGGCGTAGTGCGCGGACACATAGGCATTGGTGATGTCCTCCACGTACTTGTAGTCACTGGTGAAGTTGGCATTCGGATACGCCGCATTGTTGTTGCCCAGTTTCGGCAGCAGTTGCTCGTTCCACTTGCGGTTGTCGATCAGC
Source organism: Stenotrophomonas sp. YJH_SMC_119 (assembly GCF_059368315.1). Lineage (NCBI taxonomy): Bacteria > Pseudomonadati > Pseudomonadota > Gammaproteobacteria > Lysobacterales > Lysobacteraceae > Stenotrophomonas > Stenotrophomonas sp. YJH_SMC_119. Next base: position 22,724 of record NZ_JCAFRP010000004.1, on the reverse strand, counting down.
GGGAAGCCCGGCACGCTGCCCAGCAGCGTCGAACCCGGATACAGGTAGTCGTTGAGCGTGGCACTGCTCTTGAAATAGTCGAAGTCGATGTCCTGCCAGATCTTCAGGTGGCGGTACTCGGCGCCGGCGGCCAGGCCGAAACCTCTCGCATCGGCGTCGATGTTGTAGCTGAAGTCGGCGCGCAGGTTGTCGATGCTCTCCTTGGCATCGCGCGGGGAGACGTAGGCCTGCGCCGGATTGAGCTTGAATGCGGAACTGGTCAGCAGGCTGGAATCGGAAACGGCCACCGAGTTGGGGAAACCGTGGCTGTCGTTCTCGTAGTCGACGAACAGATTGCTTGGATAGGCGCGCACGCCCCAGTAGACCTGGCTGTTGTGGAAGGTCTCTTCGGTATGGCCACCGCGCAGGGTCAGCCGCGAACGGTCACCCATGTCCCAGTTGAAGCTGGCGATGGCGCCACGGTTGCTGCGGTCCCAGCGGTCGTGGCGGTTCTTGATGTAGATGCTGTTGATCTGGGTGGTGCCGCTGTCTTCGGCCTGGTTGCGGACCGGAAACTTGGCGTTGCCGTACAGATCCGTCTTGTTCATCGTCGAGTTCTCGTAGAACCGGTACGAATACAGCAGCAGCGATGCGTAGAACGGATCATCCGAGGGCTTCCACTCAAGCTTGGCGGAGCCACCGAAGTTGGTGATGAAGTTGGTATAGGTGCCAGTGCTGAAGTTGCCAGGCGCACGCAGCCCGTTCCAGCCCTTGGCCTGGTCCGGACCCGTGGTACCGTCGGTGAGGTATTTGCCAGCGTCGTTGTAGTAGTAGTTCGACTCCACCCAGCGCTTGACGCTGTTGCGCGAACGCTGCTCGTAGCGTGCCACCGCAACGATGCCGAACTGCTGGTCGACACCAAACTGGTTGGAGAACACCATCTTGGCGCTCTTGCCGAAGTGACCCAGGGTCTCGTGGTTGCCGCCAGCGCTGCGCTCGACGTTGGTCTCGGCGGTGGAATAGATGCCTGCCACATCGGCAAACACGTACTTGCCTGACCGGTCGAAGGCACTGCGGCTGATGATGTCGATCACGCCGCCGATCGCATCCGGTGCCTGCTCGGCACTGAAGCTCTTGTAGATGTCGGTACGGGTGCCGACGTCGCTGGGAATCAGCTGCAGGTTGTTCATGCGCTCGCCGGAGCCACTGCCCCCCACGCTGGCAATCGCGATGCCATCGATGGTGGTGTAGTTGAGGTTGGCCTGCACGCCGCGCACGGTCACGTAACGTGGCTCGCCGGCATCCTCCACCGCACTCAGCCCTGGAGCCGCCATCAGGCTCTCGGCCAGGGTCTCGTCGCCGTAGCTGTCCATCTCGTCATACACCACCGAATCCTTGATCACCGGCGACGACTTCTTCTGGTCGATGACCTCATGTGCGGCAATCACCTTCACCGTGTCCAGGGTCGGCGCCACCATTGCCTCGGCCTCGCGCGGCTTCGGCGCGGCCGGCTTCGGTTGGTTGCGAGCTGGCGCCGGACCGATGGCGATGACATTGCCATCCACCACGGTGTACCCCAGGCCGGTACCGGCCAGCAGCGCGTCCAGCGCCTGCCTGACGGTGGCACCGCGCGGCACCGCACCGGCCATGCGGGCATCACCGCCGGCCGAGTACAGGAACTGCACCCCGGAACCGCGCGACAGCTGCTCCAGCGCACGCGCCAACGGCTGCGCCGCGATCGGCGTGGATACACGCGCCTCCAGGCCATCGGCACCGGCGGCGAAGGCCAGCGGCACGCTGCAGGGGGACAGGGCGAGGATGATCGACAGGTAGAGCGTGTTGCGCATCACGGGTCCTTGGAAGAGAGAAGGCAGCAGGTGCCCCTGCGCGGATCGGCAGCGGCTTCTCCCAAGTAAGAGCCGGCATCCACCGAAGTGGAGAACGCGGATTCGATGAATTTTTTCTGACAGTCCACGACCGCACGGGCCTCAGCGGCTGCCAACCCGCACGGTGTCGCCTTCGCGCCTCACCACGAAGCGCGGGTCGCGTTCGAGGAAGGCCTGCAGCGCACCGATGCGATGCGCATCGAGGCTGCCGGACAACCGTGCCGATGCCGCACCTTCGTCCAGCACGCGTACCTGCACCTGGTTGTGCCGGTTGAAGGCAGCGGCCACCTCGTCCAGCCGCTCATCCAGGAAGGACACCTTGCGCTGCTGCCAGTCCAGCAGCATCGACAATGGCAGGTCCAATGACTCGACCGCATGGCTGCGCGCGTCGACCTGCACCACCCGGCCTTCGCCCAGTTGCGCAAGACGCCGGGGGTCCACACCCAGGCTCCATACCTCCACCTCGCCGGAGACCACGCCGATGCGTGTGCTCTGCAGCCGTCGCGACACATCGAACACCGTGCCGATGTCGCGGATCTCCAGGCCGTTCACCGCCACCTCGAACGGACGGCGGTCGCGGGCGATGTCGAATGTGGCCTCACCCTGCAGCAGCTCCACCTTGCGGCTGAACCAGCCCATGCGTACCCGCAGGCGGCTGTCCGCGTTGAGCCGCACCTGGGTCTGGTCGGGCAGCACCAGGTCGCGAAGTTCACCCTGTCCGGCACTGTAAAGCTGCTCGGTGGGCATCACCTGCGGAACCAGGCCCACGCCGAGCAGGGTGATACAGGCTGCGGCAGCCGCCACCCACCAGCGCGCACGACCGCGATGCGGCACAGCGCGCGGCGGCGCGTGCACGCTACCGAACAGCGGCACCACCTTGGCGGCGACCTGCCGCGGTGGAACCGCCGCGTCGTCAGGCAACGGCGATTGCAGCGCCTCGCCCACCTGCCGGTGCAAGGCAAGGGCGTGCATGTAGGCGCGCACGTGCTCCGGCGAGCGCTTCATCCAGTCCAGGAACGCGAGGCGCCCGGCCTCATCCAATGGCCCCTCGCGATTGCGCAGGAACCAGTCCATGGCCTCGCAGGCGATCGTGTCGTCGGCCACGGGCGATGAGGTCCGGTTCATGTGAGCTCCCTGGCGCCCAGCGCCTTCCTGCAGGCCTCCAGCCCCTTGCCGATGTGCTTGCGCACCATGTGCACCGACACCTGCAGCTGCTGGCTGATTCGCGGGCAGTCCAGCCCGTCGCGGTAGTGCAGTTCCATCACCCGCCGCGTGGTCGCCGGCAGTCGTGCGATGGTGCTGCGGATATCGTTCCAGCGCTGCGCACGCTCGAATTCACCTTCGATGTCTTCTTCGCTTTTCAGCACTTCGGCCAGCAGGTCGACGTCTTCCAGCGGCGGCAGCGACGACCGCGCGCGCGCATGCTCGCGCGCCAGGTTGGCCGCCACGGTGAACAGGTAGGCTTCCGGGTTCTCGACCGCATCGGCATCCTCGCCGGTGCTGCGCAGCAGGCGCAGGTAGACCTCCTGCGCCAGGTCTTCGGCATCCTCGCTGGCCGAACCGCGACGCAGGAAGAAGCCACGCAGCAGCCGGCGCCGCAGTTCGTAGCTCTTCTCCCAGATCCTCACGCTGTTCACGGCCGGCCAACCACCCCGAGGCTGGAAAGCCCCGCAGGGTGACCGCCATCGATGACAGTGGCGTTTCAACGACCGGCAGGCAGCCGCTAGAATGCGGCCCCTGCAATGTCCCGGCAGCCCGCACAAGGAGTGCTCCCATCAACGCACGCACCGCCATCAACACCCTCAGCAGCCTGCTGTTCCTGCTGCTGGTCGCCCACACCACCGCCTACCAGCAGCAGATGTGGCCGCCCAGCCGGGTCATCCATGTGCATCCGGTGATCGTCGTCCTCGCCTATGCGCTGGGTGTGCTCACGCTGCTGTTGTGGATCGGCGGTCGTCGTGCACCGGAACCCGCCCAACGCCTGGCGCGCTGGTTGCCCATCGTCGCCTGGTGCCTGCTGGGCGTCGGCGTGGCGATCATCCCGGTGTTCCTGCCGGGGCTGTCCCCGGCCTGATCAGCGGCCGCGCCCAGCGCATCGGCCCATGATACGGCGCGCGGCACCAACCCTTGCTTGCCAGAGACCCAAGCCCCGCCCGCCTACCGAAGCGTGGGGGGCAGGCCTACGCTTGTCTTCTCGGTGGCCGCCACGGTCGCCCTTCGCGTCACGGCGCCCGCCGTTGCGACCCCGCTCCAGTGCCGTGCGCCCTGCCGGTGTTGTCGCCCAGGCAGACGTCCGACCGGCGCCCTCTGGAGACAGCCATGAACCAAGCCCTCATTCCCTTCGATACCGATCCACTGGAAACCCAGGAGTGGCGTGAATCGCTGGAGGCGGTGATGCAGGCCGGCGGCCGGCCGCGCGCGCACTACCTGATCGACCAGCTCAGCGATCTGGACGCCCGGCAACACGGCGAACTGCATACCCGTGCCTGGACCGCCTACGTCAACACCATCCCGCCCGAGCGCCAGCCGGCCTACCCGGGTGACCTGGCCATCGAGCGCCGCCTGAACGCAATGATCCGCTGGAACGCGATGGTGATGGTGCTGCGTGCCGGCAAGCATTCCAACGTCGGCGGCCACATCGCCACCTACCAGTCGGCGGCAGTGCTGTACGACGTGGGCTTCGATCATTTCTTCCGTGGCCGTACTGACACCTTCGACGGCGACATGATCTACATCCAGGGCCACTCCGCGCCGGGGATCTACGGCCGCGCGTACGTGGAAGGCCGCATCGATCCGGCACGGATGGACAACTTCCGCCGCGAAGCCGGCCGCGAAGGCCTGTCCTCGTATCCGCACCCGCGCCTGATGCCGGAGTTCTGGCAGTTCCCCACCGTGTCGATGGGGCTGGGCCCGCTGACCGCCGCCTACCAGGCGCGCTACATGCGCTACCTGGAATACCGCGGCCTGAAAGAACACCAGGGCCGCAAGGTCTGGGCCTTCCTCGGCGACGGCGAGATGGACCAGCCCGAATCGCTGGCGGCAATTTCCCTGGCCGGCCGCGAGCGGCTGGACAACATCGTGTTCGTGGTCAACTGCAACCTGCAGCGCCTGGACGGGCCGGTACGCGGCAACGCCAAGGTCATCCAGGAACTGGAAGGCACCTTCCGCGCGGCCGGCTGGAACGTGATCAAGCTGATCTGGGGCAATGGCTGGGACGACCTGCTGGCCCGCGACCACAGCGGCCTGCTGCGCCAGCGCATGATGGAATGCGTGGATGGTGACTACCAGACCTTCAAGTCGCAGAGCGGCGCCTACGTGCGCGAGCATTTCTTCGGCCGCTACCCGGAGCTGCTGGAGCTGGTCGCGCACATGAGCGACGACGACATCTGGGCGCTGGCACGTGGTGGCCACGATCCGCAGAAGGTGTACGCCGCCTACCAGCAGGCGGTGAACACCAGCGGCCGGCCGACGGTGATCCTGGCCAAGACGGTCAAGGGTTTCGGCATGGGCGAAGCCGGCGAAGGCCAGAACATCAACCACCAGCTGAAGAAGATGAGCGCCGACGCGGTGCGCGCCTTCCGTGACCGCTTCAACCTGCCGGTCAGCGACGAGCAGCTGGAGGAGATGCCCTATCTGCGCCCGGAACCGGGCAGCGCCGAAGCGGTCTACTTCGCCGAGCGCCGCCGCATCCAGGGCGGGCAGCTGCCGGCGCGCCTGGCCAAGGTCGATCCGCTGCCGCTGCCGCCGCTGTCGATCTTCAACACCCAGCTGCAGGGCAGCGGCGATCGCGGTCAGTCCACCACCATGGGCTTCGTGCGCATCCTCACCAGCCTGCTGAAGGACCCGGAACTGGGCAAGCTGGTGATTCCGATCGTGCCCGATGAATCGCGCACCTTCGGCATGGAAGGCCTGTTCCGCCAGATCGGCATCCACTCCTACCTGGGTCAGCTGTACACCCCGCAGGACGCCGGCCAGCTGAGCTATTACAAGGAAGCCAAGGACGGCCAGATCCTGCAGGAAGGCATCAATGAATCCGGTGCGATCTGTTCGTGGATCGCCGCCGGTACCGCCTACAGCAACCACGGCCTGGCCACGATCCCGTTCTACATCTTCTATTCGATGTTCGGCCTGCAGCGCGTCGGAGACCTGGCCTGGGCCGCTGCCGATGCGCGTACCCGCGGCTTCCTGCTCGGTGCCACGTCGGGCCGCACCACGCTGATGGGCGAAGGCCTGCAGCACGATGACGGCCACAGCCACGTGCTGTCGTCGGTGATTCCCAGCTGCGTGTCCTACGACCCGACCTACAACTACGAGCTGGCGGTGATCATCCATGACGGCCTGCGCCGCATGTATGTCGACCAGGAAGACATCTACTACTACATCACCGTACTCAACGAGAACTACCCGCAGCCGGCACTGCCCGAAGGCGCCGAGGCCGGCATCCTGAAGGGCCTCTACCTGCTGCGTCCGGCAGCCGCCGATGCCGCCTCGCATCCACGCGTGCAGCTGATGGGCGCAGGCTCGATCCTGCGCGAGGTGGAAGCTGCGGCAGAACTGCTGCAGCAGGACTTCGGCATCGCCAGCGATGTGTGGAGCGCGACCAGCCTGACCGAACTGCGCCGCGATGGCCTGGCCGCCGAACGCTGGAACCTGCTGCACCCGGCTGAGGAACCGCGCGTACCCTACGTGCAGGAGTGCCTGCAGGGCCATGATGGCCCGGTGGTGGTGGCCACCGACTACATGAAGATCGTCGGCGACCAGATCCGTCCCTTCATCAACGACCGCCGCTTCATCGCACTCGGTACCGATGGCTTCGGCCGTTCCGACACGCGTGAGTCGCTGCGCACGTTCTTCGAAGTGGATCGCCACTTCATCGTGCTGGCCGCCCTGAAGTCGCTGGCCGACGAAGGCCGCATCGAGCGCTCGCGGATGCAGGAGGCCATCGACAAGTACGGCATCGACACCGGCAAGCGCGACCCGGCCTCGGTGTAAGGCTGCCGGTGCCATGCCCGCGGATTCCCTCCCCGTGGGCATGGCGCAGGCGGCGCCGCTACGGTATCCGCTTGAACAGGTTGGTCTGCAGGATCGGCGTGCCGTCGTGGCCGTAGAACGCCTTGGTCTCGGTCATCGTCGTACGGTCCGCCGCCACGGTATAGATGCGGGTGGAGGCCGGCGTGCCATGGTCCACCAGCTGCATCACCAGGGTATTCGGCGCCGGCAGTTTCAGGTTGGCCTTGTCCGCGCCGTAGGTGCCGGACAAGGGCCCGGGCGTACCGTCCAGCGCCAACGTGCCGTCGGATTTCATCGTCTTGCCGTCGTGCAGGACGATGTCGACGTGTGAACTCCACCGCCCCGCACCGGCGTCCTTGAACTCCAGCACCACCTGCTTCGGGCGCTGTGCTTCGGGTAACGCAGACGTGGCGATATCCAGCGACCAGCGCCCCAGCAGCGGTGAGGGCGAAGCTTCCACCGCCAGCGCCGGAACGGCGGAGAGCGAAAGCGCAGACAACAACACAGCGGACAACAGCTTCATACGGGGCTCCGTTCGAATGAGGAAGCTCTGCGTGGGGCGTTGCGGGGCAGTGCCCAGATCGTGCCGGTCGCCAGCAGCACGCGCAAGGCGGTGCGCTGAACGAGGGAGACTCCGTCCCATCCCGAGAGGCAAAAGCACCCTGCCCCATTGAATCGAGGCGGTTTCCGCTCTTGTTGACCTGAATAGTTACGTTATAACATTTCACGTCAATTTCACGGACCGTGCCATGCGTCGCCATCTCCTTGCTACCGCCCTTCTGTTCGCCGTCCACAGCGCCCAGGCCGCGGACGAACCCACCCTCCCCACCCTCCAGGTCCAGGCCAGCCAGCCCTCCCGTATCGACAGCCGGGTCACCGTCGACAACCCACAGGCGCAGAACCGCACCCTGGGCGGCCTGCTCGAACACGTCTCCGGCGTGCAGAACAGTGCTTTCGGGCCGAACGCGGGTGCCCCGGTCATCCGCAGCCTCAGCGGCAACCGCGTGCAGATCCTGCAGGACGGCCAGTCCATCCTCGGGATGAACGCGATCAGCGGCGACATCAACATCCCGTTCGATCCGCTGTTCGTACGCAGTGTCACCGTCAACAAGTCTTCCGACACCGTGCGCTACGGCGGCAATGCGATCGGCGGCAGCGTGGAGATCGATTCGGGCCTGATCTCGCGCAGCATGGAAGACAAGGACCAGTCGATGGAACTGGTCCTGCGCAAGGGCTTCAACGCCGCCGACGCGCAGGGCTTCCGCATGAACTTCAACAACCAGCGCAACTTCTCGACCAACCTGCAGGTCTCGCGTCAGCGCATCTCGCACTACGACATCCCCGGCAACAGCAAGGCCAGTGTCTGCAACACGCGCCTGTTCCCGCCGACCGGTGGCGTGAACTCTGCGCTGGCCGACAGCTGCCAGAAGGAAGCGCGCGTGCAGCAGATCTACAACAAGGCGTCGCAGCCCTACATCGACCAGTTCATGACCGAAAACCCGGACTGGGCCGACGGCGATTTCTCCTTCTACACCAACAATCCGACTTCGGTCTGGCAGCGCCGCACCTACATCAATCCGGTCAATCCTGCCTATGTCGCTGGCACGCCGTCGTACGTGCAGAAGCAGATCAACAACGACGTGACGCCCGATTACCATCACCGGTTGGGCAACAGCTACGCGAGAAATTCGCAGGTGGCGCTCGGGTCGACCCTGTTCTTCGACCGTGGTTACGTGGGTATCAGCATCGATGCCAAGGACAGCGAGTACGGCGTGCCGGGGTTCTCGATGCAGAACCTGTCGTTCGGTTCCAACTATGCCAACGGGCTGCCGGTGGGGGTGGTGATCAAGCAGGAACGCTATGCACTGGAAGCCCTGCTGCGCGATCCGCTGCCGTGGTTCGAGCGCGCCGAACTGCGCGTTTCCAAGCTGGACAACACCTCGGGCGAGCGGCTGGGTGCCACCCGCGCCAACGACTACGATTTCGAGAGCACCCAGGCCGAGCTGCTGCTCAGCCATCAGCGCGTCGGTCCGCTCAGCGGCATGCTGGGTTTCAGCCACCAGTCGCGTGATGTCACCGGCAGTGGCTCGCTGCGCTACCTGCCTGACGTCGACACCCGCAGCAACGCGGTGTTCCTGAAGGAGACGCTGGACTTCGGCTGGGCCAGTTTCGACGCTGGCGTGCGCCACGAGCGCGTTGACCATGACCTGCAACCAAGCCGCTTCAAGACCGCGCGCAATGCCGCCAACGCGAAACTGCAGGACCGCGACTACCGGCTCAACAGCTACAGCCTGGGATCGTATGTCGAGCTCGGTCCGTTGTTCGCCGCCAAGGTGCGCTACTCGTCTTCGCAGCGCGCACCGGAGATCAACGAGTTGTATGCGAGCAATGCTCACTATTCGGTGATGACCCAGGAAGAAGGCAACCAGAACCTCGAGCCGGAACGCGCGAAGAACCTGGAACTGACCGGCCTGTTCCACCTCGGTGGTTTCGAACTGTCGGCCACCGCGTACCGGATGAAGTACGAGAACTATCTGTACCTGGGTTACTCGGGCATGCAGACCGCCAACCGCCTGCCGCTGAAGTACTGGAAGCAGACCGACACCACGGTGAAGGGCTTCGAGATCGATGCCTCGCAGGCATTGGACCTGGGCCGCTACGGCACGTTGAACCTGTCCGCCTTCGCCGACCTGGTGAAGAACAAGGCCGACCGCCCCGATTCGTTGCGTGCCCACAATGACGGCGAGTACCTGCCGAACATGCCGACCAACCGCTACGGTGCCACCCTGCAGTGGCAGCGCGAGGGCTGGAAGGCGCGGCTGTCCAGCACCTACTACGACACGCAGAAGTACCTCGACCACAACGTGAGCGAGGAAGTGCCGCTGGATGCATTCAACCTGGTCGACCTGCAGGTCAGCCGTGAGCTGCCGGTACGCAACAGCTACATCGCCGGCATGGAGGTGTTCGTCAACGGCAGCAACCTGCTCAATCAAGAAGCACGGCCGCACAACTCGCCGCTGAAGTACATCGCGCCGCTGCCCGGGCGCGGTTTCCAGGTGGGCGTGACGGTGAAGCTCTGAGGATCGAACGCGTCGGTACGCGCCTGCGGGCAAATGGCCTGCAGGCGTTCTCCCCCGCCCCCCCTGCGTGGTTGCGCCACACGCACCGGTTGATTCACCATCGGCAAAAGAGGAGAGCGTGATGAACTGGAAGCATGCGGTTTCACTGGCGCTGTTGTTGTCCGTTTCATCAGCCGCAAGTGCTGCGTCTGCGATCACCTACGACAAGGATGGCCGCTACGGCTATTCGATGAACCAGTCTTCCCTCACCACTGCGATGCAGCAGTCGCTGCACTACTGCGCAGCGCGATCGCGCAATTGCGGTCAGTTCGCCAGCACCACCAGCGAAGGCTATTCGGCCATAGCGACCGGCACGATCGCGTTGGGCTTTGCACTGGGTGAGAAGACGGCGGACGCCGCGCAGCGGAAGGCCGAAAGAATGTGCAGGGAACGTGCCAACGACTGCACGCTTGCGTTGCTGTGGCGGGAAATTCCACCTCGCCACATTGAACCGCCACAGCTGCCGGGTACACCCGCTCCGGCACCGGCGATGACCCCCGCGCCCATGCCAACGCCTGCCTCCCGCACCGATCAGCCAGGATAGTCAGCTCCACGCTGCGAGTGTCGGATAAAGAAAAACGCCTGCAGATCGAGGATCTGCAGGCGCTTCTTTGTATCTGGCGGAGTGAGAGGGATTCGAACCCTCGATAGAGCTTTTGACCCTATACTCCCTTAGCAGGGGAGCCCCTTCGGCCACTCGGGCATCACTCCGGGGTTTTCTCCGCGTCTGGTGCGTTGCACCTCAGCGGGGCGTGAATCATAACGTTAATCGAGTGCGAAGGTAAAGCGTTATTCGGCAGAATTTTCACTACCGGTGCCACCGGCTTCGTCACCGCGCTGGATGCGCTGATAGATCTCTTCGCGATGCACAGCAACGTCCTTCGGCGCGGTGATGCCGATACGCACCTGGTTACCCTTGACGCCAAGCACGGTGACGCTCACCGAGTCTCCGATCATCAGGGTTTCGCCGACGCGGCGAGTCAGGATCAACATTTTTGTAAGTCTCCATGGAACCGTGTGGAAGGGTATCCCCCACCGGCTTGACGCTCCGTCAAGAAGCGCTACCACGACAAAGGGAAAAGATTCGCAATGGTACCGTCAGCCGTCCCGCTCCTACAAGGAGGGGGACGGCCAGGTTCATCACAGGCGGGGGCTGACCCATTCGACGACTGCAGCCAGCGCAGTGGCAAGGGCGGGCCCGTCCTCGCCACCACCCTGGGCGAGGTCCGGGCGTCCGCCGCCCTTGCCCCCGATCTGACTGGCGATATGGGACAACAGTTCCCCGGCCTTGACCTTGCCCATTGCACTGCCGTTCACACCCGCGACCAGGGCGGCCTTGCCGTCCTGGGCGCCGGCCAGCACGATCACCGCGTCGCCCAGCTGCTGCTTGAGACGGTCCATGGCGTCACGCAGGGCCTTGGCGTCGAAGCCCTCCAGGCGGGCAGCCAGTACCTTCACGCCAGCAACCTCGACGGCCTGGCCGGACAGATCGGCCGTGGCACCGGCGGCGACCTTGGCCTTCACGGCCTCCAGTTCGCGCTCCAGCTGCTTCTGGCGCTGGCCGAGGGCACGGATCTTCTCGACCACGTCGGCAGCGCTGCCACCGAGCAGTTCAGCGGCCTCGGCCAGGCGGGCCTCTTCGGCGTCCACGTAATCCAGCGCACCCTGGCCGGTAACAGCCTCGATGCGGCGCACGCCCGCGGAGACGCCGCCCTCGGAGGTGATCTTGAACAGGCCGATGTCACCGGTACGGTTGACGTGGGTACCACCGCACAGCTCGGTGGAGTAGTCACCCATCTTCAACACGCGCACGTGCTCGCCGTACTTCTCGCCGAACAGGGCCATCGCGCCGAAGTCCAGCGCTTCCTGCATGCCCATGTTGTGTACTTCGGCGGCGTTGTTGGCGCGCACCTGCTGGTTGACCTTGCGCTCGATCACGGCAAGCTCTTCCGCGCTGATCGGCTGGAAGTGCGAGAAGTCGAAACGCAGGCGGTCCGGAGCGACCAGCGAGCCCTTCTGCTGCACGTGGCTGCCCAGCACTTCGCGCAGGGCGGCGTGCAGCAGGTGGGTGGCCGAGTGGTTGAGGATGGTGGCGCCACGGCGCTCGCCATCGACCTGGCCGGAGAGCACGTCGCCGACCTTCAGGCCGCCTTCGGACAGGGTGCCGACATGGCCATGGAACTGGCCGGCGAACTTCTGGGTGTCGTCCACCGCCAGGCGCACGCCGTTGCCGGTCAGTACGCCGGTGTCACCGACCTGGCCGCCGGACTCGGCGTAGAACGGGGTCTGGTTGGTGATGACGATGACTGCGTCACCGGCATCGGCCGACTGCACCGGACGGCCGTCCTTGAGCAGGGCCAGCACGGTCAGGCCGTCAGCCTGCAGGCGGTCGTAGCCCAGGAACAGGGTCGGGCTCAGGGTCGCCACCAGCTCGGCGGGCAGGGTCACGCCACCACCGAACTTGCCGGCCGCGCGCGCGGTCTCGCGCTGCTGCTCCATCGCGGCATCGAAGCCGGCAATGTCGACGGTCAGGTCGCGCTCGCGGGCGATGTCCTGGGTCAGGTCGAGCGGGAAACCATAGGTGTCGTACAGGCGGAAGGCGTCAACGCCCGGGATCACGCCATTGCTGGCCTTGCCCGCGACGTCCTCGAAGATCTTCATGCCGGCATCGAGGGTTTCGGCGAAACGCTCTTCTTCGGCCTGCAGCGCACGGGTGACGGTGTCCACCGCAGCCGGCAGTTCCGGATAGGCTTCGCCCATCTGCTCGACCAGGGTCGGCACCAGCTTGCTGAAGAACGGCTGGCGCACGCCCAGCATCCAGCCGTGGCGCAGTGCGCGGCGGATGATACGGCGCAGCACGTAACCGCGGCCTTCGTTGGACGGCAGCACGCCATCGACGATCAGGAACGAACAGGCACGGATGTGGTCGGCGATCACGCGCAGCGACTTGTTTTCCAGGTCGGCGGTGCCGGTCAGCTCGGAGGCCTTGCGGATCAGCGCCTGGAACAGGTCGATCTCATAGTTGGTGTGCACGTGCTGCAGGATCGCCGCCAGGCGCTCCAGGCCCATGCCGGTATCCACGCACGGCGCCGGCAGTGGCACCAGGGTGCCGTCGGGCTGGCGGTCGAACTGCATGAACACCAGGTTCCAGATTTCGATGAAGCGGTCGCCGTCTTCATCCGGGGAACCCGGGGGGCCACCGGCAATATGGTCACCGTGGTCGTAGAAGATCTCGGTGCACGGGCCGCACGGGCCGGTGTCGGCCATCTGCCAGAAGTTGTCCGAGGCAAACGGTGCGCCCTTGTTGTCGCCGATGCGCACGATGCGCTCTTCCGGCACGCCGACCATGTCGCGCCACAGCGCGTAGGCTTCGTCATCGGTCTGGTAGACGGTGACCAGCAGGCGTTCGGCCGGCAGCTTCCAGACCTGGGTCAGCAGTTCCCAGGCCCAGGCGATCGCGTCCTTCTTGAAGTAGTCGCCGAACGACCAGTTGCCCAGCATTTCGAAGAAAGTGTGGTGGCGCGCGGTGTAGCCGACCTGGTCGAGGTCGTTGTGCTTGCCGCCCGCGCGCAGGCAGCGCTGGACGTCGGCCGCGCGCACGTAGCTGCGCTTTTCCGCGCCAAGGAACACGTCCTTGAACTGCACCATGCCGGAGTTGGTGAACAGCAGGGTCGGATCATTGCCCGGCACCAGCGGCGCCGACGGCACGATGGTGTGGCCTTTGCCCTTGAAGAATTCAAGGAAGTCGCTGCGGATCTGGGAAGTCGTGAATTTGGCGGATGCGTTCATTGGGGGCTGGCAGTCTGCGGGCCGGCGGACCCGGACCACCGGCCGCGTTGGCCAGGGTCGCGAGGGACCGCCGAAAACCTAAAGGGTATCAGGCCCGGCGCCGCCAGTCTCAGTCATCCGGGTCGTAGCGGGTCGCGCGGCGGATGCTGTCGCCGTCGAAGCCCCGCCGGGCCAGCAGATCGGCAGCCTTGCGCCGCTGTGTCAGGTCCTGCGGGCCGGCCTCGCCAAAGCGTCGGCGGACCAGATCACGGGCGTTTTCCTGCCAGTCGCCTTCGTAGCTGTCCATCGCTGCGGCAATCGCGGCACTGTCCAGGCCGTGGGTCCCCAGCTCGGCGCGGACATGGATCGGCCCATAACCGGTGTTGGCGCGCATCCTCACCAGGTTCTCGGCAAAACGGGTGTCGTCCTGCCAGCCGGCCTCGGTCAACTTGGCGACAGCGGCCTGCGCGGCTTCGTCTTCGATGCCACGGGCGGTCAGCTTGCGGGTGAGTTCCTTGCGCGAGTGCTCGCGGCGGACCAGCAGGCCCAGTGCCCGTTGCACGGGGGTCTGCTCACGCGGCCGGCGCTTGCGGCCGGTCGGAATGTCTTCGGCGTCGGACATGGGTACTCCAAGGGTGGCGCCATCCGTGGCGCCCAGCCCATCCCTGGGCGATTCGAACCTGCGGGACAGGGCGACGTCACTGACGGCGCCACCCTGCCCCACAGCAAGCCTTATTCGTCTTCGCCTTCGTCGTCGCCTTCCTCGCGGGCCGCTTCGGCCGGCTGGAATTTCTCGCGCAGCTCGGCCTCGAGCTTGGCGGCGACAGTCGGGTTGTCGCGCAGGTAGCCGCGGGCGTTGTCCTTGCCCTGGCCAATGCGTTCTTCACCGTAGCTGTACCAGGCGCCAGCCTTCTCGACCAGCTTGGCATCCACACCCATGTCGATCAGCTCGCCTTCACGGCTGATGCCTTCGCCATACAGGATCTCGGTGATGACCTGCTTGAACGGAGGTGCCAGCTTGTTCTTGACGACCTTGATCTTGGTCTGGTTACCGATGATCTCGTCACCCTTCTTGATCGCGCCGATACGGCGGATGTCCAGGCGGACCGAGGCGTAGAACTTCAGCGCGTTGCCACCCGTGGTGGTTTCCGGGCTCTGGCCCGGCATCATCACGCCGATCTTCATGCGCAGCTGGTTGATGAAGATCACCAGGGTGTTGGAGCGCTTGATGTTGCCGGTCAGCTTGCGCAGCGCCTGGCTCATCAGGCGGGCCTGCAGGCCTGGCAGCTGGTCGCCCATCTCGCCTTCGATTTCGGCCTTCGGGGTTAGCGCGGCAACCGAGTCGATCACCAGGATGTCGACCGAACCCGAACGGACCAGCATGTCGGCGATTTCCAGCGCCTGCTCACCGGTATCCGGCTGCGACAGCAGCAGGTCGTCCACGTTCACGCCCAGCTTGGCGGCGTAGATCGGGTCCAGCGCGTGCTCGGCGTCGATGAAGGCCGCGGTACCGCCCATCTTCTGGCATTCGGCGATGGCCTGCAGGGTCAAGGTGGTCTTGCCCGAGGATTCCGGCCCGTAGATCTCAACGACACGGCCCTTCGGCAGACCACCAATGCCCAGCGCGATGTCGAGCATCAGCGAACCGGTCGGGATGGCTTCGACGGGTTCGACCACGCGGTCGCCCATGCGCATCACCGAGCCCTTGCCGAACTGCTTTTCGATCTGGCCCAGAGCTGCAGCGAGGGCGCGCTTCTTGTTCTCGTCCATCGGATTGGTCCTTGCAGAGGTCGTGTCGTTGGAGGTGCTGTCTTTGGGGGTCTTCTTTGCCATGGGTTCACTTTAAGTCGGACGTATCGCACAGGCTGAGATTCTGCCCGGCGCTCTGAAAAGAATTATCGGACATCCGTACCAACCTCAGTGGAACCAGAGAATCGCCACAAAAGACCGCGGGGTAATGCGCTATGGAACGGGTCAACGGTTGGGCCGCAGCAGGCCGCAATAGAGGCCCTCGATCGCGAAGTCCTGATCCGGCAGCACCTCGATCGGCTTGTAGTCGGGATTGCGCGGCAGCAGGCGGATACGATCCTTGGCGATCTTCAGCAGCTTGACCGTAATCTCGTCATCGATGCGGGCCACCACGATCTGCCCGGAATGGGCGTCGCGGGTGCGGTGCACGCCGATCAGGTCACCGTCGAAGATGCCCTCGTCGATCATCGAATCGCCCTGCACCTTCAGCAGGTAGTCCGGCGCGGGCGAGAAGAACACCCGGTCCAGCACCACGAAATCGTCCGAGCCGATGTCGGCGCCGATCGGCAGGCCGGCCGCAACCCGGCCCAGCACCGGCAGGCGCAGCACACTGTCGGGCAGGCCCGGCTCGGCCAGCTTCTCGACCGGCGGCGCCTGCACCAGGCGGATGCCGCGGGCCTGGCCCGGGATGCGACGGATCGCACCGGCCTGCTCCAGGGCTTCCAGGTGGTACTGGGCCGCGCGCACGCCCTTGAAGCCGAACGCACGTGCGATTTCAGTCTGCGAGGGCGGCGCGCCTTCGCTCTCGATACGCTCGGCGATCAACTGCAGGATCGCCTGCTGGGTGTCGGTCAGGTCCATGGTTAGTAGTATTACTACTAATATCCGGGACTGCAAGTGCCGCAAACGACATGGAGTGGTGCGGGCCTGTTGGGCCGAGGCATGCTCGGCAAGCGTCGCCGGGTATGGCCCGGCACCAGGAGCAAAGGCAGCCGACCAGCGGTCGGCTCTACAGGAATCGCGCAGCGATTCCGCGGTTCCCGTTGGGAACCGCTGCGGTAAACACACTCACGTGTGTTTACCGCTTCTCCATATCGAGAACAGGATCCACACGCCGCAGAAGCCGGCGCCGATGAAGCCGCAGACGCCCAGCGCCAGCAGCCAGCGGCTGGAGACGCCGCCGACGCTGTGCATCACGATCGAGGAACCGATGATCAGCGCAGCAGTGACGATGCCCATCACCAACCGGTTCGCTGCGCGGTTCACCTGTTCGCCGAAGCCCTGCAGCGCCGTGGTTTCCACCTTCAACTGCAGGCGTCCCCGGCGCGCCGCCTGCACCAGCTTGCGCAGGTCGCGGGGAAGCTCACCGGCGAAGTCGACCAGGCCCAGCAGGCTGCGGCGGCCGCGCTTGAGCAGCGCCTTGGGCGCATAGCGCTGCAGCACCACCCGCTCCAGGAACGGGCGCGCGGCACTGGCCATGTCGAAATCCGGGTCCAGCTGCCGGCCCATGCCTTCCAGGGTCAGGAACGCCTTGATCATCAGCGCCAGGTCAGCCGGCAGGGTAAGGCTGTAGCTGCGCAGCAGCTGGGTGATGTCGCCCAGCATCAGGCCGATGCGCAGGTCCTTCAGCGGCACGCCACGGTATTGATCTACGAACTGGCTGATGTCGTGCTGCAGCCGGTTCTCGTCCACCTCAACACCGCCGGCCCAGTCCAGCAGCACGTCGGCCACGCCCTGCGGGTCCTGCTCGACCAGCCCGTGCAGCAGCTGAGCCACCTGGAAACGCCGCACTTCCGACAAGGCGCCGACCATGCCGAAATCGATCACGCCGATGCGCCCGTCACGCAGGTAGATGATGTTGCCGGGGTGCGGGTCGGCGTGGAAGCTGCCGTCCTCCAGCACCATCTTCAGCACGATGCCGGCGCCACGCCGTGCCAGCTCGCGCCGGTCCAGGCCCGCCGCATCGACGCCAGCCAGGTCACGCCCGGGAATGCCGTCGACGAAGTCCTGCACGTTCAGGCTTTCGCAGGTCCACTGCCAGTGCACCTTCGGAATCAGTATGTCGTCACGGCCGCTGAAGTTGCGCGCGATGCGCTCGGCATTGCGGCATTCGGCAGCGAAATCCAGTTCGCGGCGCAGCGACACGGTGAACTGCTGCACGACTTCGGCCGGGCGGTAACGACGCAGGTCCGGCAGTCGCGCTTCAACGATCTCGGCCAGGCGGGCCAGCAGACGCAGGTCGGCCTCGACCACATCGCGGATGCCGGGGCGCCGCACCTTCAGCACCACCTCGCGACCATCATGCAGGCGCGCGCGATGGGCCTGCGCCAACGAAGCGGCGGCCATCGGGATTTCATCGAGGAAGGCGAACACCTGCGTCGGCGAGGCGCCAAGGTCGGCTTCGAGCTGCTCACGGATATCCGCGTACGGCAGCGCCGGCACTGCGTTCTGCAGCTCGGAGAGCTCGGCGATCCATTCCGGCGGCAGCAGGTCAACGCGCGTCGCCAGCACCTGCCCGAGCTTGACGAAAGTGGGACCGAGATCCTGCATCGCGCTGCGCACGCGCACCGGTGCGGTCATCCGCAACAGTTCCTGCCGCTCCTCGTTCCAGTGCAGGAGGCGCCCTGCCCGCTCCAATGTGCTGGCCAGGCCGATGCGCCGCACCACGTCGCCGAAGCCATAGCGGATCAGGACGACGGCGATTTCCTGCAGTCGGCCCAGGTCACGGACCGTGCCCAGCGTTTCCCACATCATGCGTGCTCCGGACGATTACCGGAGCAGCATGTCACAGCTGGGCGTCGATACCGCGCAATGCCGCCGCCACGGTTTGCCGGCGGATGGCTTCGCGGTCGCCATCGAACTGGAACAGTTCGGCGCGGGCGTAGCCGCCGCGGCGCTTCCAGCCGATCCAGACACTGCCGACCGGCTTGTCCGGGCTGCCACCGCCAGGACCCGCGATGCCGGTCACCGCCACGGCGATGCCGGCACCGGAATTGACCAGTGCGCCGGACACCATCTCCAGCACGGTTTCGCGGCTGACCGCACCGAACTGCTCCAGCGTCTGCGCGCGCACACCCAGCAGGCGCTGCTTGGCCTCGTAGCTGTAGACCACCATGCCGCAGTCGAAGAACGCCGAGGAACCGGCAATGTCGGTCATGCATTTGGCGATCCAGCCACCACTGCAGCTTTCAGCGGTCACCAGCTGCAGCGAAGCCTGCTGCAGGCGCTGCCCGAGCGCGGCGGACTGGGCGTTGAGGTCGGCGTCGGTGGGAATGGACATCGGCATGACGGTGGGGTGAAGAACCTGCACGTTGTACCGCAGATGACAGGCGGATGTCGCGGCCCTCCGGCGCGGCTGCGCTGCCGGCCAGCGGCCGGCACTACCGGGGATTGGCCGCTACCTCACCACTCCGGCAGCTTCTCCGGCAGCAGCGCCCGGATCGGCGCGCCGTCGGCACTGGCGGCCAGCTTTTCGGCTTCGGCGATCGGCAGGTCGACCTGCAGCAGCCAGCCGTCTTCATCGGCCTGCTCGCTGCGGATCACTTCCAGCTGGTGCAGGCGCGCGCGCAGGCGGCCGGCATCGGGTGGCAGGCGCAGTTCGCCGGTGACGTGCTGTAGGCCCAGGCGCTTGCCCAGCACCGCCTGCAGCAGCTCCAGGCCCTGCCCGTCGCGTGCGGAAATCCACACCCGCTCGCGGCGCGATTCGTCCGGGATGCCATCCTGGCCGTCGTGGCGGACGTCGGCACCGTCGATGCGGTCGATCTTGTTGAACACCAGCAGCTGCGGCAGGTCGCCGGCACCGACCGCGGTCAGCACCTCGTCGACTTGGGCGATGCGCTCCTCGCGATGCGGATCGGCGGCGTCGACCACGTGCAGCAGGAAATCGGCCTCGCGCGCTTCGGACAGGGTCGAACGGAACGCGGCGACCAGGTCATGTGGCAGGTCGCGGACGAAACCGACGGTGTCGGCCAGCACCACGTTGCCCCCCGGCACCGCAATGCGGCGCACGGTTGGGTCCAGCGTCGCGAACAGCTGGTCGGCGGCATAAGCCTCGGCGCCGGTCATGGCGTTGAACAGGGTCGACTTGCCTGCGTTGGTGTAGCCCACCAGGGCCACGCGCGGCAGTTCGCTGCGCACGCGCGCACGGCGCATCTGGGTGCGCTGCACTTCCACCTTTTCCAGGCGTTTCTGCAGCTGTTCGACCCGCTTCTGCAGCAGACGGCGGTCGGTTTCCAGCTGGGTTTCACCCGGGCCGCGCAGGCCGATCGAACCACCGCGCTGGCGCTCCAGGTGGGTCCAGCCGCGCACCAGCCGCGTGGCCAGATGCCGCAGCTGCGCCAGCTCGACCTGCAGCTTGCCCTCGTGGCTGTGCGCACGCTGGGCGAAGATATCCAGGATCAGGCCGGTACGGTCGATCACCCGGCGCTCCAGGAACCGTTCCAGGTTGCGCTCCTGGCCCGGGCTCAACGCATGGTTGACCAGGATCAGGTCGGCACCGCTGGCGTCGGCCGCGGCCTTGATCTCGTCCAGCTTGCCGCTGCCGATCAGGGTCGACGGATTCGGTCGGTCCAGGCGCGCAGTGATCGTCGCGGCGATGCTGGCCCCAGCCGAGCGGGCCAGATCACCGAATTCTTCCAGCACATCGTCTTCCAGCTTGCCGAAATGGGGCTGGATCAACAGGGCGTGTTCGCCCTTTTTCGAGCGGTCAAACATTCACCGCTCCGGTCTTACTCGTCTGCTTCATCACCTGCCTGACCACCTTCACCCGACTGCACGTAACCACCGCCCGGACCGACCTTCACGTTGCGTGCCGGAACGACCGTGGAAATGGCGTGCTTGTAGACCATCTGACTGACCGTGTTGCGCAGCAGGACCACGAACTGGTCGAACGACTCGATCGTGCCCTGCAGCTTGATGCCGTTGACCAGGTACACCGAAACCGGCACGCGCTCGCGCCGAAGTGCGTTCAAGAAAGGATCCTGCAGCGATTGCCCCTTGGACATTGCACACTCCTGATTATTGTTCTTATTGGGTTGCCGACGGTTGCCACGGCCCCCGAGCCGCCCGCCGACCGATGATGTTACACGGCTGGCGGGGGTTCAGCGTGCGACGAAGGTCGACACCGCGCCGGCCAGGCGCTCCCCATCGACATGGGGGTCGAACCAGCGCGCATCAAGCTCGCCGCGCAGCCAGGTCAGCTGGCGCTTGGCCAGCTGCCGGGTGGCGAAGATTGCCTTGTCACGGAAACGGGCGGCATCACCCTCTCCGTCCAGGTATTCCCAGGCCTGGCGATAGCCAACCGCGCGCACCGCCGGCAGGTCCAGCGGCGCCGTCACGGCGGCCATTTCCGGCATTGCACGCAGTGCCCGCACCTCGTCCAGGAAGCCCTGCGCCAGCATGGCGTCGAAGCGCGCCTCGATGCGCTGGTGCAGTACCGCGCGGTCACGCGGGGCGAGGATCAGCTTGAGGGTGCGCACCGGCAATGGCGCGACGCCCGGCCGGCGCTGCCATTCACTGATCGGCGTGCCGGTGAGGCGATAGACCTCCAACGCCCGCTGGATGCGTTGCGGGTCGGTGGCATGGATACGTGCGGCTGCGGCTGGATCGACCATGGCCAGTTCTGCGTGCAGTGTCGCCCAGCCCCGCTCGGCCGCCTCGGTGCTGAGTGCTTCGCGCATCACCGGGTCGGCCTCCGGCATCGGCGACAGGCCCTGCAGCAGGGCCCGGAAGTACAGCCCCGTGCCACCTGCCAGGATCGGCGTTTTGCCGCGTGCCACGATGTCGGCCACGACGCGGCCGGCATCGGCGGCGAACTCGGCCGCCGAATAGGTCTGCCACGGATCGCGCAGGTCCAGCAGATGGTGCGGCGCCTGCGCCCGCTCGGCCGCATCCGGCTTGGCCGAGCCGATATCCAGATGCCGGTAGACCAGCGCCGAATCGACGCTGACGATCTCGCCATCCAGCTGCTTCGCCAGGGCGATCGCGGTGGCGGTCTTGCCACTGGCGGTCGGCCCCATCACGGCGATCGCCAGTGGCCGCCGGTCGATGCCCATCAGTCTTCGTCCGGCCAGCGGATCGTCGGCGTGGCGTCGGCGCGCGGCGTTGGCACGGCCTCGACTGCCTGCCAGATCTTCAGTGCATCAACGGTGGCGGCCACGTCATGCACGCGCACGATGCGCGCGCCGCGCTGCACCGCGATCAGGTGCGCGGCCACCGAGGCGGCCACGCGCTCGGACGGCGTGTCGCGACCGGTCAGTTCGCCCAGGCTGCGCTTGCGCGACAGGCCAGCCAGCATCGGCACGCCCAGCTCCAGGAACCGCTCGGAGCGTGCCAGCAGGGTCATGTTGTGGGCAGTGGTCTTGCCGAAACCGAAACCGAGATCGATCAGCAGGTTCTTCTTCGAAATGCCCGCCATCTCGGCAGCGAACAGGCGCTGGACCAGGAAGCCGTGCACCTCGGCGACCACGTCGTCGTAATGTGGATCGGCCTGCATGTGGCCTGGCTCGCCCTGCATGTGCATCAGCACCACCGGCACGCCGGTTGCAGCGGCGGCGTCCAGCGCCCCTTCCTGACGCAGTCCGTAGATGTCATTGATCATGCCGGCGCCAGCCGCCACCGCCGCGCGCATCACTTCCGGCTTGAAGGTGTCGATGCTGATCGGCACCCGGGTGCGTGCGGCCAGCTGCTCGATCACCGGAATCACCCGGCGCAGTTCCTCCTCCACCGATACCGGCGCAGCGCCCGGCCGGGTCGATTCGCCGCCGATGTCCAGCAGGTCCGCGCCCTCCTCGACCAGCTTGAGGCCATGTGCGACCGCGGCCTCGGTGGTGTCGTGCGCGCCGCCATCGGAGAACGAGTCCGGGGTGACGTTGACGATGCCCATGACCCGGGCACGGTCGAGGCGCAGGATGCGGCCGGCGCAATCGAGCTGGGGCGAGGTATCGAACATGGGCAATCCTGCAGGGACAACGGCGGGTAGTTTAGTTCGGCAGGGCGGCGCCCTGCACCCGCAGAGGCCAGAGCAACAGCAACAGCGGGTTTCCTGTGGGATGGCGGGGTGGGTCCAGTTGCGGGGGACGCCGTAAATACGTCCATGTAGCAACTGTGTTGATGGAGGGACTTGGCCCCTCCATGAGACGGGCACGGTAGTGCCGGCCGCTGGCCGGCAGCCTTTGGTCTTGCGCCCTGGCTGGCCTTAGGCAGGGACCAGCCC
>NZ_JCAFRP010000003.1:0-338758 GCF_059368315.1 Stenotrophomonas sp. YJH_SMC_119 | reverse complement strand
GCTGGCCGAGTTGGTGGCGTTGGACGCCTGCACCGACAGCTCGCGGACGCGCTGCAGGTTGTTGCCGATTTCGGTCAGCGAACCTTCGGCGACCTGGGCCAGCGAGATGCCGTCGTTGGCATTGCGGATGGCGACGTCGGTGCCGCGGATCTGCGTGCCGAAGCGCTCGGAGATCGCCAGGCCGGCGGCGTCGTCCTTGGCGCTGTTGATGCGCGAACCGGAGGACAGGCGCTGGATGGTGGTGGCCAGCGAGCTGCCGCTGGTGCTCAGGTTACGCTGAGCATTCAACGACATCGTATTGGTGTTGATGACTTGTGCCATGAGGAGAGGTCCTTGAGCGGTTGCACGTGAGTTGGGTTAGACGCCCCCGACGTGCCCCGGGGGCGGCTCATGTCAGCGCTGCAACAGGCTGAGCACGTTCTGCGGTACCTGGTTGGCCTGGGCCAGCATGGCCGTACCGGCCTGCTGCAGGATCTGGGTGCGGGTCAGTTCGGCGGTTTCCTTGGCGAAGTCGGTATCGCGGATGCGGCTGCGCGAGGCCGACAGGTTCTCCGAGGAGGTCTGCAGGTTGGCCACCACCGAGGTGAAACGGTTCTGGATCGCGCCGAGGTCGGCGCGCACGCTGTTGACCGACTCGAGGGCCTTGTCGACGATCGACAGCGCCTTCTGCGCACCTTCGGCGGTGGTGACGTTCAGGTCCTTGACGAAGTTGGCCGTGGCGCCGGTCAGCAGACCGCCGTTGGTGCTGGTTTCGGTCAGGCCCAGGCCGGCGATGGTCGCGGCGGTGGCGCCGGCCGGCGGGGTTGCGGCACTGACGCCCAGGCTGAAGGTCTGGCCGTCCTTGACCGAGGCCAGGCTGATCACGCCGGCATTGACCGAGGCCATGACGCCGGTTTCGCCCAGCTTGTTGTTGATCGCGGCGGAGGTGGCCGAGGTGATCGATTCGCCCGCCTTCACGGTGAAGTCGTTGATGGTGACCGTGGTGGCGGTGCCGCCCGGCGGGGTCACCGAGATCTGCAGGCCGGAGTAGGTGGTGTCGGCGGTGGCCTTGTCGGCGGCGGCCAGGCTGGTGCCGGTGTAGCCGTTGGCGAAGGTTGCCGCGCCCAGCGAATCAGCCTTGGCGTTGACCACGCTGTTGATGGCGATGGCCTGGCCGGCGTTGGCGCCGACCTGGAACAGCTGGCTGGTGAAGGAGCCGTCCAGCAGCTTGGTGCCATTGAAGTCAGCCTGCTTGGCCACGCGGTCGACTTCCGAGACCAGCTGGGTCACTTCAGCCTGCAGGGCCTTGCGGTCGCTGGCCGAGTTGGTGGCGTTGGAGGACTGCACGGCCAGTTCACGGATGCGCTGCAGGTTGTTGCCGACTTCGCTCAGCGAACCCTCGGCGACCTGGGCCAGCGAGATACCGTCGTTGGCGTTGCGGATGGCCACGTCCAGACCGCGGATCTGGGTGGTGAAGCGCTCGCTGATGGCCAGGCCGGCCGCGTCGTCCTTCGCGCTGTTGATGCGCAGGCCGGACGAGAGGCGCTGGATGGTGGTAGCGAGCGAGCTGCCGCTGGTGCTCAGGTTGCGCTGAGCGTTGAGCGACATCGTATTGGTGTTGATTACCTGTGCCATGGGGTCGTCTCCTCTTATATGGAACCCGTTGGTGAATGAAACGAAGCGCCGCCTGTTTTTTTGTGTGGCTGTGTGCTTCGCTGTTGCCAAATGAATAACGGCGCTTTGTCAACAACCTTTAGCCGTGAATTCCGTCGATGCTGCAATTCGGTGCCGGAGGCTGTTTTTCCCGGGTTTTCCAGCCCTGGCTGGGCGTGAAGGCGACCCCGGAAAGGGCGGTTGGGCATGCCCAACCAGCGCTGATGAAGGTATCGGCGGGGCAGGGCCGGGCTTGATGGGCAATCACGGAAAATGCGTGCAGCACGTTTCCGGTAGCGCCAGCCCACGCCCGGCGAGCGCGACGGAACGGGCACGCAGAAACGAAAAAGGCCGCGATGCAGGGCATCGCGGCCTTTCAGGGGTGACGCAGGAGATGCGTCAGCGGATCTTGTTGAACAACGACATCGACTGCATCTGCGAGAAGATCGTCTGTGCCGCCTGCAGCGCGGTGCTCTGCAGCTGGTACTGGCTCAGTGCATCGGCATAGTCCAGGTCACGCATCTGCGACAGCGTGGTCTTCAGGGTCACGCTGTTGGCTTCACGCATGTCGGCGGCATTGTCCAGTGCCTTCAGCTGCGCACCGCCGGCCGCGCGCGAATCGATCATCCGTTCCGACGCACGGGCCACATCGCGCAGGGCGCTCTGCAGTTCGTTCTGCTGCGCGCTCATCTTGGCGGTGGTGCCGGTGTCGGCATCAAGCGCGGCAATCAGCTTGTCCATGGTGTCGAAGATGTCGCGGCTGGTGGCCGGCTTCACGTTGAAACTGTCACCGGCAGCGGGTGCGCCGGTGATCTGCAGGCGGACACCGTTGACTTCCACGTTGTCACCGGCCTTGAACGTGCCGGTGCCGGTCACGTTGCCAGCGCCGTCCAGTACCTGGTACTGGTCGGCGGCGGTGAAGC
The DNA here is from genome assembly GCF_059368315.1 of Stenotrophomonas sp. YJH_SMC_119. NCBI lineage: Bacteria > Pseudomonadati > Pseudomonadota > Gammaproteobacteria > Lysobacterales > Lysobacteraceae > Stenotrophomonas > Stenotrophomonas sp. YJH_SMC_119. The sequence continues at coordinate 336,203 of NZ_JCAFRP010000003.1, read as the reverse complement.
GGATGCTGAAGGACTGGCCGTTCCAGCTGTCGCTGCCATCGCGGGTGATGTTGGTCAGCACGCCATTGCCGGTATTGCTGGCCGCGGCAACACCATCGACGAAGCCGTCGCCAGTAGGAATGCGCATGAAGATTTCGCTGCCGGGCAGGGCATCCCGCACATAGGTATCGGGGCCGACTTCAATCTGGCGCTGGGTCTGGTCGCCACGGTAGACCACCTTGCCATTGATCTTGGCGAACGGCGGATCGCCATCGTTGGTGCCGCCGAACACGTAGCGGCCGGTGCCGTCGTCGGCGTTGGCCAGCGACAGCAGGCCCTCGCGGATCTGGTTCAGTTCGGTGATCAGCGTTTTCTTGTCGGCGGCGCCCAGTGCCGGATTGCTGGCCTGGATGGTCAGGTCGTTGACGCGCGCCATCAGGTCGTTGACCTGGGCCAGGGTGTTTTCCTGTACGCCCAGTCGGTTCTGCACGTTGCCGGCATTGAGTTTCATCCGGTCCAGTGCGGCCAGGCTGCGGTCAAGCCCGACCGCCGCACCAGCGGCAACCGGATCGTCCTTGGCGCTGACGATCTTGCTGCCGGTGGCGATCTGCTGCTCCAGGTGGCTGAGCTTGGCCTGCTTGGCCATCATCAGCGACACGGACTGGTTGAACATCATGCTGGTGGAGATACGGCTGCTCATCGACGGACGGCTCCCAGGATGGTCTGGAACATGCTGTCGGCGGTGGAGATCAGCTGCGAGGCTGCCTGGTAGGCCTGTTGCAGGCGCAGCATGTCGGCCGCCTCCTCGTCCAGGTTGACGCCGGATACCTCATCGCGCGCTTCCTGCGCCTTGTCATTGATCACCAGCTGCGCTTCCAGCGAATACTCGGCCGAGCGGGCGGCTGCACCGACCTGGGTGGTCAGGCCCCCCAGGGCGCCGTTGAGGGTGACCGTGCCGCTGTTGAATGCCTTGGCGCTCTCCACCTTGGACAGCCTGGAGGCGTTGCTGTTGTCCGACGAGCCCGCCGGAGTCGGGGTGATATTGAAGGTGTCGCCAACCTTCGGCGCACCGTCCAGCACGAAGCTCCAGCCATTGGCACTGATGGTCTGGCCGGGAGTATAGGTCTGCGGCGGGCCCCCATCGATGGTATAGGTGGTGGCCGAGGTGAACACGATCGCGGCCGGATTGCGCAGGTTGGCGTTGGTCGAATCGCTGACGGTGACACCGCTCAGCTTGCCGGTGCCCGTGTTGGACGTCGCCGCCGCGCCCTTCACCGCCGCGGCAGCGGCGATGCGCGACGGATCGGTGATCGCCACTTCCATGCTGCCCGCCACGCCTGCGGTCGGCTGCAGCAGGAAGCGGTCGTTGGCCGCCGGGGTACCGCCGACCACCAGCTTGACGCCGTTGATCACCAGTGGATCGGCGGCCGTACCGGTGCCGGTCAGCGGAACGTTGGCACCGGTGTCGGCACGGCTGGCCTTCCAGTTGGTGCCATCGAACTGCAGCACCACGTTCTGCGCGTCCAGCTTGCCGAGGTCGCCATAACTGGCGCTGAGGCTGGCGGTGCCGGTGTTGGCATTGTTGGCGGTGACGCGCGGGTTGCCGATGTTGAAGAAGTCACCCCCCAGCTGGCCATACAGGTCCACGCCCTGGTGATGCACCTGGTTGAAGCTCTCGGCCAGGCCTACCGCCAGCTTGCCCAGTTCGGCCTGGGCAGGTGTCAGCACGGTGTCGCGGAATTCCAGCAGGCCGCCGATCTGGCCACCGACCGCCTTCGGGTCGAGGCGGATGGTGTTGCCCTGCGTTTCCAGCGCCAGCTGCAGGCGCTCGGGCTGGTACGGGTCGGCCACGGTGGTGACCTTGGTCGCCGTGGTGCCCACCACCAGTGCGTTGCCGCCGGCGGTGTAGACATTCATGATGCCGCCGTCCTGGATCACCGCCGTGCCACCGGTGTAGCCGATCAGCTGGGTGATCAACTGGTCGCGGCGGTCGAGCAGGTCCGGTGCGGCGGTAGCGATGTTGGTGCCGATCGCACCGTTGATCTGCGCGATCTCCTGCGCCAGCCGGTTGACCTCGGTGGCACCGGCCAGCAGGCCGTTGTTGACCTCGCTGTTGAGGTTGTTCAGGTGGGTGTTGAGCTGCACGAAGCGGTTGGCCAGCGCCTTGCCACCATCCAGCATGTTCTGGCGGTCGGCGGTGCCGGCGGCATTGGAGGACAGGCCGCTGACCGAATCGAAGAACTTCGACCAGACGCCGGACACGTTGGTTGCCGCGTCGGAGAACAACGAATTGACCCGGTCGGCCATGCCGGAGAGCTGCTTCAGGCGCGCCAGCTCGCCGCTGCTGTCGAGCAGGCGCGAGATCGCCAGCTGGTCGGCGGTACGGCGGATGTCGGTGATGCGGGTGCCGTTGCCGACCGTGCCGTAGCCGTAGTTCTGGGGATCAGCGGTGGCGAAGTTGACCTTCTGCCGGCTGTAGCCCGGGGTATTGAGGTTGGCCACGTTGTGGCTGGTGGTCGCCAACGCACGCTGGAAGGCGAGCAGGGCACCGGTACCGGTGGAAAGTACGCTGGACATGGGGTTCCTCAACGACGGGTGATACCCAGCGCCGCGGTTGCGGTGCTGGCGAAGGTCTGGCCAAGGCGCGAGCCGGCATCGGCCACGGCGCTGACGGCGCGCTCGATGGTCGGTCCGCCGGCGATCGCGGCGATCTTGGCCGCGTAGCGCGGGTCGGTGGCATAGCCGGCGCGCTGCAGGCCACGGGCGAAGCCCTGCACGTCGGTGCCGGCCTGCAGGGCCTGCTGGTAGCGCGGGCTGGTCTTCAGCAGGCGCACGTAGTCGGCAAAGCTCTCGGCCGGCGAACTGTAGGCGCGGAAGCTGGCGGTCTCGTTGCGGCGCACGCCATCGACGTACTCGTGGGTGCCGGCCACGGCGCGCTGGCCGTTCCAGCCATTGGCCTTGATGCCGAACAGGTTGTGCGAGGTGCTGCCGTCGGCATGCTTGATGTGGCGCTTGCCCCAGCCGGTTTCCAGCGCCGCCTGGGCAACCAGGGCGCGGGCATCCACGCCCAGTTCCTTGGCCGCACGCTGCGCGTGCTGCCAGATGCTGGCGACGAAGCCTTCCGGGGTGTGTTCGCCCAGCTGGGCGACGGCGGTACGGGTCGCCATCGCATCGGCCGGGCTGATGGCCGTACCGCGGTTGCTGGCGGTGGCCGCCCACTGGTCGCTGTTGGCAGCCCAGTCCTCGCCTTGCAGGCCGCCGATGTACGGATCTTCGGTACCCAGCGAGCGGTGCATGCTGCTGCTTTCGCGCCCGGCGATCAGGTCCAGCGCCTGTTCCATCGGTGCAACCGCCGCGTGTGCGCCGGACTGCGCGCCGGCGGCCATCTGCTGCAGAAGGCGCACGGCCTGGCTGCCGTCTTCCAGCGGCAGCGACGGTGCCGGCTTGGCCGGTGCATTGAGCTGATAGGCACGGCTGGCCTTGGCCGGGTCCACGCGGGTATCCAGCGCCGGGCCATCGGCGGCCTGGCCGGACAGCTGCCGGCTGATCATGCCGGACAGGCCAAGGCCCTTGCCGCGGGTCATCGCCTCGGCAATCTTCTGGTCGTACATCTCGCGGAACATCTTGTTTTCGCCGGGGAACAGCGAGTCGCCGAAGCTGGCGTCACGCATGCTCTTGACCAGCATCTGCGCGAACTGGCCTTCCAGCTGGCGCGCGACCTTGTCGATCCTGGCCGGATCGTTCTGTTGTGCCGGGTGCAGATCGAATGCGGGATTGATGCGCATGTCAGATCACCTCGAGCTCGGCACTCAATGCGCCGGCCTGCTTCAGGGCTTCCAGGATCGCGATGAGATCGCCTGGTGCTGCGCCCACGGCGTTCACCGCGTGCACGATCTCGTCCAGGGTGGTGCCGCCGCTGAACTTGAACATGCGGCTGCCGTCGTTGGTGGCGGTGATGGTCGACTGCGGGCTGGCTACGGTACGGCCGCCGGACAGCGCATTGGGCTGGCTGACGTTGGTGTTTTCCTGGATGGTCACGGTCAGCGAACCGTGCGAGATCGCGGCAGGTCCCACGCGCACCTGCTGGCCGATGACCACGGTGCCGGTACGCGAATTGACCACCACCTTGGCCGGGGCGCTGCCCGGGGTCAGTTCCAGGTTCTCGATGCGCGCCAGCAGGCCGATGCGTGCGCCCGGATCGGTCGGTGCGGTGACCGCCACGGTCACGCCATCGACCGCACGTGCCGCACCTTCGCCGAACGCATTGTTGAGCGCAGCGACCATGCGCGAGACGGTGGTGAAGTCGTTGTTGTGCAGGTTCAGGGTGATCTCGCCGCCATTGGCCAGCGGGTCGGGCAGGGCACGCTCCACGGTGGCGCCATTGGGAATGCGGCCGACGCTGGGCACGTTCACCGAAACCCGCGAGCCATCCTTGCCCTGCGCACCGAAGCCACCCACGATCAGGTTGCCCTGGGCGATGGCATAGATCTGGCCATCGGCGCCCCGCAGCGGGGCCATCAACAGCGAACCGCCACGCAGCGAGACCGCGTTGCCGATCGAGGACACGGTGATATCGATCGGCTGGCCCGGCTTGGCGAACGGCGGCAGTTCGGCGTGGATCGCCACGGCGGCCACGTTCTTCAGCTGCGGGTTGACGTTCGGCGGTACGTTCACGCCCAGCTCGCCGAGCAGGTTCTTCAGGCTCTGCACGGTGAAGGGTGCCTGGCTGGTGCGGTCGCCGCTGCCGTCCAGGCCGACCACCAGGCCATAACCCACCAGCGCATTGCCACGCACGCCACCGATCTGGGCGAGGTCCTTGATGCGCTCGGCGCTGGCCGGGGCCACCACCGCGAAGACCAGGAACACGCCGCAGTAGAGCGACGTCATGCGTCGCTGCCAGGAAGAAGAGGAGAAGAGTTTCATGGCCATACTCAGAACGGCGTCAGGCCGGAGTTGAAGAAGCGGCTCAGCCAGCCCATCGCGTTGGACTGCGCGACCGGGCCGCGGCCGCCGTAGACGATGCGGGCTTCGGCCACGCGGCTGGACGGAATGGTGTTGTCCTGGCTGATGTCGCCCGGGCGCACGATGCCCTGCACCTGCACCAGTTCATCACCCTGGTTCAGGCGCAGGTTCTTCTGCCCCTGTACCACCAGGTTGCCGTTGGGCAGGCGCTGGATCACCGTGACCGTGACGCTGCCCTGCAGGCGGTTGCTCTGCGCGCTGTTGCCCTTGCCGGTGAAGTCACGCGCGCCCTTGGCCGTCGCACTGAGGATGTCCTTGCCGCCCAGGGTGACCGGCGCACCGAGGATGGACGGCGTGCCCAGGCTCAGGTTCGATTCCTTGTTGGTGGCGGTATTGGCACTGGTCTGCGCGGTGGTGTTTTCCAGCAGGGTGATGGTCAGCAGGTCGCCGACATCGCGCGCGCGACGGTCCGAATACAACTGCAGGGTCGGGCCGGCCGCGTAGATCGCGCCGGCGGTCGGTTCGGCCTGCGGTGGCATGATCGGCTGGATCGGTGCCATTGCCGGATAGGGGCGCACATCGCCGGCAATCACGCAGCCACCGAGCAGGGCAGCCACGGTGCAGGCGAGGGCAGTGCGGGCGAAGTTGGAAATGTGCGACATGGCGGTTTCCCGGGTTGGCCGGTCAGAGCTTGTTGTTGAGGTAGCCGAGCATCGAATCGGTGGTGGAAATCGCCTTGGCGTTCATTTCGTAGGCGCGCTGGGTTTCGATCATCGACACCAGCTCTTCCACCACGTTGACGTTGCTGCCTTCCAGCGCGCCCTGCACGACGGTGCCGAGGCCGTTGAGGCCGGGGTTGCCGTTCTGTGCCGAGCCGGAGGCCGTGGTCTCGAGGAACAGATTCTCGCCACGGGCCTGCAGGCCGGCCGGATTGACGAAGTCGGTCAGGGTCAGCGCGCCGACTTCCACCGAGGCGGCGCCGTCGGCCATCTTCACGCTGATGGTGCCGTCGGTACCGATGGTTACCGACTGCGCGCCTTCGGGAATCTGGATGCCTGGCTGCACCGGGTAGCCGCTGTTGGTGACCAGCTCGCTGTCCTGGTTGATCTTGAACGAGCCATCACGGGTGTAGGCCGAGCTGCCATCAGGCATCTGAACCTCGAAGAAGCCGCGGCCATTGACCATCACGTCGAGGGCGCGGCCGGTCTGCTGCTGGCCACCCTGTTCAAAATTCTTGGCGGTGGCGACCACGCGCACGCCGGTACCCAGTTGCAGGCCGGTTGGCAGCTGCGTCTGTGCCGAGGAGGAGCCGCCGGGCTGGCGCACCTGCTGGTACAGCAGGTCTTCAAAACTGGCACGGTCCTGCTTGAAGCCGGTGGTGTTGGTGTTGGCGAGGTTGTTGGAAACCACCGACATGCGCATCTGCTGCGCATCCAGTCCGGTTTTCGCGATCCACAATGCCTGGTTCATCTTCGATGTCCTGTCTGGTGAAGCCGGCCGCGTGGTGCGGCCCTTGTATGCGGGTGTGCAAGCGGTGTGCCAGCGCCGGCATCAGCCGGCGCCGGAATTCCGTCAGCTGCCCAGGCGCAGCATGCTGTTGGCGCTGCGCGCGTTTTCGTCGCCGTGCTTGATCACCTGCACCTGCATTTCGTACTGGCGCTGCAGCTGGATCATCTGCACCAGCGCGCCAGCGGCGTCCACGTTGCTGCCTTCCAGCTGGCCGCTGTGCACGGCCGTGCCCTGTGCCGGGGCGAACGGCTGGCGCGGGTCGGTGTTGCGGAACAGGCCATCCAGGCCACGCTCAAGGCGCTCGTCCGGCGCCTGCACCACTTTGATGCGGCCGATCTGCGCCATCGTCTGCGGGCCTTCGCCCTGCGGGATGATCGAGAGCGTGCCGTCGGCACCGATTTCCATCGCCTGGTAAGGCGGAATGGCGATCGGGTTGTTGTTGTCATCCAGTACCGGACGGCCGCTGGAGGTCACCAGCTGGCCGTTCGGCGTCACCGACAACGCCGCGCCGCGCGTGTACGCCTCGCTGCCGTCGCTGGACTGCACGGCCAGCCAGGTGCCGGTCTGCAGGGACAGATCCAGCGGCTTGCCGGTGATGTGCTGCGAGCCGGGCGTACGGTTGAAGCCGGCGTCGACGTGCAGCGCATCCACCCGCGAGGCAAAGCCCGGGCCCTTGATCGGGAAGGCTTCGGTATTGGCCAGCGCTTCCTTGAAGCCAGGGGTGTCCGAGTTGGCGAGGTTGTGGCTGAGCGTTCCCTGCGCCTGCAGGGAGGCGCGGGCACCGGTCATCGCCACGTAAAGGGCTTTATCCATGCGGGGAGTTCCGTGACAGGGTCAGCAGCTCATCAACGGATGTTGATGACGGTCTGGGTGATCTGGTCCTGGGTGGTGATCATCTGCGCGTTGGCCTGGAAGTTGCGCTGCGCGGTGATCATGTTGACCAGCTGCTCGGTGAGATCGACGGTGGATGCTTCCAGCGAGCCGGCCTGGATCTTGCCGAGATTGGAGGTGTCCGGCATGCCGGTGCGCGGGGTGCCCGAGCTGAAGGTGTCCACCCACAGGTTGTTGCCCTTCGATTCCAGGCCCTGCGGATTGTTGAAGGTGGTCAGCGCGACCTGGCCCAGCGGCTTGTCGGCGCCATTGGAGTAACGCGCGTAGACCACGCCGGTTTCCGACACGGTGATCTCATTGAGCTTGCCGGCGGCGTAGCCATCCTGCTGGGTGTTGCGCAGCGCGAACTTCTCGCCGTACTGGGTCGAGCCGCTCACGTCCAGCGTCATGTTCAGCACGCCGGCACCGGTGGTCGGGGTGAAGGTGCCGAGGCTGACCTTGCCGTCCGCCGGTGCGGTCAGCTTGCCGCTGTTGTCGAAGGTGACCGGGGTTGGCGCGCCGGCCGGCTGGCCGTCCACGTAGTTGCGCACGGTCCACTCGTTCGGGTTGGCACCCTTCACGAAGTACGAGACCTGGATGTGGCTGACGCCCAGCGAGTCGTACACGGTGATGCCGCCGCTGGAGTGGTTGTAGCTGTTGGAGTCGGTCGGATCGAAGGTGGTGACCGTCGGCTGCTTGGCGTTGGCCGGCAGGGTAAAGCCGACCTTCACTTCGCTGGTCTGCTTCGGCGGGCTGTCGGTGGTGAGCAGCTGCAGGTCGACCATGCGGCCGGCATCGAAGTTGGTGCCATCGGCATTCGGTGCGAACACCTGCAGGCGTGCGCCCTGCGGGTTGATCACGTAGCCGGACGGATCGGTCTGGAAATTGCCGGCGCGCGAGTACACGCGGGTGCCGTTCATGTTCATGGTGAAGAAGCCTTCACCGGAAATGGCCATGTCCAGGCTGCGGCCGGTCTGTTCGTTGTGGCCCTGCTTGAACTGCTGGGCGACATTGGAAACGCGCACGCCAGAGCCGACCGCGTTCTTCGACAGGCCATAGCCGGTGGCCGAGAAGAGGTCGGCGAATTCGGCGCGCGATTCCTTGAAGCCGGTGGTGTTGACGTTGGCGACGTTGTTGGCAGTGACGCTCAGGTCGGAATTGGCGGCATTGATGCCGGACAGCGAGACATTGAAGCCCATGGGATGCTCCTGGTAAGTGCGGGGTGTGCGGCTCAGCTGACGCGGAGCACGTAGTCGATCGGGGCCGTGCCCAGGCCCTTGAGGTTCAGGTACAGGCCGTCGGAACCGACGGTCACGCTTTCCACCGGCGCCTGCACGTAGGTGGACAGCTTGGTGCTCTTGCCGGCGGTATCGACGTGGTTGGCAACGATGGAGTACTTGCCCGGCTCCATGCGCTTGCCGTTGGCATCCTTGCCGTCCCACTGGAACGCAGTCTCGCCGGCGGCCTTGGCTTCCACGCTCAGCGAGGTGACCTTGGCGCCGGTGGCATCGGTGATGTCGACGGTGATGATGCCGGCCGAAGGCGCGGCCACCGTGCCTTCAACGTTGCCTTCCTTTTCCAGCACCAGCTTTTCCGACGGCACCAGCACCTGGTGGCCGACCAGCGCCGCACCACGCAGCACCTGGTCGCTGGCCATCGATTCCTGGAAGCCCTTCACCGTCTTGTTCAGTTCGGTGATGCCCTGCACGGTGGACATCTGCGCCATCTGCGCGACCATCTGCGTGTTGTCCATCGGCTTCAGCGGATCCTGGTGCTGAAGCTGTTCGGTCATCAGGCGCAGGAAATCGGCCTGGTCCAGCGTGTTCTTCTTCTTGGTGGCGTTGCTGTTCGGGGCGTTCAGACCGAGTGCGGTGTAGACGTCCTGGTTGGTCTGGTTGTTGACGGCGGTGGTCATGGCGGTATCCGGTACTGCGGGCCTCAGCGGCCCATGGTCAGGGTGGCCAGGGCCAGTTCCTTGGCGGTGGTCAACATCTCCACGCCGGCCTGGTAGTTGCGCGAGGTCGAGATCAGGTTGACCATCTGCGCCACCGGGTCGACGTCGGGCTGGTAGATGTAGCCATCGCCATCGGCCAGCGGGTGGCCCGGCTCATAGCGCTTGATCGGCGCCGCATCGCTCTGGGTGATCTCCTTCACCTTCACCGAGGTGATGTTCGGATCGTTCTTGCTGGTGACGGCCTGGAAGATCGGCTCCAGCGGCTTGTACACCGCGTCGGCGGAACCGGCGACGGTATCGGCGTTGGAGAGGTTGGAGGCGATGGTGCTCATGCGCACCGACTGCGCCTGCAGCGCGGAGCCGGCGATATCGAAGATCGGCAGGTTGCTCATGGCTTATTGCCCCGTGATCGCGGTCAACATGGAACGCACCTTGCTCTCGACGAAGCTGAGCGAAGCGCGGTACTCGAGCGCGGCGCGGCCATAGGCCGCACGCTCGGCATCGGGATCGACGGTGTTGCCGTCCAGGCTGGGTTGCACGCCCTCGCGCGCGATCTGGAACGGGTTCAGGCCACTACTGATTTCGTAGTGCTGCTCATGGGTGGTGGCCATCAGGCCATTGGCATCCTGCCCCTGGGCATGGCGCAGGGCGGCATCGAAGTCCAGGTCCTGGGCCTTGTAGCCGGGAGTGTCGGCATTGCCGAGGTTGCTGGCGATCAGCTTCATCCGCTGTTCGCGCAACGGCATGGCCTGGGCATGGACGCCCAGGTAGTCGGTAATCAGGTTGCGCACGGTGCACTCCCACGGGAACGTTGCCCGGGAAGCTGCAAGGGGTGTGCCAAATTCGAGAGGGTAGTGCCGGCCGCTGGCCGGCTCCCCGATGGATCTGCGGTTGCCGGCCAGCGGCCGGCACTACCGGATCAGTGGCCTCAGGCCGCCAGCGCCACCTTGCGCAGGCGGTCCAGCACGAAATCGGCCAGCTCGTGCGGCGAGTACTTGGCGACGAAGGCGTTGGCGCCGACGCGCTCGACCATGGCGTTGTTGAAGACGCCCGACAGCGAGGTATGCAGCAGCACGTAGAGGCCGGCAAGGCCTGGATGGCGCCGGATTTCCGTCGTCAGCGTATAGCCGTCCATCGCCGGCATTTCGATGTCCGAGATGACCATGGCGTAGCGCTCGGCCGGGTTCTCGCCTGACGCGTGGATCTGCAGCAGGTGGTCCAGCGCCTGCTTGCCATCGGAAAGCAGGGTGGCGCCCACCCCCAGCTGGTCCAGCACGCTGCGGATCTGCTGGCGGGCCACGCGCGAGTCATCCACCACCAGCACCTGCAGCTGCGGGCCGTCGGAGGGCATCGCCATCGCCGGATCGAGCACCGCTTCGCCGCGCACCTGGGCGATGTCGGCCAGGACGCTTTCCACGTCGATCACCTGAATCAGTTCACCCTGGAAGCGGGTCACTGCGGTCAGGTAGCTCGATTCGGCGCCCAGTTCCGGCGGCGGATGGATGTCTTCCACCGCGATGTTGACGATGCGCTCCACGCCGCTGACCAGGAAGCCCTGGATCGAGCGGTTGAACTCGGTGACGACCAGGTAGCCGGGCGAGGTGTCCGCCTCCGGCTCGCGCTCGGGATGGCCGATCGCCAGGCCGAGGTCCAGCACCGGCACCGAGCGGCCGCGCACGTCGGCCACGCCGGAGAACTGGCTGGGCAGTCCGGGCACCTGGAACAGTTCCGGGCGCCGCAGGACTTCCTGCACCTTGAAGACATTGACGCCAAAAAGCTGACGTCCGCCGAGACGGAACAGCAGCAGCGCCAGGCGATTGTGGCCGGCCAGTCGGGTCCGCTGGTCGATCCGGTTGAGCAGGTCATGGGACATGGCTGCTGTATCGGCGGGGTAGGCGCCGAACTTGAGGGCGCTCTGCCGCCCACGCGCTCCACACCGCTTCTGTAGAGTCGACTGTGAGTCGACTGCTCTTCTAGCAGACTGCTCTTCGCGGTCGACTGCTCTTATCCGATCGCGGGAAATCCCGCGCTTCGCGCGAAAGTCGACTAACAGTCGACTCTACACATCCCCATCCCGAGACCTCGTCTCTGGCACACACCTTGCACGCAGCTGGGCCAGGTCCCATCGACAGGAGGCGCCATGCGCCGGGTCACATCTCTATTGGCCATCGCGCTTGCCCTGGCCTCGCCGTGGGCGGCGGCCGCCGACTGGCAACCCGTAGCCAGCATCCGCACCGCAGCGTTGTCGACGCTGCCGGCCGGCAGCGAGGGTGAGGCCCAGGTGGCCGATGCGCTGCGCCTGCCCAAGTGTGGCGGCGCGCTGCAGGTGCAGCCTACCGCCAACACCACGGTGGAGGTCAGTTGCCCTGATGCGGGGGGCTGGCGCCTGTTCGTGCCGGTGAAGGTGCGGCGCAACCAGACCGTGCTGGTGCTCAATCGTGGAATCGGCACTGGAGAAACCCTCACCGCCGCCGATATCACCACTGCCCAGCGTGACGCTGCCCGGATTGCCGGTGCGGTGCTGGCCGATCCCAATGCAGCGATCGGCCGCATCGCCCGCCGTCCGTTGCAGGCCGGAGCCCTGCTGTCGAACAACGACCTGGTGGTTCAGCGTCTCATCAAGCGAGGAGACAATGTAGCCCTAGTGTCGCGTCGCGGTTCGGTCGAGGTCCGCATTGCCGGCCGTGCGATGGGTGATGCCGGTGAGAACGAGCGGGTCTCGGTCGAGAACCTGTCCTCGCGGCGGATCGTGCAGGGCACGGTCGATGCCGCAGGTGACGTAATCGTGGCGCGTTGAATTACCGCAAAATATCCCTAAAGATCACGGCCCTGCGGCCGTTATCCCTTGTGAACGGCAACTCCAGGACACCCCATGAGCCAGAAAATCGACGGCAACCTGCAGGTCCCCCAGGCACTGCGCAGCGTGACGACCCCGGCCAACAAGCCCGGCGTCAGCACCGATGCGGCGGCGCGCCCGGTCGAGGCGGCCGACAGCCTGCGCCTGACCGGCGAGGCCACCAATCTGCAGGCCATCGAGCGTGAGCTGACCACCGCCCCGGCGATCGACGCCCAGCGCGTGGCCGCCGTGCGCGAGTCGCTGCAGAACGGCACCTACAAGATCAATCCGGACGCGATCGCATCGCGCATGCTCGATCTGGACCAGCAGCTGCACGGATGACCGCGGCGATGAGCGAGCCGCTGCAGCGCCTCGCCCAGGCCCTGGACGTTGAACGCCAGGCCCTGGTCGAGCACGACGTGCACGCCTTGATCCGGGCCACCGGCGCCAAGCTGGAAGCGCTGCGTGCGCTGGAAGGTGCGCCGCCGGTGGGGCAGGGCGAGCAGCTGCAGGAACTGGCCGAGCGCAACCGCGCCAATGGCGTGCTGCTTTCGCGGCGCCGACGCGAAGTCAACTGGGCATTGCGCCAGTTGGGCCGTACCGAAGACGCCTCGGCCTATGACGCCAAGGGCCAGTCACACACCGTTACTGCCCGCCGCCCACTCGCCGTCGCCTGACGCGACGGCGGTCGCACTACCCACCCCCGCGGGCTGAAGCCCGCTGCGTGACCGCGTATATTGGGCGCCTGTTCGAACGTCTCGAGTCGCCGTGTCCGCTGCCAACGCCCTGGTTACCGCCCCCCTTCCTCCGCAGCCGGTGCTGCAGGCCCTGCTTGAGCGCCTGCGCGAAGGGCTGCTGCTGTTCACTGAAGACGGGCAGGTGGCGCTGGCCAATCCGGCTGCGCAGAACCTGTTGGCCGGTGGGGAGGACGGTGCATTGCCGCCGCAGCGGCTGCGTGAGCTGCTGCCACCCGATGCGCTGGAACAGGCGCGGCAGCATGGTCACTGGAACGGCAGCCTGCCGCTGGGGGAGGGCGTGGTCATCGCCCACCTCTACCACCACGGCCCGGTCGGCCAGGGGCACTTCCTGGCGTTGTTCCGCCATATCGAAGGGCAGGAAGACTACGAGCGCGAGCTGCAGCAGCGCCATGCCGAGCTGCGCCAGGCCTACCTGCGCCTCAACGGTACCCAGGAAAAGCTGCTGCAGTCGGAAAAGATGGCGTCCATCGGCCAGCTCGCTGCCGGCGTGGCGCACGAGATCAACAACCCGATCGGCTACGTGCACTCGAACCTGGGCAGCCTGCAGGAGTACCTGCGCAGCCTGTTCACGGTGATCGAAGCCTACGAACGCGCCCTTCGTGCGCCCGACCCGAAGGCATTGATTCCGGAAATCGACGATATCCGTGACCGCCTGGACATCGATTTCATCAGCCGCGACCTGCCGCAGCTGATGGCCGAGTCGCGCGAAGGCATCGAACGGGTGACCCGCATCGTGCGTGACCTGAAGGACTTCTCGTATTCCGGCCGCGACGAATCGTGGAAGCTGGTCGACCTGCACGCAGGGCTGGAATCGACCATCAACATCATCTGGAACGAGCTCAAGTACAAGGTCACCCTGGTGCGTGAGTTCGGCCAGCTGCCGCTGGTGGAATGCCTTCCGTCCGAGTTGAACCAGGTCTACATGAACCTGCTGCTCAACGCCGGCCACGCCATTGCCGAGCGCGGCACGATCACCGTGCGTACCGGTGTCGACGGTGACCAGGTATGGGTCGAATTTGAAGACACTGGCGGCGGCATCTCGCCGGAACTGCGCCAGCGCATCTTCGATCCGTTCTTCACCACCAAGCCGGTGGGCAGCGGTACCGGCCTGGGCCTGTCGATCTCCTACAGCATCATCAACAAGCACCATGGCCGCATCGACCTGGACAGCACCCCGGGCGTGGGCTCGCGCTTCCGCGTGGTGCTGCCGGTCAAGCAGCCGCGCTGACCGCTTCGGGTAGTGCCGGCCGCTGGCCGGCAACCTCTTTGAACCAGGCATCGAGAGCAGCCGGCCAGCGGCCGGCTCTACCAGGGCTTGTCCCCGACCGGGTTCGCGCTTCGGGTAGTGCCGGCCGCTGGCCGGCAACCTCTTTGAACCGGGCATCGAGAGCAGCCGGCCAGCGGCCGGCTCTACCAGGGCTTGTTCCCGACCTGGATTCGCGCTTCGGGTAGTGCCGGCCGCTGGCCGGCAACCCATTGAACCGGGCATCGAGAGCAGCCGGCCAGCGGCCGGCTCTGCCAGGGCTTGTCCCCGACCGGATTCGCGCTTCGGGTAGTGCCGGCCGCTGGCCGGCAACCCCTTTGAGCCAGGCATCGAGAGCAGCCGGCCAGCGGCCGGCTCTACCAGACGGGATCGTTACCGCAGCGGGCGATCCTCGCCGCCATCGCCGCTCTCCGCAGGCGCCGGACCGGCGTTGCTGCGACGCTGCTCCTCATAGGTGCGGAATGCCTGGTGGATGTGCTTGCGCAGCTCATCGTCGTTCCACGGTTTGGTCAGGAAGCGATAGATCGCGCCGCGGTTGATCGCGTCGGTCACCGTGTTCAGATCGGTGTAACCGGACAGCACCAGGCGGATCGTATCCGGGTACAGCATCTTCACCCGGCCCAGGAACTCGGTGCCGCTCATGTCGCTCATGCGCTGGTCGGACAGGATCACCTGCACGTCGTTGATCGCCAGCAGGTCGAATGCATCGCGCACGTTGCCGGCGGCCAGGATGCGGTAGCCATCGCGGCGGAACAGGCGCACCAGCGAGCGCAGCACGTTCTCCTCGTCGTCCAGCAGCAGCAGCGTGCGGTCCGGGCGGGTCTCGGCGAAGGCTTCCGGGCGCAGGTAGCGGCGGCGCAGGGTCATGCCGGCGGCATCGGCCGACATCGGTTCGCCGAACAGGTAGCCCTGGAACACGTCGCAGTCGTTGCGGCGCAGGAAGCCCAGCTGCGCCTGCGATTCCACGCCGTTGGCAATGACCGTCATGCCCAGCTGGTGGCCCATGGCGATGATCGCGCGTGCGATGGCCGCTTCGCGGTTGCCGGCTGGTGCACTCTTGATGAAACTGCGGTCGATCTTCAGCTTGTCCACCGGGTAACGCACCAGCGCACTGAGGCTGGAATCGCCGGTGCCGAAGTTGTCCAGGCTCAGGCTGATGCCTTCGTTGCGCAGGTTGGCCAGTGTCTCGTGCACGAAATTGACATTGTTGGTCAGCGCGCTTTCGTTGATCTCCAGCGTCAGCATCTGTGCCGGCACGCCCGCGGCCTGGATCAGGCCCATCACTTCAGCGAAGAAGTTCGGCCGCAGCAGCTGCAGGGTGGAGACGTTCACGGCAATGGTGAAGTCGTCGAAGCCCTGGTCGCGCCACAGGCGGGCCTGCTTGAGCGCGCCCTCCAGCACCCAGGTGCCGATCTGCACGATGATGCCCAGTCGCTCGGCGGTGCGCATGAAGCGCTCCGGCACCAGCATGCCCAGCGTGGGGGACTGCCAGCGCAGCAGCGCCTCCATGCCCACCACATGGCCGTCGCGGGCACTGACCAGCGGCTGGTAGCGAAGCTTCAGCTCACCGTTGGGGATCGCGTCGACGATCTGGCGCGCGATGATGCTCTCGCTGTGCGCGCTCGGCGGGGTATCCACTGCATGGATGCGCACCGCGTTTCCACCTTCGCGGGCTGCCTGGTACAGCGCATCCTCGGCGTGGTCGAGCAGTCGCGAGGCGTTACTGGCGTGTTCCGGGCACAGGCTCACCCCCAGCTTGCCGGTCATGAACAGCGTGTACGGCAGCACCGACAGGGGCAACTCCATCTGTTGCCGGATCTCCTCGGCGAAGTCCTCCGGCAGCGGCACGTCGGCGTTGCGCGGGACCGCGATCAGGAACTCGTCGCTGCCATGCCGCCACAGTTTGCCGCGACCGCGCAGGTAGGACTGCAGCCGCTGCGCCACCAGCACCAGCGCCTGGTCACCCACCTCGGCGCTCATGTTCTCGTTGACTGAAGCGAAGTGGTCGATGTCCACGTGCATCAGCATCAGCGCGGTGCCGCCGGAGGCCGCTTCGGCGACCATCGCCTGCAGCTCGGGGTTGCCGGCACCGAGGCGATCGGGTGCATCATCGATGCTGACCGGCGGCTGGTTGGGATTCCACATAGGCTCAGTATTCCGGTGACTCAACGGCGGCCATGCTGGCCGCCTGGTAGGGGAGGTGAACGTCGATCAGGGTGCCTTCGCCATGTGCGGACTCGATACGCACATGGCCGCCGACACTCTGCGCGCGCTCGCGCATCACGATCAGGCCCAGGCCGCGCGGGCCGTCCGGGTCGAAACCTTCGCCGTCGTCGCGGATCTGCAGGTGCAGGCTGCGCTTGCCGATGTCGCGCAGTTGCAGGTGTACCTGGCTCGCGCGCGCGTGCCGCAGCACGTTGGTCAGGCTCTCCTGTGCGATGCGGAAGCAGGCCTGTTCGATGCTGTTGTCGGGGCGATGCGGCAGGGGCTCGATCTCGGCCAGCAGCTCCACCTGCGAAGAACGGAACAGCACCCGTGCCTGCCAGCTGAGGGCCGCTTCCAGGCCCAGCGCGTCCAGCTGCGGAGGGCGCAGCAGGGTGGAGATGTCGCGCAGCTTGGCTACCGTGGTGTCGGCCAGGCTGACGATCTGTGCCAGGTCCTCGGCGCGGCGTTGCGGATCGTGCTCGTCCTGCGCGGCATGGGCGGACAATTTGATCGCCGTGATCGCCTGGCCGATGTCGTCGTGCAGATCGCGCGAGATCGCGCGGCGCTCGTCTTCCTGCAGGGAGAACAGGCGGCCGGCCATCGCCTGCAGTTCGCGGTTGCTGGTTTCCAGTGCACTGCGCGTCCGTTCGGAATCACTGAGGTCGCGCACGATCAGCAGCTTGCAGTCGCGGCCACCATAGCGAACCTCGCCCACCGCCAGGCCGGCATGGAAGCTGCGGCCGTCGGCGCGCTGCATGGCCACCACGCTGCTGTGGCCGGGGCCCAGGTGTGGCTGCCCTGCACGCAGCTGGCCGCGGACGCGGGCCAGATCACCGGCAGCGACCAGCGCCGACAGCGGCTCACCCAGCAGGGTATGGCTGCCATAGCCGAACAGGCTGGCCGCCCAGGCGTTGGTGTACAGCACGTGCTCGTCGGAGAGGATCACCACGCCATCGGGCAGCACCCGCACCAGTTCGCGGAACTGCTCCTCGCGCTCGCGTAGCAGGCGCCGCGATTGCTCCCGCTCGGTCACGTCCTGCAGGGTGCCCAGCACGCGGCTGCGGCCGGACTCATCGACACCACTGGCGGCACGCAGGTGCACCATCAGGGCGCGTCCGTCCATCGACAGCAGGGGCAGCAGTACGTCCACCTGCACCGGATCACCCGAGCAGAGGTCGGCCAGCAGCTGTTCGGTCTGGGTGGCGGTGGCAGGGTCGGCGGGAACCAGCAGCTCGTCGAAGCGGTGCCAGCGGCGGGCTTCCGGCGGCCGGCGGCCAAGCAGGCGGTAGACCTGGTTGGAATAGCGGCCCATGCCGGTGGACGGGTCCAGTTCCCAGGCGCCGATGCGCGCCAGTTCGTGGGCTTCTTCCACCCGCGCAAGCGCCTGGTCACGGCGCAGCTGGGCCAGGTCTTCGGCAGTGCGGTCGATGGCAATCAACAAGCGGGCGTTGTGGCCGTCATAGCTGATGGCGTTGGAGCGCAGTTCCATCTGCCGCAGCGAGCCGTCACGCAGCTGCAGCTGGGCACGCAGGATGCACAGTTCCTCCGGCGCCTCGCGGATCGCCTCCAGCTTGGTCTGCAGCGCCTGGTCCTGGCCTGGCGGCCACAACGCGTCGATGGTCTGCTCCAGCAGTTCGTCACGCTCCCAGCCGAAGGCGATACAGGCAGCCGGATTCGCATCGAGGATCGCCAGCGTGTCCAGGTCGTAGACCAGGATCGGGCCGGGGTTGCCCTCGAACATCTGCCGCAGGCGCAGCTCCGAGGCCTGCTGGCGCGCATGGGTGTGCAGCACATGCTCGGCCAGCGGCCGCAACAGCAGATACAGCAGGCCGGCACTGGCCAGTGCGAAGAACGAGCCCTTCACGCTCTGCCACATCGCCGCCTGCTGCGGATCCGGCACCAGCGCCTGCACGGCACTGTCGGAAGCGATCATCCAGGCCAATGCCATCACCAGGTAGCTCAGGACCACCCGTCGCCGGTCGCGGCTCAGCGCCTGCGCCATCCGCGGATCGGGTACAAGGGCGGTGCCGGTCGGTTCTGCAGGCATGGACGGGCTGGTTGAAAGGGGCGCCGGCCATCTTACCGCGCAGGTGCGCCCAGACCACTCAATTATCCGCCGCAGGCGCCGTTAACCACTGCGTGCCCCGCTGACGGGCGTGTCATCCGGAGCAAGATCGCGTGGACCAAGGGATCATCGCCAGCCTGCTGCAGCACCCGCTTGCGTCGGCGCTGGTCATCGTCGACCGCACGGGTCGCCCGCTGGCGGCCAATCCGGCTGCGCGCGAGCATGGCCTGCCGGCCACCGTGGCTGCGTATGCGCCGATGCTGGAAGATCTGCGCCTGATGGCTGCCGATGGCGGCATCGTGGCCTGCACGCTGCCGGGTGGCCCGCACGGGCACTACGATGGCCACCTGCGCGCCGTGCACGATGGCGCCGGCAACCTGCTGGCCTTCACGTTGAGCATTCCCGAACCGGTGCCGCTCGGCGGCGGTGGGCGCTGGGAGCTGGCGCTGGACAGTGCCGGCCACAGCCTGTGGGACTGGGACATTCCCAGTGACCGTGTGGTGCGCACCCCGGCAGTGGGCGATGAAACCGCCACCGAGATGCTGGCCCGCGTGCACGGCGAGGACATCGCCCAGGTGCGGGCCGCACTGGAAGAGCATCTGCGTGGCTTGAGCGAGCAGTACAGCGCGCAGTTCCGTTTCCGCCAGGCCGATGGCCAGTGGCGCTGGGTACTGGACCGGGGCCGCGTGGTCGCGCGCACCGCCGATGGCCAGCCGCTGCGCATGGTCGGTACCCATACCGATATCGAACAGCAGAAGCAGCTGGAAGGGCTGCTGCAGGAACAGCAGCTGCACCTGAGTGAGGCCCAGCGCATCGCCAGCATGGGCAGCTGGTCGTTCGACCCCAACAGTGGTCATTTCTGGTGGTCGCCGGAGCTGCGTTCGATGCTTGCGCTGGAGCAGGGCGCCGTGCCCGGCCAGCGGCGCTGGCTGAAGCAGCTGCACCCACGTTCACGTGGCGCATTGCGTGCGGCGTGGCGGCGGTTGTGGCGCGATGGCCGTGCCGCCAATCTCGAACTGGAACTGACCCGGGGCAACGAGCCGTCGCAGCATCTGCGGCTGTGGATGCAGCCGTTGCTGGACATGGACGGACAGCCCAAGCGACTGCTTGGACAGGTGCAGAACATCACCGAGCAGCACCAGACCGACGCGTTGATCCGCTGGCGCACCGAGTTGCTCAACCGCGTCTCCGCGCTGGGCCGCATCGGCGGCTGCGAGATCGAGGTGAAGACCCGGCACATGCAGTGGACCGAGGAATGCTATCGCATTCACGGCCTGCGCAAGGAACCGATCACCCTCGACCAGGCGCTGGCGTTGTACACCGAGGACTCACGCAACGCCTTCGAAGCGGCGTTGGCGCGCATCGCCAACGGCGGGCTGCCCGAGCAGCTGGACCTGTGCTTCTACCGCCAGTCCGGCCTGCGCGTCTGGGTGCAGGTGCTGATCGAGCTGGACCGCCGTGACGGCCTGCCGCCGCGCTTCGTGGTGCTGTTCCGTGACATCACCCGCGAGCGCGAGGCCAACGAGCGCATCGAACTGCTGGCCCACTACGATCTGCTGACCGGCCTGCCCAATCGCGTGCTGCTCGGCGAGCAGACGGCAGAGGCCATCGAGGAAGCACGTGACCGTGGCACATCGCTGGCGATGCTGTTCATCGACCTGGATGGCTTCAAGACCATCAACGACAGCTTCGGCCACGCCACCGGTGATGCACTGCTGAAGGCCGCCGCGACGCGCCTGCACCAGAACCTGCGCAACAACGATCTGTTTGGCCGCTTCAGTGGTGATGAATTCATCGTGGTACTGCGCGACCTGGCCGAGCCGGAAGACGCCGGCCACGTCGCGCGCAAGCTGATCGCTTCGCTGGCCGAACCGCTGCGGCGTGGCGAGACCACGTTGAAGGTCGGCGCCAGCGTCGGCATCGCGATGCTGGGCGATGCACAGACCGATTTCGATTCATTGCTGCGTGCCGCCGATGCCGCGATGTACGCGGCCAAGGAAGCGGGGCGCAACACCTACCAGTACTACAGCCAGGACGCATTGGCCCGCATCCAGCGCAAGCTGGAGCTGGAGCACGCCCTGCACGGCGCCATCGAACGCGAAGAGTTCAGCCTGGCCTACCAGCCGCTGCTGCACGCCCACCACGGCGAGCCGCCGGCGATCGAGGCACTGTTGCGCTGGCACCGCCCCGGGATCGGCTACTGCAGCCCGGCCGAGTTCATCCCCATTGCCGAAAAATGCGGCGAGATCGTGCGGATCGGCGACTGGGTGCTGAATGAGGCCTGCCGCCAGGCAACCGCCTGGGACCGTGCCGGACTGCGTTTCGACCGCATTGCGGTGAATGTTTCTGCGGTACAGCTGCGAGACCGCGGCTTTGCCGAGCGCGTGATCGAAATCTGCCACGCCCATGGCTGGCCACCGCAGCGGCTGGAGCTGGAACTGACCGAGTCGGCGTTGATCCGTGACACCGACATCCTGCGCCATTGCTTCGACGTGCTGGAACGGCACGGCGTGCCGCTGGCGGTGGATGACTTCGGTACCGGCTTCTCCAATCTCAACTACCTCAACCGCTTCCCGGTGGGGCGCCTGAAGATCGACCGCAGTTTCGTGCAGGGCATGCTGCACGATTCGGGTACGGCCGAAGTGACCCAGGCCATCGTGCACCTGGGGCATGCGCTGGGCATGAAGGTGGTGGCCGAGGGCGTGGAAACGCACCAGGAAGAGGACATGCTGCGCCGCCAGGGCTGCGACGAGATCCAGGGCTACCTGTACTCGCGCCCGCTCAGCCCGCGTGACCTGGCGCAGTGGCTGCGCCAGCCACAGCCGGTTTCGCTGCGCACCGATGCCAGTGGGGAAGTGATGCTGATGCGGTGATCAGCTGCACTGGTTGGAACTGACCCTGGCTGCTGTGCCTATCCACGCATGGCGTGGATCTACCGCAACCCGCTTTGGTGGGTGCCGACCGTTGGTCGGCACGGATGCCTGTGCCTGTCGATCATCCACGCATGGGGTGGATCTACCTTGGGAACTCCGCCTTCAACTGCATGCGCAGCGCTTCGACGATGGCCGCATAGCGCCGCTTCTGGACCAGATAGCTGGCCAGGAACAGCGGAAGCACCAGCAGCATCGGCGCCACCATCGGGCGCATCGCCACCAGCGGCAACAGCAACAGCGACAGGATGGCCACGAACCAGCTGCACAGTCCGATCACCCGCACCTCGTGCCGTCGCGCGTTGAGTACGATGCGACCGCGCATCACCGGGAAGTAGCGCAGGCCGAAGCTCGGCGCGAAGCTCTCGCGGAACGCCATGCTGCCATCGGGCAGCGCATGGAAGGCCAGTTGCAGCCACTTGTCCTGCGGCAGGTCACGTTCCAGGCTGCCCAGCGAGAGCCGGGCCTGCATGGCCGGTGACGCCGCGATGCGTTCGTTGAACAGGGTGATGCCCCAACTGAAATAACCGGCCACCCAGGCCATCAGAAGGACGGTCTCGATCAGCAGGAGTGCGATCAGGGTGATGGCCATCGGTCTTCCATGAACGGGATCGGTGGATCATGCCACAACGATTTCGCCACCCCGGTAGATCCACGCCATGCGTGGATGTTGCGGCGAGGGCCAGGCGTCACACCGGCGGATGAAAGCCGTCCACCCATGGCGTGGATCTACTTCAGCGCTTCCCCGTCCAACCCCAGGTCCCAGGCCAGTCCCAGCAGTGCCTCGTCCGCCCGCGACGGGGCGGGGCGCGCGTCCGCCAGCTGCTGCAGTTCGCGGATCTCTTCGCGGGCGACCTCTTCCAGCTGCTGCAGCTGCTCACGCACGCTCGCGTTGCGCGGGCGCTCGGTATCGGTGAGGGAGGGCAGGGCGCGGATCAGGGTCATGGTGGGGGTACAGGATGCATCCAACGGCGGGTCACAGGCAAAGGCCCCGGACGAACCGGGGCCTTGCGGGCTGCCGGCGAGGGCAGCGGACATCAGGATCAGAACAGCTCGACGGTACCAGCGCCCATGCTCTGCTGGGCAACCGGCTTGTGCGGCGGGCGTTCCCATTCGCTGCGTAGTTCGCGCAGGCGGCTGCCGGTGCGCTGCAGGGCGGTGGCGATCTCTTCGTCGAACACGCCGCCGTTGCGATGCAGCAGTTCCTGCAGAGCCACCGCTTCGCGGTTGATCGCGGTCAGGCGGTCCAGGTGGGTGTGCACGCCGCCCAGCGCCTGGGTGGCAATGTCCTCGAACTGCAGGGCGCGCACCGCTTCGGCCACGCTGCCATCGATCGAACGGGCGCACTCGGACACTTCGCGCATGCCGTCGCCCAGCGAGGCGTTGATCTGCGCGACGTTGTCGAGCATCGCCGCCGCTTCCTGACGGGCTTCGCGGGAGCGGTCCATATCGCGCGAGGCCATGTGCGAGACCGTCTCGCGCACCTTGGCGATGGCGTCCTTGGAGCTGTGTGCCAGCTTGCGGATCTGCTCGTTGAAGGTGGTCGAGCGCTCGGACAGGTTGCGCACTTCGTCGGCGACCACCGCGAAGCCACGACCGGCTTCACCGGCACGTGCCGCTTCAATGGCAGCGTTCAGGGCCAGCAGGTTGGTCTGGTCGGCGATCGACTTGACGTCTTCCAGCAGCGCGAAGATGCCATCCAGGTGCTGCGCCATCTGGTCGATGTGCTGCACGGTGGTGCTGCTCTGGCCGCTCACCTGTTCCAGCGCTTCGACCAGCTGTTCCATGCGGTGGCTGGCGTGCTGGGCGAAACGGGCAACGTCGAGGCCGGCATTGCCTTCATCACCGGCGCGATCGACGATGCGCGACAGGGCCTGGCTCTGCTGGCGCGACTTGCGGTTCATTGCATCGAAGCTGCCGCCGAGGCTGGAGACGGCCTGGCGGATCAGGTCACGGGCGCGTTCCACTTCGCCACGCGAACCGTCGATTTCGTTGCCGACGAAGTTGCGCAGTTCGGTCAGCAGCTGATCCTGCTCACGCAGGACACGGGCGTGTTCGGGAGAGCGGTGCGCCTGGGCGCGGGTGGTCCACCACGCAAAGCCAAGCCAGCTCAGCGTCATCGTGGTCAGGATCGCCCAGCGCAGGGCGGCCGGCCATTCGAAACCGATGGCGAAGGGGAGCAGCAGGGTCAGAGCCAGGGGGGCGGCCAGACGGATGAAAATGCGTGAGTACATGGACGTTCTCGGGAGGTGCACGGAGGATGTATCGGCCGTACCCCCTTTCTCTTTAACGTCGATATGCCTCGAAGTGCATTCTGAATGCGCCGGTTTTCCGGCGCCTTGGCGGCTTCGGGGTCAGAGCCCTTTCCGTGCCGGAAAGGGATCCGACCCCACACCCTCAGGCCAGCTGCCGGTCCACGGCCTCGATCATCGCCTTGCGGCTGAACAGGAAGTCCCAGTAGCTGCCGCCCAGCTGCCGCCACAGCACCGCAGCGCGCACCGCGGCCAGCAGCAGGGCGCGGATCTCGGCCACCACGCCAGCCTGGCCCAGGTAGTGCGGGTTGCCCTGCACCATGACCCGCGGCTTGAGGTGGCTGATGGTGTCGGCGTAAAGGCCTCCCAGGTTGGCCAGCACGTCCGGGTGGCCGCTGTCGCCCAGTTCGGTGGCCTGGCGCTGGGCCCGCTCGATGCCCGAGGCGACCTTGTTCACGGTGGCGCCATCCTGAACGAAGCGGCGCTCCAGCTGCAGCACCGACAGGCCCAGCTTGGGCAGGATCGGGTCCTGGCCCTGGCTGCGGAAGTAGTTGTGCAGCAGGCGCAGGCCGGACTTCAGTGCATGGCGGTCACCGAACACCTCCTGCGGCGAGGACGCATCGACACGGAACACGCTGTCCACGGCGGTGCGCACGGCGGCGGCGTCGGAATGGCCGGTATCGGCGATGCGGCGTACCTGCTGCAGGGCCTGGGCAATGCCGGCCAGGGCCAGGACGCGGTCGTCGACAGTGAAACTCATGCAGCGATTACCTCAAAAGGGGAAGGGGTGGTGCGCAGGCGCTGTTCCAGCGGCGCATCGGTGGCGGCGATCACCGCGCCACCCAGGCACACGTCACCGTCATACAGCACCAGCGATTGACCGGGGGTAACGGCGCGCTGCGGGCGCGCGAAGGTGACCAGCACGCTGCCATCGTCCAGCACCTGGACCGTACACGGCTCATCGGGCTGGCGGTAGCGGGTCTGGGCGGTGCATTCGAAGCGCCGTGCCGGCGGCGAACCGGCGATCCAGTGCGCGGTTTCCGAACGCAGGCGCTCGGACAGCATCCACTTGCTGTCGCGGTCCTGGTCCACGTACAGCACATTGCTGGCCACATCCTTGCCGACCACGTACCACGGCGCGGCCGGGCGTCCACGCACGCCGCCGATGTTCAGGCCCTCGCGTTGGCCCAGGGTGAAATAGAACACGCCCGGATGTTCGGCGATCACGCTGCCGTCGGCCGGGTCGAGGATCTGGCCGGGCCTGGCCGGCAGGTAGCGGCCGAGGAACTCGCGGAAGTCACGCTCGCCGATGAAGCAGATGCCGGTGGAGTCCTTCTTGGCGTGGGTCGGCAGGCTGACGTCACGCGCGATCCGGCGCAGGTCGGTCTTTTCCAGGTCGCCGATCGGGAACAGGGTGGCCGCCAGCTGCTCCTGGCCCAGCTGGTGCAGGAAGTAGCTCTGGTCCTTGGAGCGGTCGGCGCCGCGCAGCAGCAGCCACTGGTGGCCGCGCTGGGTCACCCGTGCATAGTGGCCGGTGGCGATGCGCTCGGCGCCCAGCTCGCGGGCGGCATCCAGGAAGTGCTTGAACTTCACTTCGCGGTTGCACAGCACGTCCGGATTCGGGGTGCGCCCGGCGGCGTACTCGGCCAGGAAGTGCTCGAACACGCCCTGCCAATACTCGCTGGAGAAATCGCGGAAGTGGAATGGGATGCCGAGCAGGCCGCAGACGGCCACCGCATCGCGGCGGTCGTCCTCGGCGCGGCAGTCGCCGCTGCCATCGTCGGCCCAGTTCTGCATGAACAGGCCGGCCACGGCTTCGCCCTGCTGTACCAGGCGCCAGGCGGCGACCGAAGAGTCGACACCTCCGGAGACGCCCACCATCACGCGCGGAGTGCTCATGCGACCTCCCGGACCAGCGAAAGCGGATGGCGCTGGCCACCCAGGTAATCAGCCACCACCTGCCAGACCAGCGGGCTGCGCTGGCGCCCGCCGGCGGCCTGCAGTTCGGCCGGGGTCAGCCACAGCGCGCGGTCGATGCCGGTGTCCAGTGGCTGCGCCGGGTCGTGCGAGACCGGGCGCGCCGCGTAGCAGAAGCGCAGGAAGGCGGTGCCGTCGCCGGCAGTCCACTGGTAGCAGCCGATGAAATGGGTCAGCTGCACCGTCCAGCCGGTTTCCTCGCGGGTCTCGCGCAGGGCTGCCTCGGCCAGGCTTTCGCCCGGCTCGAGGTGGCCGGCCGGCTGGTTCAGCACCTGCCGGCCATCGATGGTCTCTTCAACCAGCAACACACGGCCGCCGTCGACCACCACCGTGGCAACGGTGGCGTGCGGTGCCCAGCGCGGGTCCGGCGTGGCGTTCAACTCAGAACTCGTCCTTCTTGGTCAGTTCCAGCTCCATGGCGTCGGCGGTGCGGATGGCCGCATCGATGGCGTCGCTGAGCTGGTCGGCAGTGGCATCGGCGTCGATCTTGACCACGAACATGGCGGTGGTGTCCTGCTTTACCCAGCCGCCCATCTTGGCATCCTGCGAATCTTCCAGCAGGCGGTTGGCCACGGCCACCGGGAACTGCTTGGTCTTCGCGTTGTAGGCCGGCGACCAGATCTCGCGGATGTTGTGGGTACCGAAATCTTCCACCGACGAACGCACGTAGACCATCTGGGTGCGGTCACCCTCGACGTCGAAGACCATGCGGTAGTCGCCGTCCTCATCGACTTCGTAGGTGTAGCCCAGCTTGTCCAGATGGCGGGCCACGGCCTTGTCGGCGTCTGCGGCGGCAGCGGAGCCGGTGGCAGCCAGAGCGATCAGGAGGGCGGGGAGAAGGGTCCTTTTCATGAAGATCCTGTGAAACAGTGTTGAGAGAGGGTGCAATTGTGACGGTGGGCGTGCGTGCCGTCCAATCTGCGGCAGGCCGACGCAGGCGCGCCCGAGCCTCTATAATGGCCCGATGCCCCATGAGTCTTCCCCCGATTCCCAGCACGAGCACGGCGTCGCCGTAGAGGCCGCGCGCCCGGAAGTGGCGCCGCCGCCGTTCTACCAGGTGATGCTGCTCAATGACGACTACACCCCGATGGATTTCGTGGTGGATGTGCTGCAGCAGTTCTTCAGCATGGACCTGGACAAGGCCACGCAGGTGATGCTGCACGTCCATACCCGCGGCCGCGGCGTGTGCGGGGTGTTCACCCGCGAAGTGGCCGAGACCAAGGTCGCCCAGGTCAACGAGTACTCGCGGATGAACCAGCACCCGCTGCTGTGCACGATGGAAAAGGCCTGACCGGCTGCCGGTTCTCGTCCGGGCACATCGATCCCGGATGGGTGTGCCCACCAAGGTGGGCACCTACCAAGGCAGAAGCCCGTATCGACCGTGGATGGGTGCCCACCAAGGTGGGCACCTACCAAGGCAGAAGCCTGTATCGACCGTGGATGGGGCGTGCCCGCCAGGGTGCGCACCTGCCAAGCGCGGGTCTCACTTCTCCGCCAGCGCCTCCAGGGCCATGCGGGCGACTGTCTCGTCGATATCGGCCGGGTCGCCGTCATCCCTGAACCACACTGCCGACAGCGCAGTGCTGGCCGCGATCCAGCGCAGCAGGCGTGTGCGTTCCAGTTCGGACAGCGCACAGACCTGCTCAAGGCGGATCGCAAACCGCTCGGGCCGCGTCGCAACGTGGATGCCCGGACCACAGAGGTCCGGGTTGCTGAACATCGTCGTGTAATCGAACGCACGGTCCCCCAGCAGTCGCTTCGGGTCGATCGCCAACCAGCCGCGCGGGCCGAAATCCAGCACATTGTCATGATGCAGGTCGCCGTGCAGCGGGCGGATCTCCTGTTCGTCATGCAGCAGCCCCTCCGCCAGTGATCTGCACTGTTCCAGCAGTGGCGGCAGGACAGCCCTTGGCTGCAGCAGGTCGGCGAACCATGTTCGCAGGCAGACCAGTTCCGCTGGCGGCGCGCTCCGTGGCCGGTGCAGCCGCTGCAGGACCTGGCACAGGATCGCGGTGCAGGCGTCATCGTCGCCCTCGATCGAGCGTTGCCGCAGCGAGTCACCGCGGGCACGCTCGATCAGGATCGCAGGCCCCTCGTGGGCCAGCAGGCGGGCGGCGCCATCGCCGTTCCACCAGCGTAGCAGGCGATGACTGTTCTGCTCCTCGGTCTCGCTGCTGATCTTCAGCATCGCTGGCTCGCCCGCAGCGGTCAGCACCGGCCAGAGCCGGGCGTGGGGCGTACGGAGGGCCGGGCCATCACGCCGCAATCGCCAGCGGCTCAGGTAGGGTTCGCTCATGCTGGGTGGGCTGTCCTGGAGTGAATGAAGATCAAGCGATCTGTACTGCTAACGCCATCTGAACGCAGCAATCCGCTAGGGTGATGGAAATCGCGTAGTCAGGCCGCATATTGTCCCCATCTGCCGCCGGAGTAATCCATGTTCAGCAAAGACCTCGAACACACCATCGGCCAGTGCTACAAGCGCGCCCGTGAGGCCCGGCATGAGTTCATGACGGTCGAACACCTGCTGCTGGCACTGCTCGACAACCCGTCAGCCCAGGCCGTACTGAAGGCCTGTGGTGCCGATGCCGACCGCCTGCGCCAGGAGCTGGAGCAGGCCATCGAGGCCTCCGTGTCCCGCCTGGCGGAAGACGATGGCCGCGACACCCAGCCGACCCTGGGCTTCCAGCGTGTGCTGCAGCGGGCCGTGTACCACGTGCAGTCCTCGGGCAAGAAAGAGGTCACCGGCGCCAATGTGCTGGTCGCCATCTTCGGCGAAAAGGACTCCCACGCCGTCTATTACCTCAACCAGCAGGATGTGACCCGGCTGGATGTGGTCAATTACCTGTCCCATGGCATCGCCAAGCTGGGCGATGAAGGCGAGCAGTCGTCTTCGTCCCCGGAGGGCGAGAGCCGCATGGAAGGCGGGGAGGGCGAGCCCAAGGGAGATGCCCTGACCGAATTCGCCAGCAACCTCAACGACCAGGCCCGGGCCGGTCGCATCGACCCGCTGGTCGGCCGTGCCGACGAGATCGAGCGCACCATCCAGGTCCTCTGCCGCCGCCGCAAGAACAATCCGCTGTACGTCGGTGAGGCGGGCGTAGGCAAGACGGCCATCGCCGAGGGCCTGGCCCGCCGCATCATCGAAGGCTCGGTGCCCGACGTGCTGGCCGACGCGGTGATCTACTCGCTCGACCTGGGCGCACTGGTGGCTGGTACCAAGTACCGTGGCGACTTCGAGAAGCGCCTGAAGAGCGTGCTGACCGCGCTGAAGAAGGTGCCCAACGCGGTGTTGTTCATCGACGAGATCCACACCATCATCGGTGCCGGTTCGGCGTCGGGCGGCACCATGGATGCGTCCAACCTGATCAAGCCGGCGCTGGCGTCGGGCGAGCTGCGCTGCATCGGCTCGACCACGTTCCAGGAATACCGCGGCATCTTCGAGAAGGACCGCGCGCTGGCGCGCCGCTTCCAGAAGATCGACATCGTCGAGCCGACGGTGGGCGAGACCTACGAGATCCTGCAGGGCCTGAAGTCCAAGTACGAGCTGCATCACGGTGTGACCTACTCCGACGAGGCCCTGCAGGCCGCAGTGGACCTGTCGGTGAAGCACATCGGCGACCGCCTGCTGCCGGACAAGGCCATCGACGTGATCGACGAGGCCGGTGCCCGCCAGCGCCTGCTTCCCGAGGAGCAGCGCAAGGAGCTGATCGACGTCGAGGAGGTCGAAGCGATCGTGGCCAAGATGGCGCGGATCCCGGCCAAGCAGGTCAGTGCCACCGACAAGGATGTGCTGCAGCACCTGGAGCGCAACCTGAAGATGGTGATCTTCGGCCAGGACCCGGCCATCGAGACGCTGTCCTCGGCGATCAAGCTGGCCCGTTCGGGCCTGGGCAACCCGGAAAAGCCGATCGGCAATTTCCTGTTCGCCGGCCCGACCGGCGTCGGCAAGACCGAAGTGACCAAGCAGCTGGCGTTGCAGCTGGGCATCGAGCTGGTCCGCTTCGACATGTCCGAGTACATGGAGCCGCATTCGATCAGCCGCCTGATCGGCGCGCCTCCGGGCTACGTCGGTTTCGACCAGGGCGGCCTGCTGACCGAGAAGATCGTCAAGACGCCGCATTGCGTGCTGCTGCTGGATGAGATCGAGAAGGCGCATCCGGACATCTTCAACATCCTGTTGCAGGTGATGGACCGCGGTGTGCTGACCGATACCAACGGTCGCGAAGCGAACTTCAAGAACGTGGTGCTGGTGATGACCACCAATGCCGGCGCCGCGCAGGCCTCGCGGCGGTCGATCGGCTTCACCAAGCAGGACCATGCCACCGACGCGATGGAGACCATCCGCCGCAGCTTCACCCCGGAATTCCGCAACCGTCTTGACGCGGTGGTGCAGTTCCAGGCGCTGGGCTTCGAGCACATCCTGCGCGTGGTCGACAAGTTCCTGATCGAGCTGGAGATGCTGCTGCAGGACAAGCACGTCAGCCTGTCGGCCACCCCGACCGCGCGCGACTGGCTGGCCCACCATGGTTTCGACCCGCTGATGGGTGCCC
Organism: Stenotrophomonas sp. YJH_SMC_119; assembly: GCF_059368315.1. NCBI lineage: Bacteria > Pseudomonadati > Pseudomonadota > Gammaproteobacteria > Lysobacterales > Lysobacteraceae > Stenotrophomonas > Stenotrophomonas sp. YJH_SMC_119. The sequence continues at coordinate 306,092 of NZ_JCAFRP010000003.1, read as the reverse complement.
GTCCGATGGCCCGCGTGATCCAGGACAGGATCAAGCGTCCGCTGGCCGACGAGCTGCTGTTCGGCAAGCTGGTCAACGGCGGCAAGGTCAGCATCGACGTGCGCGACGACGAGCTGGTGGTCGAGACCCAGGCCGAGCCGGAGCGGCTGCTGCCGGTCACGGTGGAATGAGCTGACGCCACAGGCTTGGCGCGAAAGACTGAAAATGACAAGGGCGGCTTCGGCCGCCCTTGTCGCATGCACTGCAACTCAACGCCCCTGCTGCGCCAGCCGCCTGAAGGTCGCCGCATCGATCGGTTCGATCCGGGTCACGGTGCAGTGGTTGCTGTCGGTTTTCAGTGTGCTGCGGGCATCGCCGCAGATCCGTTCAGGGGTGCTGGGCGTGAAGAAGACATAGCTGGCCGAGGCGGCGGCGCCCAGGCAGCGCTTCTGCAGGTGCACCCGATAGTGGTTGTCACCGTCGCGCAGCAGCACCTCGCGTTCCGTGCTGGAGGGGCGGATATCGCGATTGGCGCCGAGGGCAATGCACTCGGACGCGTTGGAGGGCTTGCTGGGTTCAGCGGCGAATGCCGCCAGGGGGAGGCTGACCAGCAGAACTGCCGGCAGCAGGACGTGCGGGAGCAGGGCGTTCATGATCGGGAGGGGGTGGCGATCCGGACTGGATCGGATCCCACGATGCCGCGGCGGCTGCAGGCGCGAATCTGCCGCAAGCGGGGCTGACCGACGCCACGGTGAGCTCGGTCACGGTGACCTCCGGCAGGGCCGGATTCCGGGCATGACAAAAGGCCAGCAACCAGGGCTGGCCTTTTCGAGTGGCGCCAGGCGCCGACCGCTTACTTCATGCGGTAGGTGATACGACCCTTGGTCAGGTCATACGGGGTCATTTCAACCTTGACCCGGTCACCGGTGAGGATGCGGATGTAGTTCTTGCGCATGCGGCCGGAGATATGGGCAATGATTTCGTGCCCATTTTCCAGGCGAACGCGGAAAGTGGTGTTCGGCAGCGTCTCGCTGACGGTGCCCTCGAACTCGATGGAATCGTCTTTCGACATGTAGTCCTGTGCGGTTCAGAAAACGGCCACGCTGGGCCTAAGGCGCGGTATTTTACGCGTGACGGCGCCAGCTTGCAAAGTTTGTGTTAACCCCCGGCCAAACGCCGTGCTGGCAGGCGTCCAACCGCTTGGGTCCACGGGCCTTCCCGGCCGTCACCGCGCACGGCCCGGCGCACGTGCTGCAGGAATTCCGCGCGCGGCAGGTGCTCGGCGCCCATCCGCAGCAGGTGCGGATTCTCCACCTGGGCATCGATCAGTTCCCAGCCCCAACCATGCAGGGTGGATGCCAGGGCGGCCAGGGCGATCTTGGAGCCGCCGCTGGCACCACTGAACATGCTTTCGCCGAAGAACATCGACCCGATTGCCACCCCGTAGATGCCACCGACCAGGGTCTGCCGGTCCCAGACTTCAAACGAATGGGCGAAGCCCAGGTCGTGCAGCTGGCCGTAGGCCTCGACCATCGCCGGGCTGATCCAGGTGCCGTCCTGGCCGGGCCGCGGTGCTGCCGCACAGGCGCGCATCACGCGGCTGAAGGCGGTGTCGGCGGTGACCTCCCACGTACTGCTGCGCAGCTGGCGGCGGAACCGGCTGGACAGATGCACGCCCTCGGTGCGGAACACCATGCGCGGGTCCGGCGACCACCACAGGATCGGCTCGCCCTCGCTGAACCACGGAAAGATGCCGCCAGCGTAGGCATTGAGCAGGCGCACCGGGTTCAGGTCACCGCCGACGGCGAGCAGGCCATCGGGCTGGCGCAGCGCGGTCTCGGCTGGAGGAAAGGGGGCGTCCGGCGCATCAGCCAGGCGCCAGGGCAGCTGGCGGGTCATGCCGCCATTGTATTCGCCGTGGTGACCGCTGATGTCTGGCACCATCAGCGTCCAACGGCAAGGAGCCCACGCATGAGTGACGCGATTACCGCCATCCTCGATGTGCACGACAACCCGCGCACGTGCAACGACAGCCAGAGCATGCTGCTGGCGCTGGCGACTGAGCAGCCGGGCCAGCTCGGTGCGCTGATGCGGCTGGCCCTTGCCCGGCGTTCACCCAGCTCGGCCTTTCTCGACATGACGCTGGATTTGCTGCCCGACGAAGCGGTTGCGCCGGTCTGTGCCGAGGCCCGGCGTCGCTATCGTGATGGCGAGCGCGGTGAGCTGCTGGCCAGCGTGATCGAATTCGCCAGCTACCAGGCGCCGCAGGTGCTGCAGGACGACTGGGAGGCCTTGCTGGCGATTGCCAGTGAGAATGAGCTGCAGCTGGCTTCGCAGGTGTGGCGGGGCCTGCCGTCTGCCACTGCCGTGCAGTGGGCGCAGATTCTGGCCGAAGCCGATGACGATCGCGAAATGGCGCGGGCCAGGGCGCTGCTGCTCGCGGCGCAGCCCGAGAGCTATGCCGTTGCCCGCGGCTACCTCGCTGACTGGGGCGCGCTGGATGCTGAGGTCTGGGCGCATTGGGCCGGCGTGGCTGATGGGCCGCTGCCGCGCCGCCTGCATGGGGAGCGGCCGCTGCACATCCGCTTTGGCCGCGAGCAGCATCGCGCGCAGCAGGCGGACGAACCGAGCTGGCGCAAGCGTATCTGGCGCCTGCACCCGACCTGGAATGGTGGGCAGGTGCACCATGCCGGGCAGATGGGAGGGCCGCTGGAAGCGTTGTGTGGCAGCTGCCATGCACCGCTGCAGCGCCTGCTGCGAACCGACGCTGCCGCGCTGCAGCCGGGCGCGGCGGGTGAGATCACGCTGGGCCTGTGCTTGGACTGCTCCGGCTGGGGAGACCCGCCCGTGCGCTTCTATCGCCACGATGCCGTCGGCCTGCCCAGCTGCCACCCCAGCCAGCGTCTGGAGGTGCAGGCCACGCCGACCGACAGCGGTGACCTGATGCGTGCCGAGATCGGCCTGGTCGCCATGGATACCATGCGGTGGCAGCAGCAGGACTGGGGCCAGTCCAACCATCGGCAGAACCTGTCGCGCGTGGGCGGCGCGCCCAGCTGGGTGCAGAGTGCCTGGTACCCGGCGTGCATCGATTGCGGCGAGGAGATGCCCTTCGTGATGCAGCTGGATTCGACGCTGCCGACCACGAGTGAGGGCACGCTGCTGTGGGGCAGCGGCGGCATGCTCTATACGTTCTGGTGCGCGACGTGTCGGGTGAGTGGGCACTTCTGGCAGTGCACCTGAGCGCAGCGCGCTCGCCATTGTCCTGATAGGTGCCAACGTTGGTTGGCGCGCCCCACTGCCCTGGTAGGTGCCAACCTTGGTTGGCACGCTTCTCGGCGCCGCGCCAGTCGAGCAAGCCCGACTCTACGGCTCTACGCGGAACGGTCCATGCCCCTGCAGCTCCTGCTGGTAGCGCCGCACATCGCGCCGTTCCTGCCGGCACCAGTCCTGCAGTGCTTCTGCGAAATCCGCATCAGCCACCCAGTGCCGGCTGCGCACCAGCGTCGGCAGGAAACCGCGCGCCAGCTTGTGCTCGCCCTGTGCACCCGGTTCGAATCGGGTCAGCCGTTCGCGCAGGCAGTATTCGATACCCTGGTAGTAGCAGGCCTCGAAGTGCAGGCCGGGCAGGGTGGCGCCGCCCCAGTAGCGGCCGTACAGCGTGTCGCCACCGCGCAGGCACAGCGCGCCGGCAATCGGCTCGCCGTCCTGTTCGGCCAGGAACAGCACCAGCCCGCGGCCCAATGAAACGGCCAGATGGCGCAGGAAGGCCTCGGTCAGCGCCGGGGCGTTGCCGTACTCGAGGAACGTCTGCAGGTAGAAGCGATACATCGCCTGCAGGTCGGCACGGCTGGCTTCATCGCCGTGCACCACGCGGAAGGTGATGCCCTGGCGGGTGACCTTGGCCCGTTCCTGGCGGATGTTCTTGCGATGCTTGTGGTTCATCGCGCCAAGGAACTGCTCGAATGTGGCCCAATCGCCCGGGTTCTGCCACTGGAACTGCACGTCTTCGCGCAGCAGCCAGTCATCGCCGAACAGCGCCTCGTCCACTGCGGTGTGGAAGTTGATATGGGCCGAGGACACGTCCAGTGCAGGCAGCGCCTCGCGCAATGCCGACAGCAAGGTGGCGCGACCTGAATCGTGACGGGTCAGCAACCGCGGGCCGGTGACCGGCGAGTACGGCACCGCGCCCAGCCACTTCGGATAGTAGTCGCGGCCATGACGGGCATACGCGTTGGCCCACGCATGGTCGAACACGAACTCGCCGTGCGAATTGGTCTTCAGGTAGCCCGGAATGGCGCCGACCAAGCTGTCGCCTTCCCAGAGCGTGAAGTGCCGGGGCTGCCAGCCCCAGTCCTCGCGCAGGCAGCCGTGCTGTTCAAGGCCTGAGAGGAAGGCGTGGCTGACGAAGGGGTTCTGACCGTCGTGCAGGGCATCCCAGTCGGTGGCGGGGATGGACTGCAGGGAGTCGAGGAAGCGGGGGGAAGGCATGAGGGAAGGATAGGGCAGATGAAACAGAAAGGCCGACGCACTGGCGTCGGCCTTTCATCCGGAGTCGGGCGTGGCTCGGCCCTACAGGAGCGGGTCAGCCTCTCAGCTGGCCTTGCCCTGCGCGTCCAGGTAGCGCTCGGCATCCAGCGCGGCCATGCAGCCGAAGCCGGCCGAGGTGATCGCCTGGCGGTAGTGCTGGTCGGCCACGTCGCCGGCGGCGAACACGCCTTCCACCGAGGTCTGGGTGGCATTGCCGCCCAGGCCCGAACGGATTTCCAGGTAGCCGTTGTTCATTGCCAGCTGGCCGTCGAACAGGGTGGTGTTCGGGTGGTGGCCGATGGCCACGAAGAAGCCGTGGGCGTCGATGTCGCGAGTGCTGCCGTCCAGGGTGGACTTCACGCGCACGCCGGTCACGCCGGCATCATTGCCCAGCACTTCTTCCACCTGGTGGTGCCAGACGGTCTCGATCTTGCCTTCGGCCACCTTCTTGAACAGCTTGTCCTGCATGATCTTTTCCGCCTTCAGTGTGTCGCGGCGGTGGACCAGGTAGACCTTGCGGGCGATGTTGGACAGGTACAGGGCCTCTTCCACGGCGGTGTTGCCGCCACCGACCACGACCACGTCCTGGTCGCGGTAGAAGAAGCCGTCACAGGTGGCGCAGGCGGACACACCGCGGCCCTTGAACTCGTCTTCGGTCGGGATGCCAAGGTACTTGGCGGTGGCGCCGGTGGCGATGATCAGCGCATCGCAGGTGTACTCGTGGCTGTCGCCGATCAGCTTGAACGGGCGCTGCGACAGGTCGGCGGTGTGGATGTGGTCGAAAATGACCTCGGTCTCGAAGCGTTCGGCATGGGCCTGCATGCGCGCCATCAGGTCCGGGCCCATCAGGCCGTGGGCGTCACCCGGCCAGTTGTCCACCTCGGTGGTGGTCATCAGCTGGCCGCCCTGCTGCAGGCCGGTGATGACGACCGGCTTCAGGTTGGCGCGGGCGGCGTAGACGGCGGCGGTCCAACCGGCCGGGCCGGAACCGAGGATGACGAGGCGCTGGTGGCGGGAGGGCAGGCTGGTGCTCATGTAAACTCGCGAAAAGGTAGATGGGACAAGGCGCTGGCGATGTTTGCGCAGCATCCTTGGCTGGTCATAGAGTGGCGGCTGGGGCAGGGCGATTCAAGCCGATGAACGGAACGCCGTCATCCAGCAGTGGTTTCGGCCCCCGGATTGGCCTGCCGGACGTCGCATAACTGAAAACTGACGCCGTCTCATTTATTATCAATCACTAACAGCGCATTCCAAAGGTATGGTCTAAGGTGGCGAAGCAGGTCCCCGAACGCTCCAAGTCCGACGACAGCAAGGCGTCACGTCGCACGGCCGCGGCGGCGACGACCGACAATCCACGCCGCCAGCGTCTCTGGCGCGATCTGGGCCTGATCGCCATCGCGCCGGCCCTGCTGTACCTGGCGGCCAGTCTTTTCACCTATTCAGCGACTGATCCGGGCTGGTCGCATACCGGCAGCGTGGTCGCGCCGGTGCACAACCTGGGTGGCCGCGCCGGGGCCTGGATCGCCGACGTGCTGCTGCAGCTGTTCGGCTACATCGCCTTCCTGCTGCCGGTGGTGCTCGGCGCGCTGGCGTGGATCGCCATGTTCGGGCTCAAGCGCGAGAGCAAGGGCGAGAACGACCTGGATCCTGCGCTGCACCTGGTCGGCCTGGTCGGTTTCCTCATCGCCGGCACCGGCTTCCTGCACGTGCGCCTGTTCAGTGGCGACGTCTCCAGCGCCGGCGGCATCCTCGGCAAGCTGGTGGGCAATTCGCTCACGGTGGGCTTCGGCGCGCTGGGCGCCAACCTGTTCGTGCTGGTGCTGCTGCTGGCCTCGATCACGCTCGCGACCGGGCTGTCCTGGTTCACGGTGATGGAGAAGATCGGCCGCGGCGTGATGTCGCTGGCGCCGTTGCTGGAACGCAAGAAGGAAGAAGTCACCGAGTGGAAGCAGACCCGGGGGATGCGCGAGGAGCGCCAGGAAGTGCGCAAGGCCGACGCCGAGGTGCGCGCCAAGCGCGAGCCGGTGAAGATCGAGCCGCGTCCGGAGCCGGTGATCGAGAAGAGCGATCGGGCCAAGCGCGATACCCAGATTCCGATGTTCCGCGGCGTCAACGGTGATGGCTCGGACCTGCCGCCGCTGGCGCTGCTGGATGATCCCAAGCCGCAGCCCAAGGGCTACGACGAAGAGACGCTGGAGACCCTGTCGCGGCAGATCGAGTTCAAGCTGAAGGACTTCCGCATCGATGCGCAGGTGGTCGGCGCCAATCCCGGCCCGGTCATCACCCGCTTCGAGATCGAGCCGGCACCGGGCATCAAGGTCAGCCAGATCAGTTCGCTGGACAAGGACATCGCGCGCGGCTTGTCGGTGAAGTCGGTGCGCGTGGTCGACGTCATTCCGGGCAAGTCGGTGATCGGCCTGGAAATCCCCAACGTCACCCGCGAGATGATCTTCCTGTCCGAGCTGCTGCGCTCGAAGGAATATGACAAGTCGGCCAGTGTGCTGACCCTGGCGCTGGGCAAGGACATCGCCGGTCGCCCGACCGTGGCCGACCTGGCACGCATGCCGCATCTGCTGGTGGCCGGTACCACCGGTTCGGGCAAGTCGGTGGCGGTCAACGCGATGGTGCTGAGCCTGTTGTTCAAGGCCTCGCCGAAAGACCTGCGGATGCTGATGATCGACCCGAAGATGCTCGAACTGAGCGTCTACCAGGGCATCCCGCACCTGCTGGCACCTGTGGTCACCGACATGAAGGAGGCCGCGAACGGCCTGCGCTGGTGCGTGGCCGAGATGGAGCGCCGCTACAAGCTGATGAGCGCAGTGGGCGTGCGCAACCTGGCCGGCTTCAACAAGAAGGTGAAGGAAGCCCAGGACGCAGGACAGCCGCTGATGGACCCGCTGTTCAAGCCGAACCCGGAACTGGGCGAGGCGCCGCGCCCGCTGGAAACGCTGCCGTTCATCGTCATCTTCATCGACGAATTCGCCGACATGATGATGATCGTCGGCAAGAAGGTGGAAGAGCTGATCGCGCGCCTGGCACAGAAGGCACGTGCGGCCGGCATCCACCTGATCCTGGCCACGCAGCGCCCGTCGGTGGACGTGATCACCGGCCTGATCAAGGCCAACATCCCGACCCGAATCGCCTTCCAGGTCAGCTCCAAGATCGACTCGCGCACCATCCTCGACCAGTCCGGCGCGGAAACACTGCTGGGCCACGGCGACATGCTGTACCTGCCGCCGGGCACCGCGCTACCCGAGCGCGTGCATGGTGCGTTCGTGTCCGACGATGAAGTGCATCGCGTGGTCGAGCACCTCAAGGCGATGGGCCCTGCCGACTATGTCGACGGCGTGCTGGACGAAGTGCAGACGATGGGCGACGGCGTGGTCGTCGGCGCCACCGGCCTGCCCGAGAACAGTTCGTCCGGCGACGAGTCCGACCCGTTGTATGACGAAGCGCTGCGGGTGGTCACCGAGACCCGCCGTGCATCGATTTCCGGCGTGCAGCGCCGGCTGAAGATCGGCTACAACCGTGCAGCGCGACTGATCGAGGCCATGGAAGCGGCCGGCGTGGTCAGCCCGCCCGAGCACAACGGCGACCGCACGGTGCTGGCACCGCCGCCGCCGAAGTAGCACCCGACGTATCCCCCACGACGTCCAAGGAACCGACGCATGCTTCACCCCGTACCAAGCGCGCTGGCACTGGCGCTGGCAGCCTTCCTGGCTGCCGGCCCGGCACTGGCAGACACCGCCACCTCCGCGCCCGCCACGGCGCCGCCTTCCACCAGCGGCGATACCGAAGCCAGCAATAACTTCAGCATTGTCCGTTACCGCGCCGACTACCAGGTGCGGCCGGATGCCGGCAATGTGCAGACCGAAACCTACGAAGTGCTGCTCAAGACCAAGGCCTCGGTCGAGCAGTTCAGCCAGGTGCGGCTGAGCTACAGCGAGAAGATGGAAACCCTGGAGGTGCTTGGCGCCTACACCATCACCGCCGACGGCCAGCGCCGTGACGTGCCGGCCGACCGCATCTACACCCAGGAAAGCTACTCCAGCGCCTCGGCGGCGATGTATGCCGACCGCAAGGTGCGGGTGATCGTGTTCCCGAACCTGGCCCCGGGCACCCGTCTGTACTACCAGGTGCGCCGCACCCAGGCCACGCCGTACTTCCCGGGCTATTTCGGCCTGTGGGAGACCTTCAATGTGTTCACCGAGTACGAGGACGCCGAAGTCACCCTGAGTGCGCCGGCCAACCTGCCGATGTTCATCGACAGCCGCGGCGTGCAGGGCAGCGATCGGCCGACGGTGAAGAACGGCCAGGCGCAGTGGCGCTGGCGCTACCAGCGTCGCGAGGCGATGCCGGCGCAGAACTGGTCGGCGGCGGGCTGGGAGTTCGGCCCGAACATCATGGCCAGTACCTATCGTGACTGGTCGCAGATGGGTCGCGCCTACCAGCTCAAGGCGGGCCCGGCGGCCGAGGTGACCCCGGCGCTGCAGGCGCTGGCTGATGAGATCACCGCGGGTATCAGCGACCGCCGCGAGCAGGCTGATGCGCTGTATCGCTGGGTTGCGCAGAACATCCGCTACGTCGCGGTGTACCTGGGCAATGGCGGGCTGGAGCCGAACAGCGCGCAGAGCATCCTCGACAACCACTACGGTGACTGCAAGGACCACGTGACGATCCTGGAGGCGCTGCTGGCAGCCAAGGGCATCGCCAGCTCGCCGGTGCTGATCGGTGCAGGTGGCGGCCCGACGTTGCCGAAGATTCCGGTGCTGGGCCGCTTCAACCACGCCATCACCTACATTCCCGAGTTTGATCTCTACCTGGATTCGACCACCGCGTGGGCGCGCTTCGGTCAGCTGCCGGAAGGTGATCTGGGTGCGCCGGTGATGCGTACCCGCGACGCCACGCTGGCACGCACCCCGGCCAATACGCCGGAGCGCAATGCCACCTCGATGGAGGTGCGTTTCACCTTCGACGCCAACGGCAACCTGCGCGGCGAGACGATTCCGAAACTGGGCGAGAACGCCGAGATCGGCATGCGCGCCCAGTTCTCCCAGCTCAACGCGCAGAACCGTGCGCGCGCTGAAGAGCAGATCATGGCCGCCTCAGGTTTCGATGGGCGAGGGCAGCTGCAGATCCAGGGCGTGCCGGTCGATCTGACCCGGCCGTTTGGCTATCGCATGGCGTTCCAGGCCGAGGACTACGCCGACTTCAGCGTGGCCGGCGGCATGGCCGTGCCGGACCCGCCGGGTGGCGAGTCGGTGCGTGGCTTGTACGCCACCGCCTCAGCGCCGGCCAACGAGACACCGTTCTACTGCAATGCCAGCCTGCGCGAGGAAACCTATCGCCTGCAGTTCCCGGCCAATGCGCCGATCATCGCCATCCCGGCCAGCCAGCGTTTCGCCAATGCCGCCGGCGAGTACCGGGTGGACTGGAGTCGCGAGGGCCAGGAGGTGATCGTGCACCACCGCTTGCAGCAGAATGCAGTGCGTGGGCCAGAGGCGTTGTGCCAGCCGCAGGACTATCCGGCGTTCCGCGCGCTGTATCGCGAAGTGCGGCGTGGCTTCCGCGGCCAGGTGCTGTACGGCAAGCTGCCGGGATCCGGTGGCTGAATCGCCGATGGACGTTCAGGGCGGCATAATGTCGCCCTGATCGCCCATTCATCTTTCCCCGGGCACACTGGCAACCACCTTTCCTGGCGCCCGCGCCCACAGGATTCCCGCATGAACTTCCGCTTCCGCCGTTTCCTTGCCACCACCACCCTGGCCGTGGCCTGCGCCGCCGCCGGCAGCGCCTGGGCTGGCGCCCGCGATGACCTGAAGACCTTCACCAGCGGCCTGAAGGGCCTGGATGGCCAGTTCAGCCAGCAGGTGTTCGACAGTCGCGGCAAGGTGAAGGAATCAACCAGTGGTCGCGTGGCCCTGTCGGCGCCGCGCCTGTTCCGTTGGGAATACGTGCGCCCGCACGAACAGCTGATCGTGGCCGACGGCAGGAAGGTCTGGATGTACGAGCCGGACCTGGAGCAGGCCACCGTGCGCGAGCAGGGCAAGGAAGAGCAGAACAGTCCGCTGACCGCGCTGATCAACCCGGCGCTGCTGGAGCAGCAGTACGACGTCAGCGAAGAGGCCGCGCAGCGCGACGGCCTGCAGTGGCTGTCGCTGTCGCCGAAGCGCGAGACCGAAGCCAGTTTCCAGTACGCCGCGCTGGGCTTCAACGCCCAAGGCCTGGCCAAGATGGAAATCACCGATGCGGTTGGCCAGCGTACCGTGATCAGCTTCAGTGGCTGGAAGCGCAACCCGGGCTTCGCGGCCGGCACCTTCAGCTTCACCCCGCCGAAGGGCACCGACGTCATCGGTAATTAATGGTGGTCGCCGGGCATGGCCTGGCCCTACCTGCTCTGGTGGGTGCCAACCGGCACCGCCTTGGTGGGTGTCAACCTTGGTTGACACGCTGTTGATCTGCCGGCCAGCGGCCGGCACTACCAGACATCGCGTCCCGCCCGCCGGGCACGGTCCGGCGCTACCGTTGGGCGGCGCGGTACAATGACCGGGTGCCAAGACATCGCTCCACTTCATTCCCCGGACCCGATCTGCTGAGCGTCGATCGGGAACACATGCGCCCGCTGGCCGAGCGCATGCGCCCCCGCACCCTGGACGAAATGGTCGGGCAGAAGCGCCTGCTGGCGCCGGACAGTGCGCTGCGCCGCGCGGTCGAATCCGGTCGCGTGCATTCGATGATCCTGTGGGGGCCGCCGGGCTGCGGCAAGACCACGCTGGCGCTGCTGCTGGCCGAGTACGCCGATGCGGAATTCCGCGCCATCTCTGCCGTGCTGTCCGGCCTGCCGGAGGTGCGCCAGGTGCTGGCCGAGGCCGCGCAACGCTTCGCCGAAGGCCGCCGCACCGTGTTGTTCGTGGATGAGGTGCACCGCTTCAACAAGGCGCAGCAGGATGCGTTCCTGCCGCATATCGAGCGCGGCACCATCCTGTTCGTCGGTGCCACCACCGAGAATCCATCCTTCGAGCTGAATTCGGCGCTGCTGTCGCGTTGCCGCGTGCATGTGCTGGAAGGCGTTTCGCCCACAGACATCGTTGAGGCGCTGGAGCGTGCGCTGGGTGACCGCGAACGCGGCCTGGGTGAAGAGCACATCGAGGTCGCTCCCGAGCTGCTGCTGGAAATTGCGACCGCCGCCGACGGCGACGTGCGCCGTGCGCTGACCCTGCTGGAGATCGCCGCTGAGCTGGCGGGCGGGGAGGGTGGGCGCATCACGCCGCAGACCCTGACCCAGGTGCTGGCCGATCGTACCCGCCGCTTCGACAAGGGCGGCGAGCAGTTCTACGACCAGATCTCGGCGCTGCACAAATCCGTGCGCAGCTCCAACCCGGACGCCGCGCTGTACTGGCTGACCCGCATGCTCGATGGCGGCTGCGATCCGTCTTACCTGGCGCGCCGGCTGACCCGCATGGCCATCGAGGATATCGGCCTGGCCGACCCGCGTGCGCAGAGCATGGCGCTGGAAGCGTGGGACATCTATGAGCGGCTGGGCAGTCCGGAGGGAGAGCTCGCGTTCGCCCAGCTGGTGCTTTATCTGGCCAGCACGGCGAAGTCGAATGCCGGCTATGCGGCCTTCAACCAGGCCAAGTCCGATGTGCGCGAGAGCGGCACAGAAGAAGTGCCGCTGCACCTGCGCAATGCGCCGACCAAGCTGATGAAGGAACTGGGCTACGGCGCCGAGTACCAGTATGACCACGATGCGGAGGGTGGCATCGCGCTCGACCAGACCGGTTTCCCGGATGCGATGGGCGAACGGTTGTACTACAACCCGGTGCCGCGCGGGCTGGAAATCAAGTTGAAGGAAAAGCTGGATCGTTTGCGCGCCGAGCGCGAGGCTGCGCGCGCCGCGAAGGGCCGCTGACCCGGTTCATGTGGCGTCGAGCCATGCTCGACTTCGCTCTTGGCAGGCGTGTTGGCATATTCGGTAAGGCAGTCGAGCACGGCTCGACCCTGCAGTGGCAACATTGTTCCCGGCACGTTCATTTGGCACACTGCGCGGCTACTTTTTCAAGGATCGATGCCGTGCAGGAAATGATTCTGCCGTTGAAGCGCTACGCCCAGTTCGAGGGCCGCGCGAACCGCCGCGAGTACTGGATGTACCAGCTGTTCCTGTTCCTGGTCGCAACGGCAGTGATGCTGCTGGCCGGCGTGCTGGCGATCCTCCTGCGCAACAGTGCCGAAGCGCTGGCCGGCATCCTGATCGGCATGGTGGTGCTGCTGTGTGTGATGTGGCTGGCCACGATCGTGCCGCTGATCGCAGTGACCGTACGCCGCCTGCATGACTGCAACCAGTCGGGCTGGCTGTTCCTGCTGGCGCTGGTGCCGGGGGGCGGGATCGTGATCATGATCTTCTCGCTGCTGCCGGGCACGCCGCAGGAGAACGTTTATGGTCCGGTGCCTACGGGGCCGTGATGATGCATGAGTCGAGCATGGCTCGACGCTACAGAGGCAAAGAAATGAAGCCGGCATTTTGCCGGCTTCATCTTTACTTGATGGTGCAATCGCCGAAGGACAGGTAATCGGTGCCCGAGCTGAACTGCAGCGTGCAGCTGGCGGTGAAGGTCGCGCCTTCTTCCAGTGCGCCCAGCTTGGCCGCCTGCTGTTCGTCGTCGCTGGTCAGCCGGGCCAGGACATTGCCCTGGTCATCGCCGGCCTCGATCAGTGGCTCGCCCGCCAGGTTGCTGGAAACGCTCAGTGCGACGGCAGTGAATGTCACCGTCTGGTTGAGTTGGTCCATGCCCAGTGACGAATTGCCGGCCTCTTCAAAGGCCTGGTAGAGCGTTGGCAGGTCCTGTGCGGCATGGGCGGCCAGCGGTGCGAGCAGGCCAAGGGAAAGGGCGATCAGGGTGGTGCGCTTCAAGGTGTTCTCGCAGTCACGGGATCCATTCCCGTGGGTGGTGGTCAGTAGATCCACGACATGCGTGGATAGGTTTGGCAATAGACAGGGCGCGGCCGATGGCTCGATCACCCATCCATCCGCAGCCCTGCGAGGGTAGGGCGCTCCTGCGCCCCGCTGCCGGGCAAAATAGTGGATTCAGTGTTTCCGGTGCAACCGGGAAAATGAACGTATCGCGCGCGTGATACACAGTGTGACGTTTGATCGATGTGATAATCATTCGCGTTTAAGGTAGACTGCGGTCCCCTATGAACGGGCGGCCATTGGCCGCTCCTGCCGCCGCCGATGATGCATTTCGTCCCGCCTTCGCGCCGTGGTCCGCTGGCCCGCGGCCTGGCCGCCTTGATGATGGGTCTGCTCCTGGCCACCCCGTACGCCCATGCGCAGCAGCGCAATCCGCTGCAGAAGATCGGCCATACCGTACTCGACGAGCCGGCGGCCAGCTATCGCTTCGAGCATTTCGTGGTGGACAGTCCCGACCAGCAACGCCGCTGGCGGGTGAACCTCGCGATTCCGGCCAAGGCCGGCAAGACGCCATCCCCGGTGCTCTACGCGCTGGACGGCAATGCCGTCGCCATGGTGCTGGACCAGCCGCTGCTGGCCGAACTGGCCGCGCGCGAGGCGCCGCCGGTGCTGGTGCTGATCGGCTACGACAATGACCTGCGCATCGATTCCAAGGCGCGCACCCGCGACTACACCGCGTGGATCGACCGCGCCGACGATGAGAGCGGTACGACCCAGGCGGTCGGCGGTGGTGCTGCGGCCTTCCTGGATGTGATCGAACGCCGCATCAAGCCGGAAGTCGAGCGTCGCGCACGCATCGATACGCAGCAGCAAGCGCTGTGGGGCCACTCGCTGGGTGGGTTGTTCGTGCTCAATGCGCTGTACACCCGTCCCGCCGCCTTCCAGTCCTATCTGGCGGCCAGTCCCTCGCTGTGGTGGAGCCAGGGCGCGGCGCTGGGTGATCCGGAACAGCAGTTCGTGCAGAACGTGCATGGCCAGCCGGCAAAGCTCTGGTTGATGCTGGGCGGTGCCGAGCGTGTTGGCGATCGTGGCAAGCGTGACATGAGCAACCCACGGGTGGTCGCGCATCTGCGCCGCATCGGTGGCGCCACGCCGGATGCGGCGATGCAGTTGTCAGAACGGTTGGCCAAGGTGCCGGGCATGAGCGTGCAGTACCGCGAGTTCCCGGGGCTGGGACACGGCCCGATGCTGCCGGCCGCGTTCCATGCCGCGCTGCATGAACTGTACGGCGTGACCGACCGCAGCGCCGGTGACGGTGCCCCCACGGGTGGTGACAACGCCGCCGAGTGAATCCCTTCGCACGCGATGCCGTGCGACCCCACTACCCAGGCGAGGCTGCCGGCGTGCAGCGGCCCAGGCAACCGATGAATCCCGCGTCACGTGGCGCGGCCTACGTGTGCAAGGAGCCTTCCATGTCGTTCCGTCCGTCTTTCCGTCTCACCTCTCTCGCCGCCGGCCTGTTGCTGGCGGTGACCGCCACCGCGCAGCCGGTGTTCGACCAGCCGGCCAACGCCACCTTCAAGGGTGAAGTCGTCTCACGCGGTGAGAACGTGGTTCCCGGCAGCACTGCCGACGTGGTCGGCCGTGGGTTCGTGCCGGGCCAGAAGGTCAGCCTGCTGCGTGGCGACAGCGTGCTCAACGCGCAGCCGCTGGTGGTCGACGCGGATGGCAACTTCAAGGCCCAGTTGAGCATTCCGGCCGACGCGGTACCAGGCACCCATCCGGTGGTGGTGCGCGCCAGCCAACCGGCTGCGGCCACCGTGCTGAAGCTGCGCGTCTCGCCGCAGCTGCCGCTGTCCGGCCAGGCGCAGTTCGCCACCCAGTCCAACAAGCTGGTGCCGGGCCTGTACCAGTCCGCCTACAGCGCCGCCAGCAACGCAGTGTTCGTGACCTCGGCGGTGGGTCGCCCGCCGGTGACCCAGTCGCAGCTGCTGAAGCTGGACCCGAAGTCGCTGAAGGTGACCAAGGCGATCACCCCGGCGCAGGTGCCGGGCAGCACCAACGGTGCGGTCTATGCGGTCTACGGCGTGGGCGTGGATGACACCAACGGCACTGTCTGGGTCACCAACACCCGCCAGAATTCCATCGCGGTCTATGGCCAGAAGGACCTGTCGCTGGTCCACCAGTTCCCGGTCGATGCCGTGCCGCACGCGCGCGACGTGGTGGTCGACGGCACGCGCGGCAAGGTGTTCGCCTCTGCCACCGGCGAGGACCACCTGTCGGTGTTCGATGCGAAGACCTTCAAGGAACTGCCGCAGGTGACGCTGGAATCCGGCGTGGACGACGGCAAGTTCACCCCGATGAGCCTGGTGCTGGACGAGAAGGGCGGCAAGCTGTTCACCGTCAGCATCGGCACCCCGGAGGCGGCAGTGATCGATGTGGCCAGCGGCAAGGTCGAGAAGGTCATCGATCTGGGCAATTCGATCAGTGCCTCGGGCGTGGCCTTCGACGCGGCGCGCAACCGCCTGTACGTGGCCTCGCAGGGCACCGACAACCTGCTGATCGTCGACGTGGCCGCCGGCAAGGTGCTGCACGATGTGCCGGTCGGCGCCGGCGCGCTGAACGTCGCCTTCGATGATGCCTCCGGCCTGGCCTACGTCAGCAACCGTGGCGCTGGCACGGTCACCGTGGTGAACGGTGACGGCAAGGTGGTCGCCAATCTTGATGGCGGCACGCTGCCGAACCACGTCCGCGCCGATGGCAAGGGCAACGTGTTCGCGGTGAACAAGTCGCGCGGCGCTGAAGACCCGAAGGGTGACCGCATCACCCGCATCACCCCGAAGCAGTAAGTCACACGGTGGGGCGGCGTGCGCGTCGCCCTGCCAGCAAGGAGAAAGTGCATGAACATCGCGTCCCGTCTGCGCCTGTGTGCGCTTCCGTTCGCTGTTTCGCTGGCGCTGGCTGCCTGTGGCGGCTCGTCGGCTCCCTCTGATGCCAATACGCCTGCCGAGTCGCCCCCAGCAACGGCGGCCGCTGCGGAAACCGCGCTGCCGGCAGGCTGGCAGCGCGTGGCAGGAGCCGAAATGCCGGCCGTGCACGGCCAGAAGGCGGTGCTGCCGGCCAAGGTGCATTCCGATGATGGCGCCGATATCGAAGTGGCCGATACCAGTCGCATCATCGCCGGTGGCGACGACGTCATCGCGGTGATCGAAGCACTGGGGCTGGGCAAGCAGGTATTTGCCGCGCCGACCAACACCACCACCCAGGCCGGCCTGGCCGCGCCGCACCAGTTCCTGTTCAACCGCACCACTGGCGTGGAGGGCGTGCTGAGCCTGCAGGGCTCGCTGTTCCTCGGCAACAGCCTGCGCCGCCACACCGAACTGGCCAGGAAGCTGCGCGAGGTGGGCGAGCCGGCGGTGGTCATCGATGACCTGCAGCCGGCGCCGGACAAGGTGCGCAAGGTCGCCGCGGCACTAGGGCTGGCCGAGGCAGGGCAAGCACTGGCCACGCAGGTGCAGCGTCAGCTCGACGAGGCTGCAGCGATTGGCAAGGGCCTGGGCCATGCGCCACGACTGATCCACGTATCGGCCACCGGCGCTGGCGGCTCACCGACTGTTGCCGGTGCCGACAGCGCCTCGGCGCAGCTGATTGCGCTGGCTGGCGGCGTCAACATCGGCACCGAGGCGGGGGTGAAGAACTACTCGCAGCTGAGCAATGAAGGCGTGGTCGCCGCAGCGCCGGAGGTGATCCTGGTGACCGAGCATGACCTGCAGCTGTTCGGCGGTGCCGAGGGCCTGTGGAAGGCGTACCCGACGCTGAAGCAGACCCCGGCCGGGCAGGCCAATCGGGTCTGGGTGATGCCGGACGTGCAGCTGAAGTACACCAGTGTTGGTTCCGGTGCGGGCGCGCTGGCGCTGGCCAAGGCCCTGGCGGCGTTGCCGAAGGCATGAGTCCGGCGGATCGGCGCCGCCGTCGCGGGCGGACGATGTTGCTGGTGGCGTTGCTGGCACTGCTGGGTGCGGTGCTGGCCTCGTTCGCCGTGGGCCCGCTGCGGCTGCCGCCGCTGGAGGTGATGCAGGCGTTGGCGGTGAAGCTGGGGCTGCTCGATCCGCAGGCGGTCAGCAGTCGCGACCTCGCCGTGGTCTGGCAGCTGCGCATTCCGCGTGCCTTGCTGGGCGCGATGGTCGGTGCGTCGCTGGCGATGGCCGGTGCCAGCCTGCAGGGCCTGTTCGGCAATCCGCTGGCCGACCCCGGGATCGTCGGTGTCAGCCAGGGCGCTGCGCTGGGTGCGGTGGCTGCCATCGTGCTGGGGGCCGCCGGTGCGGCAGGCTGGCTGGTGCCAGTGGCCGCGTTCGTTGGCGGTGCGCTGGCGATCGGCCTGACCTATGCGCTGGCGCGGCCCGGGAAAGGCAGTGGCAATGCCACGCTGCTGCTGGTCGGCATCGCGATGGCCGCGTTCTGCTCGGCGCTGATCGGTTTCCTCACCTACATCGCCAGCGAAAGCGAACTGCAGTCGCTGGTGTTCTGGCAGATGGGCTCGCTGGCGCGTGCCAACTGGGCCGATGTGGCGGCGGTGGTGCCCCTGTTTGCCATCGGCGTGTTCGCGTTGCAGCGGTTGGCCACGCCGCTGGACATGCTGGCGCTGGGCGAACGCCAGGCGCAGCACCTCGGGCTGGACGTGACCCGCACGCGGCGTCGCCTGGTGGCGTTCAGTGCGCTGCTGGTGGGCGCGGCGGTGGCCTTTGCCGGTTCGATCAGTTTCGTGGGCCTGGTAGTGCCGCACGTGGCGCGCCTGCTGGTCGGCCCCGGGCATCGCTGGCTGCTGCCGTTGTCCGGCCTGCTGGGCGCGCTGCTGATCGTGGTGGCCGACACCGCGGCCCGCACGCTCGATCCGCCGGCGGAGATTCCGCTGGGCCTGTTCTCCGCCGCGCTGGGCGCGCCGTTCTTCCTCTGGCTGGTGCTGCAGCAGCGCCGCAAGGCGGCGCCATGAGCGTACTGCTGAAGCTGCACGAGGTGGTGGTGCGCCGCCAGCAGCGCGAGATCCTGCATGGCATCTCGCTGGCGTTCGAGCCGGGTACCGTGACTGCGCTGGTTGGCCCGAACGGCGCAGGCAAGTCCACGTTGCTGGCGGTAGCGGCCGGCGACCTGCGCGCCGATGCGGGCGAGGTGAGCCTGTTGGGCAAACCGCTGGCCAGCTACAAGGCCGGGCCGCTGGCGCGCGAGCGCGCGGTAATGCCGCAGGAGCACGGCGTTCGTTTCGCCTTCAGCGTAGAGGAGGTGGTGGCGATGGGCCGGTTGCCACACCCGCCGGACCCGGTCACGGACGATGCCCGGGTGGAAGCGGCCATCGATGCCGCCGAACTGCAGGCGCTGCGCCTGCGCGAGGTGCAGCAGCTGTCCGGTGGCGAGTCCGCCCGCACCACGTTCGCGCGTGTGCTGGCGCAGGATACGCCGTTGCTGCTGCTGGATGAGCCGACCGCCGCGCTGGACCTGCGCCATCAGGAGCGCACGCTGCGCAGTGTGCGCGCCTGTGCCGAAGCCGGTGCGTGCGTGATCGTGGTGCTGCACGACCTCAATCTTGCCGCCGGCTATGCCGACCGCATCGTGCTGCTGGAACAGGGCAGGGTGGCGGCCGACGGCACGCCGTTGCAGGTGCTGACCGAAGACAACCTGCAGCGGGTCTACCAGCAGGATGTGGTGGTGCTGGAGCACCCGCGGCGCGGGGTGCCGCTGGTGGTGGTGACCTGAGCGAGGGCCCGCCAGGTTGCTCCGGGTATCATGATCGTTTCGTTTTCTTCAATGGACTGATGCCATGTTCCGCACCGTTACCTGCAGCGTGCTGCTCGCCGCAATGATTGCTTCCGCTTGCGCTGCCAATGCGGCGTCGACCGCTCAGGTTTCGCTGACCGACGCGGCCGAGAACGCCTCGCTGATCGAGACCCGGCATTCCAGTAGCGACGGTGCCGCTGTGACGTCGATGAAGACGCAGTACTTCGCCAACGAGGAAATGTCGGTGAGCTGGGACGACCAGCAGGTGCTGGTGCTGTGCAGGGAGACGGCGTACCTGAAGATTCCTGCGACCAAGCTCAAGGCCGGTGCGTTGACCTCCGAACAGCGGCAGATGATCGTCTACCAGGCGCTGATGTCAGGCCTGGGGGCTGTCGCGGGCGTCATCGGGCCGGCAGGCGAGGTGGTGACCGTGGCCGATGACGGCAGCGAGACCCGCAGCGTTGGCGAAAGCAGCTGGGCGTATGGTGTTGAGCGATACGAGGTGATCACCCAGCGGCTGCCGGACGGTGCACTTCGGGTCCGGACCCGCAAGACGGAAACCGTGAATACCACGCCTCCGGCGGGCCCGGACGACATGTTCAGTACCGAGGACGATCAGGCGGCACGCCTGTCGGAACTGGCGCCGGTGGGCAGCTGGACCGAAGTGGTTGTCCACGGTGGCGCACGGCTGCCACACATGGACCCGGCGACGTCGCTGAAGGGGTGGATCTCGATGGGCGACGACCAGGCGGCGACCGTGGGTGAGGCGCGCAAGCTGCACGACTGCAAGTAGGGCATGGCAGGGGTCAGAGCCCTTTGCTTTGGGCAAAGGGACCCGACCCCGATGTCGGTCGGCTTCATCGTTCTATTAATGTGTGCAATATTCACTTGCGCGCCAGATTGGCAGGTCTAGAATGCGCCCCATGAACCGGATGCCGCTCCTGAAGTTTTTCACCCTGACCCGCGCAAGCGCGGAACGGGCGTGTCTGCCTGGAGCCCCACGAGGCCGTTGAAGCGGCCATCGCTGGACCTTCGACAGAGCGCCCTCCGGGGCGCTCTTTTCGTTTTTGTTTTTTGTTAGTCGACTAACAGTCGACTCTACCCAGTCGACGCTACCCAGTCGACGCTACCTGCTCGACTCTACCCAGTACTGCGAAGGAGAACGTGCCATGCACCAGATCGCCGAGACCGAACGCTAGCCGCGCACCCTGTCGCCAACCGGGGTGTGCGGCCCCTGAAGTTGGCTTTGCAGGAACCTCTTTATGAACACCCACGTCCTTTCCCGCCGTCGCAACCTCGGCATCATTGCCCACATCGACGCCGGCAAGACCACGCTGACCGAACGCCTGCTGTGGAAAAGCGGCGAGATCCACCGCGTCGGCGAAGTGCACGACGGCAATGCAACCACCGATTTCTCGGCGATCGAGCGCGAACGCGGCATCACCATCGGCGCTGCCGCCGTGCAGGCGCAGTGGGCGCCACGTGATCTGCCGCCGCATCGGCTGACCCTGATCGACACCCCCGGCCATATCGACTTCGCCATCGAAGTCGAACGTTCACTGCGCGTGCTCGACGGTGCCGTGGCCGTGTTCTCGGCCGTGGACGGCGTGCAGCCGCAGTCCGAGACGGTGTGGCGCCAGGCGCGTCGCCATCGCGTGCCGCTGATCGCCTTCGTCAACAAGATGGACCGCGTCGGTGCTTCGTTCGAGCGCGTGCTGGAGCAGCTGCAGGACAAACTGCAGGCGCGACCGTGGGCACTGGGCGTGCCGTTGGGCAGCGAAAGCGGCTTCAACGGCTGGGTCGACCTGGTCGATGAACGCGTACTGCACTGGCAGGATGGCGCCGTAACCACGGTGACCCCGTGGGACGACGCGGCACGCGCGCAGTGGCAGGCTCAGCGCGATGCGCTGGTCGAAGCCGTGGCCGATCACGATGAACAACTGGCCGATGCCTGGCTGGAAGGTCGCGCGATCGATGCCGAACAGCTGCGCGCGGCGATCCGCCGGGCGACGCTGGCGGGTGCGGGTGTGCCCGTGCTGGCCGGTGCTGCGTTCAAGGACAAGGGTATCGAGACACTGCTGGATGCGGTGGTCGATTACCTGCCGTCGCCGCTGGATCGCCCTGCCGTGACCGCCGAAAGCGAGAGCGGCGAGGTGGTGCTGCCGCCGGATCCGGACGGTCCGCTGGCGGGCCTGCTGTTCAAGATCACCCACCAGCAACACGGCGCGCTGAGCTTCGTGCGGCTGTACTCGGGGACCTTGAAGGTGGGCGACGCGGTGGCCAGCTCGCAGCACCCACAGGGACGGCGTGTCAGCCGGCTGGTGCGGGTGCAGGCCGACCAGACCCACGACATCGAGCAGGCCGTGGCCGGTGACATTGTCGCGGTGCTGGGCTGGAAGGATGCGGTCAGTGGCGAAACGCTGAGCGGCCGTGCGCAGCCGCTGCGCCTGGAGAACATCCAGGCCCAGGCGCCGGTGCTGGCGTGGCGCCTGGAGCCGGCGCGTGCGGCCGACCTGATCAGGATGGCGCAGGGCCTGGCCAGCCTGGCCCAGGAAGACCCGTCGTTCCGCGTCGAAACCGATCGCGACACGGCGGAAACCCTGGTCTGGGGCATGGGCGAGCTGCACCTGGAGGTGATGGTCGAGCGCCTGCGCAGCGAATGGAAGGTGGGCGTGGGCGTAGGTGCGCCACGCGTGGCCTACCAGGAGACGCCGCTGCGTGCGATGACCGGCGTCGTCGGGCGGCTGGTCAAGCAGACCGGTGGCCAGGGCCAGTTCGCGCACGTGGTGCTGGATGTGTCGCCGCGTGAGGACGGCCAGGTGGTGTTCAACGACCGCATCGTCGGTGGCGTGGTGCCGCGCAGCTTCATCGCCGCGGTGGAGAAGGGCGTACGTGCTGCGCTGTCGGAAGGGCCGCAGGGTCATCCGGTGGTCGGCATCGAGGTCAGTCTTGTCGATGGCCAGACCCATGCCAAGGACTCTTCGGAGATGGCGTTCCATCGCGCGGGTGCCGAGGCGATCAAGGCCGCGCTGGCCGAAGGTGGTACGCAGCTGCTGGAACCGGTGATGGCGGTGACGGTGCATTCGCCGTCGGCGTCGGTGGGCGATGTGGTCGGCGACCTCAACCGGCGCCACGGTCGCATTGCCCGCATCGAGGACCAGGACGGTCGCGCTGAGGTCAGTGGTTTTGCGCCATTGGCGCAGCTGGTGGGTTACACCACGTCGCTGCGTTCGCTCAGCCAGGGGCGGGCGAGTAGCGAGGCGCACCTGCACGGCTACGAGCCGGTACGCGCTGCATGAGGAAACGTGGGGGGGAGCCCGTTCGCGGGCTCCCCTTTTTTGTGTTCGGGGCGCGCATCCACGCATGGCGTGATCTACAGGGTGATCGGGTCGCGAGCTCTGCAGTAGATCCACGCCATGCGTGGATGGGGCCCTCGGGATGCGATTTTTTTGCATTGCATCGCAACAAAACTGCAGAAAAGGCTGGATTAAAGTGATGCCTCACGATAAATTGCGCACCCCCCGTTGCTCGCCGCCGCCCGCACCCTTCTCATGCGTGATGACAAAGACCCCGGAACCCTGGAGCTGACCCTGCCGCGAAAGCGCGGCCGTCCGCCCAAGTTCGGGTACGCCATGAGTGACGCGCAACGGGCCGCGCGCTACCGCGCGCGCCGGGCAGGGCAGGCCAACCACGCGGATGTGCGCTCCTGTTCGGACATGGTGCTGCTGGACAAGATCCGCGCAGCGGTCAGCGCGCGTGACACCGAACTGGCCGGTTTCCTGGTCCATGTGCTCTGGCAGCGGTACCCCCTGCAGCTGAAATAGGCCGACGATGGGGTGGCCGTTGTCATCGAGCTTGTTGATAATGCGGGATTCAGGTTGTTCCCGCTGGCGCGCCCGGGATGGCAGGCGCGCATGATCGAACGGTTCCCAAGATGACCACCACCAGCGACACCACCACCGAAGCGGCGCCGAGCAACGCCCCCCTGTTCTACACCCGTCCGGTGCCGCTGCAGGCCGATGTGCACGCCGACCTGCGCATCCTGCCGGGCAGGCTCGAGTTTGCCGCGGGCAACAACGCCATTCCGCTGGTGCTCGGCGAGTTCTCGCTGGCGCTGCACCACTTCCCGATCCTCTTCGCTGGCCCGACCGCAGTGCCGATGGCTGCCGTTGGTGTATCCGACCAGAACCTGTTCATCAAGGATGGCCTGTGGGAAGACGAGGCCTATATCCCGGCCTACCTGCGTCGCCACCCCTTCATCTTCATCGACACCGGCTCGGACAATGATTTCCTGCTGGGCATCGACGAAGAGAGCTCGCGCGTGGTCAAGGGCGGTGACGAAGGCCAGCCGCTGTTCGTCGATGGCAAGGCCACCGACATGGTGCAGCAGGCGCTGGAGTTCTGTGGCCAGTTCACCCGTGAGCACGAACAGACCCAGGCCTTCTCCAAGGCCCTGATCGACAACGGCCTGCTGGTCGAGCGCAACGCCACCGTGCGTACCCCGGATGGCCGTGAATTCAACCTCAATGGTTTCCAGGTCGTCGACGTCGAGAAGTTCGTCGCGCTGCCGGAAGCCACTGTGATCGAGTGGCATCGCAGTGGTTGGCTGGCGCTGATCCACCAGCACCTGATGTCGCTGGGTCGCTTCAACGACCTGACCCGTCGCCAGGTCGAGCGTCTGGCGGCCTGATCAGGCCCCGGGCATGGCTTCCGCAGCGCGGGAGCCATGCCATTGCTGAAGGACGCGCAACAGGCGTCGCGCATCGGCCCAGTCGGGTGTGGCGTCGCGACCCAGCTCCCACAGGTCGCCCGCCGTGTCCGCCTCTGCGGCAGCCCCGTATATCTGCAGGGCCCCCTGAAGCCGATGCGCGTGATGGCATAGGTCAGTGGCACTGGCGTCATTGATGGCCTGTTCGATCCGCAGCAGCTCGCGGCCGATGTCCGTGATGTAGGCGGGGTCACCTGCGGCTGTGCCCGTTGCGATGGCCTGTCCGGTCGCCGGCAGCTCCAGCGCCCGCAGCAGTGACTCAAGCTGTAGTGGCTTGGTCAGGGTGGCGTCGAACCCTGCTTTCCGGCAGCGCGCCACATGCCGACGATCACGGCGTGCCGACAGCGCGATCAGTCGCAGTGGGGCACGCGCCTGCCTGCGCAACTGCATGGCCAGCGCATAGCCATCCATGTCCCCGAGCCCGATGTCGAGCAGGATCACGCTGCGCGGTCTCACGGCCTGCTCGGCAAGCGCGCTGGCGGCGTCGCCAGACGCGTGTACATCGGCACCCAGGCGGCGCAGCTGCTCGCTGATGACCCGGCGATTGAGGGCGTGGTCCTCCACCAGCAGCAGCTCAACCCCGCCCAGCGGCGTTCCCGCGCCGGCGCTGGCGGTTGACGTGACCTTGGCCTTGGCGGGGCGTACCGGCAGGCGCAGGGTGAAGCGACTGCCGCGCCCGGGGACGCTGTGTACTGACAGGTTGCCGCCCATTGCGCGGGCAAGCGCATGCGCGATCATCAGTCCCAATCCGCTGCCTCCGCGCTCCTTGCCGTCTCCGCCCTGCTGGAATGGCTGGAACAGCACGGTGAGTTGCTCTGCAGTGATGCCGATTCCGCTGTCGATCACATCCAGCATGAGCTCACGAGGGTGGTTGCCTGGCGTCAGTTGAAGGCGCAGCTCGATGCCGCCGACGTCGGTGAACTTGAGTGCGTTTCCCAGCAGGTTGTCGATGATCTGGCGCAGTCCTTCCGGATCGATGGCGACAATGGGGCAGGGCTCGGGGAGGCAGTCGAAGCGAAGCGCCAGCCCGCGCTGCCGAGCCTGGGGACGAATTGCATCCAGCGATTGGCGGCAGAGTCGTGCAATGTCGCAAGGTTCTACGTGCGGCTTGAAGGTGCCGCTGGCCAGGCGTGAGAACTCCAGCGAGCGGTTGAGCAGGTTGCGCAGCGAGGAGCCCGCGGCATGTGCAGCCGCCAGCGCTTCTCGCTGCCCCATGGGCGCCGACGGCTGGCTGAGCAGGTCGATCGAGGCAAGGACTGCCTGGGCCGAATTGCGCACCTCGTGGCTCAACATGCCAATCGCGCGGGCGCGGGCACGGCCTTCAGCACGCAGGCGCCTGTGCCAGGCATGCCACAGGAACGGGGCGACTGCCAATGCGGCAGCCAGGGCCGGCAGCCACTGCGGGGGCAGCTGACGCATCCAGTCCAGGACGTGCTCCAGCGAGGCGGGGGCCGCCTGTTGGGCCCATAGCTGCAACAGGCCGGCATGTTCCTCCAGCGTAATGTCGTGCAATGCCCGCTCGATGCGCTCCAGCAGCTGGCGATCTTCGTGGCGCGCAAGCAGGTGCAGGTCGGTGGAGAAATCGCTGTCGAAAGGCTGCAGGTGCAAGTGCCCGGCGAAATGCCGACGGATCAGGGGCCGCAGGGTCGTTTCCAGGCCGATTGCCAGATCGGCGGTGCCGTTTTCAACAGCTGCCAGCGTGGCGTGCCGATCGGCCAGGTGTAGCAGGCGGACGTGCGGATGGCGCGCGGCCAGCCATCCCGCATACGGCCCCCCTTCGAGCACGGCCAGGACCTGGTGGTCCAGTTCCGTGATATCGCGTGGCAGGCGTTCGCCGCTGCGGCCGGCGAGCATCGTCTTGCCACCGCGGAACGTGCTGGATGCCACCAGGCCGGGGCAGGGTGGCTGCAGGTGGTTGCCAATCACCAGTACCAGATCCGCTTCGCGTCTGCAGACGGCAGCCACCGATGCGCCGGTGCTGGGATGCTGGTGCTCCTGGAACTGCAGCTGCGAACGCCGTGCAACCAGATTGGCGTAGCCATGGGCCAGGCTTGGCAACGTCGTGCCGCCAGCGAGTGCAGCGGGTACCGGGTGCAGCGACGGCGTGGTCGCCACCCGGACTTCGCGCCCCGGCCCCCATTCAAGTGATGACGCATCCTCGGCCGACGCGGCGGGAAGCAGGATGAGCGCCAACAGCAGGAGGGTGGATGTACGCATTCGATCGCGCATCTTCACGGTGATTCCAGCTGCTGCCGCATGGCGTAGATCTCGGCATCGTTGCGCAGCCTGAGCTTGCGCAGGGCCGCAACCTTCTGTGTGCTGACGGTCTTGATGCTGCGATGGCGGCGGAGCGCGATTTCCGAAACGGTCAGGCCCGCCAGCAGGAGCTCCAGTACTTCGCGCTCGTTGCGGCTGAGCTCTTCGCAGTCTCCCGGCAGCGTGCAGTCGGGTGGCAGTCGCGGAAGGCCCTGCGATACCCGCACGATCGCGTCCGCGAGCATCGGCAGTGGTTCGGCCTTGCTGACCACGCCGCTGACACCCGTGGCGATGAGCTGGTTGATGTGGATCGAGGGTGAAAGGGTCGCAAAAGCGAGCAGGGTGACGCGAGGAAAGTGCTCGCGCAGCAGCGGGGTCAGCTCGGACGCGCTGCGATCGTCGCGGGCCAGGGTCAGATCGATGATCGCGACATCCACCCGCATCTGCTGGAGGCTGTCGATGAGTTCGTCGCTGCGGGCGTGGCTGGCGACGATACGGAAGCGGGCGTCGCGGGAGAGGTGCAGGGCAGTGCCGCGACGGACGACTTCGTGGTCGTCCAGTAGTGCCAGTCGCAGCGGGCGCGGGGCAGGAGGTCCATTCATGCGCAGGGAGGTGATCGGCGCCCATGGGGCGTGATGACCATTCTGGCGCTGCTGTCGCGGCGAACATCGAAAATGCTTGATTTTTGCGAATATTCCTAAGAAGTGATTCGCTGCATCCATCGATTCGGAGCTGTCAATTGATGGGATCGAATGCTACCGGACGGATTGCGGCACACGCCGCAGTCGGCGGATGTCGTAGCCCATCTCGGCGATGCGCTGCACGGCCTTCTGGTAGTCGCCGTCGGACACCTGCGGCGTACGCGCCATGTACCAGACATAGTCGCGCTTGCTGCGCGCCACGATGGTCTGGCGGTAGTCGTCATCCCGCCAGGCGATCACGTACTCGGCCTGGATCGGCCAGATGAACTGCATGCCCCAGATCGCGCCATTGCCTTCCTTCTCGACACGGCCAATGGGGTGCATCGACTTCTGCGGTGCATCGAAGCTGCCCTTGCGATAGGTGAAGGTGGTCTGGATGCGCCCGTCGGGCTTCAAGGCATAACTTTCCACCGCATCGTAGGCATCGCGTTCGGGCCAGGACGGAATATGGGCGATCACGTACCAGTCGCCCATGAAGCGTGGCACATCCACCGACGGCGCACGCGGAAGCGGCCGGGTGTCGCTGGAGGAGCAGCCCGAGCCGAACAGGCCGACTGCGATCAGCGGAAGCAGCGAGAACATGCGCATGGGGCACCTCAGCGGGGTCGGAACAGATAGTGGGCGACCAGCCACTGCTGGCCGTCGTCGTAGCCGAACAGTTCGGCACATGCCATCCAGAACATCCGCCAGCGCTGCCACCAGACCTTCGCTGCAGCCTGGCCGTAGGTGGCGATCAGCACCGGCATCACCTGCTCGCGGGCGGCATCCTGGTTGGCCAGCCAGTGGTCGGCCGTGCGCTGGTAGTGGGTGCCGTCCAGCAACCAGCGTTGGTCCAGGCGCAGGTCGCGCTGGAAATGCAGCAGCGTGTCGGCGGCCGGCATCAGGCCGCCGGTGAAGAAGTGGCGGCCCATCCAGTTGTCGCCGCCGTCTGTCTCGAACGGGTACATCAGTGTGCGATGGGCGAAGATGTGCACGAACAACGCGCCATCCGGTTTCAGCCACCGTGCGATGCCTGCCAGCAGGCGCTCGTAGTTGCGTACGTGCTCGAACATCTCCACCGAGACACAGCGGTCGAACCGGGCTGTCGGCAGATCAAGTTGGTTGACGTCACAGGTCAGCACCTCGACGTTGTCCAGGCCGCGCGCCTGGCACTGCGCCATGATGTGCTGGCGTTGGCTGTGCGAGTTGGAGACGGCGGTGATATGCGCCTGCGGGTAGCGTTCGGCCATCCACAGGGTCAGTGAGCCCCAGCCGCAGCCCAGCTCAAGAATCTGCTGGCCATCGGCCAGTCCGGCGCGCTGGCCGTACAGTTCCAGCATGGCGTCCTCCGCCTGGTCCAACGTTTCGCGCCCGGTGGGGTAGTAGCAGCTGCTGTACTTCAGTCGCTTGCCCAGGCAGGCCTGGAAGAAGGCTGCCGGCACTTCATAGTGTTGGCGGTTGGCTGCGTCGGTATGCAACGCGAGCGGGCTGTCGGCCAGCTCGACGATGCGCCGGCTGAAGCGTGCCGATTGGCCTTCGATGCCACCCTCGCTTTCTTCATGCAGGCGCTGCGCGCACAAGCGGCGGATGCCCGCACGCAGCGCCGCATCGGGGATCAGCCCGCGTTCGGCCCAGGCGATCAACCCGGTTTCCGCATCTTCGGCTGGGTTCAGTGACGGGATCGCGCTCATGCGGAATGCTCCTTGGAAGAACGGGGAAACCAGGGAAAGAACATCGGTGTACTGCGCTGGTAGGCGCGATAGTCGTCGCCGCGGCTGCGCAGCGCCTGTTTCTCGGTGAATGGAACGCCGCTCAGATAGCGCAGGAACACGTACATCAGCAGCGGGCCGGCCCAGGCCAGCCACCACAGTGGCGAGCCGACCGCGAGCAGGACATAAGTGAACCAGTGCAGCCACTCGAAGAAGTAGTTGGGGTGGCGGGAATAGCGCCAGAGCCCGGCGCGGCAGGTGCGGCCCCTGTTCGCCGGGTCGGCGCGGAAGCGGGCCAACTGGCGGTCGGCCAGGCTTTCGCCGCCGACGCTCAGCAGCCAGGCCAGCGCTGCGGCCACCACCCACAGGGTCAGGTCGGCCCGAGGGTTGGCAGCCACCGCCACGAAGGGCAGGGCGAACAGGAGGATCAGCAGCGCCTGCGCCATGAAGAAGCCGAAGATCTTGCCCTGGTGGCCGTGCCAGTATTGGCGCAGGTAGCGGTAGCGTCCGTCCTCTTCTTCGTGACGGACCCGGTGCCACAGATGCAGGGCGAGTCGACTGCCCCACAAGCCGCCGAGCACGCCCAGCGCGATCCGCGGCATCACCGCACCGTCGCCCAGCAGCGCCAGCAACAGCGCCGAGGCGCCCACGCCCTTTGCCCAGAGCACATCGACCACGCCGATGTTGTGGTGGCGGCGCTGCCAGGCCCAGCCCCAGCTCATCACCAGTACGGCGTACAGCAGGACCCACATCAGATTGATCATGACGACGCTCCTGCGAAGGGCGGCTGCGGGATGTGCATGCCGCGACGGGCGGTCCGGCACAGCAGGGAAAGCGCAATGCTCCAGCCCGCGCCCAGCACCAGCAGTCCTGGCCATACGGGATCTGCGAACCGCACTGCGTCGAAACCGCGTGCGGCAGACAGATAGGCCAGCGGTGCCAGCAGCAGGCCGAACAGGGCCGGTAGGGCCGGGTGGTGCTGCAGGAAGCGCATCGACGTGGTCAGCGTCATCGCGAACGCCGCCCACAACGCCATGATCCACGGCGGTGGCGCCCAACCCAGTGGGGCCGCCGCGTAGCGCACCGTGCCGCTGGCGGCGGCACTGGCGTCGACCAGCCATGCGCAGGCCAGTGCCAACATCAACAGCCGCAGATCCAGCCGGGGGCGCGGTGAGGTCAACAGCTGGCTGCCGATGTAGAGCGAAGCGGCCAGTAGCGCGGGCCACTGCCAGCCGCGGCTCGCGCCGGCCACGGCACACAGCCAGACCAGCTGGTTGCCGAGCAGATTGGCCCAGAAGCGATGCATGTCAGTGGCTGTCGGTCGCAGCGAAAATGGGCCGGTGGTCCGGACGGGCCAGCAGCAGATGCGAGACGCCGATCGAACGTTCCAGGAAGCCACCCTCGCAATAGGCCAGGTAGAATTCCCACAGCCGGCAGAAGCGCGCGTCAAAACCCTGCGCCTGCACTGCCGGCAGCTGGGCCAGGAAACGTTGGCGCCAGGCGCGAAGGGTCAATGCGTAGGAGTGGCCGAAATCCTGCTGGGCGATCAGCTGCAGGTCGCTGGATCGGCTCTTGGCGGCCATGATCGCGTTGATCGATGGGATGAAGCTGCCCGGGAACACATAGCGCTTGATGTAATCGACGCTGCGCCGGGCCTGTTCGTAGCGGTGGTCCTCGATGGTGATGGCCTGCAGCAGGGCAACGCCATCAGGCTTGAGCAGGCGCTGCAGCGTGGCCATGTAGGTGTCCAGGTATTCGGCGCCGATCGCTTCGATCATCTCGATCGACACCAGCTTGTCGAACTGGCCCTGCAGGTCGCGGTAGTCCTGCATCAGCAGCGTGACCTGGTCCTGCAGGCCCGCCTCCCGTACGCGCCGGGCGGCCAGCGCATGCTGTTCTGCAGAGATGGTGGTGGTCGTGACATGGCAGCCATAGTGCCGGGCGGCATGGACCGCGAAACCACCCCAGCCGGTGCCGATTTCCACCACGCGGTCGCCGGGTTTGAGCTGCAGCTGCTGGCAGATGCGGTCCAGCTTGCGCCGCGAGGCCGATTCGAGTGGTTCGGACTCACTGGCGAACAACGCCGACGAGTACATCAGGTCCGGCGACAGGAACAGGGCAAAGAAATCGTTGCCCAGGTCATAGTGCGCGGCGATGTTGCGGCGGCTGCCCTCACGGCTGTTCCGGCGCAGGCGGTTCCAGCCCCGCAGCAGCCAGCCACCCACGCGGGCCGGGCCACGCTCCATGCCGTCCAGCAGGTCGCGATTGCGTACCAACAGCCGGATCAGTGCCACCAGATCATCACAGTGCCATTCGCCCTGGATGTAGCTTTCACCTGCGCCCACACTGCCTTGCGCTGCAACCTTGCGATAGAACCCCGGGTCATCGATGGTGACGGTGACATGCAGTTCGCCACAGGCATCGCCCAGCCAGACCTCGCCCAATGCGTCACGTACGCACAGGCGACCGTCGCGCATGGGGGCAAGCTGGGCCAGCAGGCGGCGGCGCAGGAACGCATCCAGGGCGCCGGGGCGCGGCAGGGCGACCAGAGGGGTCATCGAGTTCATCGTGGTTTCTCGGCAAGAGCAGGGTGGTCGTGCACGGGGTTGCGTTTCATCCACAGCCGAAGTGCATGCCAGTGGATGGCGGCCACCACCTGGGTGGTCATCAGCGGATAGCAGGCCAGCACCCGGGCCAGCCCGCGGCCGTTCAAGGCATGTCGCTGCATGGCCTGGGTCGCATCAAACTGGCGCACCCCGTCGCGCCAGACCTGCATGTGCACGCGCAGGTCCTGGTCCGGTCGGTTGAAGCGCCAGTCGTAGCGGCAATCCATCGGCATGAACGGCGAGACATGGAAGCGCTTGTCGAACTGCCAGCGCAATGACGCCCCTTCGTGGAGGGCCGTGGCGACCGGCAGCACATAGGCGTGCCGTTCCTTCCAGGGGGTATTGGTGATCTCGGCCACGATGCAGTCCAGCGTGCTGCCGTCGGCCTGGTAGCAGTAGTAGAAGCTGACCGGGTTGAAGACATGCCCGGCGAAGCGGAGGTGGGTGAGCAGGCGCACCGGACCGGCTGGCCGGTAGCCAAGCGTGCCTGCAGCGTGGTCGCGCACCGCATCGGCCAGCGGCCGCGCGGGATCACCGAAGTAGTCGCTGCGGCGGAACTCGGCCAGGTTGCGGCGATTGACCGACCACAACCAGCGCCCGGCGAACACCGTGTCGAGTTCATCCAGGTCGAGCAGCAGCTGCGCGATGAGGTAACGGAATGCATGCGGATGCGGATGATGCCGGCGATGCATCACCTGCCCGATGTAGAGCGCGCTGGCACTCATGCCGCCACCTCATCCGAGGCGGATACGTTCCGATGTGGAGCGCAGGCCTGCAGGGCATCGACCACGTGGCGGGCACTGCGGATGCCATCCTCGTGGAATCCCCAGCCCCAATAGGCGCCTGCAAACCATGTGTGGCGGCGGCCCTGCAGTTCCGCCCAGCGCTGCTGTGCGCGCACTGCAGCGTGGTCGTGTACCGGGTGCGCGTAATGCAGGGTCCGCAGCACCTTGGCCGGATCGATTGCCTCGCTGCGGTTGAGGGTCACTACCAGGGGGATGTCGCCCGGCAGGCCCTGCAGCAGGTTCATGCAGTAGCTGACCGTGCAGGGCGCCGCGCGATCCCGTGGTACGTGCGCGTTCCAGGCCGCCCACGCCTTGCGGTTGCGCGGCAGCAACGACGCATCGGTATGCAGCACCGCTTCGTTGGACTGATAGCGGATGGCGCCGAGGACCTCACGCTCGACGGCATCTGCGTCGGCAAGCAACGCCAGTGCCTGGTCGCTGTGGCAGGCCAGGATCACTTCGTCGAAGGCCTCCACGCCGGCGCTGCTGTGCACGCGTGCACCCCAGGGCATGCGCTCGACCCTGCTGACCGGACATTGGAGCCGCTCATGCACGCGCCAGCGGCGACGCAGCGCATCCACGTAGCGCGTCGATCCCCCGCTGACCACCCGCCAGCTTGGCCGCCCGGTCATCTGCAGCATCTGGTGGTTGGCCATGAACTGGGCCAGGTAGCGCGCCGGGAACGCCTGCACGGTGGCCGTCGGCGAGGACCACAGCGCCGAGGCCATCGGCAGCAGGTGCTCGTCGATGAACGCCTCGCCATAGCGCTGGCTGCGCAGGTAATCACCGAGCGTGGGCCCGTCTTCTTCGGCCAGCAGCAACGGCGCGTCGCGATAGAACCGGCGCAGGTCGGCCAGCATGCCCCAGAAGCGCGGCGATATCAGGTTGCGGCGCTGGCAGAACAGCCCATCCAGCGAGGTGGCGTTGTACTCCACGCCGCTGCGCTCACTGTGCATGGAGAAACTCATCGTGGTCGGTTGCGAGGCCACGCCCAACTCGTCGAACAGCGCCGACAGCAAGGGATAGTGCTGGGGGTTGAAGACGATGAAACCGGTATCCACCGCCATGCCTCGGCCCGCCACCTGCACGTCGTGGGTATGGGTGTGGCCGCCGAGGTAATCGTTGGCCTCGAACAGCGTGACGTCGTGCTGGCCATCCAGCCACCAGGCACTGGCCAGCCCCGCGATACCCGAGCCGATGACCGCGATGCGCATCTCAGTACCTCGCCTTGGCCAGAACCCACTCGGGGATGGGCTTGAGCCCTTTGACCAGGCCCAGCGCCGCCATCGCGCGCAGCCCGTACCAGGTCAGATCCACTTCCCACCAGCGGAAGCCCTGGCGCACGGTGCCGGGGAAAAAGTGATGGTTGTTGTGCCAGCCCTCACCGAAGGTGAGCAGCGCCAGCCACAGGTTGTTGCGGCTGTCGTCGCGGGTCTCGAAGCGGCGGCGGCCGAAACGGTGGGCCAGCGAATTGATGGTGACGGTGGCGTGGAACAGCACGATGGTGGAGATGAAGAAGCCCCACACCAGCAACTGCGGGCCCGTGGTGTGCAGGCCGGGCGCCCAGCGTTCCAGTGCTGCACCCAATGCATACAGTCCGATGGCCAGCAGCACGGGAATGGCGGTATCGAAACGGTCAAGCCAGCGCAGTTCGGGGAAGCGCGCCAGGTCAGGTACCCGCGACAGATCGGTCGCGAATGCCTCGCGGGTGAGGAACCAGCCCATGTGGCTGCGCCAGAAGCCGCCTTCGCGCGGCGAATGCGGGTCCAGCGGCTGGTCGGCATGCCGATGGTGGTGGCGATGATGGGCGGCCCACCACAGCGGACCGCGCTGCACGCTGGACGCGCCGATGACCGCGAACACGAACTGCACCGGACGCGATGCCTGGAAGGTGCGGTGCGAGAAGTAGCGGTGATAGAACGCCGTGATGGCGAACATGCGCACGGCGTAGAGTGCCGTGGCCACGACGACCGCCGTCCATGACACGCCCACCCAGATCACCGCGATGCAGGCCAGGTGCATCAGTGCAAAGGGTACCGCGCGCACCCAGTCGATGCGTCCTGGCTGTTCGCCGGTGGTCTCTGTGGCGTTGCTGGTATCCACCCACCGCTGCAACGTACGCAGCAGGCGCCAGCGTCGACGGGGGAGGGGCGCTACAGAGGCCATGGCGGATCTCGGCGGGTGTCGTGTCTTCCTTTACGCAGCAGGGTGCGCAATGGATGCGCCACTTCGAACTGAATTTCGCTTCACCTGGGCGTCACGGCGCAACGCTCGGCCAGGGGCTGCGCCCACGCCTGTTGCCAGTCACCTGCCGGTCGCTCGGCAGCTGGCGAGCGGAAGCGCACCGTCACCTGCGGATAAGTGCCGCGCGCATCGCGCAGGTTGCTGGTGCCGCGGAACTCCAGCAGACGACGGTCGGCCGTGGCGTAGACCAGGGCCAGGCGCGGCGCGATGCCGCCGTACCAGGTGTCCAGGCTGACCTCGATGGCCTGGGCGTCGATGCCCTGCCAGCGTACCGGGCCGATGCGCCGCACCTGCACCGGGAAGTAGCGCTGGCGTGCAGGCACCAGGAACGGCAGTGTGATGCGCTCGCCGCGCAGCAGCGCCGGCCAGTGCAGGCGTACTGCGGCATCAAACCCCGCATCGATCACCGCGTCCGCCGGCTGTTCAAGCCGGCGCCTGCGCAGCTCACTGGCGGCATCCTCCTTCCATGCAATCGACACCGAGTCGCCAGCGGCGTCGACCTCGGCGGTCTGGCCGCTGCGGCGGTCCTCCAGCGAATATCCCCGTGCCTGTGGGCGGGCGCTGGCGGGCAGATGCTTGCGGGCGAAGGGTTGGCCATCCGGGCACTGGTACAGCACCCAGCGCTCGGCGCCCTCCGTTGCCTCGCGTCGCCAGTGCACTTCACGGTAGAGGAGGTCGCCCTGCGCGGAGGTGGCCACGCCCTCGCTTCGCAACCAGGGTGCCGCCAGCACGGCTTGGGGCAGGCACATCAGCAGCCAGGCAGTGCGCATGGGTCTTCATCCGGAAGAGGAGGGCCCAGGTCATACGGCGGGGGCGGCCGGTTGGATGCGTCGTGCCGTCTGCATCCAATTGCTGCCCCTGCGCGTACAGAGGACAGACCTTCACCCGCCCGCCGCGAACCCAGATGTACCCTGACGCCGCCAGCACACTCCTCAACTTCGATAGCGCACGCACCGTGTCCAGTTCCCAGCAGCCGAGCAGCGAGCCGACGAACTGGGCCGGTGACATGGACGGCGTGGCGCGCCTGCGCGACCGCGACTGTTTCATGCGGATCTATGACTACTTCATGCCGCGGCTGTGCGTGTACCTGCGTGGCCTGGGTGCACCCGACGGCGTCGCCGAGGAACTGGCCCAGGAATGCCTGCTGCGCCTGTGGCTGCGGGCAGCCGACT
Organism: Stenotrophomonas sp. YJH_SMC_119; assembly: GCF_059368315.1. Lineage (NCBI taxonomy): Bacteria > Pseudomonadati > Pseudomonadota > Gammaproteobacteria > Lysobacterales > Lysobacteraceae > Stenotrophomonas > Stenotrophomonas sp. YJH_SMC_119. The sequence continues at coordinate 270,686 of NZ_JCAFRP010000003.1, read as the reverse complement.
ACGATGCAGCCCAAGGCGCCCTCAGTACGTGGCTGTACCGGATTGCGCGAAACCTGCATATCGATCGCATCCGTCGCGAGCGCAGCTGGATGCAGGTGCAGGCAGCGGTGGAGGACGCTGCCACACTGGATGTGATCGAGCGCAGCAGTGCCGAGCAGTTCGCCGACCAGGCACGTCTGCGCCAGCGCATCAACGAACTGCCCGCCGTACAGGCGCGGCTGGTGCGGATGTCCTATTTCGAGGCCAAGAGCCACAGCGAGATCGCAGAGGCGCTGGGCATGCCGCTGGGAACGGTCAAATCGCACCTGCGCCGCGCCTTTCTGCAGCTTCAGGCCAAAGTGGGAGGTGCGCTGTGAATCCGCACCACCATCTGCACGAATCGACCCTGATGAGCTATGCCGCCGGCGCGCTGCCGGCGCCGTTGAGCATCGTCGCCGGTGCCCATCTGGAGCAGTGCCCGCATTGCCGTCAGCGCCTGCGTGACGCCGAAGCGATCGGCTCGGTGCTGCTGGAGCAGACCCAACCACCTGCAGCGGAGACGCGACGCGAACAACTGCGCGAGGCAATGCTGATGCAGCTGGCCACGGAGGCGCCGGTGCCCATGGCTGGGGTCGCACGCCCCGTGCCGAAGGAGCGCCCCGAGGCCAATCCGGACCGTCTGCCTGCATCGCTGCATCCGTACTTCGGCGCCTCGCTCAGCGACCTGCGCTGGCGCTGGATGGCGCCGGGCGTGCACTGCATCCGTGCAGAGCAGATGCCTTCGCTGATCATGCTGAAGATCGCCCCGGGCAAATGCCTGCCCATGCACAGCCATGGCCGCAGCGAACTGACCCAGATCCTGCGGGGTTCGTACAACGATGCGCTGGGGCTGTTCGCGCCGGGCGACGTGGCAGATCTGGACGAAGACGTGGAGCATCAACCGGTGACCGCGCCCGGTGTCCCCTGCATCTGCGTGTCAGCGCTGGATGCGCCGCTGGTGTTCAGTGGCTGGCTGGCGCGGAAGATCCAGCGTTTCGTGAAACTCTAGCGGGGACGACGATGGCCGGGACGGGCGCATTACGGATTCTGTTGACCGGTGCCGCAGGCCTGGTCGGGCAGGGTGTGGCGTTGGCCTGCCAACGCTCACCACAGGTGTCCCGCCTGACAGCGCTGGTCCGCCATCCGGGAAGTCTGAGCGGCGCCGGCAGCGAACTGATCGTTCCGGACTTCCTGCGCATCCAGGACCGGTCGGATGAACTGGCCGGGTTCGATGCCTGCTTCTACTGTGCCGGGGCGCCACCTGTTGGCACGGCAGAGGCCGAGTACCGACGCGTGACCCTGGACACCACCCTGGCGGTGGCCCGTGCCTGGGCGGTTGCGAATCCCGAAGGGTGCTTTCTGTATGTATCCGGTGCCGGCGCGGACCCTCGGAGCCGGCTGATGCCGTTGAGGATCAAGGGCGAGACCGAGGTCGCATTGCAGGGCCTGCCGGTGCGCACCGTGATGCTGCGCCCGGGCGGTGTCAGGCCGGTCCCGGGCACCGGCACCCGTCATGCCCTGTTGAAGCCCCTGTACTGGGGCGGCGCGCCGTTGATGAAGCTGGCCAGCGCGATTGCGCCATCGCTGATGACCAGCAATCTGGCTCTCGGTCAGGCGATGATTGCACTGGCCGGCAGGGAGCATCCGCCGGCCACGGTGGAGTGCGCGGACATCAACCGGATCGCCGCTGGCGTAGTCGACCCGGCCTCCTGAGCTCAGTGCGGCGCGGCCTCCAGCGCAGTGCGTACCGCCAGCGCCAGGTCACTTCGCGTAAACGGCTTCGGCAGCAGGGCAACCGCGCGTCCCTGGCTGCCCGCCTGATCGTGGTCACGTGGATAGCCCGACGTGAACAGGACGGCGACTTCCGGCCAGCGTTCGCGGACTTGACGGACCAGCTCCCAGCCCAACATGCCGGGCATCACCACGTCCGAGAACAGCAGGTCCACCCTGGTGTCGGGGCGCTCCAGCAACCGTAGCGCGGAGGGGCCATCGTGGGCTTCCAGCACGCGGTAGCCGAGCAGCCGCAGCGAATCCACCGTGTAGGCGCGGACATCGTCGTTGTCCTCGGCCACCAGAATGGTTTCCTCGCGCGGCGAGTAGTCGGCCAGGCCGGTCTGCGGGGTGCGTGTTTCGCGGGGCAGGGTCAGCGGCGAGCGCGGAAACATCATGGTAATGCTCGTGCCGCCGCCTTCCACCGAATCGATCAGCACGTGGCCGCCGGACTGCTTGACGAACCCATGCACCATCGACAGTCCCAGCCCGGTGCCGCGGCCGACCTGCTTGGTGGTGAAGAACGGTTCGAACACCCGGGCCAGGGTGGCCGCGTCCATGCCATGGCCGTTGTCGCGCACCCGCAACATCACGTACTGGCCTGGTGCTGCATCCGGGAACAGGGCAGCGTAGTCGTGGTCGAGGTGGCTGTTGTCGACCTCGATCACCAACCGCCCGCCGTGCGGCATCGCATCGCGGGCATTCACCGCCAGGTTCAGTACGGAGGCCTCCAGCTGGCTGATGTCGATCTCCACGCACCAGATGTCCTCGGCGCTGCGGATCTCCAGCTGCACCAGCTCACCCAGTGCACGCTGCAGCATGTCGTGCATGTCCAGCAGGCGCTCGTGGAGGTTGGCGGCCTGGCTGTGCAGCGGCTGGCGTCGGGCAAACGCCAGCAGGCGCTGGGTCAGGCTGGCGGCACGCCCGACACCCTTCAGCGCGTTGTCCAGCGCCCGGCTGACCATCGCCCCGGCTTCCCCCGCGCGCTCATTCAGCAGCATGGCGTGCTCGACGTTGCCGGAGATGACCGTCAGGATGTTGTTGAAATCATGCGCGATGCCGCCGGTGAGCTGGCCGACCGCCTCGATCTTCTGTGATTGGCGCAGTGCATGTTCGGCCTGGAGGCGCGCCGTGGTTTCCACGGCCTCGGAGACCACGGCGGTGACCACGCCTTCGGCATCGAGCAGCGGGCGGAACGAAAAATCGAAGCTGCGCGGCCCGGTCGGGAGTTCCAGCTCCAATGAATGCAGCGAACTCCGGCCCTGCACGGCTGCAGCGACGGCCCGATCGATCAGCGCGCCGATGCCATCGGTTGTGGCGAACCAGAGCGATTCACCGAAGCGTTGGCCAAGCACGTCCTTCTTTTCCGCCAGCACTGCGGCCAGTGACGCGTCATTGGCATCCACCACGCGCCCGGACAGATCCAGCAGCATCTGATGCTGGAAGCTGGATTCGAAGATCGCCTGCAGGCGCCGTTTGCTGGCGCGCAACTCGGCCGTGCGCGCCTGCACCTGCTGCTCGAGCAGCTGGTTGTCCTCGCGCAGGGCCAGCTCGGCCTGTTTCAGCTGCGAGACGTCGCTACCCAGGCAGATGTAGCCGGCCACGCTGCCGTCGGCCGCATGCTCAGGCACGCAGTCCATCTGCACGAATCGTGATTGCCCGCTGCGGTGCACCAGTTCGACCTGGAAGCTGGTGCGCTCGCCCTGCAGTACCCGTTCCAGGCTCGGCAGGGCGTGTTCGAAGGCGGAAATGCCGCTGACCTCGCGCGCTGTCCGGCCCAGCAGCTCGGCCAGGCTGAATCCATGCCAGTCCAGGAACGCCTTGTTGGCGAACCGGTAGCGATGCGCGTTGTCGAGCTGGGCGATCAGCGCGGGTACGGCATCCGTCACCTGCTGCAGCTGCGCCTGGCTCTCATTCAGCGCAGCCTGCGCATGAAGCAGCTGGTTGCGCTCATGGGCTTCCTGGCGGGCGCGGCGAATCGCATCCGGCAGGCGCTGCAGGCGCTGCTTGACTACATAGTCGCGCGCGCCACGGGTCAGCGCCTGCACCGCCAGCTCTTCGGTCAGCGTGCCGGAGACGAAGATGAAAGGGGTCTGCGGAGTCCGCTCGCGTGCCAGTGCGAGGGCCGCATCGCCATCGAATCCGGGCAGCACGTGGTCGGCGAGGATCACGTCGAACGCACGGCTGTCGATGGCCTCGATGAACGCGTTGCGGGTCCACAGGCGCTCGGCCTCGAATTCCAGGCCGGCACGCCGCAGCTGTGCGGTGATCAGCTCCGCATCAAGCGCGCTGTCCTCCAGCATGAGGATGCGCAGGCGCTCGCTGCGGCGCGATCCATCACGCATTGTTGTGCTGCCCCGAGCCATTGGGCCGATGCGGTGGTGGCTGGTTGGTGATGCCCCAGAACATGCCCAGCCCCTGGATGGCGTCGAAGAATTCCTTGAAGTCGACCGGCTTGACCACGAAGGCATTCACGCCCAGTTCGTAACTGCGCACGAGATCCTGTTCTTCGCGCGAGGAGGTCAACATCACCACCGGCGTGCTGCTCAGCTGCGGGTCGCCACGCACCTGTTCCAGCACCTCCAGGCCATTGACCTTGGGCAGCTTCAGGTCCAGCAGCACCACCACCGGGCCGCCGTGCATGGCGCCGGCGAACTTGCCTTCGCAGCGCAGGTAATCCAGCGCTTCGGCGCCGTCACGTACATGGATGACATCGTTCAACAGCTGGCAGCGCGCAAGCGCGGCCATCGTCAGCTCTGCATCCTTGGGGCTGTCCTCTACCAGGAGGATCGGCCGCAGGTCCCTCATGGGTGTTCTCCTGTGAAGCGGGGTAGGGTGAAATGGATCGTGGCGCCCTTGCCGGGCTCGCCCTCGGCCCAGGTACGGCCGCCATGGCGGCCGATGATGCGGCGGACATTGGCCAGGCCGATGCCGGTGCCTTCGAACTCTTCGACGTGGTGCAGGCGCTGGAACACGCCGAACAGCTTGTCCACGTAGCGCATGTCGAAGCCGCAGCCGTTGTCGCGCACGAAGAAGTGGTCTTCGTCGTCGTTTCGCTCGTGACCAACCTCGATCACCGCGTGTTCGCGCTCGCGGGTGAACTTGATCGCGTTGGCCAGCAGGTTCTGCCATACCAGGCGCAGCATTGTGGGATCGGCCTCGACCTCCGGCAGCGGTGCGAGCGTCCACTGCACGTCGCGGCCGGCGTAGTCCAGGGCCAGGCTCCGGCGCACATCCTCGGCCAGCGCGCTCATGTCCAGCCGCACACGCCCCAGCGTGGAGCGCCCCATCTGCGAGAAGCTGAGCAGGTCATCCACCAGTGTTCCGGCGGACTTGGCCGATTCCACGATCGTGTCCAGGAATCGGCGCTCGGTATCGTTCAGGCGCTCGCCCGCCGAGCTGCCCAGCAGCTCGGAATAGCCGACAATGTGACGGAACGGAGCGCGCAGGTCGTGGCTGACCGAATAGGAGAAGGCTTCCAGTTCCTTGTTGCTGCGGAGCAGCTGCTCGTTCAGTTCGGCCATTTCCTCGGCCTTGCGCAACACGATATCGACGATGGCCGTGCGCATCTCGTGTGCCGCGTCGCAGTCAGCGTCGCTCCACGGCAGGCTGCGCTGCTGCACGGTCTCCTTCCAGGCCTCGAACGAGTTGCGCGGGGACAGCGCCACGCCCGGTGCTGCTTCCTTGCGGGGATCGCCACCCCAGCGCACGGTGCGCACCACTTCCGGGCGGAACCACATCAGGTAACTGTCATGCAACTGCGAAATGGACACCGCCAGCAGGCCACTGGCGACGTCGGCGAGGTGCGCGGCAGGCGACCAGTCGGCTGCCAGGTGATCGGTGCAGTAGGTTTCCTGGCCGGCCTGCTGCGTGGCCAGCCAGTTCGCCAGGGCCAGCACGTCGCTGGAGGAAGGGCACTGGCCAACACGCAGGCAATCGCCCTTGTGCACGATCGCCGCGCCGGCCGCGCCGGTCAGCGACAGCAGGCTGGCCTCGTCCTGGCGCAGGGCCGCCATGAAGTCCTCGTCGCCGGCCATGCGACCCAGTAGCTTGACCAGTATGGAACGACGGGCAACGCGCTCTTCGATCGCACGCGCTCGCTCCTTCAACGCAATCTGCAGCGACAGGATCTGGCCCATGAACTCGCAGGCAGTGCGCACGTGGTAGGGCAGGCGGCGTGGCTGCACGGTGTGGCAGGACACCAGGCCCCACAAGCGGCCTTCATGCACCAGAGATACCGACATCGACGCGCCGGTCCCCATGTTGCGCATGTAGCGCAGGTGCACCGGCGAGACGCTGCGCAGCACCGCCATGCTCAGGTCGGTGGGCGGCGCGTCGCGTTGATCCTCGGTCCGCATCAGCGGGGCCGGGGTGTAGCTGTTGTCCGCGATCAGGCGCACCCGGTTGCGGCGGTAGAGTTCGCGCGCCTGTGCTGGAATATCCGATTCGGGGAAGCGCAGGTCCAGGTAGGACGGCAACAGGCCGTTGCCATCCTCGGCCACCACGACACCGTTCCAGCCAGCATCGAACTGGTAGACCAGGGTGCGGTCGAAGCCGGTGAGCCGGCGCATGTGCGCGGCAGCCAGCTGGCAGAGATCTTCCACGGTGCTGGCCGACTCGATGCCGGCCATCAGCTCGCGGATGGCCGGATACAGCTCTTCCAGCGAGCCGGGCTGGCCCGGAACCGGTGCTTCCAGCTCGACCAGCAGATCGGTGGCGGAACGGTGCACCAGCAGCTGATGCCGGCCGTGGCCATCCAGATGCACGGCACCGACATGGGCACTGCTGCCGATCACGGCCTGCTGGAACAAGCCTTGGAACGGCGCCAGCACGCCGCCGAACACCTCACTGACGTGCCGCATCAACGGTTCGCCGAACTGCAGCAGCAGCCCGGGCTGGCTGATGGCGCGCTCGCGCACCTGCAGGGACTGCGGTTCAACGACCAGAAGCACACCGTAGGGCTGGATCGCGCCGGGGGTGTGGATCGGTTCGCGCGCGCAACTGGACAAGGCAGTGTCGTGCGCGGACTCAGCAGAAGGCATCAAGGGCGGGACTCATCATTCGTGGATGGCTGGAAGGCCCAGTGGTACATCCGGTACCCATCAATGGTGAAGCAAAATCGTGCATTCGCCTACCAGTGTATGCGTATGAAGCGTGCTTCTGTCCAAGCTGAATTCTTCATGTAGGGACGAGGTCGAGCACTTGAGGTTTTCGCGAAGAATACATCTACGCTGCACATCAGCTCGACAGATCATTGCCTAGAGTGGATCCACTTCCCTGAGCGACCGCCCCGTGAACCTGCAGCCCGCGCCCCTGTCCCCGTACCGCATGCTGGCTGACAGCTGCCAGTTTGAACTGCTGGATGTGGATGCGCTGCAGGACCCGGCCAGTGGCCGGCTGCTGCACCTGTATTCGCTGGTTGCCCGCTGCCTGTCCTGCGAGACGATCTTCAAGGCCGAAGAAGGGCAGGGCCTGGTCAGCCATACTGCGGCGCGGGTGGTGCGATGCCCTACCGGCTGCGGGCAGCAGGCGTTCAAGCCGGCCCTGCTGCGGACCTGGCGCCCGCAGGCCGTTGCCCAGGCGTAAGCGGCGGAGATCACAGCAGCCCGGGATTGGCTCGCCATACCGCGAAGTTGAGCGCCGAGGCGAACGAGATCCAGGCCAGATAGGGAAGCAGCAGCGCCGCCGCAGTCGGACGGATGCGCGCAAACGCGACGATCGCTGCGCAAACCAGCGCAATCAATACAAGAATGTCAACGAAGGCCAGGGCGCCCAGCTTCCAGCCGAAGAACAGCCAGCTCCACAGCGCATTGACGGCAAGCTGCACCAGGTAGAGCATCAGCGCCGGTCGTGCCCCGCGCCAGCCGCGTTCGCGCCACACCAGCCACGCGGCAATCGCCATCATGGCGTAGAGCAGGGTCCACACCGGACCAAAGACACTGGCCTGTGGTGCCCACGGGGGAAGATCGAGGGTGGCGTAGAAGCTGGCTGCGGATGTGGACGCCCACGCGCCCAGGGCGGCCGCGACGAAGGTGATCGCCACCCATCCCAGCAGCCCGAAAACCTGCGAACTCCGCTTCATACTCCGCTTCATACCGTCCAGCATCCCTGATGCGCATGATCCCGTGTACGCGCAGAGGCCGCGAATGGATGCAGGCTGCGGGCCTTCTCAGTCTGAAGAGCCGGCGGCGCTCGTGCCCTGGCTTGCCGGCAGCAGGGAAGGCTGTTGATCAAACCACTCACGTGCCTTGGACAGATGCCATTGGCGCCGGTCACCGTCCAGCTCGATGCCCGCACCCAGCAGTCCCCAGCGCAGGTAGAGATCGCCGCGTTTGCGCTGTTCCAGAAGATCCAGCCGCGCGCGTACCGACAGGCGATCATTCTCGGCCTGCAGTCCATCGATGACCAGATGGCCAGGGCGCCAGCGCAGCGTCGCCTGTGCCTGCACCTGACCGGAATCGAGGAGGGACAGCGTCCAGCGTGGGTAGTCGGTGCGCTCTGCGAACAGCGCGAGCAACGGACGGGCATCGCTGAGATCCAGATCCGTGGTGGCATCCACCTGGAATGGCGACTGCGCATCGATACGGCCACGTTTGAAGGCCGCGCGGCCTTTCCAGGCGGTTGCGCGCTCCGTACCCGCCACCTGCACGTTGCGTAGCTCGACCGTGGTGCCGGACAGATCAAAGTGGCGCTGGTTGAAGTCGCCACGGCGCAGCGTAGCGTTCACGTCGACGTCGCCGCCCATGTCCAGCCCCGCCACCTTGGCACTGGCGTTGCGCCCCAACAGCCGGGCCGTGCCATGGCCAACGCGGCCATCGGTATCGAGGGTGGCATCACCGCTGAGTGAGCCGGTGCCGCGCAGCAGGCGCACCTGTTTTGAACCGAGATAACGGTTGTAGGCCGACAGATCTGGAATGGTGGCTTCGCTGAAGCTCAGGTGCGCGCGCACGCCCTTGCGCAGCTCCTGCAGGCGACCGTCGCCGGTCAGATCCAGCGCCAGATCACGACCATCGAACAGCCGAACGTCCTTGGCATCGGTGGGACGCGCGGTGAAGCGGGGGAGGCGGACGGCAAGCAGGGCCTGGTTGGGAGAGCCCGCCTTCAGTTCCCCATGCGCGCTGGCGGTACCGGCAAGCCGGACGCCGGCGACCTCGGCGACTGCTTCGGCAGAGGGAATGTCCACCGTGCTGCCTTCGCTCAGCTCGCCATTGCGCAGCCGCAGGTCGGCCTTCAGCGTGCCGCCACCGTCCAGTTGCAGCCACGGCTTGCGGACGAACAGGGCAGGGATCCAGTTGAGCGAGGTGAACGTCCATTCGCCGCGCACCGTGCCGGAACTTCGCTCCAGCAACTGCGCCGGATCCTGGAAGGGAATGTCACGACCGGTGACGTGCAGGTCCGCATCCACTTCGCTGCCCGAGCCGGGTCGGGCTGGCAGGCGTGCCTGCAGGCGCAGGTCATTGGCCACATTGAGCTGAAGGGCCAGCACGCCGCGATCGGGAGCGCCGTCCCCAAGATAGAGCGGCACCTGCCATAGAGCGTGGTCGCCGGGCTGCAGCTGGCCGGCGATCAGGTGTGCCGAGAGCTGCAGGTGGCCCGGCACCGGTGCGCTGGAGATCTTCGGGGTGGTGGCATCCGTATCCATGCGCAGGCCCTGGCTGCGTGCATCAACATCCAGCTGGGCATGCAGTATCTTCAGTTTGGCGAGCCCAGGTGCCTGGTCCCGGTAATGGCGCGGGTAGCTGAAGCGTGCAGCCAGGTTCATGTCACCCAGCAGCTGCACGCCATCGAAGCTGGTGTCCGCCCCCTTGAACGTGACGGTTGAATCCAGCAGTTCCGAAGGACCGCCGCGTAGCTGCTTGACGAAGCCGACCGTGCCCTGACCCTTGCCGATGATCAGCAGCTTGCCGAAACGGGCGCTGCGGATGCTGTCGCTGTGGATGGCATCGAAACGCAGCGTCCAGCCCTGGTCGCTGCGCGGGGGCGGCGGGATGGCCTCTTCAACACGGCTGATCTCGGCCGATACGCCCGTGGCCTGCAGGCGCGGAACCCGAACTTCGCGCTGGAACAGCGGCAGGACTGCCAGCCTGGCGCTTGCCCGGTCGGCATGCAGCACGTAGACGGTGTGGTTGACGTGGCCGCGCATGTGCACGTTCCAGGCGATCACGTGGCCGGGCAGCAAGGTGACGGCTGGGCCGGTAGTCATCACGAACTTGTGCGGCTTGCGGTTGGTGACCTGGTCGAACAGCGGGGTGTTGAGGAAGATGTTGCCGGCCAGGAGGTAGGCAACATACAAGCCCAGCAGGATGTAGATGGCAATGCGCCGTCGCCAGGGCAGGTGATGTACGGGCGCAGGAGGAGGGGACATGAACCACTCGAACAACGAGGACCCCCGCACTATTGCGAAGTGACCGGCGGCAGGGTGTGAAGCCGGCGCGTCGCGCAGATTCGTTGTGACCTGCCACGCTAAATCAATTGCAACCCATCGGGATGCCGCGGGGTTTCATACAATCCTTCCGTCATCTGCCCAACATCCAAGGAAGACCCTGTGAGACAACGCGTCATCGTATGCCCGCTGATCCAGAACCAGGGCGCCTATCTGCTGTGCCGCATGCCGTTGGACCGTGGTGCATTCCCAGGCCAATGGGGACTGTCCGGCGGCGGGCTGGAGCCCGCCGAACGCATCGAGGAAGGCCTGCGCCGGGAGATCCGCGAAGAGCTGGGGCACGCGCTGCAGATCGATGCCGTTCAACCATGGACCTTCCGCGACGACATCCGCACCAAGCTCTATCCGGACGGTTCCAGCGAGCAGATCCACATGATCTACCTGATCTTCGACTGCGAAGCACTGAACCGTGACGTTACGATCAACGAAGAGTTTGATGCCCATGCCTGGGTGGAACCGAAGGATCTGGGTGCGTACGACCTCAATGCGGCGACCCGAATCACGCTTCTGGCGAAGGGGCTGCTTTCGAGCTAGTGCAGAAAGGGGCGCCAGGTTGAGATAGAGGGCCTGCGGCAGCGGACTGCCATAGACCATTAACGTGACGCGTCACGCCGGGCGGAAATCACGTTCCTGTCAGGGCAAGTGACCGGCCGATGCAATTGGAGGCGGGAGAACGATGAAGGTCCTGCTTTGGGCGCCTACAGCTTTGTTTGCCTTGCTGTCATTGAGAGCGTTGGCTTTCGTGACCTATCAAGGACTGAATGGAGCCGCCTTTGAAGAGGAAGAGATCATTGTCGCGGGGGGGCGGCTTGGTCTGCGGCTGGATCGCCTGGGGCATGCATAAGACCCTGATCGGACGATGGAGGAAGCCGTAGCTGCCAGGCCGCGAGGGGATTGAGGCGAACGGTACGCCAGCGTCCCCGGGGATGCTTTGAACATAATATACATTATGCGAAATGCCGTATCCGGCGAATCTGGGCCTTTGTTGGCTCCGCATGGCAATGGCTGGGCCTCTGGCTCGGCTCTTGCCTGCGCCCTCAGACCCCGGCCAAGGATGAGATCGCGGCATGATTGAGTTCGACCCGCACCACCGTATTGACCTGACCGGCCCTTGGGCCGGTTTTTCTTTCCTCGGTGACCGTCTGATCACCCCTGAGGGCCGCGAGTTGCTGCCTGAAGACCTGGCGTGGCTGTCGCTCACCGCCTGCCAAGCACAAGAATGGCGCCGGATGATGGAAGCTGCACGCGCGACGCCGTCGATCGACAGTTCCAGAAATGGGCGCAATCGTGACGCCGGCATCCGCCATCATCCTGCCAATGTCGTCAATCTGCGGGATGTTGTGAGCCAGCGCAAACAGCGTTCGGCAGTGGCGATGGCTGGCCCTGACGCCGATCCTGTGGCGGGTGTCCTGCCAGTGCCGGGGCCGAGGCCTCGCCAGCGCGTGTAAGGCGCTTCCGTAGGGGCGCTGCCCCTACACCCCGATTCATTGCTCGCGGCAACGCAGCCATTCGCCCTTGGCGTTTCGCAACTGTTCCCAGCCGTTGCTTAAGCGACGCATTGCAGTTCCACCCATGCAGGCAGCGCCCAACTGCTTCGCCTCAGCACTCCCGTAGGCTGGCATGCGAACAATCTCGCTCGACGGCGTTGGTATGCCTTGGCGACGCGCCTCGCTCTGGATCAAGGATCGTTCAATGTCGGTGCAATAGAGCCGAATGCGCGGATCGACGTGCTGGTGGCATTTCAGCGGTTCAGCGCCAAGGTTGCTCGCCTTCGGCGTTGACGGCGTGTAGCTGGGCATTGGCTGCGGACCAGTGGTCGAGCGTAGCTGCTGTGCATGCACGGATGCTGACAACAGTAGTAGAGCCAGAACTAGGCCTGATCGAATGTCCATTTCGCCCCCAAGGTTCGGGGGCATGGTATCCCATCGCGAAAATCAGAAGCTGGCCTGATACGGCGGCGTCTCAGGGAACGTGCCCAGCGGGCGCTTGCCAACTGCAATCAGGGTGCTCCCGTTCGCCGCGGCGGTGGTCGGCTGTGTCTCGCTCGCGCTCGTCACAGGCGACCCCGCCGCAGCCCTTATGCGCTCGGTAGTTGAATCGGACTGTTCGCCGAACGGATCCACGGGCCAAGTGGTCGCGATGATCTCATGGCCTTTCGCTGACAGCAGCACACCAAACTCTGTCCGTTTTACGGACCAGCCCAGCGCCCACAGCTGCTCCGTAGTGAATCTGTCGAGCACCTGCCCTCCCCCCGATGCTCGGAACTCCACGATATCCCGGTGCCCGTACCAACCTGCGTGCCGCGCCCTGGCATTGGCCGCCATGTCGAGGATGTACTGCACGCCTGCGGGCATTTTCTCCTTGGACTTCGGGGTGTCCACCACCTTCGTGACCACGGTGGCCGGCTGTGCGCCGGGCGCTTGCGCGATTGCCGGAATCGCGGCTTTCTGCGACTTCACAACCTCTTTCAGCTTGCTTTCCTCGCCGGTTGAGCCACCAGCGAAGAAGAATCGCAGGAACATGAAAACGCCGATAACGAGTGCAAGCCCCATCACGATTGAGGGCCCCCGCAGTGTCTTCCACAAGGTGCGGGTGTTGCCCTTGTAGACCTCGTTTGACTCAATGCCCGGCTGCACGCCGTGGTAAAGCTCCCAGATGGCCGGATCGTACTTGCGAACCTCGGTGCCTACCGTCTCGTACTTGCCGGTGCCGGTGGCGGCGTAGAACCTCACCGAATAGCGCTGATCGGAGCCCAGCGCATCGAGCTTGGTATACGTGTTCTTCTTCGCCATGCGGCGAATGATCAGCCGGTGCAGGTCTTTGCAGTCCTGCGAAATGATCACCATGTCCAGGCTAATGTGGCCGTGCTTCGCGAAGAAGTTGGCCGTGCGCTCCGGCAAATTGGCCCGGTTCGTGGGCCAGTACTCATGCGCCTCATCGATCACGACTAGAGCATGCTTCTCGATGTGCGGGAACGATATAGCGCCGTCGTTGTCCGTGTCGCATACACACCAGTCAACCACCTCCTTGTCGCCCATCACGTGGACAAGATCACGCACTTCTTCCTCAGGCATCCCGAGGTGAGCCGCAATCTTGCCCAGGCTCCCACCTACGCCGTTGAGGCGCACGTACACGTGCCGCTTAGCGCGCAGCGCGGGCAGGATGTGGTGGAGCACTGCCTCGTAGCTCTTGCCGCTGCGCGGCAACCCTTCATGGCCGAAGATCATTTCGTTACGTCCACTGGAATACGGTCAGGAACACCCGCACAAGGCGAAAAATAAGGGCTGCGGTCAGCAGCGCGATTGCCTCTCCGACACGCAGCTGCCCGACTATGAAGGCGGTCCATGGGCCGGCCGCATTGAGCATCGCGCAGAAGCTGATTTGCGTAAGGAAGTCCGGTGCCGGGATCAGGTACACAATCGCCTTCACGAACGACAACACGAGCTCGATGAAGTCCGTTTGCAGGTCCGTCATGAAATCGGAGAAGTCCGCCCACAGCGACGTGATCTGCTCTTTGGCCCATGCGGTGATCGCAGCAATCGGGCTCACGCCTTCGGCATACGCCCATGATGCCGACAGCGCCAACACAAGAAGCGCTGCACCCAACACGATCAGATGTTTCCGATTCATAGCAGTGCCCACCTCAGGGCAACAACGCCCATGCCCGCAAGGAAGACAAATCCGGCGTACTGGAAAAGCTGCAGCAATGGCCCGCTGCACAAGCTGCTCAGATCGAACTTGCCGACGTACTGACCGCCGTCCCATGTTGCGGTGGGACAGGAGCCGCCTGCGCCGGTGCAATTGCCGAAGAACCCCTTGACCTTGGACAGGATCGGCGCGCCCTCAATGGCGGTCTTGAACTCAGCCAACACCTTCTGCACCGTCTTGCCGGACTTCTTGTAGAGGCGCCCTGTCGTCGGCCCCGCCCCGCCGCCCTCGCCTCCTTCGCCACCATCACCGGGACCGGGGCCCGGGCCTTCGCAGCCCGCAGGGTCTTTGCAGTCGCCGTCACCGTCGCCATCACCTGGGCCGGTTCCACCGCCGCCACCACCATTGCCGCCACCGCCGTCGCCACCACCATCGCCACCACCGCCGTCGCCGCCGCCATCGCCGCCGCCATCGCCGGGGCCGGTGCCACCTCCGTCGCCCCCGCCCTCGCCCGGGTCGGGCGTAGTAGGGGCGGGATGATCGTCAGTACTGCACGTTTGCCCTGTCGGCTGGAAAAGACGACCAACGGGAGAGCCCGCGTAAAGCGAACCTTCGTAGGCGCAACCGTTGTGGCAGACAGCACCGAAACCATCTGTACCTCCGCCTTTCCACCCCGTTTCTTCCGGGCGTTTGTCGCACGTCTCGTTGCAGGTGTAGGACCATAGGCCCAAGTACCCCGTCCCAGTTTTAGAGGTAAGTCCTACCAGACATTGCGTCTTTGAACCGGGCTGCGGGCCAATATCAACGCACTGCTTTGTCGATTGCGTCGAGTTGAATGACGAACTGTTGCGGCAGTCCCGCATGGCTAGCCCAATGTCGTATGCAGCAGCCCGAAAGCTGGGGAGATAGAAGCAGAGGGCCAGCAGGACTGCGACAAGAGCGCGCATCACTGGCTTGCCTCATTGAATGCGAGGGCGACGGCGTGCCCGGCCAATCCCCCGATGAATGCGAATACCATGCATACGAGCATCGTCAATCTCCCCTTTCTGGCGCGCCGCAATAGACGCATTCGCCGCCGTCATAGTCGTGACCGGTGTCACCACACACCGCCTCCTCCACCTCGCCTGCCTCATCATCGGCATGCTCATCGGCGTCCTGATCCTCGCGGTCCTCAAAGAACCCGGCGACCTTGTCGACACACCACCGGCCAAACCACGGCAGTGCCATCAGTGTCCCAGCCGCCACGATTGCAGCGACGGCCTGAGCGACAGACAGCCCGAGAAACACCCCACTGAAATCCATCACCTACCCCTAGTAGTCGATGACGGTGCGGCACTCCGTACACCACAGGCTGCCGTCGTCCAACACGATCACGTCATCACCGCCACACTCAGGGCACCAGTCGTCCTGGCATTCATCGGTGTTGAGGTCATCGGGCTGTGTCTGCATAGGAATCGGGGCCGGTTTCCCAGCCCCTCCCCGTCACGATTCGACCGCGATCAGCGGAAGAAGGTCGCGACCTTGTTGGTCGCCCAGCGGGCGAAGCCCGGGGACGCCTTGATGGCACCTGCGCTGATGATTGCGCTGACTGCGCTGGCGGCTGCGAGGCCGGTCAGAATGTCGCCGAAGTCCATTGCACTGCTCCTTGGTTATGCGCGTTGTGCGCGTTGAATGGGGTGGTCAATCCCGCTCTGTACTGACCGACTTCACGACGGCGCCCACGATGTAGCCAAGCACGTTCAGTGCAAGAACCAGCGTGAACACCCCCGAGAACCAACCAGTCGCCACCTCAGGTTCCGGCCACTGGAATAGATCGATGAGAATTGAGGCCTGTGCGTGCTCTGCTGCTGACACAAGCACATACCCACCACACTGCGATGCAGGCTCCCCGGTGGGTACGAGCGTCCCCTCAGCCGTCAGAGACACGCACACGGCCATGACTTAGGCCTGCGCGGTTGAGCGCGGTGCAGCCTTGGGCACCATGCGCAGGACGGTGAACTTGCTCAGCGAGGCGACGCCCTTGTTGACCTGCAACATGGACTCAACATCGAGCTCGTACTCGCCCTCGGGGTAGCCCGGCTGGCCCTTGTCCAGGCGCACGTCGAACGGGTAGGCAAAGCCACCGGTTTCCAGCTTGGCCTTCTGCTTGCGGGTGGTGTATTCCACGTTCTCGCCAGCGTCGTTCTTGAAGCTGCCGCCGCGTTCGTCAATTTCGTTCTTGAGGACGGTGACCTTGATGCTCATGTGCTGTTACCCCTTTGAGGTTGGCTGTACGGCCGCGATTTCGGGCCAGTGCGCTGCTGTGTCACCTGTGACCCACTTCGGCAGCGATGGCGAAGTGCAGGATTCGATTACCGCCCGCAATGCCTGATCGTCAGGGCAGTTCTTGGCGATGAAATTGAGGGCTGCGCCGTACTGGCGGCGGATGTGGCGCCGAACACTCTTCCACGTCGCTTCAACGGCGGCTTTCGTGATTTCGATGCGCGTGGCAACGCAGCGCAGAAAGGACAGGACCGGATAGGCACCCAGCAGGTAGGAGGCCGGGTCACGCAGAATGTCGAGCGGCAGTTCCTTACGGTTGGAGTTGCGGAATTGCGCCTCATAGCGCACCCACGGCGAACTCTTGTCGCCCTGCTCCCTGCCCTTCTCGTAGACGCGCAGCTGCTTTTCCGACTTCTTACCGCCGACGTAGAACGTCTTGCCGTCACCGCTGTCGTAGTCGTCCACCAGCTGCGCCTTGGGGCGCTGACCACGGTTGTCGAAGTCGCCATTGGCGTACCACTTCTGCGCCATACGCAATGGGTAGTCGCCCACCAGGTCATCAGCGCACACGTCGACACGGGTGATCCTTCCGGCGCAGCTTTCGAGCTTCGCTCGAAGCTCCAGCCACCGCTGCGCATGGCCGCAGCGCGCTGCGCCTATGGCCTTGCATCCATCACCCGTTAGCTCGATACGGGCGGTATACGTGCCATCGGCGCGGCGGCAATCTTCGCCGCCCAATTCGATCATGCCAACGAACTTCTTGGCTGCGTCGATGATCTTGATTCGCCACGTGTAGAAGCGACCGCCGCCCACGGTTTCATCAAGTTCAAGGCCGAGCCCGGCGAAGAACCAGCAGAACACCTGCAGGGCCGCGATGCGGGCGTTGTCCGGGGAGAACTCGATCCACTGGCGGACCTCTTCGAAGCTGTCGCCATCGCGGAACGCGAGCTCGTCCAGCGCTGCGCGCAGATCGATGGAGGCGGAGAACCAGTCAATGCCGACCGTTAGGGTTCCCTCGGGGTTCCTGAATTCACTGACTCCCCTGTTAGACGAGGGGAGTCCCGAGCCGGCCAGCACCGCGCGATCACCGACCATTGCCCGGCCCCTTCTTGCGCAGCACGAACACAACAGTCCAATACACGACCGTCACCAGCACGCCGCCGACAGTCGCGACAACGAGCGGATCGCGGAAGAACTCAGCAATATCAGCGGCCATTGGAGCGATCCTTCCGCAGCTTCCACAGGCGACGAAGCGCCAGCCATGCCTGCTCGATGACGATGGAGACGATGGCCCCGCCGAGAACGAGCGCGAGAAAGACAGCGCACGCCGTGAGGCCCATGTCGAACTCGGCGAGCTCGGCGAATGAGGGATACCTACTCATGCGGCGCGCTCCTGTTCTTCGGCGTAGCGAGCGGCGGCCAGAAGATCACCGCGCTTGGTGGCGGCGATCTCGGCCTTTGCCAGCGCGATGACCTGGGCTTCACGGGACTGTTGCGAGGCGGTGTAGTCACGCCGGTCGAGCAGCCATGAAACGAGCTTTGCGCAGCCGATGGACACGGCCACGATGGCCGCCAGCAGCACGAAGGTAATGAGCGGATCGATCATCCCTGTCCCCTGCCCCAAGCCCCCCAAGGGAACCCGCCAGCAGCCTTGGGGTGCCGTTGGCGGGTGTCCCGTGTGTACGGGACGGAGAGCATGTAACCTGATTACGGGACACGCTGTCAACTAGGTACGGGACATGAGCATCGTTAGCACCCTGATCGACAAGGCTCGGCAGAGGGCAGGAATCGCGTCAGATAGCGCCTTGGCGGCGCAATTTGGTGTGCACCGGCAGGCGGTGTCGAAGTGGCGAAATGGCGATGCCTACCCCGATGAAGAGCACATCGCAGAGATGGCCGTCATGGCCGGAGATGATCCTGTGCAATGGCTTGTAGCCATCAAAGCAATCCGTGCGGAAGGTAAGGCTGGCAAGGCGTGGGCTGCGCTCGCCAAGAGGCTGGCGACAGCTGCAATGGTGGTACTGCTTGCCGTTGGCTTCACCCTCCCCCGCGACGTGCAGGCCATGCCGCAGGCTGGCAACGCCTTGCACGATATACATTATGCGAAATAATGTATCGGGCGGCCGCAGCCTTCGTTGGCTCTGCATGGCAATGGCTGAGGCTCTGGCTTGGCTCTTGCCTCCCTGCTGGCTCCCCCTGATTGACGTTGAGAAGTTGCCCGGGAAACAGAGGAAACTCGCCCTATCTGGTTCGGAAACCCGCCCGCAATTCGTAGGATCCACGGATAGGCCTCCCCAGATTTGCTCGAGCTACGAAAAAGACGCCCCGATTCGCGTCTTCTGCCCTGGTGCTTTGCCGCAGGATGCAGCCATGCTGCCCGCACTTCTGTCATCGAGCTGAGGTTTTTCGATAAAGTTTGAATGCAGCCATTGCGCCCGCACTTACGCTATGTAGCGTCAGATACCATGGCGTAGACGCCAAGGCTCAACTTCGGACTTCCTCCATGAACGATACTGATCGAGAAATCATGCTGATTGCCGCCGCAATCGCCGGATTTGCGGTCTCATTCACCTGCTGGGCTGCTTGGCTAGCCCGTAGAACGCGTCTTGCGCAGAGTCACCGCACACGCTCCCGGCGCAGCGGTTGAACGAACTTTCTTGGGCCGCTTGGGTGCCACTTCCTGCGGAGTTGGCATATTGCGAAGCCCTGAAAGCTGCCCTTCGAGAGCTTCACATCTGCCACGCAGGATATCCGCAGACTGGGTGGCCGTTGCTGCCGCCGATTGGGCGACCTGGATATCCTGGCGCAGCTGGTTCTCAAGGAGCCTATGGTGTTCGGAGGTCTTGCTTAGCTGCGCATGGAGCTCTTTGACCTCCTGGCGCGCTCGATCGACATCGCTCAGCGCTCGATTCTCGACAGATCTGACGTACTCGGTCCAGTCCTCGCGCTCAGATTTCGCCGTCTGTAGGGCCTCGTGAAGCCGGACGTCGAGTTGCTGTCTCGCTGTTTCGGTTCGGTCGGCTCTTCGACGCTCGAGGTCGCGCTGCTCTGCAAGTTCAGAGATCTGTAGCTGAAGCTGGTCGACCAGGTGCTGTAGCTCTGAAGCTTGGGTCGTTGCAATTCTCTCCCCGGTGATTGCAACGTCGCGCTCTGCACGCATTTGCGCCAGCTCTTCAGCCACAAGTCGGGAGCTGGCCTCCAGCGCATCACGCTCGGAAGCTAGGGCCCGCTCGGACGATGCAAGCTCTCGACGGGCGGCCTCCTGGGCATGCTTCAGCGCCAACCCCCACCATTGCCCGGCGAGTTCTACCAACACCGCTGGCGCATCTTCCAGGTTCGGACGCGCTGGCTGCAGGCGCGTGCCAAGTCGGTTCCACCATGTTTCCAGCCAGCGGGTCACCGTGTTCGGCGAGCCTGTCCCCAGGTGAGCCCGGATCCGCTCTACGGTTGGGCGTTCGCACTTGGCGACCAACTCGTCAGCGGCGGTATGGACGTCAGTTTCGGTGATGCCGCGGGCCATGCGAAGTCTCCTGTACTGGCACCCTACTCTGCTGATAACGTACTCGCGATAAGTGATGATTATCACTAGTTGATGCCCTACTTCGTAACATACATTACATAGTATGAATCGAAATAACACATTGCTTTCTACTGCGGCGGCGGCCACCGCCTTGGTCCTGCCCGAACAGCTGGCCCAACGGGCCGCCGATGCGGTCCGCGAACTGCTCGCCGAAGCGGCCGCGGCCAACACCACCCGCAGCTACGCCACCGCCCTGCGCTACTGGGCCGGTTGGCATCAGGGCCGTTACGGATTCGAGCTGGCGCTACCGGTCAGCGAGGCGGTGGTCATTCAGTTCCTGGTCGACCATGTTCAGCGCAAAGGCAAGACCGGCTTGGTCAGCGAACTGCCGCCGGCGCTGGACCGAGCCTTGGTGACTGCCGGGCTCAAGGCCAATGTCGGGCCGCTCAAGCTCTCGACAGTGGTCCAGCGCGTGGCCGTGCTCTCGACAGCCCACAAGCTCAAGCGCCTCGTCAATCCTTGCGAACTGCCCAGCGTGCGCACCCTACTGAGCCGCGCGCGGCGCGCCGCGGTCAAGCGCGGGGAGCGGCCGACCAAGAAGACAGCCATCACCCGGGCCGAGCTCGAGGTCATGCTCGCGACCTGTGACGACAGCCTTGAAGGGCTGCGCGACCGCGCCCTGCTCTGCTTTGGCTTCGCTAGCGGCGGACGCCGGCGCAGCGAGATCGCCGCAGCCGACATGCGCGACCTGCGCAAGATTGCTGACGATGGCTATATCTACCGACTGGAGTACTCGAAAACCCAGCAGGCCGGTGTGAAGGCCGATTCGACCCCGGACAAGCCAATCCTAGGCCGCAGCGCCGAGGCGTTGAGGACTTGGCTCGAGGCGGCCGGGATCTTTGAGGGGGCGATATTTCGGCGGATCTGGAAGGGGCGGATCGGCCCTCCCCTGCTCCCGGGATCCGTGGCAGCCATCGTGAAACGGCGGGCCGCACGGGCTGGACTTGAGGGGGACTTCGGGGCACACAGTCTGCGATCTGGGTTCGTGACCGAGGCCGGTAAGCAAGGTGTGCCGCTGCCGGCGGTGATGGCCATGACGGAACATCGCTCGGTGGCGAGTGTGATGGGGTACTTCCAGGCTGGAGCTGCAGAAGACAATCCGGCAGGTCGCTTACTGAAATGAGAAGTACTCAAGGCTGACTCGGCGCGCCTGTTCCCGCCTAGGGAGGCCGGGTCCGAACGCTGACACTGGTGGCAGGTGGTCCGGCAGCTTACCGGTCAGGAGCCCAGCGGATCCCCTCGTTTGGGACCCGATGATGCTTTTTTGCACACGGTACCGGCGTGCGGAGTGGCGGTAGGTCACCGCCCCTGTCAATTGTTGTAAATTAGCGCGAATCGAGAGGAGTGCGTTCAGAAATGGTGCTTGGGAGTAGGCAATCGGACCACCTGGGGCGGTACTACACCCATGGGAAGGTCGCGGCGTTGTTGGTCGCATCAATGAATGTAGCCGCTCCCAAGACTGTCATTGACCTCGGTGCCGGCGACGGGACGCTTGTCGATGCAGGTGCGAAGCTCTGGAGCAGGGCTCGGTTTGTTACCGTGGATATCGACGACAAGGCAGAGAGCAGTCGCCTTCCTGTAACGAGGGGAGGTGCATTCCGCCACTTCACGGGCGATGCCTTGGATGTTGGCCTAGATCATCGGCTCGGCCTTCATTGGGGAAAAGCCTGTGTTGGCTTGTGCAATCCACCCTATATCAAGCCTCGCTGGCGTCGCCACTTCGGCGAAATCATGGAGGAAGTAGGCCTTAGCCACGTCCTGCCACATGCGGAGGACATTCCTGCGGATATCCTTTTCATCGCTCAGAACCTTCGTTTTCTGAAGGATGGCGGGCGGCTTGGAATGATCATTCCAGACGGGCTTATTTCCGGCGAGCGTTTTATGCGTTTTCGCCAGTCATTGATCGAAAGCCATTCGATTGACCAAGTCATCGAGTTGCCTCGCAATATCTTCCGCCGAACCGAAGCCAAGGCTCACATAGTCATTCTAACGAAAGCCGCAACACAGGTCTCGCACATTCCCGTTCGGCAGCTTTCGTCGGCCGGTGAGTTATCAGATGCTCTGACGATATCGCCAGAGCGGGGACTTCTTCGCCTGGATTACGGATACCATTCATCAGTGAGGCCCTCGCGCACTTCTCGGGTCGTCCGGCTGTCAAAATTAATAGCATCTATCTCGCGCGGCACGCTCTCATCGCGAACTCGCAAGAATGTCGGATATCCGGTCTTCCACACAACTGACCTTACAGCCGGAATGACTGAAGTGCCTAGTGAATTCGCACTCAGTGAGGAATTCCAGAAAGTGGTGGCTGGTGTGACGGCGCGCGCGGGTGACGTTCTGGTGGCTCGAGTCGGCAGAAACCTGTCCGATAAAATCTGTCGGGTTGACCGTGGTGTGATTGTTGTATCGGACTGCTTTCTCGTGCTTCGACCGAATGTGGGCGAGGAAGACAATCTGTTTAAGGTTCTGAATAGTCCTCGCGGCCGTGTGGCCATCGATGCGATTGCGCACGGTGTCGGGGCCAGGTTCATCACAGCAAATGCTTTAATGACAATATGCTTCTGAGTCCTCGATATGGCAGATAGAATTGACGGTGTTGAGCTCGAATCTGCCCTCCAGCAGCGGGCAGACTACATTCCAATCGAGGATCTGTTAAACGAAACCTCGCAGCAAGGTGATCTGTTCAGTAGAGTCGCTCAGGAGCTGACAAACCGCGGATTGCGGACCATCGTGGGACCGCGCGGGTGCGGAAAGACGCACATGATGCGTTTCGCTTGGCTGAAGTGTCGTGATGACAGCTCTATGCCTTTCGCTGTGTACGTTAGTTTCAATCGCTACTTCCGACTTGAGCCCTTACTTTCTAGCCACGCGAGTGCGCTTGGGCAGTTTCACTCTTGGGTCCTAGCGAGGATCATTTTGGCTGTAGTCGATAGCGCCCAATCCTGGCAGCCCGAAGTGTCGGTCGAACTTCCTCCGCCGTTGACGGAGGTGGGGCTTCAGAGTTTCGTGTCCAGGACAGAGCGCAACCTGCCACTTGACGACGACATGAAGGTTATTGCTGACGGGCTTTCAATTGAGCGCGTGCAGGCCTTAATTGCGTCCGCTCGTGCGCAGGCCGGGCGGAAGTTCAGTGTATTGCTAATGGACGATGCAGCGCTGACGCTTACCCCTGATTATCTTATTGAGTTTCTTGACATTGTGCGGTCGCTGAAGTCAATAGACTTGGCGCCAAAGGCGTCGGTGTATCCTGGCACAACCGAGGTAAGCCCGAAGTTTCACCAAGGCCAAGACTCGGTGGCAATACCCGCATGGGTTTGTATTGAAGATCCTGGATATGACGGCGTGATGGATGGCATTGCCCATACTCGCGTCAAGGGTTTTCAGTCCACTCCTGTGGACGTCCGAGTTATGTTGCGATTCGCTGCATTTGGCATTCCGCGGGCTTACTTAACTATGTTGGACGAGTTTCTCCGCGGCGATCACCGCACGACCCAGCAAGGCGTGACGCGAACGATTCAGGAGCATCTTGATGCAAGATTGGCGGAGTTCCGCTCCCTAGGAAAGAAGGTTCCCAAGCTTGCGTCCCTGGTTGAGGCCGGAGAGAAAGTGCTCGATGGAATCGCCCGCGAAATTAAGTCGTTCAATGAAGGAGTCGGGGGGAAAGGGCATCGCCAGCTCACAGTCGGAGTTGTAGAAAGTGAACTGACGCCGGTTGTAGAGCGGATGTTTAATTTGTTGGTTGAAGCGGGGCTCACTTACGACAATTCTACAGTTAAGCATGGCACTCCTTCACGAATATACCGACGATACATACCCCATGCAGCGAACCTGCTCTCCATTAGAGCAATCGGCGGTGGTGAAAGCGGCGGCAGCATTCGCCAAACTGTTGAGGCGATAGGGTTCAAGTCCGCAAAGCATCCGGTGAGAAAAAGCCTTCAGCGAATTGTTCCTGAGGTGGATTTTGGGAGCTTGAGCTTATCGCTTCCGAAATGTGCTTCATGCCACGCCCCTCGAATGACAGATAGTCAACGCTTCTGTCACAACTGTGGACAGCAGCTCGTTGATGCGTCGACGTTTTCGCAGTGCCTAGAAACACCGATAGCCCAGGTTCCGGGACTCACAGTTTGGCAGCGCACCCAGATCGACGAGCATTTGCCAAACTTGAAGACGTTGCGAGACTTTTTGGCTAAGCAAGATCCGGCGGCCGACCTGCTCACAGTACGAGGGTTTGGGCGCCGCAGAACCGCGAGAATTGTGGATGTGCTTAACGGTTTCGTCGACGAGTATTTGTCTTAATTATGCCTCCGAAAGCTACCACTGCCGCCGATTTTTCTGCGATTCTGACGGTTCGCCAGCTCACGGGCGAGATTGATACAAGACAGTGGTTTCACGCTGACCACGATGATTCCGATGTATCGCCGATCGATCAGTTCATTGACAACGCGGTAAGCCTTAACAAGATGTGGGTAGGCACGGGCGGCGACGCTTTTTTGCCGCGGGAACTGGGGATGCTGCTAATCCTGGGCTATGTTTCAGCCGTCGAAGGTTTCTTTCGAGCGTTGATAAGGCGCATCCTTATGGTCGACCCCTACTCACAGTTGCACTGCGAAACCTACACGCTGACATACGCAGCAGCGCGTCATCAGCGGCAGAGCCTTCTTCCAGAGGCTCTGCTCGAGGAAGTAGTGTTCTCTGGAAAAAAACAGGTAATTACAAATATCCAAAAGTTCTTGAACTGGGGCTTGGCTGGGAACAAGCCGTTCGAGGAACTTCTCACACGCTACAACGCGGTATGTGAACTGCGGCACTGTTGTGTGCATCGCTTTGGTAAACTTGGCACGAAGAATGCGGTTGAGCTTGGGCTTGAGAGCCATAAGAAGTACCTTGAGAAGCCATTGTTGCTTACCCGTGCGAACATGGAATCCATCGTCGACTTGCTCTTCGTTCTAGTTAAGTCTCTTAACAATGAGGCGTTTCGTTTTGTTCTAAACCGTGCAGCAACTTCCAAGCTCAAAGGCGCGGAGGCAGTGGGGTTAGGTTGGACTTGGAACAAGGCAAGGGATAAGAAGCTTTATTCAGCCTATTACGCAATATTTGCGAGTCAGCGGGACGCCACGCCCTCTCCGCCTATGGAGGAGATGTATGAGCGTTACAGGGCAACGTTCAAGAACGTTGGACGGCAAAAAGGCGACAGATAGAATGTGATTGCTAAGGGAGCCCTACAGCCTGGCGGCGCGCCACGCCGTGATTTCCGAAGGTCATCAAGCCCACGTCCAACTCCTGTCGCTAGGTGGCCCGCGTGGATGGAGATATGGGCTTGAAACAGACCTTCCCTACCCCCGATAAATCTCCCTAATCGCCCACCCCAGCAATGTCTGCTTTGCTGCCAGAGGCAGACATCTATCGTCGCCTAGCCAGGGACCTAAAGCTATCCGCCGTTAGCCAGATGCCGAGGCGCCCTCAACGCGCCTCGGCATCCGATTCGTCACGGGCTGTAGTGCATGGAGGCACTAAAGGCACGTCCCTGTTCGTAGCCGGCATGGCCCATTAGCGGCTCGGGCACGAGACCCTGCGTTTCACTCCAGCCTGTGCTGCCGTCCCCGGTGAAGCCACTGATGGCGTCGATCAGCTGCCGCACTTCAGCACTGGCCGACGTGTCCATCGTGCGGACAGAAGCAATCGAGGCTGCGGCCGGCAGTGGCTTGAGTTGGCCGGCGATCGCAGACGCCGAGATGGCATTGCCTCCGTCTCCTGGCTGTACGAACGCGATAGCGTACTGCCCTCCTTGGAAGTGCTTGAGCACCCGCATCTGCTGAGCAGCGTCACCGTCAACCCGTACGAGCAGATCATCACCATCACGGTAGTAGCTCAGGCGGCTGCGAGCGATTCCGTCGAAGTACAGCCAGTCGGTACCACCGCCGGTGTTGTCCACGGTATCCACGCCACCGCCAGCGCGGTAGAAGTAGGTGTCGTTGCCGACGCCACCGAACAGCATATCGTTACCGTCTTCGCCCACCAGTTGATCGTCGCCTGCGCCGCCAATCAGGATGTCGTTGCCCGAACCGCTGAAGCTGCCATTGCCACCGGACAGATAGTCGTTGCCGTCGCCGCCGTCGAGCTTGTCATCCCCGCCCATGCCGAACAGTGTGTCGTCGCCGCCGAGACCCTGGATGCGATCACGGCCACTGGTACCCACCAGCTGCTCGCCGGCCCCCGTGCCGGAGATCTGTGAGGGATAGTCGCCGTCGTTGCCACCTCCCGGATTCCCGCTACCGGTACCCGGCACCAAGGCATTGATGGCCGCCGTGTTCAGCGCCGAGCCTCCTGCGGGTTGCAGGTAGTCCAGTGCCATGTCCCCGCCCATGAAGTGATTGGTGACGGTGACCTTCTGATTGGCATTGCCGTTGATGGTGATCACCAGGTTGTCGCCATCACGGGCGAAGGCAAGCTTGGACAGGGTGATGTCGTTCTGGAAGATCAGCCAGTCCGTACCGCCACCCGTATTGTCGATGACATCGATGCCGCCGCCGTAGACGTACTGATCATCACCTGTGCCGCCAATGAGCACGTTGCTCCCATCTTCGCCACGCAAGGTGTCATTGCCCAGCCCACCCTCGAGGCGATCATCGCCCGAGCCGCTGCCGCTTCCATTGCCGCCGGACAGGTAGTCATTCCCGTCTCCACCGCGCAGGGTGTCATTGCCGCCCATACCAAACAGTGTGTCGGCGCCGCCCAGGCCTTCAATGAGATCCTTGCCAGCGCTGCCTGCCAGCTGTTCGCCGGCCGCGGTTCCCTGGATGACCTGGTCGAACTGCCCGCCGGTACTGCCACCGGCGACGATCTGATTGATCTGCACGGTGGTGAGGTACGAACCGCCATCCGGCTGCACATAGTCGATCGCGGCGTCACCACCTAGGAAGTGGTTGGTGACACGTACGGCCGGCGTGGCGGCGTTGTCCAGCGTGATCAGCAGATCGTTGCCGTCGCGGCTGAACGAGATCCGCTCACGGCTGATGCCACCGGTGAAGAACACGCCGTCGAAGCCTCCGCCGGTGTTGTCCACCGTATCGGTGCCGCTGCTGGTATCGAAGACGTACTTGTCATCGCCGCTGCCGCCGACCAGCGTGTCGTTGCCACCTCCTCCGACAATCGTATCGTTGCCACCCATCCCGTGGATGATGTTGGCTTCCGCATTGCCGGCAAGGTAGTTGTCCAGTGCGTTGCCACCGCCATTGATGGCATCGGCACCGGTCAGGAACAGGTTCTCGATGTTGTCCGACAGCACGTACGAGGCGCCCGACTGGACCTGGTCCTTGCCAGCGCCGACGGCCTCGACCACCACGTCGCCACTGTCATCGACAATATAGATATCGTCGCCGGCACCGCCCTCCATGCGGTCGATACCTTCGCCGCCATCGTGATAGTCGTTGCCGTTGCCACCGTACAGCGTGTCGCTGCCACTGCCACCAAACAGCGAATCATTGCCATCCAGACCGTACAGCAGATCTTCGCCATCCCAGCCCCCCAGGGTGTTGGCGCCGGCATTGCCAGTGATCACGTTGTCCAGCCCATTGCCGTTGCCGGTCTGGACGCCGGCGGCCAGGATCAGATTCTCGACCTCATCGGCAAGCACCAGGTTCGTTTCATAGCGTCGCTCGATGGTATCGACGCCCTCCCCGGCATGCTCGACGATCCAGTCACCGCTGCTGTCGTTGATGTAGTAGTCGTCGCCCTCGCCGCCCTGCATGCGGTCGCCGCCGGCGCCACCGTCGAGGCGGTTGTTGCCTGCATTGCCGGTCAGCTGGTTGTTGCCGCCGTTGCCGGTACCATTGATGTTGCCGGCGCCGGTCAGCACCAGGTCTTCCAGAGTATCGCCGAGTACATAATCGATGCTGGATTCGACCGTGTCGTGGCCTTCACCGGCGAGTTCAACCACGGCATCGCCCGTCTGGTCGACCACGTAGGTGTCATCGCCCAGGCCACCCAGCATGCGGTCGGCCCCTGCCCCGCCGTCCAGGCGATTGCTGTTGCTGTTGCCTGTCAGTTCGTTGTTGTCAGCGCTGCCGGTGCCGGTGATGGCACCGCTCGCCTCCACCAGCACCAACCGCTCGATGTTGCTCGACAGAGCGTAGTCGCTGGTGGCATGCACGACATCGACTCCCTCGCCCGCGAGCTCGACGATGCTGTCCAGCTGGCTGTCCACATGGTAGACGTCATCACCGGCACCACCCTCCATGTGGTCGTCCCCGGACTGGCCATCCAGCACATCGTTGCCACTGCCCCCCAGCAGGCGGTCATTACCTTGGCCGCCGAACAATTGGTCATCACCGGCACCACCGTCCAGCCGGTTGGCACCCTCGTTGCCGTTCAGGACGTTGGCGAGTTCGTTGCCGGCTCCATCGATGCTCCCGTTTCCGGTAAGCAGGAGATCTTCCACATTGGCTGCCAACCCGTGGTTCACCGAGCTGTGCACGGTGTCCCTTCCTTCCGCGGCGGCTTCGATCACCACGTCACCGGCATCAT
Organism: Stenotrophomonas sp. YJH_SMC_119; assembly: GCF_059368315.1. Classification (NCBI taxonomy): domain Bacteria; kingdom Pseudomonadati; phylum Pseudomonadota; class Gammaproteobacteria; order Lysobacterales; family Lysobacteraceae; genus Stenotrophomonas; species Stenotrophomonas sp. YJH_SMC_119. The sequence continues at coordinate 242,442 of NZ_JCAFRP010000003.1, read as the reverse complement.
CCACGATGTAGACGTCATCGCCCTGTCCACCCTCCGATCGGTCGGCACCCGCCCCGCCGTCGAGGACGTCGGCACCAGCGCCGCCCCGCAATGTGTCATTACCTTCTCCGCCGAACAGCCGGTCGTCACCATTGTCGCCCTCCAGCAGATCGTCCCCGCCCTCGCCGAGGAGCTGGTCATCGCCATCGGCGCCGTGAATGACGTTCCCCAATGCACTGCCGACGATTACGTCGCTATGGCTGGTAGCCACCAGTACCTGCTGATCAAGAGCGGAGGCATCCATCCAGCGGGGAGCTGCGTTGCCGATGATCAAGCGCAGGCCACGCGTTGCGAGTCCACTGACCGCATCGAAGATGCCGTCGACACGAATCTCATCCACGCCGTTCTGATCGATCCGGAGAACCAGGGTCGAACCCTCCCGGCGCATGAACACACTGCTCTCGACGACACCCAGGAGTCGCAGTGTCGATGCGCCGGCGTCGTCTACGATCCGGTCGCGACCATCGCCGGTTGAGAACCGGTACTCGTCGTCGCCCTCACCGCCTTCCAGCACGTCGTTTCCGATACCACCGGCCAGTACATCGTTGCCAGAACCACCCAGCAATTCATCGTCGCCACCGCCGCCGAGCAGCAGATCGTCTCCCTGATCCCCTGCCATCCAATCACGGTCGTCACCGCCTTCCAGAATGTCCGCGCCGCTTCCGCCGTACAACGCGTCCATACCATTACCGCCGAAGATCTGGTCGGCTCCTTCACCACCAGTAATCGTATCGTTTCCGTCTTCGCCTCGGATCAGATCGTCGCCTGCCTCACCTTGCAACAGGTCATCCCCTTCGCCACCGGAGAGCTGATCAGCGCCCGCGCCGCCGGAGATATCGTCATTTCCCTGCAAGCCAAGCAGAACATCGTCGCCCTCGTAGCCGCGCAGAACGTCATCGCCGACCGTGGCAGCCTGGACCATCGACTTGATCATGGCCACCGACCACGAGGCACCGTTGGCGAAGCGGATCTCATCGATCCGGGAGGGACCCGCAGCGTCTTCTCCGAAATAGTTTTGCACCGTCAGCATGTCCGTGCCGTTGGCAAGCTGAAGGAGCAGGTCATTGCCCACCCGAGTGGCACGCACGTCAGCAGGATCGATGCCAGGCAGGAACTCGACGGTATCCAGGCGATCGGCCGCTGCATCATAGTTGTTGATTACATCCCGCCCGAAACCATTGGCGAAGATGTACCTGTCGTTGCCGCTCCCCCCCTGGAGAGTGTCATTGCCGGCACCGCCCTCCAGCCGATCGTTGCCATTACCACCGTCGAGATAGTCGTCGCCCTCGCCGCCCAGGAGCAGATCGGCGCCGTCCCCGCCGGACAGATGGTCATTGCCCGTGCCGCCGTCGAGCGCGTCGTCGCCATCATCCCCATTGAGTCGATCGGCGCCGCCTCTGCCGGCCAGGCTGTCATTGCCGCCTCGGCCACTGAGCCACTCGTTGCCATCGCCGCCCTGGATCACATCGTCACTTTCGTACCCGTACCGGTCATCCACCCCGGGGGTAGGAACCAGCACGATCTGCTTTACATCGGCAATCGTCCACTGCGTGCCATCGGCAAAGCGGATGAGGTCCACGCGATAGGCGCTGTTGCCGTCGTCACGGAAGTAGTTCTGGATGTCGATCCGGTCATCCGTGCCGCTGATCTGGATGCACAGGTAGTCGCCGCTGCGCCAGACCTTCAGGTCTGAAGCGAGAACACCGCTGCCCATTTCGAGCACGTCGATGCGCCCCTGCGACGCATCATGGTTGTAGATGCGGTCATGGCCGGACCCGCGGCCGAACACGTAGAGATCATTGCCCGTGCCGCCATCCAGATAATCATCGCCTGCGCCGCCATCGATGCGGTCGTCACCGGCACCACCGTTCAGTGAGTCAGCGCCCGCGCCACCGAAGAGCCTGTCGCGGCCGTCACCGCCGTCAAGCGAGTCGTCGCCAGCGCCGCCGTGCAGGGTATCGGCGCCCGCGCCACCGTCGAGCTGATCCTGCTGCGCGCCGCCATACAGGACGTCATCACCGGCCTCGCCGCGCACGATGTTGCGGCCCTGGCCCCCGAACACCACGTCGTCGCCAGCGCCTGCAGAGATGAATTCGGATACATCCGGCGTGTCCTCGCCGAGAATCGTGTCATCTCCGGTCCCACCAATGCCACGACGCAGTCCGACCTGTTCCAGCGACTGGATGAAGGTTGCGTCCTGAGCATTCTCGGCCATCCACGCACGCAGCAGCGTTTCGCCCTGAGTCCAGGTAACCGCACCTGATACCTGTCGCGGCAATGCCCTGGCCAGCTCCACCAGATCGATTGCAGCGTTGGTGCGATCGGCGGCATAGCGGGACAGCAGCACCGTGTCGACGGTCGCAAAGTCCACGTCCGTCTTTCCGGTGACGGTATCGATAGTCAACGTCACCTTGTTGATGTAAGCCTGCAGGCGCGTCTGAAGTGCAAGCTGCGCGTAGCTGCCTTCAAAGAAGGCATCGTAGACCCGGCCATAGTTGTTGAGGTTCTCGGTACCCCAGAAGACGGCGCTGATGGGTTCCATGCCAAGGATGGCTTCGACGACACGCACCTTGCGCGTATACGCCTCATCCATGCTGCCGGGTTCACCGACAAATACCTGCTCGCCGGGACGCAGGCGGATCACATTCTCCGAGTTTTCGTCATAGCGTCCGCCGCTCATGTAGAGGGCGATGCTCTCATCGCTGAATCTGGGGTTCGTCCGTGCCCACTGGTAGAGCACCTCCCCCAGCAGTTCACGCTGGGCGCTGCGCGTGGTCGCTGCGGAGAATGCCTGGATTGCCTGGAGCAGCGCGGGCGACAGCGAGGCCGCCTCACGCAGGTCCCGCAGCATGCCCATACCCTGAAGATTCGCGAGTCCCGCCAGCGCCTCCGGAATCACGATACGGTCCACATAGCGGCTGTGGATGGTGTCGGCGTCAAAGTTGAAATCCTGCATCAACCGGGTAGATTCCACCCCGTTTGCATCCACGCGGGTGTAGCTGCTGGTGCCCATCAGGTTGCCGCCCGGCACGTCGTCACTGGCGGGTCCATTGCCGACAAAGTTCGTGGAAAGGCGGGTGATCCCCAGTTCCGCCAACGTCTTCAGTTCACTTGATTCACTGATGCCATTGCCATTGCCGTCCTGCCAGATCTTCAGCGAGCTGAAAGCCGCGTCGGCTGCGTCGATGGACCCATCGCCATTGGAATCGAGATCGGCTAGCGCCTCCATTCCGTTGAGAGCGAGGCGACCATTGCGCAGGCGGGTACGGTCGCCGAAAAGTTCGCTACCATTCTCAATCGCACCAGAGCCGTCGATATCGCGCACCAGCAGCCCGTCGCGCGCTCCGACCCAACCGGTTGCCGTGCGAATGCCGTCGCCGTCATAGTCGAAAAGTGGGCCGGACAGATCGCCATCAACGATGGTCGATACAACACCGTCTCCGTCCAGGTCCAGGGCGATGGGATCGTAGCGCTCAATACGGTAGTCGTCGCCCCGGATCGAATCGCCCAGTTCACCGAGCTTGTCCTGCAGCGGTCCGTTTACTTCGTCCCACAGCATGCCACCCAGATAGCCGCCAAGGACGGCGGCCAGGCCGATGGCAATGGTCACCGGAAGGCCGACGGTGAGGCCGAAGGCGCCCAGCAACGCCATCGCGCCATAGCCGAAGGCCTCTGCCAGCAACAGGCTGGTACCGGCCTTGCCCAGGCCGTTCCAGTCCTGGTTCAGCGCTGCTTGGCCGATCTGGTACGCGTCGAACGCCGGCCCCAGATACTCTCCGAGGGCTCTGCCGGCAGCACTGTTGCCGAAGGTGCCAAGGTCACTCAATGCCTGGGTCTTCATGTTCCCCAGGAAGCCGTTGAGCTGATCCTGGGTGTGGATGCTCTGGGTTACCAGGCTGTCAGCCATTGCGTTGTAGTGATTGGCCAGATTCTGGTAGGTCTGGGAGAAGCTGAGGTCTGGATTGTTGGCGTAGCGCTGCGCGTTGAGATCTGCATAGTGCGCGTTGGCCCGGATTCCGCTCTCCAACCCTGCGATCTGGGCGTCGAACGACGACCGGCCCTGCGCAACGGCTAGGTCATAGCCATTGTTGTATGCGTCGTAGAATCCACCGATGAAATTATTCAGATGTCCTGCGAGATCACCCGCATTCTGTTGAATTTCTTCAAGCGTAATGACGGAAGTTGCCACGGTTCACACTCCTTGTTGAATCAGGCCAGAGAGAAGGGATGACACACATGCGTGCAGGGAGAGCGCTCCAAGTGGGGCGATCCTGCAGAACTGCTCAGAGCAGGTGGCACGTCCGGACTCGGCTACGCGTCGGAACGGCCACTGCGCCGCGCCTAGCGCGCGGTAGATTTGGGAAAGAGCAGCCTGGGAGTTCCGACCAGCAATAACCAGGCAGCCATTGCCGCCCCGTAGGCAAGAACAGTTCCTACCAGGAACGTGCCGAACAGGCTGCCAGTGAATAAGTGATACAGCCCCTTGCCGCGTCCAGCAGCGCTGCTGCCAACGATGAGCACGATCACCGGCAGCAGCATCAGCCCGCTGCAGAGGACCAGCGAAAAGGCGCCCAGCAGCCAACGCTTGAGCACAGGGTTCCAGGGCACGGGATAGCCCGCGAGCCGTCGTCTCATCTGGAAAAACAGCACTGGAATGGTGACCAGATACATTAGTGCCACGTACAGCCAACTCCGGACATCGGTGCCAGCACTATCAAGCAACGCGTGGGGGTAGGCCCCTGTGCGGTGCAGCACGTGAGCACCTGCCGCCAACAATGCGCTCATTGCCATTGCGGGCCAGAACAGCCGCGAGACGCTGCCCCATTGTGTGTTGCGTCGCTGCTGCCCATCATTCATGCCAGACATGAAAGCCTTCTTGAGAGGTTGTGTCATGGATATCCGGGAGCATTCCCGGGCTGTCGCAGATTGGGCCAGGGAATGGCAGGAGCGGCTGTTGCTAGCGCTCTCGCAGCGCCTCGCCTGCATGTTGGCGCAATGGACTCAGCAGGTAGTCGATGACCCGCCGCTTCCCGGTCTTGATCTCGGCGCTCAGGCTCATGCCCGCGGTCATGCGCACGCGCACCCCGTCGATCTGCAGGGTGGCCTTGTCGAGCTTGACCCGTACCGGGAAGACCAGGCCGAGATTCTCGTCCTGCATGGCGTCATGGGAGACGCTCACTACTCTCCCTGTCAGGTAGCCGTAGCGGGTATACGGAAAGCTCTCCACCTTCACGGTTACCGCCTGGCCGGTGCGCACAAAGCCGATGTCTTTGTTGAGGATGGTAGCTTCGACCTCCAGTGATTCCTCGCTGGGGACGACGGCCAAGAGGGGCTGCGCCGGAGTAACCACACCACCCACTGTATGTACGACCAGCTGCTGCACAGTTCCATCGACAGGCGCCCGCAGGGTCATCTGGTGGTCGCGCTGCCCTGTTCGCGATACTTCAGGCGTCATCTGTCCGATCTGCTCCTGCGCCTCACGCAATCCGTCCAGGGTCTGTTGGCGGAAGTCGGCCACCAGCACCCTCAGTTCTTCTTCGGCAGCCCGCTGGGCCGACCGGATCTCCTGCACGCGATTGCGCTGCGCGGCAAGATCGCGCTCACCCGCGATACGCTCCTGCTCTCGCAGCAGATAGTCGTGACGCCCCACGTAGTTGCCCTCCAGCAGGCTGCGGTAGTCATCGGCGCGAAGGCGGGAGATGCGCGCCGACTCCTCCAGCGGCTTCACCGAGGCCTGGGTGGTTTCCAGTTCCGCACGGCGCTGTGCGATCAAGGCCTGCAGATTGTGGCGCTTGGCCTGCAGCGCCTCGAACTGGCTTCGGGCCAGCGCCTGCTCGGCCTGTACCCGGTCTGCCGGCAGGTCTGGATCAACATGGAATACCGGCGCTGTACCATCTTCCAGGGCCTCGGCGAGGGCACGCAGGCGCAGGGCGGCCATGCGCGCGTTCAACAATGCATCGTCCGCCTTGGCCACGTCGGCGGACGTGGAGGTGGCATCAAGTTCGATCAGCACCTGCCCTGCTTTGACCGCCTGCCCGTCACGCACCAGAATCCGGCGCACCACGCTGGTTTCCGCCGGTTGCACCACCTTGGTCCTTGAGTCCACGACGGTTTTCCCGGGAGCCACAGCAACGATATCGAGCTTGCCGAGACTGGCCCACAGCACCGCCACACAGAACAACGCGGTGATGATGCGCAGCGTCCACCGTGCGGTGGGCGACGCAGGGGTTTCAATCAGTTCCAGGTGGGCGGGCAGGAAGGCGCGCTCGTCGGCCTCGCGCGCAGGCGGGTCCATCTCGTGGCGGGCCTGCCAAGCGCTACGGAACACGGCAAGGTAGCGCGCGGTGAAGATGCGCACCGCATCATGGATGTGCTTCATGCCGCCCCCTGCTGAAGGCGATGCAACTGCGCGTAGTGCCCGAGTGGCTGAGCCAGCAACTCATCATGTGTTCCACTCTCGACGATGCGACCTCGGTCTACGACGACGATGCGGTTGGCCCTGCGCACGGTGGAGAGGCGGTGCGCAATGATGATGACGGTGCGGCCCCTGCAGATCTCGCGCATGTTGGACATCACCGCATGCTCGGACTCGTAGTCCAGGGCACTGGTAGCCTCATCCAGGATCAGGATGCGGGGATCGGTGATCAGCGCACGGGCGATCGCCACGCGCTGCCGCTGGCCACCCGAAAGGCCCGCGCCATGCTCCCCCACTTTGGTGTCATAACCCTCAGGCAGCGCCGAGATGAACTCGTGGGCGCCGGCAAGGGTCGCCGCCTTGATCACCTGTTCAAGCGGCATGCCCGGATCACTGAGTGCGATGTTCTCACGCACGCTGCGGTTGAACAGGAAGTTCTCCTGCAGTACCACGCCCAGCTGCCTCCGCAGCCAGGCAGGATCGGCCAGGGCCAAATCATGCCCATCCACCAGCACTCGTCCGCGCTCGGGCGTGTACAGGCGCTGCACCAGCTTGGTCAGCGTGCTCTTCCCGGAGCCCGAACGCCCGACGATGCCAATGACCTGCCCGGCCGGCACGTGCAAATCGATACCGGCAAGAATCTCCGGGGTATCCGGGCGATAGCGGAATCCGACCTGCTCGAAGGTGATGTCGCCACGGATGGACGGTAGTGCCATCCGGCTGCCAGGCAGTTCCGTGCGGGTGTTGAGGATATCGCCGAGACGCTGGACAGAAATGCCCACTTGCTGGAAGTCCTGCCACAGCTGGGCCAGGCGGATGATCGGCGCGGCGACCTGTCCAGACAACATGTTGAAGGCGATCAGCTGGCCCAGTGACAGCTTGCCATCAATGACCAGCTTTGCCCCCCAGAACAGGATGGCAACACTGACCAGCTTCTGCACGAGCTGCACGCTCTGCTGGCCGACGGTCGCGATCTTGGTGACGCCAAATCCGGCATTCACATATCCTGCCAGCTGGCTGTCCCAGGTGCGTGTCACCCGTGGATCGACCGCACTGGCCTTGACCGTACCGATACCACTGATGGTTTCGACCAGGAAGGACTGGTTGTCCGCGCCGCGTGCGAACTTCTCATCCAAGCGCTTGCGCAGCACGGGAGTGATGCCTGCCGAAACAAGCGCATAGAGCGGAAGCGAGATCACGACGATAAGAGTCAGCCAGCCGCTGTAGTAGAACATCACGGCCAGGAACACCACGGTGAACAGCAGGTCGAGGACCGAGGTCAACGCCTGCCCGGTCAGGAAGTTACGGATGTTCTCCAGTTCGCGCACGCGGGCAATGGTGTCGCCCACACGTCGGGATTCGAAGTACGCCAGCGGCAACGCCAGTACATGCCGGAACAGGCGGGCACCGAGCTCGACGTCAATCTTGCTGGTCGTATGGGCGAACACATAGGTACGCAGCCCGCTCAGCACGACGTCGAAAATGGCGATGGACACCAGCCCAATCGCGATCACATCCAGTGTTGTCAGGCCGCGATGCACCAGGACCTTGTCCATCACCACTTGGTAGAACAGAGGCGTGACCAGTGCAAACAACTGGATGAAGAACGAGACGATGAAGACCTCCAGCAGCATCTTCCGATACTTGATCACCGCTGGAATGAACCAGCTGAAATCGAACCGGGCCAGCTCGCCGAGAACCGACGCCCGCGATGCGACCTGCAGCAGGCGCCCCCGGTAGCGCTGCCGAAGCGCGGCCATGTCAATGCTCAACGGGCGCTTCTGGGCCAGATCGTGGATCAGCACCTGATCGCCATTGATGCGGGCGATGATGAACGCATCACCGTCCTCACCAAGTGCAAGCGCAGGCAGGTTGGCCAACGCCAGGCGCGCGCAGGGCGTCGACACCATCCGCGCCTTGAAGCCCAGCTTGCGGGCCGCCAGGACCAGGGTCGTTTCGTCCATGGGGGCATTGCCCAGTCCAGCGTCGTGTGCCAGCTGACTGGCGTCGGCCGCAATGCCATGAAATTGAGCAAGCAGTACCAGACCACGCAACGCCAGATCCTGTTGATCCTGCGCACGCGCTACCCCCGGCACCGAAAGTGCCGCGTCTCCCTCTGACATAAAATCCCCTGCGCAGCTTCCATTGTGCGCAACCCCGACGCGGAGATTGGGGTCACCAAAGTTCCCTGTCAAGTGGCGGCAACCCTTGAGGCCTGAGGCGTAGCTGGAAGCTGCTGCGTTGGGGGGCGCACTCAGCACGGGCGCAGCGCCCGAGCTCATGTTTCTGCGTGCGCCCCCCTCAGGCAGGTGCGATGGAGCTGTGCGTTGTGCGACTACACCGCCGCCTCCATGGCATATGCGGATGACCGACCGATAGCGCCGCCCTGTATCAGCAAGGGCACATTGGAGACTCCATCGAGGAGAGGAAGGGGAGAGGCCTCCATGCCGAAGCTGCTCATTGCGGCGACCAGGCTGTTCAGCTCCCCATGTTCCGTCCCAGGTACCGTTGTCTTGCCGGTGCTGGGCCGCCAGGCCGCCTCGAGCGCTGGCTGCAGTGCCTGACGCTCGGCGGTGGTGAGCATATCTCCGTTGGACTTGCCCAGCTGCTGCATGGCCGAGAACAGCGCCTGCACTTCGCTGGCCTGTAGGAGCATGCCATCAGCTTCGATCGTTTCGACTCGGTGCTGGTCGCCAAGGAACCAGTTCTCGATGATGAGGGTCTCCTGTCCGCCCAACACCTTGATCGACAGATCGTTGGATCCGGTCGCACGCATCAGCCACAAGCGGTCGTGCGATACCCCGCTGAAGCGCGCGACGTCATGGTCGCCAGCCTGACTTTGAGTTTCCACGATGGTGTCGGTGCCATAGCCCGATCCCATGAGATAGGTGTCGCTGCCATCGCCACCGACCAGCCGGTCCCAGCCCTCGCCACCGTCCAGGGTGTCGTTGCCCCCGAGGCCATTGAGCGTATTCCCGCCAGAGTTACCGGTCATTACGTTGTCTGCCGCATTGCCGTTGCCGGTGAATCCATGGGAGTAGAGGAAGCTGAGGTTCTCCAGGTCCTCGCTCAACGTATAGTCCGTAGAAGCCTTTACCGTGTCGATACCCTCGCCGGCCAGCTCAACGATCCAATCGCCGGGATCGTCCACCACGTACGTGTCGTTGCCTCGCCCCCCTGTTAGGCCGTCCCGGCCTCCCTGGCCATCCAGCACGTCATCACCATCCATGCCCCACAGACGGTTGTTGCCGTAATCTCCGGTTATCACGTTGTCCAGCGCATTACCGCTTCCGTCGCCCCAGCCGCTCACCTGCAGATTCTCCAGGTGTGCGCCCAAGGTGTACCCGGAGACAGAGGTTCGCACCAGGTCAATACCCTCTCCGGCCAGCTCAACGATGACATCATCGTCTGCGCCGAGGTTGTACACATCATTGCCTGAGCCGCCTTCGAGGTGATCGCGACCAGCACCTCCAGTGAGCTCATCGTTGCCTTCGCCACCATATAGGTAATCGTCCCCCGAGCCACCCTCAAGCACATCCGCACCGGCCAGCCCCCAAATACGATTGGCCTTCTCGTTGCCGCGAATAGTGTTTGCGGTCGAATTGCCGGTCGCGTCGATCGCATTGGTGCCGCTCAGTGTCAGATTTTCAACATTCTCACTCAGCGTGAAGGTCACAGTAGAGAACACGCTGTCGACGCCCTCCCCGGCAAGCTCGATGACCTGATCGCTGGCGTGGTCCACACTGTAGCTGTCGTTCCCCTTGCCGCCATACATAAAATCGGCCCCGCCACCGGCATCGATCCGATCATTTCCTTCGTAGCCGTAGATCACATCGGATTTCCAGGTTCCGGTGAGATCTTCGCTGGAGGATGTGCCATTGATCAGCGATGCAGCCCCCACAATCGTGATGCTCGCGACGGCCTGCTGCCCGAATGCGTCCGTGGCGACGATGTGGACCCCGTAAGTAGAACTCCAGTCGCTTGGCGCTTGGCCGCTCAACGTGCGCGTCGTCGCGTCGAACTGCATCCATTCCGGCTGATTACGGGCCTCCCAGGTTAGCGACCCATTATCACTGAACAGATCGGCGGGGAGTGTGTAGCTGAAGATGCGGCCCGCCACTGCCGGGGCCGGCGCAAGCGTGCGATTGACGGTAGGTGCTGTGTCCAATCTTGCAAGCAGATCCTGCGTCGTCCAAGTGGTCCCATCGGCGAAAACAATTTCTTCGACTGCGCCGCCACTGAGCTCTCCGAAAGAGAGCTGATTATCCAAGGTGACGAGGTCATCAGAGCGGCCTGCGAAATGCAAGGTCAGTCCAATTTCGCCATTGCGGGTGACGACTACATCAGCCGGTGTCAGGCCTTCGCCCAGATACAGGCGATCGAATCCGCTTCCGTCCAGATCGTCATAGGGCGAGCCATAGGGCCATGCATCCATGATCGTATCGTGACCATCGCCTGCATTGAAGTGGAAGCTATCGTCACCGAAGCCACCTATGAGCGTGTCGTCACCAATTCCGCCATGCAGTTGGTCAGCGCCTTCCCCACCGCGGAGCATGTCGTCACCTGCCCCGCCATGTACGACGTCGTCCCCCAGGCCCGCACGAATGTTATCTCCGGCCGAACCGCCAGTGATGGTGTCATCCCCACCCATTCCATAGATGAACTCACCGTTGTCGCCACCGATCATCACCTCGGAGGCAGCAGTTCCCACGCGCGACTGTTCGGGTTCGCCGGTCTGGATGGCGTTTGCAACCACGTGGGCGTAGAAGTCGTCGGCAACCATGACGCTACCATCGGCAAATTCGACGCGATCTATCTCGCCCGAGCTGGTGACAGACGCCTCGGTATTGCCGAGCGCGGTATAGATATTGAAGACATCGTCCGTGCCCTTTATGCGGATGCTGAGGGATAGCCCGGTAAACATGTTGGTACCAAGGACAAACTCCAGATCAGACAGCGCTATACCGGGGCCAAGCCGCAGGGTGTCGGTACCATCATGGGTCCCGTAGCGCACCCAATCCACCTGGTTGCCACGTTGGAACAGGTAGGTGTCGTCCCCATCGCTACCACTCAAGTTGTCTTCGCCGGCACCGCCATCCATCAGCGCAGCGCCGTTACGTGCGTCTAGCGTGTCATTACCGTCGCCACCGTACAGCGTGTTGCTACCTTCATCACCGAAGAGGAAGTCATCGCCGTCTCCGCCGCGTAGGATGTCGTCATCCCTCCCCCCACTGAGCCAGTCGTTACCGGCCCCACCATCGAGAACGTCAGCGCCCGCCTGGCCTGACAGGGAATCATCACCTTCCCCCCCCGCTAGGGAATCCGGGGTTTCGTACCCAACCAGGACGTCATCACCAGAAGTGGGTTGGATCAGGGCTTCGCGGATCCATTGCTGAGTCAACACGCGGCCGTCATGGAAGTAGATGGAGGGCGCACTGCCCTCTTCCGCCTGCATGTAACTACGCAACGTCAGGGACCACTCGCTATTGCCAGGCATGCTGATGATCAGGTCATCACCACTGCGCTTCACAGCCACATGATCGAAGTCGATATCCGAAGCGAGGCGGATGATGCTGTCCGAATCACGGTCGTCGATGACATCATGTCCCGCGTCAACTTCGAAACGGTAGGCGTCCAGTCCCGCGCCACCCTGAAGAGTATCGTTGCCTGCACCACCCTCGAGAGTGTCGTTCCCGTCTCCGCCCATCAGCTGGTCGCTCCCCGCACCACCGCGAAGAACATCATCGCCCGTGCCGCCGTCCAGATAGTCCCATCCGTAGCCGCCCAGCAGGATGTCCGCGCCATCATCGCCGATCAAGCCATCGTCACCGTCTCCGCCCATCAGCGCGTCATTGCCCTCGCCTCCCTGCAGCGTATCCCCGCCAGCGCCCCCATCCAGAACGTCATTGCCACTGCCCCCGCCAAGGTAGTCCCAGCCTTCGTCTCCGTAGAGTCGATCATTGCCTTCGCCGCCCTCGAGGCGATCATCTCCACGTCCGCCGTTGAGCACGTCATCACCTACGTCACCGTTTAACGCGTCGCCGCCGTCGCCACCGTTGAGCACATCATTGCCCGTGCCGCCAGACAGTTCGTCGTAGCCCGCGTCGCCCGACAAGGTGTCGTTTCCGTCATCGCCGAACAGCCGGTCATCATCGTCGCCGCCAGATAGGCGGTCGTCACCGGCATCGCCACGCAGTTGGTCGATGCCCCCTCCGCCGTTGAGGCTGTCATTGCCGCTTCCACCGAACAGGGCGTCGTTACCCTCGCCGCCGTAGAGCTGGTCATTGCCGCCGTTGCCCTGGAGGCGATCATCACCCTCCCCGCCATCCAGAAAGTCGTTTCCATGGAGGGCTTCAGGCGTGAACCAATCATCTCCGAATAGATCGTCGTTTCCGGCCCCACCAGACAGTGTGTCGTTCCCCTCGTTGCCTATCAGGAGGTCCTGGCCCGCGCCGCCATCCAACTCGTCGTTTCCGGTAGCTCCAGGCGAATATACTGCATCAAGACTGTCATTGAGCCGATCTCCCCACAACTGGTCATTGCCATTGCCGCCGCTCAAGATGTCGGCACCACCCTGTCCATAGATGAGGTCGTTGCCCTCGCCACCATCGATGATGTCGGCCCCCGCAATGTTGGCGAGGCCCGAGACATCACTCATCACCTGCATCAACTCGGGGTTCAATGCGGCTAGCGAGTCGCCAAGGATGAGGTCGTCATCATTGCCACCATTGATGAGATCCGCATCATGCCCGCCGATCAGCACATCGTTCCCCGATCCGCCATTGATTACGTCGTCTCCTTCGCCTGAAGCGACGGTGTCAGCACCCGCGCCAGCATCAATGACATCGCTGCCATTGCGATATTGGTTCGCGTCAAGCTGGCGCCAGATTTCCTCGCCGCGGTACCCCCATGCATAGACCTCCAGCCCCCCAAGCCGGCCAAGCCTGTCGCTTGGGTCGAAGGCTTGGTTATCCTTGTATCGAGCAAACCATCCATCGCCGTAGGCGTGGAGGAGTTTCCCAGCATACCGGCTTTGGAAATACTCCAATGACATCCCCATCTCTTCGGCACTGCGCCAGTTCATTACGAACGAACCGTTCAGGATGATATCGTTTCCGCTGCCTGCGACAATGTGATTCTCGCCCGGCCCGCCTAGCAGCAAATCGTCGCCATCGCCCCCGTCGATGTAGTCATCCCCGTAGCCACCATCGATGCCGTCGTTTCCCTCCATCCCGCGGATGTTGTCGTTGCCGCTGGGAACGCCATACGGATCTCCGTCGCGGCCCACAAGATCATCGCCACTGGTTTCCGCGATCGGGTTTTCCGGAGTTCCAGGCTGGTTGTAGGTGGGCAGAGTGATTCCTAAATGTCCGTCGGCCCACCTTTCCACCACGATGCGGCTGTTGGTTGCACGGTGCACGATAATCAGCGATCGCGTTCCATCTTGATTGAGCGCACCGAGCAGCACGTTGAACTTGTCATCTGCGGTTCTCCAGTAGAAGCCCTGGACACCATATCTGTGCACCGCGCCACTGCCGAGATCGGTACCGAACGCCGCGCCATTGAACAGGATGACGCCCTGCCCATCGCTATCCACGATAATGTCGCGGGTCGCGCCTTCGGCGAAATCCTCGTCCTTGAACTCATAGGTGTCCACCCCGTTGCCGCCATACAGTCGGTCACTGCCGGTGCCCCCCCACAGTTGATCGTTGTCCTCCCCGCCCTCCAGTACATCGTCGCCGCCGTGGCCATCCAGTATGTCATTGCCGGAGCCGCCACCCAGAACGTCTGCGAGCGCATCGCCGTACAGGCCGTCGTTGCCACCGCCGCCACCGATGACGTTTGATTTCCCGGTAATTCCAAACACTTGGTCGTTTCCAGGAGTGCCGAACAGTGCCGCAAGCTCGGTACCATCGAATTGCTGGAAGCCCTGCCCATAGAGCTGATAGCAGCGCTCGACCATATAGCGCATCTCACTGTCACCGAATATCCGTTGGAAGCCGGCCGATGCAGAATCCTCGAATGCGTCTTCTACCAGCCCGACTATCCCTGTCGCTGTCAAAAGTGGGCCGAGATACGGGAAGCGGCCTAGGGTCGCGTCGATTAAGGTACCGACGACTCCCATAGTGAGCACGGTCGCCATCGTGCTGTAGTCGCCATCGCGCGCAGCAATGATGAGGTCCCCGACGTCCAGCGCCGTCTGGATTGCCCCTCCTGTAATACCGACCATCTCGCCAATGGTGCCGGCTGTTCCAGGGAGTTTGATTGCCGTCGCCTGCTCAAGAATGCCAAGCACATCACTAAGCTTGTCGACGTGCAGGCGTCCATCATCGTGGATGCGCTCCACGATGTTCTCGAAGCTATCAAGATAGGTCGCTTGCAGCGATTGCCATGCCGGATCGCCGGCGAGATCGGGGATCTGCCCGAACATGCGGACCAGCTCGATCGCCTGTGCACTTGCCCGTGCATAGGCTTCATTGATGCGCAGAGCGACCTCTTCATCGGGCGAACTGTTGCCGAGAGCCGAAATCTCTATCCCGGCCTGTTTCAACTCCCGTCCGTACAATGCCGCCAACTGACGGGACAGGCCAACCAAGAGTGACTGCATCTGCACTGCCGTGTACGTCATTTTCTTTCCTTGGAGTCGAGATGGAAATGCGATCGGACCGATTGAAACGGAATGCAGCCATTGCCGGCTATGAAGTGATGATCATAGATACGGGCTCTTGTGAGAATGGCGCGAGGCCGGTGCGTGTGCGCGCGGCGGCGCGACGGACTTTCAGGCCTGGCATGTGACTCGAACCAGAGCCGTAGCGGGGGCAAAACCAGCACATTGCATGCCGGTTATATTGAACAGAATCAATGCCTTCCCCTTTTTTTCATCGTGGCAGCCCCTGTCTCCCCGGCGCATATTTGCATGCGGGCTGCGTACTCGGCAATGGGGAGATTTTGCAGGCGTTGGTCGTGATCAGTCCGCCAGCTACTGAGCTAATGTTGCAGGGCCTCGACTGCACAAGTTCGACGAGGTAAACACCGCACCCTGCGTGACCACCTCCACACGCATCCCGAGCCCAGGAAGCCCGCTGACACTCTCTGACACCGCTGCATGCAGATCCAGCATCGCCTCGACCGCACAAGCCGCCGTAGCCCCAGTCACCAAGCTGGTCGCGTCTTCGGAGGTGGATGTGTGATTTGCCGGGCAATGTAGAGCGCGGCATCGGCCTCACAGCAGCTGTCCAATACGGGCCAGAAGATGAGCGCCCCTCTACCCCCGATAAACATCCCTTATCGCGATTGGACTGACTTGGCAGGCAAAACGGGTTTTTGCGCAATCTCCAGCCTACTCACATTGTCCACTGGCACAAGAACTGCAGCTTTCTGTACCGGGTCCCAAAGCACATAGCTATCACCCAAACGACCCACTAGGCCCAGGCGGCCTTGCACCTTCTCATCAATGGTCACATTGACCGTGTACTTGCTGCTGCCAGAAGTAATCGCCTTGGCGCGTTCGAAGCCAAGCCAGTTTGACGAGATCGGGACATAGACAATCACCACGAGCGCATAGAGCAGCCACCGCGAGTCCTTCACGGCGGCCGGCAACACTGGGGACAGGCGTACTGCCATTGCACATATGCCCGTCAGCGCTACACCTATCAAAACGGGCCAGGCATTGGACCACCAAAGCAACGCACCCATTCCAACAAGACAAAGAGCCAGGATCAGCCACATCAGCAGATTGGCTTGGGACGGCGTCGCTGTCACCTTCCCCTCGACCCACCCTCCAAGCAGCAGCGCAATCAGTATGAAGAACAACACCATGCCGATCCCAGCAAGCCCTGCCAGCGCAAGCTCACTCACCGCAACAAACTGAAAGGGATCCAGGCCGAAGTGCCCCCAATACGCCTTCAGATAGAAGGCCCCTTGAATCAATCCGAACGTGACGAGCGCCGAACCCCATCCAGCAACATCAGCCATCGTTAGCTTCTGCGTACTT
Source organism: Stenotrophomonas sp. YJH_SMC_119 (assembly GCF_059368315.1). Classification (NCBI taxonomy): domain Bacteria; kingdom Pseudomonadati; phylum Pseudomonadota; class Gammaproteobacteria; order Lysobacterales; family Lysobacteraceae; genus Stenotrophomonas; species Stenotrophomonas sp. YJH_SMC_119. The sequence goes on along the minus strand of NZ_JCAFRP010000003.1, from coordinate 225,994 downwards.
TCCATGTATCCCCTTCCATCAATGCAGCCCCGCCACATAGTGGCATGCTGCGCTCCATCTCGCAGAATCCAATCCCATTAACGTGACGCGTCACGCCCCGGCCGCCCCGCCCCATTGGCGCCCCACCCCTCCCCCACTATAGTTCCACCCCTCACAAGGACGAGGCGGCACACATGCCCTATATCGGAATCGGACTCCACGTACTGGCGGCCATCTACTTCGCGGTGCACGCCATCCGCTCGGGCCAGAGCCTCTACTGGCTCATCCTGCTCTTCTCGTTCCCGCTGCTCGGCAGCGTCGTCTACTTCCTGGCGATCTATTTTCCGGAAGTCCGCCACTCGCGCGGCGCCCGGCAGGTCGTCCGTTCCGCCAAGCAGCTCATGGACCCGGGCCAGGACCTTCGCAACGCCCGTACCGAACTGGCGCGCACGCCGACCGTGCAGAATCGGGTTCGCCTGGGCATGACGCTGCTGGATGCCGGCCAGGCCGAGGAGGCCAGAACCCTGCTTGAGCAGGCAGCCAGCTCGCCGCTGGGCGACGATCCCTACATCCTGACCGGCCTTGCCCGTGCCCGCCTCGAGTCCGGGCACGCTGCGCTTGCGGTGGAGACGCTGGACGGCCTGTTCGCACGCCACCCGGACGTGCGCCGCAAGCCGGAACAGACGCTGCTTTACGCGCAGGCACTGGCGGCCGCCCAAGCACCCGGCGCCCGCGCCGCATTCGAGCGCGCCGTGGAATGCGGGAACGATGCGGCCGCTCGCTGCCTCTACGCCGAATGGCTGATGGCGCAGCCGCAACCCGACGATCGCGAGCAAGCCCGCAGCCTGTTCGCCAGCATCATCGACGATGCCCAGCATTGGTCGCGCCACGCACGGAGCCACAATGCGACCTGGCTGGAGCGGACCAAGGTTGCGTTGAAGGCCTACTGACGCCTGGCAGCCTTTGGCAATCCTGTCGCATTCGCCTCGCTCGCGGCCTCGCCGGGCGCATGCCGACACTCGCTAGGCTTGCACCACCGACATCGCCGATAGCCTTGCAGTGCAAGGCTCCGGCCCCATTGAGCCGTATACAACGATTCTGAAAATGTTGAATGTGGTGACGGCATCGGCCTTACTGCATTGGCATCGCGCACAGCCGGGCGTATTCCTTTGCATGCCACCGAAAACAGGTGGCCGGGATTCGAAACCCCGGTAGTTCGCTGAAGTAAACGCTTGCCAGCCGGCATCACCCTGTGTGGTGCCGGCTGGCAATCCGTCGGCCGGCTATGGCGGGCGGTGCGTGGAGGCCTTGTGCCTGCCGGTTCAGCGAACACCGGGTTTCGAACCACGCATCGTCCGCCACCTTTATCGGTGGCGGCTTCTGCATGCACGCAAGGAGCCCAGCCATGACCCAGCCCCACTCCCCTGCCCCGCACCCCATCCACGACGCGCCTGCCAATAGCCCTGCGCTGGACCCGAACACCCTCATCGCCCTGCTGCACAGCATCGGCTCCGGCGCCGCCTCCGATGGTCAACCGTGGCCAGAGCGCCATCAGATGCCGGGCCGGCGCATCGCCTTGGCGGATACCGATTGCTCGCTGGCCGGGCTTCGCGTGGTCCTGGAGATTCTGCTCGCCGCGCAGCGCGCCCGCGAAAATGGCGAGCTGGAGCAGTATGTCGGCCCGCGCGTGATGGAGGGGCTGATCATGGCCGGAATCGGCCTTACCGCACACGCCAGTACCCGACTGCATCCGGAGGGCTGAGTGGGGTGGTGCCGCTGGGCGGCCAACGCGCTCTGTCTTGTGGTGGTGGTTGCGGCACAGGCGCTGTGGCCGGCGCCGCCGGTGCCCTCGCCTGTCGCGTTCCAAAGCATCAACGATGATCGATTCTCACAACTGCGCCGCCAAGCCGTGCAGTTCGTGGAGGCTCGGCCACGACAGGGCTTCCAGTTCGTTGAACGGCAACGGGATGTCGCTTTCCAGATTCGCTGCAACGGCGTTCCGGTGCTCTTGCTGGAGAGGCGCCCGCAACATCTGCTGTTGTGGACCTCGCTGGACGCGAGGCAGCGGGCGCCCGCCGTTGTGCGGTTGCGGGCGCTCCTCCAATGGCAGGTGGAGCCGTTGGATTACCTGGAGCAGGTACTGGCTGGCGTGCCGGAACCTGTTCTGTTGGATCGGGTGCTGCAGAGTCTTGCCAGTGATGTGCCTGATGGGGCGCGATGTGGCATGCCGTAGTCGAGCATGGCCCGACTCTACAGGGCTGCGGGCAGCGAGGGTTCGGGCTCCAGCCCTGCCGCTCGTCACCTGCGCGACAGGCATTGGCCCAGTGATCATGCGGGTCACCTCCCTGCATCGATCCAGCCCGCATCGCGCGCATGCGCTAGATCTTCTGGCGTATCGATATCCAGGCCCAGTTCCGGCGCCTGTAGGACATGCACCATATCGACAGGAAGTTGCCGCAGGCGCGCTCCGAAGCCCCGGTCACCGGCTGCACCGACAGGGGTGAACCAGGCGCGCGGCACTACCGCGGGAACGCCAAGCGCGTGTCCTTGACGGGTGCCAGCACACCCTGACGCCGCGGCGCGGGCGCCCGAAAGCAGCGCCTGCAGATGGGAGCGCTCGATTGCGGGCTGGTCGCATGCCACGACCATCACCGCGGTCACCGTGGGCAGCAGGTGCGCGCCGGCAACCTGCAGGCTGCTCGCCAGGCCGCGTTCCCAGTGGTGGTTGGTTACCGGAGTGGCATCCAGCCCGGCAATGCTGGATGTCACGGCCTGTGCGTTCGCGCCCACGACGACCAGGACCTGCGCTGGCGCGAGCTCCCGCGCCAACCGCACCACGCGATGTACCAGGGTTTCGCCCTGCCGGGTCAGAAGCTGCTTGGGCTGGCCAAGTCGGGTGCTCCCGCCGGCAGCCAGCACGACGACCGCATGCGCGTCAGTCACCTGCCGTGCGCGCTTCGCCATTGCTGCAGCTGCGCGGCGATGCTGAGCGAAATCGCCTCTGGCCCTCGGCCGCCGATGTTCAGGCCGACCGGTGATTGAAGTCTCGGGGACAGGCGGTGGCGCTGATCCGGTGTCAGCAGCTTGAACAGGTCCTCGCGCCTTCGCCGCGGACCCAGCAGTCCAATGAACGCAACTTTGGTATCAGCCAGGGCCACCAGCGCCTCCCGGTCCAGTTCGAAATCGTGATGCATCACCAGTGCCGCGTCGCACGGGTCGCCATGAAGGGCCTCGGCCGGGCTGGTCTGAAGATGCGCATCCGCGCACTGCCCGGCTGAGGCCCAGCGCGCTCGCCGTTCGGCCACGCTGACCCGCCACCCCAGGCCCCGCAGCAACGGAACCAGGGAGGGCGTTTCGGGACCGCCCCCCAACACCAGGGCCCGCGGAAGCCGGAGCAACGGCAAATGCCATGCGCCCTCGCCAAAGGGCTGCGCACCCTCCATCGGATGCAGCTGCCACGCCTGCTCGCGATGGCCGGCACGGAAAACAACCTGGCCCGACGTGCGAAGGTCGCGCCGGAGTGACACGCCCTCGCGCAGCCAAGCCTCGATGACGGCGTCGATGCCGGACATGGCACGCAATGGCAGTAGCGCAATCCGCAGCCGGCCGCGGCAGCCGAGCGCGGACCCACTCAACAGGTCGTCGTCACTGCGGGTGTCGATCTCGATCCAGTCGACCCGGCCTGCAGCGCTCACCTGCTCCGCGCGTCGCGCGAGCTCCGGCTCCAGGCATCCGCCGCTGAGCCAGCCGACCTGGCTGCCGTTGCAGAACAGCACCATGTCGCCGGCACCGGCGTAGGTGGAGCCATCGGTTTCCAGCACCAGCGCGAGCACGGCGTGCTCCCCCGCGCGCACGCGCGTCAAGGCCGTCTCGAGCACGCCGCGCGGGCTGCCTTCGGTGAGGAAGCCCGGCGGTGCGGACAGGTCCTCGGCAAGATCGCCGGGCTCCCCTCCGCCCGCGGCGGAGGCCTCCAGAGCGGTCGAGGCTGCGGGTCGGTCCATGCGCAACGTCAGCCCACGTCGGGCAAGCCGGGCAGCAGCTTGTCCAGGGTAATGGGATAGTTGCGCACGCGCACGCCGGTTGCGTTGTAGACCGCATTGGCGATCGCGGCGCCAACCCCGCAGATGCCCAGTTCACCCACACCCTTGGCCTTCATCGGCGAGATCACCGGATCCAGCGTGTCGAGGAAGACCACTTCCTGGTACGGGATGTCGGCATGCACGGGAACCTCGTAGCCGGCCAGGTCGTGGTTGATGAACAAGCCAAGCCGTTTGTCGACCACCAGCTCCTCCATGAGGGTCGCGCCCGCACCCATCACCATCCCGCCGATGACCTGGCTGCGTGCGGAGAGCGGATTGAGGATCCGGCCGCCATCGCATACGGCAAGCATGCGGCGGATGCGCGTCTCTCCCGTGTAGGCATGCACGGCGACCTCGCAGAAATGCCCTGCATAGGTGCCGACGTCGTAACCTTGCTTGAAGTCGCCGAAGGCAATGCCGTCCTCCGCCGACAGTGTGCCCGCCTCCGCCAGCTTGATGGTCCGCCCACCCGCCTGGATGCGGCCATTGGCGAAGTCTGCGGTGTCTCCGTCGAAGCCCAGTTTCTCGCCCACCTTGCGGCGCAGGCTGACGCACGCCGCGTACACGCCTGCGGTGGAGCTCGCCGCGCCCCACTGGCCGCCGGAACCGGCGGAGGCGGGATGACGGGAGTCGCCGAGGGTCACCTGGACCCGGTCCAGAGGCACGCCCATGGTCTCGGCTGCCGTCTGCGCGATGATCGTGTAGGAGCCGGTGCCGATGTCGGTCATGTCGGTCTCGACAATCACCCCGCCCTGGCCGTCAAGCCGGACTCGCGCCGCCGACTTCATCGTCGGTGCGCCGCGATAGCCCGCAGACACGCCCATGCCGACCAGCCAGTCCCCTTCCCTGGCCTGCGCCGGCCTGGGGTTGCGCTTGCTCCAGTTGAAGCGCTCCGCGCCTTCGCGCAGGCAGCGCACCAGGTTGCGGTCGGAGAACTTCTTGGACGGATCGCCGGGTACCACCTCGGGCTCGTTGAGGATGCGGAACGCGATCGGGTCGAGGCCCAGCTTCTCGGCCATTTCATCCATCGCTACTTCCAGCGCCATGTGGCCCGGTGCTTCGCCCGGTGCGCGCATCGCATTGCCTTCGGGCATGTCGAGCGTGGCGATGTAGTTCGCCACCAGGCGGTTGGCGCCTGCATAGAGCTTGGGCGTCTGCAGGGTGCCGTTCTCACCGTCCTCGCCGTTGATGTTGCCCGACCAGTTCTCATGGGCGATGGCGGAGATCCGGCCATCCTTTCCGCAGCCGATCCGCACGCGCTGGAGGGTGGCGTGCCGGTGCGTGGTGTTGTTCGGCATCAATGGGCGTTGCAGCGCGATCTTCACCGGCCGCCCGACCTGCTTGGCCGCCAACGCGGCCAGCACCGCGTCGGCACGGATGAACAGCTTGCCGCCGAAGCCGCCGCCGATATAGGGCGAGTCCACACGCACCTTGGCAGGATCGATGCCGAGGATCGCCGCCATGCCCTGCCTGGCCCAGTCGATCATCTGGTTCGCCGTCCACAACGTGAGCGTGTCACCCTCCCAGGCGGCGATGGTGGCGTGCGGCTCCATCATCGAATGACTTTCGTCGGAGGTGTGGTAAGTCTCGTCGAGCTTGACCGCCGCGCTCGCGTAAGCGGTGTCGAAATCGCCGAGCGTCTGCCGGTCGGGCTTGCCGCCGCGCCCCTTTGCCAGCGGCGCGGACGGTGCCAGGGCCGGGAAATCGAAGCGGCCCTTGCCGCGCTCGTAGCGGGTGCGGATCAGCGCCGCGGCGGCGCGGGCCTGCTCGAAGGTCTCTGCCACCACGCAGGCGATGGCCTGATGGTAGTGGGCCACCTCGGCTCCGCCGAACAACGGTGCATTGTTCCAGTTCGATGTGCCGACCGGCTTGGTTTCCGGTGCGGTGATGACCGCCAGTACGCCAGGCGCGGCACGTGCGCGGGACGCATCCATCGAAATGATGCGCCCCTTGCTGATGCCCGCACCGACGATGTAGCCGTAGGCCTGGTTCGGCGCCACGTCATGGCGCTCGTAGGCATAGGGGGCGGTGCCGGTGGTCTTGCGTGGACCGTCGATGCGCGGCGTCGACTTGCCGACGACCTTGGCCTTGTCGAACAGGTTGTCGCCGGCGGGGGCGTTGAATTCAAGGGGCATCAGCGCTCTCCTTCCACCAGCACCGCTGCGAGGGTGCGCTCGGCGAGCGCGATCTTGAACGCGTTCTCCGGCGTCGGACGGGCACCGGCGAACACCTGCCGGGTCGCGGCCTTCACGCCGTCGCGCAGCAGGGGTTCGGCTGCCTCGACGCGCCACGGCTTCGGCGCGACCCCACCGAAGGCGAACCGCGCCGAGCCGTCACGCTGCACGACCGCGGCGACCGACACCAGTGCGAACGCATAGGACGCGCGGTCCCGCACCTTGTGGTACACGTGCCGACCGCCCAGGGGCTCCGGCAGCGTGACGTGGGTGATCAGCTCACCGCGCTGCAGCACGTTGTCCTGCTGCGGCCTGTCGCCGGGGGAACGATGGAAATCGGCAATCGGGATGCTTCGCGTACTGCCGTCACCCCTGACGGTCTGGATCGAGGCGTCCAGCACCCGCAGGGCCACCGCCATGTCGCCCGGATAGGTCGCGATGCAGCTGTCCGAGGTGCCGATCACGCCCATCTGCCGGGAGAACCCCTCGAGTGCGCCGCAGCCGGATCCGGGCAGGCGCTTGTTGCAGGGCAGATTGGGGTCGTAGAAATACGGGCAGCGCGTGCGCTGCAGCAGGTTGCCGCCGGTGGTGGCTTTGTTGCGCAACTGCCCGGAGGCGCCTGCCACGATCGCGCGGGTCAGCACCGCGTAGTCGCGGCGCACGCGCTCATGCGAGGCCAGCGCGGTATTGGTGACCAGCGTGCCGATGCGCAGGCCACCCTCGTCGGTGGGTTCGATCCTGTCCAGGCCGATGTCCTGCACATCGACCAGGTGCGCTGGCGTCTCGACCTCCAGCTTCATCAGGTCGAGCAGGTTGGTCCCTCCGGCCAGGAACTTCGCGCCCTCGGTACCGGCGACGGCCCTGGCGGCCTCGGCCGGGGATTTCGCGCGTTCGTAACTGAAGGCCCTCATGCGCGCCTCCCTGCAGAGGTCACGCCAGCGACCTCTGCCATCGCCTCGGCAATGTTGGAATAGGCGCCGCAGCGGCAGAGGTTGCCGCTCATGCGTTCGCGCATTTCCATGTTGGTGGCCCGGGGCCGTGCGCTGACGTCCGCCTGTACATGGCTGGGCACACCCCGCTTGATCTCGTCCAGGACCGCCACCGCCGAACAGATCTGCCCCGGCGTGCAATACCCGCACTGGTAGCCATCATGCTTGATGAAAGCGGCCTGCATCGGATGCAGGTCATCGGGAGTTCCGAGGCCTTCGATGGTGGTGATGGCATCGCCCTGGTGCTGCACCGCCAGGCTGAGGCAGGCATTGATGCGCTCACCGTTGACCAACACGGTACAGGCACCGCATTGACCGTGGTCGCAGCCTTTTTTCGTTCCGGTCAGCTTCAGATGTTCGCGCAGGGCATCGAGCAGCGTGGTCCGGGTGTCCAGTTCAAGTTCCCGCCGCTTGCCGTTGACGGTCAATGCCACCGTGCTGATGACCGGCGGCCTGGGCGGCGGGGGCGCCGCCAGTTCGGCGGCGAGCGATGACGCCCCCGGTGCGGCGGACATCGCCACGGTCGTGACGCCGCCGGCGATCACCTGGCGACGCGTCAACTTCATTCCTTCATCACAACTTGGCACAGTGACCTCCTGGCGTTCGGGGAAACCCCGTGGCTGGATGGACGCGCTCACACTACCGAAGGGCTACTATGCCCCTCTGCGGGGTACAGACCTGTGAAGTCGGCGAAATGTGCGAACATGATGCAGCAAGCCCGAAGAAATCGGCTGCATCCAGCCACAGCGCGGCACTCTTGAGCCATGCGTATGCCTCACTGGATGACTCACAGTCCTGTTTGTCCCTCAGCATGAGGAACATGATGGCCCGACGCTACAAAGGCGTTCGCTGGGAGGGCTCGGGTTCGTGGATGGAGCCCTCCAACAAGGCAACGTAGGTATCAAGCCTGGTGCGAAGGCCGATCAGCATCCAGCCCAGCAGGTACAGCAGCACCATGGCGAAGATCAGTAGTGCACCCAGCGGGCCAACATCGAAAGCGCCCGCCCAGTCGCCCCATTTCCATCCGCGGAACTGCAGGTAGAGGGCAATCAACAGCGGGAATGGTCCCAGCCGCTGCAGGCCGCCATACATCATGCCCATGCGCTCAATCATGTTTGTGCGCAAGGTGCTGACGAACTTGAGTCGCCGCTCGCGCTGGACGCGCGGGAATCCGCGAAGCTCGGTCACCACCGCTTGCCAGTGAGCGAAGTCTTCATCCATCTCCCGGGCGTGCGAGAGCCGCGGCTGGCTGAACTGGCGAATGCCCCTGCGGGCGGCCAGTACGCCACCGACAATGAACCCTCCTACTTCGATTGCCAGGCAGGCAACAACCACCTGGAGCACTACGCCAAGAGGCAGCCATCGATCCGGAAGCTGACCCATGAGAATGCCGACGATCGCCGCACCCACGCCGATGCGAAACGCCCACGTCTCCACCCTGCCCGCCTTGGGGTAGATGCTGTGCTCAACCAGTCCCTGCACCCGCTGGTAGAGCCAGTGGAATGTCAGTTCCTGCGAATCGGTCTTTGCCGGCGGATCGAATCCGCCCCCTGCCTGCATGTCCATTGCATCCCCTGCCCCACCGGCCAGGTTGCCGGCGCCACCATCGTAGCCGAGCGGGGTTGTGGCGGAATACGGCCTAGCCGTGTAATCGTCAGGGCCAGGACCTTCCCGGAGTCGAGCATGGCTCGATTCTACAGAGGCGGAGCCTGCGGGCCGACCCGAACATGCACCACATGGCTGACGCCGCGATGGAACATCTTGGCGTATGGGCAGACGCGTTCGGTGTTGCGAACGAGTTCGCAGGCCAGGTTCTCATCCATGCCGGGAAGATGTACCACGATCTCGGCCGACAGCAGGTACAGCCCATCTGCCGGATCACGGGCGAAGGTGACCGCCACTTCGATGCTGGGGTTGTGCAGCAGCAGGCCGGCACGCGCGGCCACCAGCACCATGGCACCGTGGAAGCAGCCAGCGTAGCTCGCGGCCAGCAGCTGCTCGGGATTGGCGCCGCCGCCAGGCCCGCCGAGTTCCGGCGGCAGGCGCAGGTCCACCGCCAGTGCACCGTCGTCCGACCGCACGACGCCGGACGCCCGCCCGTGCTGGGCCTGGCCACCGCTCACCCGCACGCGGCCGGTGTACAGCGGCTTCACGTCGTCGCCCTGGTAACGGTCCAGCATGGCGGGCGAAGGAGGCTTCAGCTCGGTCATTGCGCGGCTCCATCAGGCGCAGCTGCGGCAGGCGATCGATTCGCCGCTCAGGCAGGCTGCCGCTGCAACAGGCCGGACTGCTGCAGCCAGGCGTCGAAATCGACCTGCCCCAGCCACGCGTGTCCGACCGGCACCAGCGTGTCGATCTGCAGCGGCGCGCCGAAGTACAGCGCCTGGGCATCCGCAACGACCTGCCGGGAATCACCCGTCAGTTGCAGATACTGCCTGGCCAGATCCGCCATCGCGCTACGCTGCGGCCCGGCGATTTCCAGCACGCCATTGGCCGGCGGCTGCTGCGCGATGCGTGCCACCGCTTCGGCAACATCCTCGGCGGCAATCGGCTGCACGTCGGCGGCCGGCAGCCGCAGGGTCTCCCCATCGCCGGCGGACTGGATGATGCCCGGCAGGAACTCGAAGAACTGCGTGGAATGGATGATGGTGTACGGCAGGCCCGAGTCGCGGATCAGGCGCTCCTGGGCGATCTTGCCGCGGAAATAGCCACTGGCTGCCAGCATGTCGGTGCCTACGACGGAAAGCGCAACGTGGTGATGTACGCCGGCACGGATAGCGGCCGCAAGTATGTTGTGGCCAGCGGTCACGAAGAACGAAAGCACTGCCGCATCTTCGAACGAGGGCGAGTTGGCCAGGTCCACCACCACGTCGACGCCGTCCATGGCGGCATCCAGACCTTCACCGGTCAGCACATCCACCCCGGTCGAGGGTGCTGCCACCACGATCTCATGCCCGGCTACGCGCAGGCGTTCCACCACCTTGCTGCCGATGCGGCCGGTACCACCGATGACGAGGAACTTCATTGCGTATCTCCTGGAATGTAGAAGGGCTACCGGATGTGGCCGGGCGCAGGCATCGTAGGTAGCGCGGGCGCGAGGCAGTAGGTCCATGGCGGGCCGCGCACTGTTGCCCGGCACGCACCAATACGCTCAGGCCCAGCCAGGCCGTGCGCCTGGGTTCAGAGGGGGGGCCTGCTGGCGCGCTTCCCAGTGCGAGATCACATCCAGCTCGAGCGCGCGCACCCGCTGCGTGCTGAAGTCGATGAAGGCCCGCACGCGCTTGGGCAGCTGGCGGCGGCTGAGGTAGCACAGGTAGTGGCCGCGATCGAGCGGCGCATGCCGATCCAGGCAGGTCACCACCCTGCCCGCCCACAGCGCTTCACGCACCTGATAGCTGGACAGCTGGGCGATGCCGAGCCCGTCGATGACGGCCTGCAGGGCCAGGTCGGCATCGTTGAACACCAGTGCGGAAGGCGGCTGCAGGTGCACTTCGGCACCGTCGACACGGAATTCCCAGGGCTGCATGCGTCCGCCCGGCAGGCGCCGCCCGATGCAGGCATGCGTGGGCAGCGCGTCCACCGACGCGGGTAGGCCGTGCACCTGCACGTACGCCGGTGATGCACATACGACCAGCTGCATCGGCACCAGCTGCTTGGCGATCACCTGGCTGTCTTCCAGCAGGCCGTCGCGAAACGCCACGTCGATGCGGTCACCGGCCAGGTCGGGGGCCTGCTCGTCCAGCAGCAGTTCCACGGATACCTGCGGGTAATCGGCGCGGAATGCGGCCAGCAAGGGCGCGATCACCCGCCGGCCGAAGCCGTGGCTGGCACTGATGCGCAGGTGCCCGCGCGGCGGACCTTCGCGCAGGTCGCGCATTTCCTCCAGCGCCTGCAGGATGCAGGTCACGCCCGGGTTGCAGCCCTCCAGGAACAGCTCGCCTTCGCGGGTGAGCGTGGTCGAGCGCGTGGTGCGCAGGAACAACCGCACGCCCAGCTGGCTTTCCAGCTTCTGCACGCTGCGGCTGACGGCCGAGCGGCCGATGCCGAGGCGGTCGGCCGCGCGCGCGAAACTGCCCTCGGACGCCACTGCAATGAAGGCCAGCACGCCGGCGTAGCTGGTGGAGAAGGACGCATTGAGCGCATCGTGGCCGTCGCTGGCCGGGCGGGGTGTTGCGGCGTTCATGGGTGGCCTGGCTCCAGGCGGGCACGTTGTGCGTGCAGGTGGCTCCGCGCCAGCGCCAACCGTTGCCTGCACGCGGCAAGATCGAGCCCCAGCAGGGGCACGATGTCCTCGAATCCGGCGCCCAGCACGTCGTGCAGCAACAGCACCGCACGTGCATCGGGCGGCAGTTCGCGCAATGCGGTGAGGAAGGCCTGCCAGACCTGTTCGCTGGCAGGGCGCGATGCGGTGCGCAGGTGCGATGAGGTGTCCATGCCCGGCAGACGGCCGAGCATCGCCCGCTGTGACAGGACATTGGTGCTTTTCATGCAACAGCGTGCGGCCCGGCCCCCGCCTACCGGCGTTGCGAATGCAGGCCTAGCCTCGCTGTGCCCTTCACACGCTACAGGAACACACCATGACCGCACGCCTGGATTACGCCGCGCAATCCCCCGAACTGTTCAAGAAGCTCGGCCTGTACTCGCATGCCGCCCACACCGCCTCGATCGAAGCGGCCATCATCGATCTGGTCAACATCCGTGCATCGCAGCTCAACGGCTGTGGTTTCTGCCTGGACATGCACGTGAAGGAGGCCGCCCTGCGTGGTGAGCGCCCCCTGCGCCTGCATCACCTGGCGGCATGGCGTGAATCGACGCTGTTCAGCCCGCGCGAGCGCGCCTGCCTGGCCTGGACCGAAGTACTGACCCAGCTGCCGGCGCAAGGCGTGCCCGACGAGCTGTACGCGCGCGTGCGCGGCCCGCTGTCCGATCAGGAAATGGTCGACCTGACCCACGCGGTGATGGCGATCAACGCATGGAACCGCGCCAACGTTGCCTTCCGTACCACGCCCGGCACCCTGGACGCGGCCTTCGGCCTGGACAAGGCCGGTCTGGCCTGACCCTCCCGCCGCTGCCCCATGCCGCGGCCCTCCTCTACCGCCTTGGAGACCTGCCATGCGTCGTTCTGTTCTGGCCCTGTTTGCGCTGCTGCCACTGTGCGGCGCTGCCGCCACCCCGCCCCCTGCAGCGCCCGAGCCCCGGGTGCGCGAGGTGATGACCCGCGCCCTGCCCGAGCAGCCCGGCAAGGAAGCGCTGATCCTTACCGTGGAGTACCCGCCCGGTGGTGCTGATCCTGTCCACCGCCACGATGCCCATGGCTTCGTCTACGTCCTGGAAGGACGGATCGTGATGGGTGTGGCCGGCGGCAAGGAGGTCACCCTTGGCCCGGGCGAGGCCTTCCATGAAGGCCCGGCCGATCTGCACACCGTAGGCCGCAACGCCAGCGCTACCGAGCCGGCGAAATTCGTGGTGTTCCTGATCAAGGACATCGGCAAGCCGGCGGTGCTGCCGCCGCACTGATTGCACGTCCGGCGCTGGCACCAGCGACAGGTTCCCGGGTGTCACAATCCGGGGACCTGTCCCGTCTACGCTGGCATGGACGATTCCACTGCGCTGTTCTCCCGCCTCCGCCCGCGCCTGTTCGGCGTGGCCTACCGCATGCTCGGGTCTTCGCACGAAGCCGAAGACGTGGTGCAGGATGTCTGGCTGCGCTGGCATGGCGCCGACCGGTCACAGATCGAGAATCCGGAAGCCTGGCTGGTGGCGACCACCACCCGTCGTGCCATTGATGGCCTGCGCCTGGCCCGGCATGCGCGCGAACACTATGTCGGCATGTGGTTGCCCGAGCCGCTGCTGACCGATGACACCGCCACGCCCGAGTACGTGCTGGAAACCGCCAGCGATCTGTCGGTCGCCTTCCTCAGTGTGCTGGAACGGCTGGCCCCGGATGCGCGTGCGGCTTTCCTGCTGCACGATGTGTTCGATCAGGATTACGCCGTGGTCGCGCGCACCCTGGACAAGACAGAGGCCGCCTGCCGGCAGATCGTGCATCGCGCGCGCCAGCAGCTCAGGCAGGAGCGCCCGCGCTACAACGTCCCGCAGGACGTGCACCAGAAACTGCTGCGCCGCTTCGCCGAGGCCGCGTCCAGCGGCGATTTCCGCACGATGAAGGCGTTGATGGCCGAATCGGCCGAACTGGTGGGAGACGGCGGCGGTATCGTCACCAGCTTCCCTGGGCCTTTGCTCGGCGGCGCACGCATTGCCCAGCTGCTGTATGCCCCGCACCTGCGGCGCAGCGCGCAATTGCGGATGGTGCCGGCCATGCTCAACGGACGGTTGGGACTGCTGCGCTATTTCGATGGCGTGCTGGAGGCGGCGATGGCCTTCGAGACCGATGGCGAGCGGATCACGCAGGTTCTGGTGCAGCGCAACCCGCGCAAGCTGCAGCGGTTGGCTCGCCCGACCGCCATCCAGTAGTTCCACGCCAGCTAGGGATGGGGTCCGTTGTCGGCCGCCCTTGCGGGATTCGAGCGGGGCGCCGATGCGCCCCGTCGAAAACTCCTGCTTGCGCTGTATCCGCAGGATCCGATCAGAAGTCCCAGAACACCGGCACCCAGCGGAACGTCTCACCCTCCAGCGACACCCGGCCCACTGACGGGAACGGAAGATGCGTGGCCACCAGCATTTCGCCGGTGCCGGCCAGGTCCTTCAGCAGAGCGATGCGTACGCGTGCGGATTCCTCCGGATCGTGCTCGAAGCCGTTGTGCCAGTTCGGCTGGTCGAAGCCGACCGCGAACACCGCGTCACCGGCAAAGGTCAGGGCCTGCCCCGCGGACGCTACGCGCACTACGCAGTGGCCCGGGGTATGCCCACCGGTACGGCGGGCCGTTACGCCCGGCGCGATCTGCTGTTCGTCCTGGAAAGTATGCACATAGCTGCTGTACTCGGCCCAGAAGTGCTTGGCCGTGGCGCGTAGCGCATCGGGGAAACCCTGCGGCATGTTGGTGCGGCTGAAGTCCGGCGACTTCCAGAACTCCACCTCCGCTGCGGCCACGTGGATCTTCAGGTCCGGGCGCAGCTGTTCCTTCACACCTTCAACCAGCAGCCCGCCGACGTGGTCCATGTGCATGTGGGTGATCACCACATCGGTGATTTCGCCCAGGTTGATACCGGCAGCACCAAGGCGACGGATCAGCTGGCCGGCGCGCGGCAGCTGCAGGTCCGGGTCCATGCCCAGGCCGGCATCGATGAGAATGGTGCGATCCCCGCTGTGCACCACCATCACGTTCAATGCCCAGTCGAAGGCATCCTGCGGCAGGTACATCTCTTCGAACCATTCGGCACGGTCGGCCGCCGGTACGTTGTGGCCGAGCATCTGGGTGGGCAACGGCAGGACGCCATCGCTGATCACCAGCACTTCGACGTCGCCCACTTTCAGGGCGTAGCGCGAGGGCACCAGTTCATCGAGGGCGGGGGCAATGGGCGCGGCGGTGTTTTCCATACTGAACATGAGGGATCTCCACGAAGAGCCATTTGGCGGGCAGCAATGCAAGGCTGGCGCGAACGAATCCGGGCACTTTCCCATGGCGCAGGCAGTGACATTGCCAGGGCACGGTTGCCTGGCAGGCCAGCGCTGCGGAGTTCATGGGGAAGACGGGCCACTGCGCGGGCAATGGGCCCGGAACACGGCAGGTGCCGTGTGGGATCAGCCTAGGCAGTACGCGGTATGTGCGGTATCTCCGTGAAGGGGTACGTCATGTTGCGTTCCGGGAAGCAATGCGGAACCGGCTGCAATGTCACCATTGCAAGCGCCTCTGGCTCGTTCGGTAGTGCGCAGGCCCAGGTCGGGCAGCTTCGGATGATCATCCAGTCGACCCCACTGTGGGTCCGTGCAATCAGGACGATCTATCAAGAAATTCGGACTTGTCATATCCCTGGCGCCTGATCGCGGGCGCAAAGTACGTCTCACCACCCACCCATGAGAGTTCCCCGCATGAACACCTTCACCCGTGCCCTGGCCGTTGCCGCCCTCGCTCTCTCGGTCCAGGCCGGCCTGTCCGCGCAGGCCGCCGAACCGGCCACGCCGGCGGCAGTCACCAGCATCGCGCGCACCGCCAGCTACATCACCACCGCCGATGGCGTGCAGCTGTACTACAAGGACTGGGGCCCGAAGGACGGCCCGGTCGTGACCTTCAGCCACGGCTGGCCGTTGAACTCGGACAGCTGGGAATCCCAGATGATCTTCCTGGCCAATCATGGCTACCGCGTGATCGCGCATGACCGTCGTGGCCACGGTCGTTCCAGCCAGCCGTGGGACGGCAACGATATGGATCACTACGCTGATGACCTGGCCACGGTGATCAATACGTTGGACCTGCACGATGTGACCCTGGTGGGTTTCTCCACCGGTGGCGGCGAGGTGGCGCGCTACATCGGCCGGCATGGCACCGGGCGAGTGAAGAAGGCCGTGCTGATCAGCTCGGTGCCGCCGTTCATGCTGAAGACCGCCGACAACCCCAACGGCCTGCCGATCGAAGTGTTCGATGGCATCCGCAAGGCACAGATGGACAACCGCGCCCAGTTGTACAAGGACATTCCGTCGGGCCCGTTCTATGGCTTCAACCGCCCGGGCGCGAAGGTGTCGCAGGGGCTGATCGATGCGTGGTGGGCGCAGGGCATGCAGGGCGGCCACAAGAACACCTACGATTCGATCGCTGCGTTCTCGGCCACCGACTTCCGCGCGGACCTGAAGAAGTTTGATGTGCCCACCCTGGTCATCCACGGCGACGACGACCAGATCGTGCCGATCGATATCTCAGGCCGCCAATCGGCAAGGCTCATCAAGGGCGCCAGGCTGATTGTCTACCCGGGTGCGCCGCACGGCCTGACCGACACCCACAAGGACAAGGTCAACCAGGATCTGCTGGCGTTCCTGCAGGAAAAGTGAGTGACCGGGGCTCTGTTGTGATGGCAGAGCCCTTCCTTCCCAGAAGCAGGGCTGGCACCGGAGAAGCGCCGGGTGCCGCGTCAGTGCACGAGTGCGGGCGTAGGATTTCAGGCCAACGATGGAGCGTGTTCCGCACTTTGATGAAGGGTTAACCTCCAACGGAGGACACTGCGCCCTCACGGCTCTTCTCCGGCGCAGAATCCTTTGCTCCCGTGTCCAGCCCAAGACGACACGGCCATGCACCCTCCCAATGCCTTCCGGATCCATGCGATCCAGCCCCTTCTTGCGCGCAATGGCGCCATCGTTCGCCTCGATCAGTTGCGATCCACCTGCAAGAGCTGCGGCTTGCGCTCATCAATGACTCAGGACGAGGGCATCAAGACGAGTCCATCGGGTACGACGCTCACGTGCCCAGCGTGCGGTGCCACGGGGCTGATGGACGAGGTGGAGATATGGCACCACTGGCTCGAACAGTGCCGGCGTGAGCGGATGCTGGCGCTCTTCGATCCCGCGACTCACGAACCACTGGAGCCTGGTGTCCCCGAATGAGAGCGGCTGTCATGGACTCTTCGGCCGGCGCCTCAGCGCCGCGCCTCAGCCGTCGCCCGGGTGCCGCCCCGCCAGGCTGCCCATCGTGAAGGCGTAGCCGGCCTCCTCCAGCAGCGCTCTCATGCGCAGCTCCACGCGCCTGGGTGAAAGCAGGCTGTTGGGCGCATACAAGGCGTAGACATAGCCGGCGCCGTCGATGATTTCACGGCGCACGGCGCAGTCGTTGGATTCCGCCGCCTCGGACCAGACAGACATCAGCCTGGCCGGACTGATGGACTGCCCGTTGCGAAGGCGAAAGAACAGCCAGCGCACTCCCAGGGAATGGGCTGGATTCAACCTAGCCACTGAGAGCCTCCAATGCGCCGGAAGAGATCCGTGAGAACCTCAGGATCCAATCGTGGATGCTCGTCTTTTGAAGATCGCGGAAGGTCAATGCGCGCGGCACCCTTCACCAGTGCAGGCAGATCGGACTGAAGGTCGATCCACCATCCCGCAGGCAGCCGGAGCCCTGTGCCCGTTCTATCGTAGATGCAGATCGGAAAAGTCATCGCGTTGCTCCTGAATGACTCGAGCATACGCCTGCGCGATGTCAGGTCCGGATGCGACGCCTAGGGAGATGCCACATCGGCGCGCTTTGCGCATTCGAATACGTGTGCTTCGTCCTGCTGGACCCTGCGGAACGATTCCAGCCAGCCGAACGCTGCACCACGATTGTGAATCGTATCGCCGAGCCTGCCGGTCAGGCACCGTGCGCACTCCATCCCGCCAGGGCTGGGCGCGTGGCAGCAACGGCATTGCGCCATTGTTGTGGTTTTCTCCGGGCGACACTGGTACATGATCTTGGTCATCAGGCTGATCGCCTGGCTTTGTGCGGACATGCACGCTCCCTGTCTGCTGCGGAAGCAGCCGCGCGGCGCGCGGCTCCTCCTGTTCCTCAGCGGCGGGTATCGCCGCCGAGACCGCCCTTCTTTTCATCCGCTGGCTTCGGGCTCTCGCGATCCTTGTTGTCCTGCTGCTGTTGCTGTCCTTGCTTGCCGGGCTCCTCTCCGCCGGGTTCGCCCCCCTCGCCCTGCCCCTGCTGTGCAGGCTGTTCTGCTTCAGCGGACGCGTTGGAGCGGTCATTCCTGTTCTGTTCGGGGACGCTGTTCATTTCGATTCTCCGCCGCAGCAAGTCTGCTGCCGATTGACTGTGGGCGTGTCGCCGTTACGGGAACGTACGGGGACGCGTCCCATATGAACAAGGGTCATGAACAGGCCCGCAGCAACAAGCGTGTACAGTGGAGTTTCGAAAAGGGGTAACGCCATGATCCATGGAAGAAGCAAGCACGTTGTCGACGTCGAGCGCGAGCTGGCCCACTGGAAAATCGCGTTCAACCTGGGCGCCCTGCCCGCGATGAGCTTCCGATATGAAGTGGCGCCCGTTATCCGGCTTGCCTGCGATATCTATGTGAGAGATCCGCATGGCACCCGGTCGGCATGGATCGACGATCTGCAGGGCAGGCTTGCGAAGCGATCGAGCCTGCGCGGCCATCCTGGCGCAGCGGAGATTGCCGATCGGTGCTGGTCCCTGCTTGGCTGCGCCTAGGCGCGGCTGGCTGCGTGATTCCGCTCGCGCATCAACTCATCATTCAGTACGTGGACAATGGACATCACCGCGTCGGCAAGTCCACGAGAATCGCTGATGGATCCGTAGAAGTAGATCCTGGCGCCTTCAATGCGAACATCCGCCAGCTGGAGCTGGGACGCCAGTGCCCTGCACTTGATGAGGAACATCTCTGTCCAGCGAGCGCCCGGCGCCAGATCCAGCAGCGCGGTGATGGCTTCGTCGGTGGATGCGTCTACACGCTCATGCAACAACGGGACATCGAAGCCGACGATTCTTGGGAGCATGGAAGCGTTCACCTGACCATCCTCTCGCTGATGGGCGCTGCGAGTACTCCCACAGTACAACAGAATGCGTCCAGCCCCAGATGAGATGGCGTCAGCTGGCCTGCCCCAGCTCGCGCGCAAGGAACGGCGCAGTCCTGCTTCCCTTGGCGCGGGCCACCTGTTGCGGCGTGCCCTTCGCCACGATGGTGCCACCCGCGCCGCCTGCACCTGGCCCGACATCAATCACCCAGTCCGCCTGTGCGACAGAACGCATATCGTGCTCGATCATCACCACGGTGTTGCCAGCCTCCACCAGCCGTTGCAGCTGCGCCAGCAACCTGTCCGCGTCCGATGCATGAAGGCCGGTGGTGGGCTCATCCAGCACATACAGCGTGCGTCCGCGCTGGCTGCGCTGCAGCTCGGTCGCCAGCTTGATGCGCTGTGCCTCACCGCCTGAAAGCTCGGTGGCCGGCTGGCCCAGCCGCAGGTAGCCCAGACCGATTTCCTGCAGCAACTGCAGCGGGCGGGCAATGGCGTCTTCTTCGGCGAAGAACGCCTGCGCCTGGTCCACCGTCATCTGCAGGACCTCGGCGATGGTGCGACCATTCCACAGCACCTTCAGGGTGGCCTCGTTGTAGCGGGCGCCATGGCAGGTGGGGCACGGCGCATAGACGCTCGGCATGAACAGAAGTTCGACGCTGACGAAGCCCTCGCCTTCGCAGGTTTCGCATCGGCCCTTGGCCACGTTGAACGAAAAGCGGCCCGCGTCGAATCGGCGGCGGCGCGCGTCGGGTGTCGCGGCGAAGAGCTTGCGCACGTGATCGAACAGGCCGGTGTAGGTGGCCAGATTGGATCGTGGCGTGCGGCCGATGGGCTTCTGGTCTACCTGCACCACGCGCTGGATGGCGTCCACGTCGCCGGCCAGCTGGCCCCGCGTGGCTTCGATCACGGTCGGCCCATCCGCGGGCGTGCTGTCGGCGCTGTCGTCCACCGGCTCATGCCCCAGGTGCAGCAGTATCAGCTCGGGCAGCGCTTGTGCCATCAGGCTGGACTTGCCCGATCCGGAAATACCGGTCACTGCGGTCAGAAGCCCCAGCGGCACCTGCGCGTCCACGCCCTGCAGGTTATGGCGATGGATACCCTTCAGCTCCAGCCAGCTGATGACACTGCGCTGCCGGCTGGCGGGCGCAGGCACCTGGTCGAACAGGTACTGCGCCGTGCGCGAATCCTGAACGTCGCGCAAGCCATCGGGCTCGCCACTGTAGAGAACGCGTCCGCCATGCTCCCCTGCCTGCGGGCCCACATCGACCAGCCACTGCGCGCGGCGCATCAGCTCCAGATCATGTTCAACAACGAACACCGAGTTACCGCCGTCGCGCAGCCGTTCCAGTGCGTCGTACAGCGCCTGGCTGTCGGCCGGATGCAGGCCGGCCGAGGGTTCGTCGAGCACGTACAGCACGCCAAACAGCAACGAGCTGAGCTGCGTGGCCAGCCGCAGGCGCTGCAGTTCGCCGGCCGACAGCGTGGGCGTGGCGCGATCAAGTGATAGATAGCCCAGGCCGAGCTCGCGCAGTTGCCGTACACGCGCCATGACCCCGCCCGCCAGACGTTGTGCCGCCAGGCGCTTTTCCTCAGACAAGGCTGAGGTCAGGCGCACGTCGGGTGCGCCTTCGTGGGTCGCGCGGCCACTTGCTGCCCGCTTGGCGCGATCGCGGGGCGTTGCACGCCTGCTGGAACGCGCGCCGTGGCTGTGTGCACTGAAGTCGCCCCGCGCGATGGGCTCGAGCAACGCCGCCAGCTGGTCCAACGGCAGCCGCATGAACTCGCCGATATCCACACCGGCAAAGGTGACCGAAAGCGCCTCCGGTTTCAGGCGCTTTCCGTGGCAGGCCGGGCACAGCTTGCCTTCCATGTAGCGCGACACACGCTTGCGCATCAGGGCGCTCTGGGTGTTGGCAAAGGTGTGCAGCACGTAGCGGCGTGCGCCGGTGTACGTGCCCATGTAGCTGGGCTCCTGCTTGCGCTTGAGTGCGGTACGGGTCTCGGCCGGCGTGAAGCCGGCATAGACCGGCACGGTGGGCGTCTCCTCGGTGAACAGGATCCACTCACGGTCCTTCTTCGGCAGCTTCTTCCACGGCACATCGATGTCGTAGCCCAGCGTGACCAGGATGTCGCGCAGGTTCTGGCCATGCCATGCCGGTGGCCAGGACGCGATGGCGCGCTCGCGGATGCTCAGCGACGGGTCCGGAACCATCAGTGCTTCAGTCACTTCGTAGACATACCCCAGGCCATGGCAGGTGCTGCAGGCGCCCTGTGGGGTGTTGGGCGAGAAGTCTTCGGCGTACAGCATGGGCTGGTGGGCCGGGTAGGCTCCCGCCCGCGAAAACATCATGCGCACCAGGCTGGACAGCGTGGTCACGCTGCCCACCGAGGAGCGCGCATTGCTGGCGCCGCGCTGCTGCTGCAGGGCGACCGCCGGGGGCAGCCCGTCGATGGCATCCACATCGGGCACGCCCGCCTGGTCGATCAGGCGGCGCGCATAGGGTGCGACGGATTCGAAGTAGCGCCGCTGCGCCTCGGCGAAAACCGTGCCGAAGGCCAACGAGGACTTGCCGGATCCCGACACGCCGGAGAACACCACCAGTGCATTGCGCGGAATGGAGACATCGACATTCTTCAGGTTGTGCTCGCGCGCACCACGGACTTCGATGCAGCCGCTGGCTGCGGTAGCACATGACGACTCGCCAAAGGGGGTGTTGGACATCTCAGCATTCCTGCAATCGGTGGGCGGCTCGCGCATGGTGCGCCCGAGGGGGCATTGTCGCTGCTGCGGAGTGAATGGCGCGAGGGCGCCGGAGGTGGGATGCCGTCTTCACCTTCCCTTCGTACGGCGTTGCCCAGCCAGGGGCTAGCGTGGGGTGCCCACACATCGGAGGCCCTCATGCACCCCGACGTACTTGGCTGGGCCGCCACGGCGGTGCTGATGGCAACCCTGATCCGGCAGATGGTGAAGCAGTGGCAGTCGTCCCACCCGGAAGCCGTATCCAAATGGCTGTTCGCGGGCCAGATGACCGCGTCTGCGCTGTTTACTGTCTACAGCGCGATGCTGGGCAGCACGGTCTTCGTGGTGACCAATGCGATGCTGCTGTTGACGGCGGTGGTCGGCCAGGTGATGGCCTGGCGCCGCCGTGGCCGACGCCGGGCTCCCCCACCCTGCTGATTGTTAACGCGCGTTGCCTGAAGGATTGACGCCACGTTGCCCCGCCCTTGATGAGGCCGCTCACAGTGCATTCCTATGCTGGGCCCGCCACCTGCGAGGTGGTGATCAACCTGGAGATGCACCATGCAACGCGACCAGAAAGACCTTCCCCATCCGGACACGGAGGCGCAGCGCCCCGATCCTGTCAGCCCGCTGCAGGCAAAGCTGCACAACCACCGCAATCATGACGAAGCGCTGCAGGAAACCTTCCCTGCCAGTGATCCGATCTCCCCCTTCGTCGCCGCGCCAACGCCGGAAGAGCAGGCCAAGCGCCTGGGTGAGCGGGTCAGGCTGCCAGATCGTCGAACGGATGAGGAGGCCGCGGGAGGTGACGAGTGATCCGGCGCGGCTTCGCCCGGGTCGCGGCCGCGACGGCACGATTGTCCGGCAGCCTGGGCGCATTCGTCGCGGCGCTGGGGGTCATCATCACCTGGGCCGCCAGCGGGCCGGCCTTCCACTTCAATGATACGTGGCAACTGGTGGTGAATACGGGAACGACCATCGTGACCTTCCTGATGGTGTTCCTGATCCAGCATACGCAGAATGCCGATACGGCCGCGCTGCACATCAAGCTGGATGAACTGATCCGGGTCAGCAAGGACGCCAACCAGGAGCTGTTGAACCTGGAGTCGATGGAACCGGCGCACCTTGAAGAGATTCGCCAGCGTTACGAGGCGCTGGCGAAGACCGCTGCAGACATCAAGTCCAAGAAGGAACGCTGCATGCCCTGCGAGGCGGATGCGGCCGCCGAAGCCTGAGGGTCACCGCTGCAGCGGCTGCTCTGCCTGCAGCGGTTCTGGCGTGAGGCCCTGCCGGGCGGGGCCTTCCAGCAGCGCCCCGGTGGCGGAAAAGCGGCTGCCATGGCATGGGCAATCCCATGTGCGTTCATGGCCATTCCATTGGACAACGCACTTGAGGTGCGGGCACAGCGCCGACATCGCATGCAGTTGACCGTGCTCATCGCGGTAGACGGCGGTCCGCTTTCCATCCACGTCCAGCAGTGCGCCACAGCCACGGCTTAACTCGCTGGGCGAGTGCGACGGCGCAGCACCAAGGCGATCTCCCACCATGTGCCGTGCAACCGTGCCATTGGTACGGGCCCAGCCGGCCGCCGAACGCACTGGCGTGAAGCGCATGGGGCTTAGCAGCTTCTCGATCTCGCTGGTCGTGCCCATGATTCCCTCGGTGATCGCACGAGCGGCCACGCCCGCCCAGGTCAAGCCATCGGGACCATAGCCGGTGGCGACCCACACATTGTCGTGCGCGCTGCTGCCGATGTAGGGCAACTGGTCGGCTGCACGGAACTGCTGCGCCGACCAGCACAGCGGCTCGCCCTGCACGGTGAAGTTGCGACGCGCGTCGGCGACCAGATGCTGTGCCGGATCCATCACCGGGGTTTCGCCGGTGCGATGTGTCTCGCCGACCAGCACCAGCCAGTCGCGGCCATCAGTACCGCGCACCCCGCGCATCGAGCGGTGCCGATCGGCGATCCAATGAATACCTGCCGCTGGCGGATTGGCAACCGCCACCGCCACGCCGTACTCGCGGTACACCTCCATCTCGGCCTGCACCAGGTTGAACCCTGCTGGCGAGTGGGTGGCGAGCACGAAGTGCCTGGCATGGATGCGGCCGCCAAGGGCGGTGGCAACGCCTGCTGATGCCTCGATGCTGTTGATCTGGGTCCAGTCGTGGATGCGCACCCGGCCCACCAGGTGTCGCGCCAGCTCCCTGCAGAAAGCCGCCGGATCCAACTGCGCCTGATCGGGAACACGGAACGCGTGGCCCAATGCGAATGGCAGCCCGGACTGCTGGTGTTCGCACTGCAGGCCTACGCGCTCATAGGCCTGCAGCTCACGCTCGAATCGCGTCGTGACCTCGCGCGTACGCTCCTGCATGCCGTACTGCATGGCCACGCGTTCGAAGCCGCAACGCAGATCGTAGCGATGAACCAGCGTCTCGATGGCGCGCAGCGCCTGCTGCCGCCACTGCACGATGCGACTGGCCGTGTCGCCGCCCCAGCGCGAGACCAGTTCTGCCTGCCGGGAGACGGGCGCGTAAAGATTGCCCGTGGACATCACCGTATTGCGCCCGCCGATGGGCCCTGCATCGACCACCAGCACATCCAGGCCGCTATCCGCCAGGCGGGCCGCTGTCAGCAGGCCGGTCATGCCGGCGCCCACCACCAGCACGTCCGCGTGCGTCGTGCCGGCAAGGGGGCGGAAGCAATGCGACTCGGTGTCAGTTGACCATAAGCTGGCGCGCGGGAACGGTTCGGACATGAAAGGGATCCTTGCAGCTTCAGCTGGGAGGCCTCTCTGATACGCCTTGCCGGGTGAAACGAGGGTGGCGTGGCCGTGCAGATGATGCTCACGCGCTGCCACGATCAACGCCATGGTCAAGACCAGGTGAGCGTTGCGTGGACTACACGCCTGTGTCGCCTCTGCGAACCGCAACTCTCTGCTTGCAGCGTGGTCGCTAACGTGCCTGGAAGGAGGATCAGGCAGTGAGCACGCACCTGGAAATCGATCTGATGATCGCGCAACTGGACGAACTGCTGCCGACCTGGGCAGCGTTCTACCCCGAGCAGCAGTTCGTCCGCATGCTTGCCGAGGCACTGGACTACATTGCTACCAGTGCAGACCCGGAGGCCCGGCTGTATTGCGTGATGCGCACCGGGCACCTCAACGTGTGCAGCGGAGAGATTCCATGGGCGGCGCGCTATGGAGGCCGCTAGGCCGGTGGATCACGCCGCAACCGCGTAGGGTTCCACCAACCTGGCAAGGATATCCATCGCCGTCTCGGTTGGCCCATCGTCACCGCTGTGCTGGGCGAACCCTGACCAGTCCGCGCGGGCAAGAAGCTTCAACTGCTCGGGTTGGGTGGGCAGCCAGCGCATCGGCCAGAACGGGAGCCGCCGGTTGCCCACCCTGCCGCGCTGCAGCTCGATGAGCCCGGTATGGCTGGAGGCGCCCACCACCCGCGAATACGCCACCCTCAAGCCGTCTTCGGGCCCCTCCATGTACTGCAGGAAGCGGCTGCCGTCGAACAGCAGGACGCCGGTAACGCCGGCACTGCGGTTGAAGCGGGCGGCATCATCGACCAGATCGTCGAGCTTTCCGCTGCCCAGGCCGAACGGATCACCAGCAACGGCTGGGCCCGCTTCGCTGACGTATGCGACTGCCCTGATCGGCATTGGCTGCTCCTGTAGCGAATCCCCCCAGATTCCGTGGCCGTAGGATAGGCCACCTGCGCCCCGCAGTTGTTCCCATCATGTGCATTTTGTGAATCAGTTGGGTTCCAGCTGACAAACGGCATGCAGGACGCCTACACCCCCCATGCCATGGATCGTTTACGCTTGGGCCAGATGACTCGGGAGCGCCCCATGCCCAATACCGGCCTTTTCCATGTTCTGGAGCTGGACGCTGTTTCCGGCGTGCAGGGTATTGAGCGCGTCAGGTCCATTCGCGTGCGCTGCAACACCTGCGGCGGGATTACACAGTTGTCGGGGGACGCGTTGGGGGCGGTGCCCGGTGGAACGACGCTGGTGTGCGGCGCTTGTCCTTCGCGCCAGACGGTCAGCAACGCGCGGCTGGTCGAATGCGATCATGTCCTGCCCGGCAGCGCCCAGGGATCCGACGCGTAGGCGCGGGCTACGGGTCTGCCTGCGCCCAGCGCGCCAGATTCTGTTTCACTTCCCCGATGCCGGCCCAGGGGTCTTTGCGCCGCCGCTTGAGCTTTGCTGGCACGTCCTTGATCGTGAACGCGTCTGCGCGCTTGAGTTTCGCCAGATCGCCCCAGGCGATCGGCAACGCGACCGGTGCGCCCGGCCGCGCCCGCAGCGAGTAGGACGCGACTGCCGTGGCACCGCGCCCGTTGCGCAGGTAGTCGACGAAGATCCGCTTGTTGCGGAGGCTTTTGGTGGCCGTTGCCAGGAATCGCTGGGGCTCGGATTGCGCCAGCGCACCGGCGAAGCCCTTCGCAAAGCGCTTGGTCAGGTCCCAGTCGCATCCCGGGTTGAGCGGCACCACCACGTGCAGGCCCTTGCCGCCGGAGACACGCAGGAACGATTCCAGCTGCAGCTGCGCCAGCAGTCTGCGGATGTCGATTGCCGCCTTCTTGACCTCGGCAAAGGGTACGTCCGGTCCTGGATCCAGATCGAACACCACCCGGTCGGCCTTGTCGGGCGCTTCGGCGTGGCTGCCCCAGGGGTGGAACTCCAACGCGTTGAACTGCACCAGTTCAAGCAGGCTGGCCGCGTCACGCACCACCAGGTAATGGGCGTTGATGCCGCTTTCCTCCTTCAGCCTTACCGGATCGACCAGTTCCAGCCCGGCTGTGTGGTGTTTCTGGAAGAAGCAGGGTTTTGCGGTGCCACTGGGGCATCGGATGATCGACAGCGGGCGATCAACCACCTCGGGCAGGAGGTGCTCCATCACTGCTGCGTAGTAGTCCCATACCTCCTGCTTGGTGTAGCCATCGCCAGGAAACAGGATCTTGCCGGGGGACGAAAGCGCGGGCGGTGTGCGGCCGGTAGCGGGTGATTTTTTCGCCCTGCGCCCGGGTCGCGAGGGTGCATGCGTGCCACCCGCAGCCGGGGCCTTTCCGGCGCGATCGGAATCTTCGAGATCGGCGATGTCCTTGTCCGCCCGTACCGCCTTCAGCGATGCCTGGCGCAACAGCTTCTGCCCGCCAATCCCGCGATAGAAGACCTCCACCACGAAACGCGGTGCGAACCAGGTCGCGGCGCGAAGGTCGGTGTCCTGGGTGGGCACGTGCGCCGTCGGCTTGCGGCCGCCGCCGCCTTCGATGCGCTTGCTGACTTCGCCGATCAGTTCGTCCGAGAACCCGGACCCGACGCGGCCGACGTAGAGCCAGCCATGTTTCGGGTCTGGCCGCGCCAGCAGCAGCGAGCCGAACCCGGTGCGGCTGCCTTTCGGCGCGGTGTATCCGACCACCGCGAACTCGTCGCTGGCCAGCTGTTTGGTCTTTCGCCAATCCTCACTGCGGCCGCTGTGGTAGCTGCGATCGGCGCGCTTGGAAATGATGCCTTCGAAGTGCTGCTCACCGGCCAGGCGATAGGCCTCGTCGCCATCCCCCTGCACATGCGAACTGAACGCCAATGGCCTGCCCTGCCCCTCCAGCACGGAGTGCAGCAGGGCTTTGCGTTCCAGCAAGGGCGCATCGGCGATGTCCACGCCATCAAGATGCAGCAGATCGAACAATGCGTACGTCAGGATGCTCTGCCGCTCGCCGGAGAGCGTGGCCTGCAGCAGGTTGAAGTCTTCCTTGGTGCCGGCGCCGGCGATGAGCTCACCGTCCAGTGCCGCCGAGGTGAGCCCCAGTGCCGCGATCGCGTCACGTATTTCAGGCAGCTTGCCGGTCCATTCCAGTGCGTTCCGCGACCACAGCTGCACGTTGCCCTCAGCCACCGTAGCAAGGATGCGGTACCCATCCCATTTGATCTCATGCACCCACTGCCCGCCCTGGGGCGGCGCGTCGCCCAGCTTGGCCAACTGCGGCTCAAACGGTCCGGACGGCGCTGCCGCCTTTTTCGCCTTGCTGAGCGCCAGGGCCTTCTTCGCCCAGTTCTTTCGTCGGGTGCGTTTGGGCGGTACGACCGTGAGTTTCTTCTTCGCGGTCTTTCCTGCCCCGGCACGCTTCAGGTCCTCCGGGGGCGCTACAGCGACATCCGCCAGCAGATCGTCTGCCTCGATATCGCTGGCAAATTCATCGTCGTCCTTGAACAGCAGCCACTGTGGCTGGCGCGCAGGCTTGCCGGAACGGACCAGATGCCATCCACCCTTGAGCTTGGCGCCGAACAGCTCGAAACGTAGATGGCCCTTGGCGAGCTGGGCTTCCGGGTCACCCTGCGTGGCCCACACACCGTGGTCGAACTGGGCGACATGTCCGCCGCCATACTGGCCTTTGGGAATCTCGCCTTCAAATGCTGCGTAGTCGACGGGATGATCCTCCACCTCCACCGCCATGCGCTTGACCTTCGGGTCGTAACTGGGGCCCTTGGGAACGGCCCAGCTCTTCAGCGCGTCACCCACCTGCAGACGGAAGTCGTAGTGCCTGCGGCTGGCATGATGCAACTGCACCACGAAAATGGCGCGTTGGCCTTCTGGCAGCGCCTTGCCCGGTTCGGGCTCCCTGGTCTGGTCAAAACGACGCTTGCGGCGGTACTCGACCAGTGACATGGCAGCTCCGCGCTACTTTCCCAAGTGCTTGCGTACGGCAGCGGCGGTGGGCCCGACCTCGGCGACCGCGGCCCGAAGTTCCTCGGCTGACACACCCAGCGTCGTGGTCCAGTACTGCAGTTCATAGTCTTCGTTGACGTTGATGCGATCCCGGTCCGGGCTGCCGGTGTTCTTCTTGTCATCGCTCATGGGAGTCTCCACGCGTGATCGGGCGTGAAGTGACCGTACAGGCCGGCCCATGGGCGCCAGGCGACGCCACCGTGAAGCGATGGCGAAGGCCTGCCGGTATCGGGACTTCGGCAGGCGGGCGACAGACGCCACCTCGTGAAGACAACGCGCAGGGCTCGCGTTGGCGTTCACATGCCGCCTTCACCTGGCCCCCGCCTGATCGCAACCGGGCGGGACCTACTCTGAGCGCTCCACTCACAGCGGAGCCCAGCATGGCTATCAAGACAGCGGAAGACCTGTTCATCCACGAACTCTCGGATATCTACAGCGCCGAAAAGCAGCTGACCAAGGCCCTCCCGCGCCTGGCCCGTGCGGCCGAGAACCCTGACCTGGCCACAGCGTTTGAAACGCACCTGGAAGAAACCCAGGGCCAGATCGAGCGCATCGACCAGGTGGTGGAGGTTCTCGGCATCCGGCTGAAGCGCATCAAGTGCGCGGCAATGGAAGGTCTGGTAGACGAAGGCAAGGAAGTGATCGACAGCATCGACAAGGGCCCTGTGCGCGATGCCGCCCTGATCGGCGGCGCGCAGAAGGTCGAGCATTACGAGATCGCGTCCTACGGCACCATCGCCGCGCTGGCCAAGCAGCTGGGCTACAAGGACGCCCTTCCGCTGCTGCTGGAGACGCTTGAGGAAGAGAAGGCCACCGACGAGAAGCTCACCCTGCTGGCCAAGGGCGGCGGCAATGCCAAGGCGGCACAGGCCGCCTGATTGACGCGCCCGGAAGCCGGCCGCCATGGACGGCGGCCTCAGGGTTCGTACAGCACCTGGTCGTTCGGGCAGAAGAACGTGCGCCGCCGGGTGGTGCCCATGTAAAGCTTGCTGATCGGGCCGCCGCATGCCGGGCAGATCCTGCGCGTGTGTACCTGCCAGTGCTTCTTCAACTCGAAACGGCGCTTCCACTGCAGGAAATCAAAGCTGTAGGCGCGGGCCTGCGTGATCAGCGCGGTGAGCCTGCGCGGTGGCAGGTCGCCCAGCCGCGTGGCGGGGTGCACGCCTATTCGGAACAGAACCTCGTTCTTGATGATGTTGCCCACGCCGGCAAAGACCGTCTGGTCCAGAAGCGCATCACAGACCATGACGTCCGGCATTGCCTTCAGCTTGCGCCGGGCCAGCTTCGGATCCCAGGCATCGTTCATCACGTCCGCGCGCCAGTCGTAGACCTCGTCCAACGGCTCGTCGATCAGCCGCACGGAACACGCATAGAAGTTCAGCTCGCCATTGTCGAACCGCAGGGATACACGCGGCGGGGTTGGCTTCCGTTCGTCGATGCGCCAGCTGCCGAACATCATCAGATGGATGCGCAGTGTGTGGCGGCTGAATTCCAGCAGGAAGTGCTTGCCCCAACTGCGGACCGCCTTGACCCTTCGGCCCTGCAGCGGCGACAGGTCGACCCGGCTGTTCCCGGAGACGGCGCGGACCACGTGCCCCTTGAAGTGGCTCGCTGCTTCGCGCAGCAGGACGATCGAAGGGCCTTCAGGCATGTTCCTTCTCCTGCAGCAGCGCCTGCAGGTGCAGGGCGTTGCCGGTGGCGTGACCCAGTGCGGTGTTGTCCAGTACGAACCAGGCGGGTCGTTTCGCCTCGGCCTCGGCCAGCAGCTGCCGCGCAAGGTGGGCAAGGGTGGGTTCGTCGTAGGCGCTGCGATAGATCTGTGGCTGGCCGTGCCAGCGCCAGTAGCTCCACGCGCGGTCACCGCCGGGCGTCGCTGCCGCCGGCACACGTGCCGGATCCGCGGCAACCCGTGCCACGCCATGCGCGCTCAGAAGCGCATCCACTTCCGGCGTGAACCAACTCGGGTGGCGCGGCTCGCACGCCACATCGGCCTGGGTACGCGCGCGCAGGCCCCGCAGGAATGCTCTGGCCGTGGCCGTGTCGTACACCAGGCTCGGCGGCAACTGCAGCAGTAACGGCCCGAGCTTTTCACCCAGCTCCAGCACGCCTTCAAGGAACCGCTCGAGCGGTTGCATTGCGTCGCGCAGCCGACGCTCATGGCTGATCTCTCGCGGCAGTTTCACCGCGAACCGGAAGCCCTCCGGCACGCTCGCCGCCCATCGCGCATAGGTCCTGGCCTGGTGCGGTCGATAGAAGGATGAGTTGATCTCCACCATCGGCAGGCGTGTGGCGTAGCGCTGCAGCGCGCTGTCGCCCGCGCCGAACGCTTCCTGATCCGCGCGCGGCAGCGACCAGCCCGCACAGCCGACACGCAGTGGAGCGGATGCACGCGGGGCGTCCGCCGCCGTCATCGTACCAGCTGCCCGTACGGTTCCAGGGTCTCTCCCGCACCTGCATCCGTCTGCAACTGTGAGACCGACAGCAGACGATCCAGTGCACTGGCGCCCGACTCCAGCGCCGACGCGCTGCGCACGAAGCCGGTCCAGTCGGAGATGGCGATCTTTCCCAGCGCGAGCTCATCCACCCGCACGCTGCGCATCCGCCAGTGCGGAAACTGCCGGCGCCCCACCCTGCCCCGGTTCAGCTCGACGATCCCACTGTGGCTGCCGGCCGCGAGAATGCGCGTGTACGCCGCATTGGTCCCGGCCTCCGGGCCCTCCAGATACTGCAGGAAGCGCGAGCCGTCGAACAGCAACGTGCCGGTGACATCGACGGATTCGTTGAACTGCACCGCTTCGGCCACAAGCCGTTGCAGCCGCTCTTCGGTCAGGCTTCGGGACGCTTCACTCACATAGGCAATCGCACGAAAAGGCATGGCACCACCGGTTGTTGCAGACAGCTCTACCTTAGCGACGCGGGTCGTATGTGCAGTGAGGCCGGCGTAGAGGCTGCGTCGAGTTGAGGCGCGGGCCCGCCGCATCGCCTTGACACGTGCTCGAGCGCGGCGGGCGCGCCTGCGGGCGCACACGCGCGTGCACCACGTTTCGTGGAGACCGGATGAGGAATCGTGGGCTTCCGGATGACGCCACGTTGGCGGTCATGCCACCGCGGTCTAGCGCCGGATCTGGAAGATGGTCCCTGCCGCCAGTCGGGCGGCTCAACCCAGGGAGACTTTCCATGGCCAACCAGAACCAGAACCAGGGCAACAGCAACCGCGGTTTCGCTTCGATGGACGAGGACAAGCAGCGCGAGATCGCCGCCAAGGGTGGACGTGCCGCGCACGAATCAGGCAACGCCCATGAATTCAGCTCGGAAGAAGCACGCGAAGCCGGCCGCAAGGGCGGCGAAGCGGTGAGCCAGGATCGCCAGCACATGGCGGACATCGGCCGCGAAGGCGGCCAGAACAGCCGCGGGGGTGGAAACCAGGGCGGTAACCAGGGCGGCGGGCAGCAACAGCAGGAACGCGGCGGCGGTAACAACCGCGGTGGCCAGCAGCGCTGATCGCGGCTGAAGCCAGATGCACCTCTTCGTGGGCGGACGTGATGTCCGCCCACTTTCGTACGCCTTGACGCTGATCAAGGGCTTCGCCACTGGGGCGCCGCAGATGGGCGCCCCAGCTCTTTCACGGCTCGCGTGGTGGCAGGTCCAGTGCTCCCGCGCCCGGGCCGGCCCCCAGCTCGGCCCCGGTGGTCGGCCGCGCTTCCGGGTCGGAGAGTGTACGCAGGGCCATGGCCTGCACCGCCGCTTGTTCGCGCGCGTCCAGGTCCACCGTGCCGCCGCCGTCGCCACCATCCACAGCGGTCTGTGCCTCGCGGTCGCTGACCCGCTCCCATAGCTCGCCGCTGTTCCAGCTGCCCTGCAGGTCGTCGGCGCCGTCGCCCTGCGACATGTCCATGTACAGATCGGTGAACGCAGGGTCCCCCGGCAGCTTGCCCGGCGGGAAGTTGGGCTGGATGCTGTGCAGCGCCTTCTCGAATGACTTCATGTGCGCGATCTCGCGCGCCATCAGGAAACGCAGCGCATCCTTGATACCGGGGTCGTCGGTGACGTTGATCAGGCGCTCATACACCAGCTTGGCGCGCGCTTCCGCAGCGATGTTCGAGCGCAGATCGGCGGTAGGTTCCCCGATCGAGTCGATGTAGGCCGCTGTCCACGGCACCCCGCTGGAATTGACCAGCGCCGGCCCGCCACCGTACAGGATCTGCTCGGTATGGCTGGTGCTGTTCTGCCCCAGCAGCCGCATATCCTCGGCCTCGGCAAGCCCTTCGGACTGAATGGCCTTCGGCCCGCGGTTGAGCATGGCGATGATGGTGCCGATGATCTCCAGATGGCTGATCTCTTCGGTGGCGATATCCATCAGCAGGTCCTTGCGGCCTGGATCGCATTCGCCGAGTCCCTGGGTGAAGTAGCGCATGGCGGCAGCAAGCTCGCCCTGCGGGCCGCCGAACTGTTCAAGCATGAGGCTGGCGAGCTGCGGGTTGGATTCGCGCACGCGCACGGTGTACATCAGCTTCTTGTGATGAAAGAACATGGGGTTTCTCCAATGGCTGGCTGTGCTGGCTTCGGGGTCAGCGCTTGGCTTGCGCGCCCGGCGTTTCGTCGCGATTGAGGAACGCACCGACCAGGCCGTCCTGGTGGTCTTCCAGCCAGCGCGCCATGGCGATCTCTTCCTGCAGGATCTGGCCACAGACTGCGGCGATGTCCGGCGCTGCGGCACGCTCGGCAGCAATCACCAGCGCCCGGTAGGTGGCGATCTCGGTGTTTTCGAAGCCGAACGAGAGCCCCACGCTCTTGACCACCTCGTCTTCCATCAGGCTTGTGCCGGCCGCATGGAGAGCCGCAGTCATGCTGGCGAACAGTCCCTTGGCGGTCGGCACGCTTCCTCCACGCGCTTCAATGCACTGGCGCAGCGAGGCGGCCTGCCCCTGCGTCTCCTGGACGTGCTGGGCGATCCGTGCAGCGAGGTGGGGATAGTTCTGGATCCGCGAAGCCATGGCCTTCATCATGGTCTCCGCCTCCTGCTCCATGGCGTAGGCGTCCTGCAG
Organism: Stenotrophomonas sp. YJH_SMC_119; assembly: GCF_059368315.1. Taxonomy (NCBI): domain Bacteria; kingdom Pseudomonadati; phylum Pseudomonadota; class Gammaproteobacteria; order Lysobacterales; family Lysobacteraceae; genus Stenotrophomonas; species Stenotrophomonas sp. YJH_SMC_119. The sequence continues at coordinate 192,847 of NZ_JCAFRP010000003.1, read as the reverse complement.
CCACTTCAACAGGCGCTCGCTTCGGGCGTTGTTCTGGTCTGCCATTTCGTTCTCCGGTGCGGGGCGACATGCCTCCGGAGACCATGGTGGAGCGCCGGCAATCACCGCCCTGTCGGCCGCTGTGATCCGCCGAAGCTCGGCGCTGCACGCAGCGCTGATGCGGCGATAACAACATCCGCGTCCCCTTGCTGGACCCGGGCGCTCTCAGTTCGCCAAGGCGCTGGATACGCCTACGTTGACTGCAGGGCGCTGGCGCCTGGCGTTCGAGGCGCCCGCGCCCTCTGCCGCCATCACGGCCTGCATGACCCGATGTTCAGCACGATGCGCGCCGCCGTCCACGCCCACGACATAGACAAAGCGCCCATCAAACTTGGCCTGTGCACCGTCCAGGGCGTCGTCGGCCAGCAGCGCTCGCTTCAGCGACTTCATCCATGTCCGATCAGGCGTACGGTCCAGTTCCACGACAATGGCGGCGCCGCCACAATCGAGCGGCATGCACTCGATACGCAGCACGCCAGGAGAGGCCGCTTCGGTTCCGGATTGAGGCATGACAGAAACTCCGATAAGGGGTCGGCGGCAGTATCCACAGTGCATGCCAAGAAGCCGTCAACGAAATCCATAACGCCTTCCACGCCTCCTCCACGAGGTTGGCCACGCGCGCAGAGCTTCGCGCCGGACTGACAATGCACACGCAGGATCTTGATGCAGCACAGCAGAAACTGGTGTTCCCAGGACAACACAGGCATGAACGCATGCAATCCGCAACCGGCCAGCGCAGATGCAACCTGCTGCTGGTGGAAGACCAACTCGACCTGGCCGCACTCATGGAGCACGCCCTTGAGGACGTCGGCGATCAGGTGACGCATGCCTACAGCGTGTTCGACGCTCTCGGGCTGCTGGACACCCAGCGGTTCGACGGCGCCGTGCTCGATGTCGAACTTCGCGACGGTGTGGTCTTTCCCGTCGCTGATCGCCTGGCAGAACTCGGCATCCCCTACCTGTTTGTCTCTGCGGTCTACGACCAGGTGGTGCCGCAGCGCCACCGGCGCGCAGCCTTCGTGGCCAAACCGTTCCATGTGAGTCAATTGCAGGACACGGTCCGGCGCGTGCTGGGCGATACCTGCGCGCAGCCGCCCGCGCATTGACTCCATACAACCGTCACCCCAGGTACGGGGCCACCACCAGGCTCAGCTGGCGCAGCGCGCCACCACGGGAGAGCCCATCCCAGTTGCTGCGCGCCACGCTGCGGATCTCGGAGTAGGCAGGGATGAGGGCCTTCGTGGCCTGCCCTGTCCCGACGCTTTCCTAAACCGCACGCCCCGATAACACGGGGCCCTTGCGTGACGGAGTGGCTGACCCTCAGGTGATCAGGGCGGGTGCTTCCGCGCCAGAGCGCTCGCCACCCAGCGCCGCCAGATAAGCGGAGAATCCGCCTGTAGCGCGCCCCTGCAGACGCGCACTTGTCATCACCACGGGAGCGCCGGCCCATCGCACCACCGCACCGCAGCGTTGCAGCGCTCTGACAAGCGCCACGTCTTCACTGCAGTGCAGGGGAGCAAAGCCGCCAACGGCCCGATAGGAACTGGCAGAGACGCCGAGGTTGGCACCGTGGATGCGCCCATGATGGTCGCCCCACTGCTGTCTTGCCTGGAATGCCCTGCGCAGGCGCCGTTCACCCTGGCAGGTCGTCGCTATGTCCACCAGTCCGCAGAAAGCGTCACAACTGCCCTGAACCTGTGCGGCCAGCCACTCGGGAGGCACCTCGCTGTCAGCGTCCGTGCTTGCCAGCCACCTGGCGCCCCGCCCCAGCAGTTCAGCAGCGGCTGCGGCCCGGGCGACACCGACGCAGCGTGCATCCAGCTGCACGCTGCCGACCTGGTGTTGGCGGCAGATGATGCCCGTTGCATCCGTACACGCATCCAGCGCGACCATCACCTCCACTGCTTCGCCGCCGAGGCCCGGGTGAAGGGCCGCCACCCGGATGGATTGCAGGCACCGCGCGATACTGTCCGCCTCGTTGTGGGCGGGTATCAGAACGCCTATCACCGCAGGCCCTCGTTCCGGGCCAATGACAAGGGGCCCCGTGTCCATCCCTGAAGCACGAAGTCCGCATCGCGGTAGTGGAAGGCTTCCTGCAGGCCTTCCCCCAGGCATCGATGCACCACCTCGGTCCGGCTCGCGCGTCCGGCGAACGAGGGCAACCAATGGCAGGCAACCAGCAGGCCGTCATCGCGAAGTGCTTCATCGATGCCACCGCGCAGCTCGCGCAGTGCGCCTGCCCCCAGGTAGTAGCCCATTTCGCCGCAGACGATCAGGTCGAAGCGTCCTGGCGGCCATTGCTCGGGATGGCTGGCGCAATGAACCTGCACGTGCGGCAGATGGGCCAGGTTGCGGCGCGCCTGGAACGCCGCACGTGGGCTGATGTCGGTTGCCAGCAGGCGTTCGCAACGTGCGGCCAGCGCCTCGGTCAGTACGCCGTTGGAACACCCCAGTTCCCAGCCGCGAGCGAACTGGCGCTGGCTGAGGCTTGCCAGCAGCAGCGCACGCTTGCGCTCTTCATACCACCGGCTGCGGTAGCCGAACGGGTCGTCCTGCTCATGCAGGTCATCGAAGTACGGTTGCGCGCTCATGCAAGGAATACCTCGTAGTTTCGGAAGAATCGGGCGAGTACATGTGCGGGCAGCACCGGCGGGCTGTTCAGGCCCGCCACGTCGCCGGTCTGCGTACGGAAATGCGCGATTGCGTTTCGCTTTGCGGACGCCACTGCTGAAATGTCGACCAGCTTCGGAACCTCCCACGCCATATGTGCGCAGGCAGGGTCAAGCCAGTGCCAGCCCCACACCGGGTACTCCAGCCGGTGGCAACCAACCGCCCGCGCGGCGCGGCAGGCAGCGCGTCCTGCCGCTTCGTGATCGGGGTGACCATCAAACCGCCATGGCGCCAGGACCAGGTCGCGCGGTTGCAGATACTGCTGCAGCCAACCTTCCAGCCCCTGCTCATGCGCGCTGACCGCGCCGTCGGCGATACCCAGGTGGAAGATGGAGCGAACCGGAATGCCGAGTTCGCCCAATGCCGCGGCAAGCTCCGCTCGGCGCGCTGATCGCAGGCGTTCGGGCGTCCACCACGGCTCGCCCGGGTAGCATGCTTCGCCGTCGGTCACGGCAACGACACTGACGTCGATACCCTGCCCCGCAGCGTGATGCAGCAGTCCGCCACAGCCGAGGATTTCGTCGTCCGGATGCGGCGCGACCACCACCATGCGGTCATGCCCGCTGCAGAGTGCGGTCGCCGATGTGGTCGGTTGCTGCCAGAGCCAATCGCAGTGCAGCCAGGCCTGCTCCTGGGTTCCTTCCCCTTGCAGGGGTGTCCTGGCTACAGCGCCCATGTTGCCTCCTGTGCTGCACGCTGCTCGCCCAGCCATTCCCAATCGCGGTCGGCGTGGCTCTGGCGAAGGAACACGGTCAGGTCCGCGCAGCGCCGGGCATGGGCGTCCTCCAGGCACATCGGGCCCGGGCCCAGCGCCCGACCCGCCAGGTCCAGCACACGCGTTGCCGCGCGCTCAACGACACAGCGCACGCGCACTACATCTTCGCGATGGGCCAGTTCGGGCGCGGCGTCGATGTGCGCCGCCAGTTCGCGAAGCAGCGCGGCTGCCGGGCCCAGGGCGAGGTCCACTTCACCCAGCAGCCGCGCGCGATTTCCCTCGGTGCAGGCCGGTCGCATGCGCTCGGCCAAAGCGGCCGCTGCACCAAACCAGACCGCCGCGATGCCTGCCCCGCCGTGCCAGAAGCCCGGGCGCTGCAGGTAGTCATCGCGCGTCCCCAGGATCACCATCGGTGCGCCGTCAAAGCGCACCGTGGTGGAAGGGATTGCGGCCATGCCCACGGCAGGCCATGGCTCGCCCGCAAGTGTGTGCCAGTGTTCCGCCGCTACCTGGCATAGCCACACGCCCTGCGGGTTGCGAACCGTTACCAGTGCCGCATCCACCCATGCGCTGCCGGAACACCAGGGTTTGTCACCGTACAACCCACCGCCGGCATCGATGCGAACGGTGTTGGCCGGACCCTCTGCAGCCCACACCGCCAGCAACGTGTCTTCAGCAGGGATGGGCGCCCTCAACTCGGCAGCAATCGCCTGGGCGTCATAGTGGGCCTCCAGTACCTTGGCCAGGCAAAGATCCTCTGCCCCCCAGGCTGCCAGCGCCTGCCAACGCTGCAGGGTCTGGCCGCCACCGGGCAAAGGCAATGCCGGTTGCTGCACCAGCACCTGGCGTGCGCGATTGAACAGCGAAGAGGATGACGTCACATCCTGCATGGGTGGCAGACCTGCAATGGAGATACGCCATGAACGTAGGCGGCAGGCGGTCACATGCCTGTCTTGATGGCGTGGCGGGCACATGAATGCCCGGTACCATGATCCTCACGGCCCCGTCTGCGTGCGCTGTCTTGCACGCACGCACTGCCGCAGTTCCCAGAGCCATGGCAGCACCACCAGGCCCAGCGCCGGCAGCAGGGTGAACCACCAGACGTCCGGTTCTGCAGGCTTCACTTCGAGCGACCACCGCGGGTGGACCTGCCAGCCCACCCAGGCCAGCAGGACCCACGGCGCGGCATCCAGCACGCTGTGCACATGCTGTTCCGCCGGGCTGATGCGTCGACGGCCGTCCGCGCTGACGGTATCGAGATAGCCGGCGACCGCGTGTGCGATGACCAGGCCTGCCAGAAGCGCGACCAGCGACAACGTGTTCTCCAGCAGGAGCCAGGCAAGCACGCCGCTGCCGATCAGCAGCAGCTGCACCCCATGCAGCAGGCTTTCGCGCATCGCGGAAGTGTGCGGAAGATCAGTGCGCCGGTGAAAATGGAAATCCAGCGATCCGGCAGCCAACCACAGGGCGTAGACACAGGCGATGACAATCGCGCTCATGGCGGCACGCTCAGGGTGTCAATACGACCTTGCGGCAGTCATCGTCCTTGGCATCAAACATTGCATAGCCCTGAGCTGCATCGGCCAGGCACATCCGGTGCGAGATGATGTCACCCGGGTGCAGCTTTCCTTCCATGATTGCGTCGAGCAGTTCCGGCATCAGTCCCTGCACGTGGGTCTGCCCCATCTTGAACGTCAGCCCCTTGTCGAACGCATCACCCAGCAGAAAACCATGGATGAAGCCAGCGTAGACACCCGGGATGCTGACCACGCCGCCGCGGCGTGCTGCCGCGATGCACTGCCGGATTGCCACGCCACTGCTGCCCTCCAGCTTCACGGCAGTCAATGCTGACTCCAGCGCACTGCCCTCGGCCTCGAAGCCCACCGCCTCGATGCAGGCGTCCACGCCCCGCCCGCTGGTCTGGGCAAGGATGTAGTCCGCCGGGTCTTCGATCTCCTTGAAGTCGATGGGCGTCACACCGTAGGTACGGCGCGCATAATCCAGACGGTAACGAAGATGGTCGACCATGAAGATGGTCTCTGCGCCCAGCAGGCGGCAGCAGGCCGCGCTCATCAGCCCCACCGGGCCCGCACCGAAGATGGCCACCGTCGAGCCCGCCTTCACCCCTGCGTTCAGCGCAGCCTGGTAGCCGGTGGGGAGAATGTCGGACAGGAACAGCACCTGCTCATCCGCAATGCCTTCCGGAATGCGCAGCGGGCCTACATTCGCCTTCGGTACACGCACGAATTCGGCCTGGCCCCCGGCCACGCCACCATACAGATGGCTGTAGCCGAACAGTGCGGCCGGAGGCAGCATGCCCTTCTGATTCAGTGCGGCGCCCTTGCCGGTATTGGTGGTTTCGCAAGCGGCATACTCGGCCAGGCGGCAATGGAAGCACTCTCCACAGGCGATCACGAAAGGGATCACCACACGATCGCCCGGCTGCACCTGGGTCACGCCGCTGCCGACCTCTTCCACCACGCCCATGAACTCGTGGCCGAGCACATCGCCATCGTGCAGATCCGGAATCTTGCCGCGATACAGGTGCAGGTCCGATCCACAGATGGCGGTGGCAGTTACCCTCAGGATCAGATCATCCTCGGCCGCCAGTACCGGGTCCGGTACGGTCTCGACTCGCACATCCTTGCGGCCGTGATAGGTCAATGCCTGCATCGTGCTTCTCCAGGAGCTCGGGACGCCAGCATCGCAAGGCCGCCATCCCGCTTCGGTGACATCCCGGTGTGCACGGCGTTCATTCTACGGGGTCATGGTGTTAACCCGGCCCGGTGCAGTCTTCGGTCTCTAGCCGCAGGAGCTGCCCATGAACGACAAGCTGCCCCTCAATCCGACGACAGACGTGGACGATCAGTCGAAGGCGCACACGCCGGACAAGCGGCGCAACGATCGAGCCAAGTGGAAGGAGCACGACATGCCCGACGACGGCGATGGCCCCAAGGCCGTACCGGAAGACTACGAACGTCCTGATCCTGACCCGACCGGAAAGCGTTGAGTCCGCCTCACATTCTGGATGCGCCGGATTCACGGGTCATGGCCTGCTACCCGCGCAAGCTTCGCGCACGGCCTCTGGAACAGACTGAACGAGGTGTTGCATGTGGAAACGCAACGGTCTCTCGCTGGTGCTGCTTGTGCTCACGCTTGTGTTCATCGTCGGGCAGGCGGTTGCCGGGCATCACGTGCACAACCAGGAACTGGTCGAGTACGGACGCGCGCCGATCGATCTCTGGCACTACCTCGCGACGGGGCACTTCGTCAGCGCCACGTTCGAGAACTGGGAGAGCGAGTTCCTGCAGATGGGGATGTATGTGCTCCTGACGGTCAGCCTGCGCCAGCGCGGCTCGGCCGAATCGCGGCCGCTGGACCCTGCGCAGGAACAGAATCGCGTCGAGCCGGGGCCCACGCCGTGGCCGGTAAGGCGCGGTGGTCCATGGAAGACGCTCTACGGTCATTCGCTTGCGATCGCGTTCGGGCTGTTGTTCCTGTTCAGCTTTACGCTGCATGCAGTGGGAAGCTGGCGCGCCGAGGAAGCCGAACAGCAGTTGAAGGGATTGCCGCCGCCAGGCTTTGTGGAGCACCTCGCCAGCAGCACATTCTGGTTCGAATCCATGCAGAACTGGCAGAGCGAATTCCTGGCCGTGCTGTCCCTGGTAGTGCTGACGATTTTCCTGCGCCAGAAAGACTCGCCGCAATCCAAGCCGGTTGAAGCCCCACACGCGCAGACAGGTGATTGAGCCATGCGAGATGATCCATCGACGGCCCTGCTGATCATCGACATGTTCAGCCGATTCGACTTCCCTGGCGCTCAAAAGCTGGCGCCGGCGGCAGAGCGGGCGGCCCGGCAGATCCGGCGCCTGAGGGATCACTTCGACGAACGCGGTTGGCCGGTCATCTACGCCAATGACAATTTTTCGGATTGGAAGCGCGACTTCCGCCAGCAGGTGGAACAGTGCCGGCGCGACGGTGGCCCGGCGGGGCGAATCGCCAGCCTTCTCTCGCCTTTGCCTGGTCACTACTTCGTGCTCAAGCCCAAGCACTCAGCCTTTCTGGCCAGCCCTTTGCCGATTCTGCTGGCCAAACTGGGAGTGCGCCACCTTTGCCTGTGTGGCATGACGGCCGATTCGTGTGTCCTGGCTACAGCGTTGGACGCCAACGCCAGGGAATTCCACGTGGTGTTGGCGTCGGAGGCCGTGGCGGGGATGCCAGCGCAGAAGCGGCGGGCACTGGCGCTGCTTGCTGGTTCGGGCGCAGCGCGGGTCGCGCGGGTTTCTTCACTTGTCTCTGGGCAGGAGCGGGGTGGCGCTGACGGCGACTCAGGCCCGGTCGGCTAAACCCTGTACACCTGAATGACCGGCGCAGTGTGCGCAGCAGAAGATCTGGCCGTTTCCTTCAACACCATGCCCGATAACAGCGCAATCGCAGTGTGCGCAGCGCGGTGCAAATGCGTGGATCGCGCATTCGAACGAATCGAACGTGCCGCTGCGCCCGCCCTGCTGGAGGGTGAAGCTCTTGTCGTAGTTGTTGCCGCAGACATCACAGGTGGCCATGGGGCACCTCGTGCTGTGGAAGGAACATGCAGTGTGGACAGCGCGGGTGTCGGTGGCCGTGAATGCACCGTGTCGCGAGGGTGTAGGACGTTCGCGTCGTCACGCGTCGGGCGCGGCCCGTCCTATTCGTCTTTGCCGGGCTCGGCACTGCCACCCCGTGACGCGCCACCACCACAGGGAAATGCGGTCCGCAGCGCTTCGGCAACCAGTGAAGACGCATCCTGCTGCAATCGCTCGCCGGGCAACTGCCGGAGATGGGAAGACACACGGTCGACCAGCTCATGCGGAAGAATCCTGCCTTGGCCACACCACTGGCCGTGGCTGGCATCGGCAACGCCCTGGATGTAGGCGCTGGCGCGAGCGCTGGACAGGTTCCGGCACTGCTCGCCGTCGCAGAACCCATCAGCGCCTTTGCCCTGCAGCAGGGTGATGAGTTCGGCTCCGCTGACAAGCCAGGTGCGTGCCGCTTGCGTTGTTCCGGCGAGGGCGGATCCTGCCAGGGCGCAGAGGCCGAGTGCGAGGAGCCGACGCAAGAGGCGGCGCGCCTGGGGTTCGTGATGTCCGTTCATGTCGGAGTCCTTGGCGCGTTCCTGTGGGATGCACACAGCGTGGGTCAAAGTCGAGCTAGCTGGTTGTGGACAGATGGCTTGTAACAGACAGCGGCTGGCCCGCCAACACCCGGGCGGCATTCCCAGGCTTCGCCGCGATCGGGCGCCGAGCTATCGCGCTGCCGTCGACCCTCTGACCACGCACCGGCCCGTCATTACGAGTCGGCGTACCGGCAGCTCCGGCGTGCGCAGGCGCTCAAGCAGCAGCGACATCGCGGCCCGCCCCATCTCCTCAACCGGTTGCTCGATCACGGTGATGCCCGGCTCGACCAGCTCGGTCCAGCGTTCGTTGTCGAAGCCGGCCAGTGCCAACGCCTCTGGAATCGCCAGCCCGGCGCCGCGGGCGGCTTTCAATGCTCCCATCAACAGCAGGCTGTTGCTGGTGACCAGTGCTTCGGGGCGGGCTGGCGTGGCGAGCCACTGATCGACCGTCGCGATGGCGGCTTCGGCCGTGGGTTCAACCTCACGGTAGTCCGGCTGCAACCCATGCGTGCGCATCGCAGCGAGATAACCGTCACGTCGCTCGGCCGCGGTGGTACTGGTGCTGCCGAACAGTCCGCCGATACGCCGATAGCCGCGCTCGACCAGATGCTCGACCAGGCCTGCCATCGCTGCCGGATTGTCGAGTACCACGCTGTCGATCGGACCGCCGGGCGCGGCACGGTCCACCAGCACCGTCGGATAGTCCAGCGTGAGCCGCTCGAGCCGGCCCACCGTGGTCCGGGTCGGCGCGAAGATCAGGCCGCTGATGCGCTCTTCGTGCATCAATTGCAGATACAGCGCCTCCCGCTCGGGGTCCTCGTCGGTGTTGCAGAGGGTGACCCGAAGACCTTCGCGATAGGCCACCTCTTCCACGGCGCGGATCAGCGCCGTGAAGAACGGGTTGCGGATATCCGCCACGATCAAGCCGATGATGCCGGAGTGCCGGGAGCGCAGCCGTCTTGCCTGCAGGTTGGGTCGATAGCCGGTCTGGCGGATCGCCAGCTCGACCCTGCCGCGCACGTCCTCGCTGACCGGACCGCCCCCGAGCACCCGTGACACCGTGGATTTGGACACCCCCGCCACGCGTGCGACGTCGTTGATGCTGATGCTCATTGGAAACGTTCCCGGAAACGTACGCTGTTCATGGCCGGATGGCTGTTCAGGGCAATGCTAACGCCAAAGGACTATTGGATTTTTGTGCAGTGCACATTGAAATGTGCAGTGGGAACGTTCCCAATACGCCCCAGCCATCCCTCCCGGAGCCCGCTTTGTCGCCCCTGACCTCCCCTTCCCCCGTCAGCCGGGAACTGATCCGCCTGGACGCGCGGGCACAGGACAAGACCGATGCCATCGCCCAGGTGGCCCAGATGCTGGTCGCTGCCGGCTGCGTGGCGCCGGGCTACGAGGCCAGCATGGGACGCCGCGAAGCGCTGGCGAACACCTTCCTCGGCCATGGCGTGGCGATCCCGCACGGGCTCGGCGAGGACCGCCACCTGGTGCGCCGCGACGGCATTGCGGTGCTGCAGTTGCCGGAAGGCGTGGAATGGAACCCCGGCCAGGTCACCCGCCTGGTGGTTGGCATTGCCGCCCAGTCCGATACCCACATCACCCTGCTGCGCAGGCTGACCCGCCTGATCCAGGACGAGGCCACGCTGCAGCGGTTGTTCACTACCTCCGATGCAAGCGAAATCGTCAATGCGCTGGCCAGCGATGTCGCAGTCTCTGCCACTCACGTTCCGGTGGCGGACCTGGCCGAGCGTTTCGACTGGACCATTGCTTACCCCAGCGGACTGCACGCGCGCCCGGCCACGCGCTGGGCCGAGACGGCGCGGGGTTTCATGGCCCGCGCCCAGGTGCGCGCGGGCGATCAGGCGGCCGATGCCAAGAGTCTGGTGGCGCTGCTGCAGCTCGGGCTTCGCGAGGGCGATGCCGTACGTGTTTCTGCCGAAGGCGCCGATGCCCCCGCACTGCTGGCTGCACTACGCAAGACCATGGACGGGCTGGTCGCGCAGGAAAAGGCCGATGCGGAGCGTGCAGCGCAGCGAAAGACGGCGCCGGTCGCGGGCTGGAATCCGCCCGAAGCGCAGGCAGCGATCGTCGGCATCGGCGCCAGCCCCGGGCTGGCCATCGGTCCGCTGCATGTACTGGGCAGCGCGCAGGCCGATGTTGCCGATCGCCCTGCCCCGCTTGGCGAGGGCGGCGCGCGCCTGCAGGATGCGCTCAGCCGTACCCGCCAGCAGCTGGCCGCGCTGCAGGACGACACCCAGCGCCGCCTTGGCGCCTCGGATGCGGCGATCTTCAGGGCGCAGGCTGCGCTGCTTGACGACACCGACCTGATTACCCGTACCTGCCAGCTGATGGTTGAAGGTCATGGCGTCGCGTGGTCCTGGCACCAGGCCATCGAGCAGATCGCCTCCGGGCTGGCGGCGCTGGGCAATCCGGTGCTGGCCGGGCGCGCTGCCGACCTGCGCGATGTGGGTCGGCGCGTACTGGCGCAGCTTGACCCCTCTGCGGCCGGTGGCGGCCTGGCGGATCTACCGGCGCAACCGTGCATCCTGCTTGCCGCCGACCTGTCGCCCTCGGATACCGCCAACCTTGACACCACCCGCGTGCTCGGCCTCGCCACCGCACAGGGCGGCCCCACATCGCACACTGCGATCCTCTCGCGCACGCTCGGCCTGCCGGCGCTGGTTGCCGGTGGCGCCGAACTGCTGGCGATCCAGGCCGGCCGCGAAGCGATCATCGATGGCAGCAGCGGGCGACTCTACCTGTCCCCTTCCGAGGCCGATCTTGCTTCGGCACGCGCCTGGATCGCCGAGCAGCAGCAGATCCGCGCGCGCGAAGCCGCACAACGCGCGCAGCCGGCGCAGACCACCGACGGCCATCGCATCGACATCGGCGCCAACGTGAACCTGCCTGAGCAGGTGCCATTGGCGCTGGAACAGGGCGCGGAAGGTGTCGGCCTGATGCGCACCGAATTCCTGTTCCTCGAACGCGGCAGCACGCCCAGCGAGGAGGAGCAGTACGCAACCTACATGGCGATGGCCAAAGCGCTGGAAGGCCGTGCGTTGATCGTGCGTGCGCTCGATATCGGTGGCGACAAGCAGGTCGCCCACCTGGAGCTGCCGCACGAGGAGAACCCGTTCCTCGGCGTGCGCGGCGCGCGCCTGCTGCTGCGCCGCCCGGATCTGCTTGAGCCGCAGCTGCGTGCGCTGTACCGCGCAGCCAAGGACGGTGCACGCCTGTCCATCATGTTCCCGATGATCACCTCGGTGCCCGAGCTGGTCGCACTGCGTGCCATCTGCGAGCGCCTGCGCACCGAACTCGAGGCACCCGACGTGCCGATCGGCATCATGATCGAAGTACCGGCCGCGGCCGCCCAGAGCGATGTGCTGGCGCGCCACGCCGACTTCTTCTCGATCGGCACCAACGACCTGACCCAGTACGTGCTGGCGATCGATCGCCAGAACCCGGAGCTGGCCGCAGAGGCCGACAGCCTGCATCCGGCCGTGCTGCGCGCGATCCGCACCACGGTGGACGGCGCACGCACGCAGGGGCGCTGGGTGGGTGTCTGCGGCGGCCTGGCCGGCGATCCGTTCGGCGCGATGCTGCTGGCAGGGCTGGGCGTGGACGAACTGTCGATGACCCCGAACGACATCCCGTCCGTGAAGGCACGCCTGCGTGGCAGCGCGCTGGCCGATCTGCAAACGCTGGCTGCGACGGCGCTGGACTGCGAAACCGCCGAGCAGGTGCGCGCCCTCGACGGAGCCCGCGCATGAACGTCCGCGCCGTCACCGTTACCTTGAACCCGGCGATCGACCAGACCGTGCGGCTGGCCAGCCTGCGGCCGGGCCATGTGCACCGCGCCCGCAGCAGCCGCGACGATGCGGGTGGCAAGGGCATCAACGTGGCCGCCTGCCTGGCCGACTGGGGCGTGCCGACCACCGCGCTGGGCGTGCTCGGTGGCGGCAACGACGGTGTGTTCAGCGCGCTCTTCTCCACGCGCGGCATCGTGGATGGCTGCCTGCGTATCCCCGGCAGCACCCGCACCAACATCAAGCTGGTTGACGAGGACAACGGCGAAACCACCGACATCAACCTGCCCGGCCTGGCCCTCGACGATACCGCTCTGGACGCAGTGTCGCGCAGGCTTGGCGCCTTGCTGCTGCCGGGCCTTCCGGTGGTGCTGTCCGGCAGCCTGCCGTCTGGACTGCCGTCCGATGCATGGGCGCGACTGCAGGCGCAGGCCGCCGCCGCCGGTGCGCGCGTGCTGCTGGACACCAGCGGCGACGCACTTGTGGCTGCATTGAGTGACACCGCCGGTGCGCTGCCCTACGCGGTCAAGCCCAATCGCCACGAACTGGAGGCCTGGACCGGCACGCAGCTGCCTGACCGCAGCGCCCTCCGCGTCGCTGGCCAGGCCCTGGTCGAACACGGGGTCGCGCTCGTAGCGATCTCGATGGGTACCGACGGCGCGCTGTTCATTGATCGCAGCGGCGCGCTGGTCGCACGACCGCCGCGACTGGCCCAGGGCAGCACGGTCGGTGCGGGCGACGCCATGGTCGCCGGCATCGCTGCCGCGATGCTGGAGCCCTCCCTCGATCTGGACGGCTGCGCGCGGCTGGCGACCGCGTTCTCGATGAGCCGGCTGCAAAGCGGTGACGCACGACGGCTGGACCCGGCGCAGGTACGCGGTTGGACCGGCGATGTACTGATCGAGCGGTTGGATTGACCCCCCTGCCGGGAGCACGGCGGCGGCTTCGGGCCGACCGCAGCGCTTTCGGCAAGCACGAGCCCGAAGAATTCCAGGAGTTTCCATGCACGCTTTCACCGTAGTCATCGCCGCTGGCGAACGCAGCATCGAGGCGGTTCTTGCCGCCGAAGCGCTGCGCCGTGCCGCCCGCCAGCGCGGGCTCGAGCTGATGATCGAGATCCGCAGCGACCAGGGCGTGACCGGCGCACTGTCTGCCTCGGACGCCGCCGCCGCGACGCAGTTGCTGCTGGTGGGTGAGGGTGAGGCGGACATCGCGCGCTTCGCCAATGCCGGGATCGTGCATGCCAGCCTGGGCGAGGTACTGGACGACCCGGTTGCGGCGCTCGCACCGCTCGCGGCCGCGGTGTCGGGCAACGCCGGCACGCATGCGGGCAAGCGCATCGTCGCCGTCACCTCCTGCCCCACCGGCATCGCCCACACCTTCATGGCGGCGGAGGGCCTGCAACAGGCCGCCAAGGCGCTGGGCCATGCAATCCGGGTCGAAACCCAGGGCTCGGTCGGCGCGCAGGACGCGTTGAGCGACGAGGAAATCGCCGCCTCCGACCTCGTCCTGATCGCCGCAGACCGCGAAGTCGATCTGTCGCGCTTCGCCGGCAAGCGCCTGTTCAAGAGTGGCACCAAGCCGGCGATCAACGATGGCCAGAACCTGATCCGCAAGGCGCTGGCCGAGGCCGGCGTGCAGGCAGGTAGCGCGACTCCGGGCCGCACGGCCGAAAAAACCAGGGCCACCGGCCCCTACAAGCACCTGATGACCGGCGTGTCGTTCATGCTGCCGTTCGTCACTGCCGGTGGCCTGCTGATCGCACTGGCGTTCGCACTCGGCGGCATCTATGCCTTCGATGACGCGCACAAGGGCACGCTGGCGTGGTCGCTGTTCCAGATCGGCGCCAAGTCCGGCTTCATGTTGATGGTGCCGGCGCTGGCCGGTTACATCGCCTACTCCATCGCCGACCGGCCCGGCATTGCGCCCGGCATGATCGGCGGACTGGTAGCAGTGAACATGGATGCTGGCTTCATCGGCGGCATCCTGGCTGGCTTCATTGCAGGTTATGGCGTGCACTGGATCAACCGTGCGCTGCGCCTGCCGCGCAGCCTGGAAGGCCTCAAGCCGGTGCTGATCCTGCCGGTGCTGGGCACGCTGCTGGTCGGCCTGTTGATGATGTACGTGATCGGCACGCCGGTCGCCGGGCTTCTGGCGTGGCTGACCGACTGGCTGCGCGGCATGCAGGGCGGCAGCGCGATCCTGCTTGGCCTGCTGCTGGGCGGAATGATGGCGGTGGACATGGGCGGGCCGGTCAACAAGGCGTCCTACGCGTTCTCTACTGCATTGATTTCCAGCCAGGTCTACACGCCGATGGCGGCGACGATGATCGGCGGCATGACGCCGCCGCTGGGTATTGCACTGGCGACATGGCTGTTCAGCAACCGCTTCACCGCCGAGGAGCGCGGCACGGCCGGTGCCGCCGGCGTGCTTGGCCTCAGTTTCGTGACCGAAGGCGCGATCCCCTACGCCGCACGTGATCCGCTGCGCACCATTCCGGCGCTGATCCTTGGTTCTGCCGTGGCAGGTGCAATCTCGATGGCGGCTGGCGTCGAGCTGAAGGTGCCGCACGGCGGCGTGTTCGTGCTGCCGATCCCGAACGCAGTCACTCACCTCGGCATCTACCTGTTGGCACTGCTGGCCGGCGTGGCTGTCACTGCGGTCGCGCTGCGCATCCTCAAGAAGCCGGTCACCACGCCGGCCTGATCCACCCCATCGCCAAGACCCTGCCACCTCCCCTGCGCACGCAGGGGCGCAGCGACCTACGCCCTGCACAAGGACCCTCGCCCATGACCCGCTCTTCCCGACACGTGTTGCCGATGGTGATCGCGCTTGCCCTGCCATCCCTGGCTGCCACCGCAGACGCGAGCGACGTCTTCACTCCCAAGCTCGCCTACACCGGCGAAGCCGCCGCCACGCTCGATGGGGGCAAGCGCAGCGGCACGGCCTATGCCGGCCAACTGATGTTCGGTGCCGACGTGGACCTGGACGCTGCGTTTGGCTGGCGAGGCGCGACGATCAAGGCCTACGGCATCAATCGTCATGGCACCAACCTCGCCAACAGCAGCACGGGCAACAGCACCTCGGTGCAGGAAATCTTCGGTGGCCAGGGCACGCGCCTGGCCAACCTGACGCTGGAGCAGAAACTGCTGGACGACCGGCTGGTGCTTGAGGCGGGACGCAGCGTCGCCAACATCCATCATCTAGGTTCGGAGTTGTGCCAGTACTTCCAGGGCAACTCGGCCTGCGGCAACCCGACCTACGTATTCCGTACCAGCAACTTCACCTGGTGGCCGGTATCGAGCTGGATGGCTGATGCCACGGCATGGGTGACGCCGGATGTCTACGTACGCATGGGCGCGTACCAGGTCGACCCGAGCCAGGCCGAAGATGGCCAGCACGGCCTGAAATGGAGCACGAACCAGGCCACTGGCTGGATCGTGCCCTACACGATCGGCTGGCGCAGCCCCGCGTCGGCGCGCTTGAAGGCCCGCTACGAACTGGGTGGCTGGCAGGACAACTCGACCTACCGCGACCCGCTGCGCGATGCCAATGGCATGCCGGCGCTGCTCAGTGGCCAGGAGTACGCGACACGTCATGGTCGCTCCGGTGCGTTCGCCCGCTTCGAGCAGCAGCTCAGCAGCGATGGCAGCGGCCGTGGCCTGACCCTTTTCGGCGCCGCGCTCAAGGGCACCTCCGGCCAGGTGATCGAGGATCACTTCCTTCAGGCCGGGCTGGTGCAGAAAGGTACGTTCGCCAGCCGACCGCAGGACAGCATCGCCTTCGTCGTGACGCAGCAGAAGTACAGCAGCATCGCGCTGGAAAACCTGCGCCTTGCCCGTGCCGCAGCGGGCGGCAGCGGCACCCCGCACGGGAGCCAAGTGATGATGGAGCTGAGCTATGGCATCCAGGTCACCCCCCAGCTTCGGGTCGCGCCGAACCTGCACTACATCGTGCATCCGGACCAGTTCAACGAACCCGCACGCCAGCGGGACCTGCCGAATGCGTTGATCGCCGGCCTGCGGGTCGATTGGAGTCTGTAGGAGAATCCGTTTTCGTCCACGCGATTGCCGCTCAACGGCTCATCAAGTCTCGAAGTGGGCTTTCAGCCAGTCGTCGACACCCTCCAGTTTCACGCCAATGCTGGCATTGAACGTCCCGTCCAGGCTCCAGGAGACGCCCCTGCCCTGGGCGAAGGCAGCACGGTACTTCCTGATCATGTTTGATGGGTCACTGGCAAGCTCCTCCATCAGCTGGGGAACGCTCCACACGATCAGCTTGAAGGGAGCACCGAAC
This sequence comes from Stenotrophomonas sp. YJH_SMC_119, assembly GCF_059368315.1. Taxonomy (NCBI): domain Bacteria; kingdom Pseudomonadati; phylum Pseudomonadota; class Gammaproteobacteria; order Lysobacterales; family Lysobacteraceae; genus Stenotrophomonas; species Stenotrophomonas sp. YJH_SMC_119. Next base: position 176,160 of record NZ_JCAFRP010000003.1, on the reverse strand, counting down.
TTTTCCTCAAGGATGGCGGGCAGCTGCTCATAACGGACCGTGTCTCCCGCAAGATAGACGATCTCGTTTCGAAGGGGGGGCGAGTGGAAGACGATCTGTGCAGTCATTGCACCGATGTCCTCTGGTGTGGTCAGCGTAACCGCATTGGAGGCTGTGCCAAGTGCATTGACCTTTCTGCCGGGAAGATCGATGACGCCAAACTCCGGCTCGAAGAGGTAGCTGGTGAACATGCCGGTGGAAATGACCACCCAGTCCATTTCGGCCTGTGAGCGGAGAAAGTCGCGTACATCCAGCTGGGCGTCGAAAAGATCCTGCGGCCCGCCGCGTCCGATGGCGTCAAAGTCGACCCCGAATTGCCAAGGGAAGTACCTGGGAATGCCCGACTTCACGGCGGCGCGCGCTACCTTCATGGGAGTGTCGCGGCCAGCAGCGTAGCCGGTGCAGCCGATGACCGTGTCATAACCGGAAAACAGATCAGCCAGCTCATCGACCGTGGCAGTGACCAGGTCGCCAGGAACGAGGGCCACTCCCAGCGAGCGGATCTGGTCAATGACCGTACGCTTGTCCGGTAGCGTGGATTCCATCGACGCAGGCCTCAGCATCACGCTGATGGTTGCGTCATGCACAACCGCGAGCTGGGCCAGGTTGCGGATGACGGGCATTCCGAGTTCGCCGGCACCCAGGACCAGGATTGAGCGGGAAACAATCGGGGGAGACATTGAAACCACCATCTGTGTGTACGATGGCGGCGATTCTGCGCCCCTCCCTAGTTGCCACGTAAGAAGGCACACCGATGATACCGACCGCACCGTTCATGAGCACCGATGAGCTTCTGCGACATTCACAATCGATATGCGACGGCATGAGCGCGGACGACGACGGTCTGCGCCGCGAGGTGCTCGCGCATGCCGGCAGCCGCTGGTCGCTGGGCATCATTCACGCCCTGGGGGTCTACGGAACACTGCGTCACGCCGATGTGGCGCGGCGGATGAAAGGAGTCACGCAGCGTATGCTGACGCGTACCCTGCGTCAGCTTGAAAGGGACGGACTGATCCATAGGCAGGATTTCCGTGAGGTTCCGCCGCGCGTGGAGTACACCATCACTCCGCTGGGCAGGGAGCTGCTGGTTCTTATGATCCCGATGTGGACCTGGGTAGTGGGACACGCCGAGGAATTCCGCCGCTGCAGGGAGAATTTCGACACGCATCACGGCGCTCTCCCTGACTGACCCGGCCTGCATCCGGTGCATCCAGGCGCTCCCGCCAGCCGTATGTAGGATGCCCGCGCTGTGCGGGCATCCTATCGAGGAACGCACCGTGAACGCTCTTCAGCGCATCGCCGCCGCAGTCAGCTTCGCCGTACTCGTCTCAGCCGCTTCCGCCAGCTTCGCCGCAGATCCGGTAATGGTTGGCGGGGCCGAGATGTACCCGACCAGGACCATCGTTGAAAACGCCGTGAACTCCAGGGATCACACCACGCTGGTGGCAGCGGTCAAGGCCGCAGGCCTGGTCGAGACCCTCAATGGCGCCGGTCCCTTTACCGTCTTTGCGCCCACCAATGCCGCCTTCAACAAGCTTCCAGCAGGCACGGTCGATACACTGGTGAAGCCTGAAAACAAGGCGCAGCTCACCCGGATCCTCACCTACCACGTGGTCCCAGGACGGTTCAGTTCCGCCCAGCTCCTGGCCGATGCCAGGAAGCACGGTGGAAAAGCCACGCTGAAGACAGTGCAAGGCGAGCCGCTTACCGTGGCGCTCCACGACGGCAAGCTGTGGGTGATCGACGCCAAGGGTGGCAAAGCAGGCATCAGCATCGCCGACGTCAACCAATCCAACGGCGTCATCCACGTTGTCGATACCGTGCTGATGCCGAAGTAGTGGCGCGCCCTGCCAGACCCTGCCACTCCGGCCAGCAGCATGAAGCAGTGGACGAGGATCCGGGCGCAGGCCCGGCTCCCCCGTTCACTGAAGCGCCTGGGCCAGCGTGAGTACATCCGCCGGGAATGTCGCGTAGTCATCCAGTGGCGCGCGATGGCTGTCGCGTCGGTGGATGAGGCGCACGGCAACCACGCGCTGTTGCGGAACGATGACCAGGTGCTGGCCCAGGTAACCGTTGGCGGCGTAGGCAACGGTGGGGCCGCGTTGGATGTCGAACATGTCGGACAGCTTGAGTCCACGACCGGTGATCTCGCTGCCATAGTGCTGCGGCCAGTCCGCCCCAAGTCGCTCGGCCACGTACGCAATCAATGCACTTTTGCTGTCGAATACCCTGCCCCCGGTGGCCAGCAATGCCTGCTGGACCGGAGCGCTGACCCCATGCCGCGCCAGGAAGCCGGCCATCTGGCCTTTCAGCTCATAACGCTCCCATGCTGGAATGCGCCACCAAAGAAGACCAACATCCGGGGAGCGGGCACTTGCTCCAGTCAGCAGCGCCACCGACCGCTCGCTCAGCACGCGCGTACCCGCCGGGGTCACGCCGCCATCAAGCAGCAGCTGCCCGATCTTCGCCAGATCGCGGGCACTCAGCGACAATCCGGCCATGCCCAAGGGGGTGCCCGCACCGTCCTTCAACCAGGTATATCGGGCAATGCCCAGCGGTTTGAACAGGCGCTTCTCAAGGTAGGCATCCATCGGTTCCCCTGCCAGACGCTCGACAATGCCGGGCAGCAGATTGGTAGCCTTGTTGTTGTAGGAGAACGTGGTACCTGGATCGCTGCTCAGCTCTGCCGCCAGTGCGAGCTTGACCAGGTCCGGCGCAGCTTCCAGCTCTTCCCCCGCGTTGGCCATGTTCTGCAGGCCGGAGGTATGGTCCAGCAGCATGCGTACCGTGATGTCCCTTTTCCGCCCCTGCTTCCACTCCGCGAAGATGTTGCTTACCGGCTCGTCGACCGAGGCCAGCTTTCCGTCGTCCAGCAGGAGCATGACGGCCAGCGCCACCACCGACTTGGTGGCAGACATGAGGTGAACCGGCTCCTCGCCAGTCTCTGGCTCTGGCTCCAGCAGTGCTTTTCCATCCTTCCAGACAAGCACCGCGTCGGAATGCGCGGCACGGGCGTTGCGTTCGATCGTCGCGACGGCGTCGGCCGTGGTGGTCGTGCTGGCCAGTGCAGGGAGGGCCAGCATCAAGGCCGCGAAGCTGGACAACCATCGTGCAGTTTTCATGGGCATCTCTTCCGGTGAATGCCTGCCCATATTGACTACAACTGTAGTCAAGACTGAGTGCCTGAAGTCATGCCCGGCCACATGACAGCATCAGCACCACGCCACCTGCATGGCCCCGCAGCCCGCCAGCGGATACGCGAAGCCGATGGCCCTTGCTGCCGATCCGCTTTCTGATGGTTCCAATCCAGCCGTTGCAGTCGCAGGCAGGGCGCAACGCCGCTCGATTTCGTTTCGCATTGCAGCAAATGCGGCGTGCCAGGCAGCACTGCTGATCGCTCAACTGTCTGATTTCCCGAGCTTCTGGTCATCCATCGTTCATTCTGATTGACAGCGTTGTCAGGCCGCGCTTACAAGAGCCCACGTCCGGCGCGTGGCGCGGGAACGTCCAGACATCACTTATGGGGAGAGAGGGACCCTATGACCGGCCATTTCAGGAAGAGCACACTCGCACAGGCAGTACTTGCCACCATCGTCACCGCCACTGCAGCGCTGCCGGTCGCAGCGCAATCAGTCAAGGAAAGCAGCTCGACCGCCACCAGCGAGGCACGGGAGGCCTCAACGCTGGACGCCGTCATCGTCACTGTCGAACGCCGGGAACAGGACCTGCAGAAATATGCAGGTACCGCCCAGGCAATCTCCGCGGACGATACGCGTGCGCTGGGCATCAACAATGAGCTGCGCAACATCCAGGCCCTGGTGCCGGGTATGAGCATGGCCAACCAGGAAGGCAACCTGGAGATCTTCATCCGCGGCGTGGGCTCTTCGAACAACACCGAACTGGGTGATCCGGGCGCCGCGCCTCACATCAACGGGGCCTACATTGCACGACCGCGCGGTCTGGGCGGCATGTTCTACGATGTCGAGCGGGTGGAAATCAACAAGGGCCCGCAGGGCACGCTGCGCGGCCGCAATGCGCTGGCCGGCACGCTGAACATCATCACCAAGCGCCCCGACCTGGAAGCGTTCGGTGGGTATGTTCAGGCCGAGGCCGGCAATCGTGACCATCGCGGTGGCGAGTTCGCCCTGAATCTCCCGATCGGTGGTGGCGCGGCCTTCCGCGTGGCTGGCTACAAGGTGGAGAAGGACTCTCCGTTCAAGAATGCGGGGCGCGCGCAGGACCTGGAACCGGCTGGCGTGCAGGACGACCGGGGCGCTCGACTGTCGTTCCTCTACCAGCCGGATGACAAGCTGTCGATCTTCGCCATGGCCGACATCGGCAAGGAAGGCGGCACGGGCTATCCCGGTGCCAATGTCTACACTGCCGCGAAGGCCGGTTATCTGCCGGACGATGTCGATCTGCGCAAGATCATCTACCGCGGCGCGCAGGGCAAGCTGGACAGCACCAACTGGGGGGCGCAGACCAGCATCTCCTACGACTTCGGCAAGGTAGCGGTGGAATACAACGGCAGCTACCGCAACGTGGACTACCGCCAGACCAACGCGCAGAGTGAGGGCATCCTCTGGCCGAACCGCAACATCGATCCGGTATCGCCCAGCAACCCGGGTGGCATCGACTACGACAACTACTCCACCCAGTACTGGCTGACCGAGTCGGAGTCGCAGGTACATGAGCTGCGGTTCACGTCCGACCAGGACGAGCGGCTGCGCTGGACCACCGGCCTGTTCCACTTCAACGAGGACCAGCGGGTGGGCTACCTTTCGCTGGTGGACAAAGGGCGCTGGTACTCGGGCACTGAATTCACCATGCCCAAGGTCAATGGCAAGTCTTCCGCCGTGTTCGCCGATGGCACGTTCGACGTCAACGATCGCCTGCGCCTGAAGGGCGGCCTGCGCTACTCCGAGGAGAAGAAGTCGCGTTACGGCATCGGCGGCAACTGGTCGCTGGGCCTGCCTGGCCAGGGCGGGGACTTTGCCACGCGCCTCGGCACGCCCGGCTTCGAGCCCGCGTTCATGAGCCGTCCGAACTTTGATGTCAGCAACATCACCTCGCAGGCGGAGATGGCCCGCTTCCTGCTGCAGGGCGTGCTGCGACACGGTCGCAACGACACCTTGCTGCAGCAGATCGGCGCGGTGCCCGATGGCGGCCCATTCGGCTGCGTGGACCGTCCCGACATCGGTGGCGATACCGTCGATTGCCCGTACCAGAGCTGGGCCCAGGTCAGCGCGATTCCGGCCCAGCAGTTCGGCAAGAGCAAGTTCAGCTTTACCGACTGGCGCGCGGGTTTCGAGTACGACGTGAGCGACGACAGCCTGCTGTACGGCCTGGTGTCGACCGGCCACAAGGCGGGCGGCTTCAACGACACGTTTGATCCGAAGGAGATTCCCGAGACCTTCAAGCCCGAATCGATCATTGCCTACGAAATCGGCAGCAAGAACTCCTTCCAGATGCTGGGTCGCACCTCGACCTTCAACGTCAGCGGGTTCTATTACGACTACAGCGACCAGGTGTTCCAGGACCTGGCGGTGATCGCCACCAACCCGACCACCGGTGAAGCCACCGGCTATGCGCTGGTCAACCGCAACGTCGGCAAGTCCGCTGTGTACGGCCTGGAGGCGGAAAGCACCTTGCGACTCCCGCACAACTTCATGGTCAACATCAATGCACTCTGGATGGACAGTGAGATCAAGCGCGGCACCGTCGCCGATGTCCGCAGCCAGAACTACGACGCCGGTGGCGCCACTTCGTTGATCGACCTGTCCGGCAATGAACTGCCGCTGGCCTCGAAGCTCACCTTCAACGTGCGCCTGCAGCATACGACCGAGCTGCGCTTTGGCACCTTCGACTGGCAGTTGCTGGCCTCGTACCGCTCGGCCTTCTATCTCACCCAGTACAACAACCGGGACGTAGAGTTCATCCGACAGGATCCGGCCACTGGTGAACTGGTCCATGACCGTACCGAAAGTGCCGCTGCGGCCGGCTTCCCTGACCGCCAGAAGGGCGAGACCACCTTGAACGCGGGCATCGGCTTCACCTCACTGAGCGGCAACTGGCGGGTGGAAGCCTGGGGCAACAATCTGCTGGGCAACGACGTCTCGCAGAAGGCCCTGGTGGGTTCCGGCATCAACGTCCGCTTCCTGAACGATCCGCGCAGCTACGGCCTGCGCCTGCGTTACCAGTTCTGAGCAACGCAGCCTTGAAGAGGGCCGGTTTCGCCGGCCCTCCGTGCGCAATCACCACCTCCCGCCCTGTGCGACAACGCACGGGGCGTCGCCCTGCCCGCGATGACACGAGAATCATGAAACACACAACCCGCTGGTCGCAGTTCGGTGTACTCATCACCGTCTTCTTCTTCTGGGGCTTCGTTGCCGCAAGCAACGGCATCCTCATTCCGGTGTTCAAGAAGGCGTTCCATCTCAGCCAGGCGCAGAGCATGTACGTGGCGATGGCTTTCTACGTTGCCTACACCGCCGGTTCGCTGATCTACATCGCCGTCTCCCGCGCCATCGGCAGCGACCTGCTGCACAGGGTGGGCTACCGCAACGGCATCTGCCTTGGCCTGCTGGTCTCGGCACTGGGTGCCCTGCTCTTCTATCCCGCGGCCAACACCGGCTCGTTTGCACTGATGCTGTCCGGCCTGTTCATCGTTGGCCTGGGCTTCTCGCTCCAGCAGATCGCAGCCAATACGCTGGCGGTGATCATGGGTGATCCGGCCACTGGATCGCAGCGCCTGACCATGGCCGGCGGTGTCAACAACCTGGGCGCGACGGTAGGCCCACTGCTGGTGAGCATTGCCATCTTTGGCAGCGTGTCAGCGGGCAACACAGAGGCGAGCATCGAGAGCGTAAAGATCCCATACCTGGTGCTGGGCGCCGCCTTCGTACTGGTAGCCGTGCTGCTGCGGCTCTCGAGCGTGCCCAATCATGTCGAGCTGTCCGCGACGGCCCCCGCAGGTGCAACCGGGGCAGATCACCAGACAGATCGCAGATCTGCGCTCGCTTACCCGCAGCTGGTCATGGGCATGATCGCGATCTTCCTCTACGTCGGCGTGGAGGTATCGACCATCGACAATCTTCCAGCCTACCTTGAACAGCCTTTGAGCAAGGGTGGACTGGGGCTGGAAACCTCGGTGATCGCCCCGTTCGTGTCGTTGTACTGGGCCAGCCTGATGATCGGCCGCTGGGGTGGTGCCGCAGGCGCGTTCGATGTGCGCGCAGGCACCCGGAAGCTGTTGATGCTGGTGTTGCCGTTCATTGCATTCGCCATCTACCTTGCCGTCAACGCGATCTCTGGCCACGACTCCGCACAGTTCCTGCACTACGCGCCGGTGATCGTCCTGATGATCATCGCCACCCTGGCCAGCAAGGGCAGTCCATCGCGCATGCTGCTGTACTTTGCCGTGTGTGGCATTGCGGCGCAGCTGGTCGGCATGTTCACCACCGGCATGACCAGTGTGATCGCCTTCATCAGTGTCGGGCTGTTCTGCAGCACGATGTGGCCCTGCATCTTTACCCTGGCCATCAGCGGCCTGGGCCGCCATACCAACCAGGCAAGCAGCCTGCTGATCATGATGATCATGGGCGGCGGCATCGTCAGTTGGGCGCAGGGTGCGCTTGCCGACAAGGTCGGCGTGCACTACAGCTTCATCATTGGCGTGCTGTGTTTCTGTTATCTGGCGTTCTACGCCTGGGCGGCCGGCCGTACACTTCGTCGCCAGGGTGTTGATCTGGAGCGATTGGCAACCGAAGCGGGCCACTGAGCTGAACCGCGCCCCTGCCCTGCCAGCGCGGCGTCCCGATCGCGCCGGCAGGCCGTTGGACCGCGTTCAATCGTGACGGACCGGCCCTGTGGATCGCCGGACCTGCAGGGCGTAGTCAATATCGACCACGCCACCGCTGCCGAGCTCGCGCACTTCCTTGATCAGCTCCATGGCCGCCCGCCGGCCCATCTCTCGGGTGGGCTGGCAGACCGTGGTCAACGCCGGATAGATCTGGCGGGCGATCGGCGTGTCATCGAAACCACAGACCGAGATGTCGCCCGGCACCGAAAGGCCGTGCTCGAACACCGCGCAGATGACCCCGGCCGCCATATCGTCGTTGGCAGCGAAGATGGCAGTCGGCCGATCAGGCCGATCAAGCAGTGCGTTGGCGCCGATGTAGCCGGATTCGTATGAGAACTCACCTTCCAGCACCAGGCTGGGGTCGTAGCGCAGGCCTGCCCTGCGCAGGCCTTCGCGATAGCCTGCCAGGCGCCACATGCTTGCGCCATGCGCGGCGTGTCCCTTGATATGGGCGATGCGGGTATGGCCCAGCGAGGCCAGGTGTGCGATCAGCGCCACCACCGCGCCGATTTCATCCACGACGACGCCCACGTTCCGGTTCTGTTCCTTCGCCGAAATGCTGGAGTACGGAATGCCCAGGTCGACCAGGCGTTCCAGCAGGGCCGTGTCGTCGGTCAGGGGCGGCGTCAGCACCACGCCGTCGAGCTGCGACTGCATGATCAATGACTCGACCTTTTCCACGATATCGGCCGCGTCGTAGATCAGCGGAGCGAGCATCAGGTTGTAGTGCTGTTCCATGCAGGCATCCAGCACCCCCATCTCGATCTCCATCAGATAGTTCGAGGACGGATTATCGAAGAGCATCGCGATCAGGTAGGAACGCCGGCCGGCGAGGACCCGTGCCGAGGGCAAGGGGCGGTAACGCAGCTTTTCCACTGCCGCGTCCACCCGGGCCCGGGTGCTCTTGGAGACGTTCGGCTCGTTGTTGAGCACCCGCGAGACGGTCTTCATCGAGACCCCGGCCGTTGCCGCGACATCCTCGATCCGCACGCGTCCCGGCCTGCCTGCGAGCACCTGCTCAGGTCCCGGCATCCCCCGCCCTCTGCCCGTCATAGCCTCACCATCTCTACCGAAATCCTGCACCACGGGATGTGGATGCAGATGCAACTTTATCCTCAAAACCCATGCCGCTGTGCAGCAAGCATTCGTTCCACGGGCTGGGTATGCTCGACTTCGACTGACAACGCTGTCAGGTTGCTTTCTGGTCGCCGAGCCCATCCAAGCCACCCTTCCGAGATGATTGTTCCGATGAACGTCCGTCATTCCGATCGTGCGAAGCGCAACCCCGTTTTACGTCCACACCGCCTGATGCTGGCTGCATCGCTTGCCATGGCGCTGGTGCCTGCGACCGGTGCGGCCCCTGCCCCGGTGAACGACGCAGGTACCATCACTCCCGCGCACTGGCCCAAGGCAACCTGGCCGCTGGCCAACGATCCGGCCATGGAACGACGCATCGACGCGCTGATCGCATCAATGACGCTGGAAGAAAAGGTCGGCCAGATCGTACAGGGCGATATCGCCAGCATCACGCCCGACGACGTGCGCAGATATCGATTGGGTTCAATACTGGCGGGCGGCGCATCCGACCCAGGTGGCCGCTACAACGCAAAACCCGCCGAATGGCTTGCACTGGCCGACGCGTTCTGGGAAGCCTCGATGGACACGCGCAACGGTGGCAAGGCCATTCCCATCGTCTGGGGCATTGATGCGATGCATGGCCAGAGCAATGTGGTGGGTGCCACTCTGTTCCCGCACAACATCGGCCTGGGCGCAGCGCGCAACCCGGAACTGCTGCGCGAGATCGCAAGGATCACCGCTGCCGAAACCCGTGTGACCGGCATGGAATGGACCTTCGCGCCGACCGTGGCCGTTCCGCAGGACGACCGCTGGGGGCGCACGTACGAAGGCTACTCGGAAGATCCGGCATTGGTGGCCAGCTATGCAGGGGCATTCGTCGAAGGCCTGCAGGGCAAGGCGGGGGCTGCTGACTTCCTCGACGACCACCACGTGATGACCACGGTCAAGCATTTTCTCGGCGATGGCGGCACGGGCAACGGCAAGGACCAGGGCAACACCACGGTCAGCGAGGCAGAACTGCGCGACATCCATGCCGCCGGATACCTGCCGGCGATCAATGCGGGCGCGCAGTCGGTGATGGCGTCCTTCAACAGCTTCCATGGCGAGAAGATGCATGGGCACAAGCCGTTGTTGACCGATGTGCTGAAGGGCCGGATGGGCTTCGGCGGCTTCGTGGTCGGTGACTGGAACGGCCATGGCCAGATCAAGGGCTGCAGCAACACCGACTGCGCCAGGACCTACGTGGCGGGCCTGGACATGGCGATGGCACCGGACAGCTGGAAGGGGATGTATGAAAGCACGCTGGCCCACGTGAAGGACGGCAGCCTGCCGGAGGCGCGGCTGGACGATGCCGTCCGCCGCATTCTGCGGGCGAAGATGCGCATGGGCCTGTTCGACAAACCCAAGCCGTCCGAGCGCGCATTGGGCGGCAGATTCGAGCTGCTCGGGGCGCCGGCGCATCGCCAGGTGGCGCGGCAGGCCGTGCGTGAATCGCTGGTGCTGCTCAAGAACCAGAACCAGCTGCTGCCACTCCCGCCGAAACAACGGGTGCTGGTTGCGGGCGATGCCGCGAACGACATGAGCCGTCAGGCGGGCGGCTGGACGCTCAGCTGGCAGGGCGATGGCACGCGTCGGGAGGACTTCCCGAATGCTGAAACGATCTGGGAAGGCCTGGAGGCACAGGTCAGGTCGGGCGGCGGCCAGGCCGAACTGGCGGTCGATGGCCGTTATCGCAGCCGGCCCGATGTGGCCATCGTGGTGTTCGGCGAAGATCCGTATGCCGAGTTCCAGGGCGACTTGCCCAACCTGATGTTCAAGAACGGCAAGTCCGGAGACCTGGAGCTGATGCGACGCCTGAAGGCAGACGGCATTCCGGTCGTGGGGGTGTTCCTGAGCGGGCGCCCGTTGTGGCTGAACCGCGAAATCAACGCAGCCGATGCCTTCTTGGCCGCGTGGCTGCCGGGATCGGAAGGTGGGGGCGTGGCCGATGTGCTGCTGCGTGGGGCCGATGGGCGCGTGCAACACGACTTCCGCGGAAAGCTGAGCTACTCCTGGCCACGCCGGGCCAACCAGTACCAGAACAACGTGGGGCAGAAGGACTACGACCCGCAGTTCGCCTTCGGATACGGCCTGACCTATGCCGACAAGGGAAATCTGCCTGCGCTTTCCGAGGACCCGGGCATTGATCCGGACGCCGCCGGTAGCGGTACCCTGTTTGATCGTGGTGTGGCCGGCACCGGCCTGATGCTTCGCCTGGCTGCCGCCAATGGCGAATCGACCGATGTCGTGCATCCCAATGCAACGACTGCCGACCAGTCACTGGCGATGGTCGCAATCAACACCGATGTGCAGGAGGGCGCACGCCGGTTCAGTTTCCGGGCGCCGGCCACGGTGGCGTTGCAGGCCAATACTCCGCTGGACTGGTCTCGCGAGACCAACGGCGAGCTGTCCTTGGTAGCGACCATGCGTGTCGAACAGCTCCCGGCGGAATCCGCAGTGACACTCGGTACCGCCTGCGGGGCGGCGTGTGCTGCCGAGGTTGCGCTGGGCCCCGCGCTGTTGGCGGCGCCGCGCAATGAGTGGGTCAGGCTGGGCGTTCCCCTCAAGTGCCTGGCCAACGCCGGGGCGGACATGAGCCGCTTGAACGTGCCGTTTGCGCTGCGCGCCGGAAAGGGCACAACGCTTGCGATCACCTCGGTCGTACTGGGCACCGAGTTCGATCGCAAGGTGGAGTGTGCGTCGCAGTAGGCGCGGTGTTGAATGCCCTGGTGCGGCCGTCACGTAACGTGCCGCGTCAGGGCCTTTGCTGGGCAGCCGGCACGGTATGATGCCGCAACCCCGGCACTTGCACTGATCGCAGCGGGCGCCTGCACGCCGATCACATGCGCCGGAGAACCGGCGACGCGGTCGATGGACGGCACCGCGCACGCCCCCTACCCCATGCTCGCTTCCCATTCTTCCCTCATCATCTGGATGGCGGTGGCCGTTGCCACTGTCGGCCTGCTGTTCCGTCCGTTCCGCATTCCGGAGTATGTGTGGGCGCTCGGTGCGGCCGCGCTGCTTCCGCTCAGCGGCACTGTGTCGTTCGGCACTACCTGGCACGCAGTCGCCGAGGGCCGCGATGTCTACCTGTTCCTGGTCGGCATGATGGTGCTGGCCGAGCTCGCACGCCGCGAAGGGCTGTTCGACTGGCTGGCGTTGTACGCGGTGCGGCACGCGGGCGGATCCGGGCGACGCCTGTTCGACCTGGTGTTCCTGGTCGGCACGCTGGTAACGGTGTTTCTTTCCAATGATGCGACAGCCGTGGTGCTGACGCCGGCGGTCTACGCGGCCTGCAAGGCGGCCCGGGCCAATCCCCTGCCGTACCTGTTCGTCTGTGCCTTCATCGCCAACGCGGCCAGCTTCGTGTTGCCCATCTCCAACCCGGCCAATCTCGTGGTGTACGGCCAGCACATGCCGCCGCTGCTGCAGTGGCTGGCGCAGTTCGCGCTGCCCTCGCTGGCGGCGATCGGTGCGACCTATCTTGTGCTGCGCTGGGTGCACCGTCGCGAAATCGCACAGCCGCTGGTGGCCGCGCCGGCGCATCGCCCGTTGACCGACGGCGGCCGACTGAGCGCACTGGGCGTGCTGTTCACCGGCACGGTGCTGCTGGTTACGTCCGCCTTGAACGGGCCGCTGGGCCTGACCACCTTCTGCGCGGGCACGCTGAGCGTGGTGGCGCTGGCGATCCGCCAGCGACGCAGCCCGCTGCCGCTGCTACGCCACGTATCCTGGGGGGTGCTGCCGCTGGTGGCGGGGCTGTTCGTGCTGGTGGAAGCGGTAGCGCAGACCGGTGTCATCCAGAGTTCGGCCAGCGCGCTGCAGGCGCTGGCGAAAACGTCGCCGCACCAGGCCAGCTGGCTGGCCGGCGGCGCCGCTGCACTGCTGAGCAACGTGGCCAACAATCTGCCGGTCGGCCTGGCGGCTGGTTCGTTGGGGCAGATGGCGGACCTGCCGGCGCAGACCCGTGCCGCATTGCTGGTCGGCGTGGATCTGGGCCCGAACCTGTCGGTGACCGGCTCGTTGGCCACGATGCTGTGGCTGATGGCGTTGCGTCGCGAAGGCGAGCATGTCAGCGCGCTCGACTTCCTGCGCGTCGGCGCGCTGGTGATGCCACCTGCACTCATCGCAGCGTTGTTGCTGCTGTGACCAGAGTGCAGGCGGCGCCCCTGCCCTAGAAGACCAGCTGCAGGCGGGTATTGAAGGTGGTGCCTTCATCCCTGCCCATTGCGCTGCCGTTGCGGTGACGGGTCTGCCAACGGACGGCTTCGAACATCACGCGACTGAAATCGTTGAGGTACCAGTTCGCGCCCAGGGTCCACGCGTTACCGGTACCACCACTGGGCAGCTCGGCATAGTCCACGTCTTCATAGCGGCCCTTCAGCTCCCAGGCACCGCCGCCGCCGCGCGTCACCGGATCGGCGACCTTCACCTTCCCCCAGGTACCGGCCTTGCCCGAGTACGAAGGCTGGGCGCCCGCCAGGAACCAGCCAGCCGAGATCGCCCACGCCGCGTGGTCGCGATCGTAGCGACCGCCGGCATCGGCCCCGCGCAGGCTTCGCGTACCCCACTCGCCCGTTGCCCACGCCGGGCCGAAGAAGCCGGCCAGTTCCGCACCGTAGGCGGTGCTGCGCTCGGCGCCCAGCAGCGTGCCCGGTGTGATCCTGACCAGATCGTTGAAATGCCCCGCGATAGCCGAACTGCGCACCACGCCGCTGGCCCCGGCGGGAATCTTCTCGTGGAACGCCCATGCGCCCAGATGCAACGTGGCACCAGCGGTGTCCAGCGGATTCCAGTGCACGCGCGTGGCCCAGGTCTGGCTGTCGTTGTCGGTGCCGGCGTTGTTGAGATCGTTGCCGGCCACCGACAGGCTGGCGTGCCAGCCCTTTCCGTACACCCGCTCGGTCAGCCCGACACCGAACAGGCCGCGCTGCGGCAGCATCAACGTGCCGACCACGTTGCGTTCCTGGAACGGCGTGTTGGAGGTGCTGCTGGAGCCATCGATACCGCGATCGTTCAAGCGGTTGCCCATCGTGAGATCGGCCGGCAGGCCGAACAGGGTGTGGTCCAGCGTGGCGTAGACCGACTTCCAGGCCACCGCGTTGTCGGCGAAGTCACCCTCAACCACCCAGCCCAGTGTGCCGTAGCGTCCCTCGGCCCCCAGGCGCACCGAACGGACCTCGGTGCCCGAAACGTTGCGATCACCGACCGCCGAACCGTCCGTACTGGAGGCATCGACGAACAGGCGGCCGCGGGGACGGAACACCGTAGTGCCGTCGGCGCTGCTGAACTCGGGTGCGCCCTTGGCCCAGGAGACCTTGGGCTGCCTGGACTGGCCGGATTCCAGTGCGGCCACCCGCGTTTCCAGCGCGGGCGCGGGCGGCGCGGATAGTGCGGCCGCGGTGCCCTGCCCGCCCTCGACGGCGCGGAGGCGCGCTTCCAATTGCTGGATCTGCAGCGCCTGCTGCTGTACCAGGCGTGACAGCTCGGCCTGGCTCAGTGGCGTGGGCGGGGATGAAACAGACTGGGCGTCGGCGTGGCCACTGACCAACAGCAGGCCGAGCGCGACCGGCAGCGCTGCCAGCGGCAGCACGGTGGAAGGGTTCATGGACTCTCTCTCCGGCCAGCCGGCCCCCTGGCCCGGCGCTGGCCTGTTGCGGTGGTGCGGGGGAAGATCGGGGGAGGAAGCTCGCGCCGCCGGATCGGACCGGCGGCGCGGCAGGCGGGCTCAGCCCGGCCCGGTCAGCTGGTGGCCTGTGCCTGGGCGTTGGGACGCCAGGTGATCAGCTTGTTCTCGACCACGTCCAGCAGGGCGTCGATGACCAGCACGAAGGCGGCCAGGATGATGATGCCGGCGAACACACCCACGGCATTGAAGTTGCCCTCGGCCTGCGCGATCAGGTAACCGAGGCCCGCCGAAGCGCCGAGGTACTCGCCGATGATCGCGCCGACCACGGCAAAGCCGACCGAGGTGCGCAGCGAGGACAGGATCCAGCTGGCCGCTGCCGGGAAGTAGACATGGCGCAGCAGGTCGCTGCGGCTTGCGCCCAGGATGCGGGCATTGGCCAGCACCACCGGGTTCACCTCGCGCACGCCCTGCATGGCGTTGAAGAACGTGGTGAAGAACACCAGCGTGACCGCCAGCGCCACCTTCGACCACAGGCCCAGCCCCAGCCACAACACGAAAATCGGCGCCAGCACTACGCGCGGAATCGCGTTGAAGCCTTTGATGAAGGGATCCAGGATGCGCGCCGAGCGCCGGCTCAGGCCCAGCCAGACACCGCCGGCCACGCCCAGGCCGGTGCCGATGATGTAGCCCAGTGCGGTTTCGGTCAGCGTGATGTACACATGTTGGTAGAACGAGGTATCGGACAACCAGGTCCAGGCCTGCTGCACGATGGCCGTCGGCGAGGGGAAGAAGAACGGATCGATCACGCCGAGCGCGATGCCACCTTCCCAGCCACCGAACACGGCGACTACCAGCGCGAGCTGGATGAACTTGTCAGTCTTGGCGTGCATAGCTCTTCTCCACTTCGCCGCGCAGGCAGGCCCAGATGTCGCGGTACAGGTCGGTGAAACGGTCATCCAGCTTGATCTCGGCCACATTGCGCGGCCGTTCCAGATCCACGTCGAAACTGCGCACCACGCGGCTCGCCGGGCCGGAGGACAGCACCACCACGCGGTCACCCAGCGCGATTGCTTCTTCCAGGTCATGGGTAATCAGGATCACCGAGCGGCGATCCTCCTGCCACAGGCGCAGCAGCTCGTTCTGCATCAGGTGGCGGGTGTGGATGTCCAGCGCCGAGAACGGCTCGTCCATCAGGATCACCTTCGGCTCGACGATCAGCGCCTGCGCCATCTGCACACGCTTGCGCTGGCCACCGGACAACTGGTGCGGATAGCGATGCTCGAAACCGGCCAGGCCGACCTTGGCCAGCCACGCGTTGGCTTTGGCCTTGCGTTCGGCTTCGGGCACGCCGCGGAAGCGCAGGCCCAGCTCGACGTTCTGGAAAGCTGTCTTCCACGGCAGCAGGGCGTCCTGCTGGAACAGGTAGCCGACCGACTCCTGCACGCCGCTGACCGTGCGGCCATCGATGGCCACGTCGCCCGAGGATGGCTTCAGCAGGCCCGCCACGGAATTGAGGATGGTGCTCTTGCCGCAGCCGGTGGGCCCGACGATGGCGAGGAACTCGCCGTCACCCACCTGGATGTCGACATCGCGAACGGCGGTGAACTCGCCGAAGGACATGGTCACCTTGTTGATGGCGACCATGGTCTGTGCAGGCTCCAGCTGCGGCGCGCCGTTGAGTTGGCGCACGGTGGCATTGAGGGCCATGGGGTTACCTCCGCTTACGGTTGGGCAGCCGGCGCCGCAGCGTTGGCACGCTCGACGAAGGCATTGGTGTAGGTCCTGGACAGATCGATGTTGGCCTTGGCCACATCGGTATTGAACTCACGCAGCACCTTCAACGGCGTCTCCAGGTCGGCCGGGGTGAAGCGTCCATCGCGGGTGAAGATCGCGCGCGCGTTCTCCACCGCGCGGGCATAGGTGGCGCGGTCGCCGGAGACGTAGCTGTCCGGCAGCGCGGCAACGATCTCCTCGGCACTGTTGTCGGCGATGAACTTCAGCGCCATCTGTTCGGCACGGGCGATCTTCTCGGCCGCTTCGGGGCGCTTGTCCAGGAAGCTCTGGTTGGCGTACATCACCGAGGTCGGGTACAGCCCGCCATAGACCTGGCGGGCGCCTTCGTCGCTGCGCGCGTCAAGGATGATCTTCCCGACCTTGCGCTCGGTGATCAGGGTTGCAGCCGGATCGTAGTTGACCAGCAGGTCGATCTTGCCCTGCTCGAGCGCGGCGACTGCAGCAGCGCCCGAGCCGACGCCGATCAGCGAAATGCTGTCGGCCGGAATATCGTGCTGCGCCAGGAAGTGGCGGACGAAGAAGTCGGACGAGGAGCCCGGGGCCGTGATGCCGACCTTCTGGCCCTTGATGGTGTCCGGGCGGGCCGGATCGAAGGTGGCATCCTCGCGGCCGGCCATCACCAGGCCCGAATTGCGCGAAAGCAGCACGAAGGCGACCACATCCTTGCCCTTGGCCTGCATCTGGATGGTGTGGTCGTAGAAACCGACCGCCACGTCGGTGGAATTCGCCACCAGGGCCTGCAGCACCTTCGAGCCACCCTGGGCGAAGTTCTCGGTTTTTACGTCCAGGCCGACGTCCTTGAAGTAGCCCTTGGCATCGGCAATGAAGAACGGAAGGTTATTGAGGTTGTAGGAGCCGACGCTGATGCGCACGGGTGCATCGTCACCGGTGCCGGTGGATGCGCCTTCCGCGCGCCCGCTGTTGCTGCAACCGGCCGCGGCCAGGCCGGCCGCGCACAGCGCGGCCATGAAGAACTGCTTGTACATCATCCCTCCCAGGAGTGAAGCATCTACGTTGTAATGGCAGGCATGCGCGTCTGCGCCGGCCCTGCCGGGTTCAGATCATGCCGCTGACGTCCATTGGCGGGCTTGGGTGGAACTGGCCATGGCAGGCGCTGGCGTTGTCGCAAACACGCGACCTTCGAACAGTCGGCGTGCGGTGCGGACCACGCTGGCAATCACCGGTGCGTCATCCGAGCTGCGACTGAGGCCCACCTGCAGGTCCCCGCTCGGATGTTCGAGGGTAATGCTGCCGGGAACGGACAGGCACCCGACCAAAGTGTGGGCCAGCGTGCCCGGCGTGACGGCGGCGGTAGCCAGGCCGACCGCACCGGTGATCGCCAGTGCGGTGTGGCATTGGTGCGGCATGAAGTAACGCACCTGCAGATCGCCGCCGTGTTGCGGCGCCGACAGCAGCACCGGCTTGGGAATGACCTTGTTGCCGGCGTCGGCGATGCCCATGCGGGCACCTGCCTCGATGCGCAGCGCTTCCAGCCGGCGCATGAACGCCGCGTCCGCGTTCAGTTCGGCGGGCGAAGCATCACCACGCACGCCCAGGTCTTCGGCACGCACCAGCATCATCGGCATGGCGCAGTCCACCAGGCTGACGGGCATGCCGTTGATGCTTTCCTGCGCGTGGCCGCTGGGCAGCAGCTTGCCGGTGCGGGCGCCTGCGGCATCGAGGAAGGAAAGCCTGACCGGCGCGGCCGAGCCCGGTGCGCCGGCAATGCGCGTATCACCGCGGTAGACCACATGGCCGCCCGGCGTTTCCACCGTGGCGATGATCAGCTTGCCGGTGTTGACGTTGTGGATGCGCACCTCGGTCTGCGGATCCTGAGCCTGCACCAGCCCCCGCTCGATGGCATACGGGCCCACCGCCGCCAGCATGTTGCCGCAGTTGGGGGATGTGTCCACCACCTGCTGCTCCACCCGTACCTGGGCGAACAGATAGTCCACGTCGGCGTCTGCCCGGCTGGATCGGTCGATGATGGCCACCTTGCTGGTCAGCGCGTTGCCGCCACCGATGCCATCGATCTGCAGCGGATGGCCCGACCCCATTACTTCCACCAGCAGGCGATCGCGTTCAGCAATGTCCGCCGGAAGATCGCTGGCCAGGAAGAACGGGCCCTTGGATGTACCACCGCGCATGAGTACGCAGGGAATGCTGAGCAGATCGTTGGACATACGTGTGCTAGATTGATGCGTATAGGGGATGAATAACCCCTCTGTGATTCGATACTGGCATGGCCCCAATTGATCTGTGAATTGCTGATTTTTTGATGATTGATACCCAATGAGCATCAATTGCGAAATCCTGGATCTACGCGCATTCCTTCTGGTGTCGGAGACGCGCAGCTTCCACCGCGCCGCGGAGATCCTGCACGTCTCCCAGCCGGCACTCAGCCGACGGATACAGAAGCTGGAGCAGGCTGTGGGTTCGCCACTGTTGGAGCGCACCACGCGCAGCGTCAGCACCACCGCCGTCGGCGAGAACCTGCTGCCGCTGGTGCGTCGCATGCTGGAGGAATTCGATGGATCACTGTTCTCACTGCGGGGCAGGGACGATACGCGGGGCGCTACCGTCACCATCGCCTGCCTGCCCACGGCGGCGTTCTACTTCCTGCCCAGCGTGATGGCGCGTTTCCACGAAGCGCATCCCAACGTGCGCTTCCGGATCCTGGATATCCCGGCCACCGAAGGCCTGCAGGCGGTAGAGCGTGGCGAAGTCGAGTTCGGCATCAACTTCATGGGCGCCAACGATCCGAATCTCGATTTCGACGTGCTGGCCGAAGATCCCTTCGTGCTGGCCTGCCGACGCGATCATCCGCTGGCCCGCAAGCGCAAGGTTGAATGGGCCGATCTGGCCGAGCACCAGCTGATCACCGTGCATCGCACCAGCGGCAACCGCACGCTGCTGGATGGTGCCCTGGCGCGCGAGAACCTCAAGCTGAGCTGGCACTACGAAGTGACCCACCTGTCGACGTCACTGGGCATGGTCGAGGCCGGCATCGGCGTGTCGGTCCTGCCGAAAATGGCCACGCCGGACGGGGATCATCCGACCCTGGTGACGCGCACGATTGGTAACCCCGTGGTGTCGCGCACGATCGGGATCGTCCGTCGCCGGGGCGCCCTGCTCTCGCCTACTGCGGAACGCTTTCTGCAGATGTTGATGAGCCAGTGGCGCGGGGAGACCTGAGCATCGTTTGCTGGACAGGCCGCCCCCGGATCTGGCCGAGGGTGATGGCCGGGCATGGCTCGGCCCTACAGAGGAGCCAGCTCGCGCGCAAGGAAAGGCGCTGTCCTGCTTCCCCGCGCGCGGGCCACCTGTTGCGGCGTTCCCTTCGCCACGATGGTGCCACCCGCGCTGCCTGCGCCCGGCCCGACGTCAATCACCCAGTCCGCCTGGGCGACCGCCCGCATGTCATGCTCGATCATCACCACCGTATTTCCTGCGTCGACCAGCCGCTGCAGCTGAACCAGCAGCCTGTCCGCATCCGACGCGTGCAGGCCGGTGGTGGGTTCGTCCAGCACGTAAAGCGTGCGCCCGCGCTGGCTGCGCTGCAGTTCAGTGGCCAGCTTGATGCGCTGGGCCTCGCCGCCTGAAAGCTCCGTGGCCGGCTGGCCCAGCCTCAGGTAACCCAGGCCGATGTCCTGCAGCAGCTGCAACGGCCGGGCAATCACCTCTTCCGCCATGAAGAATGCATGCGCCTGGTCCACGGTCATCTGCAGGACCTCGGCGATGTTGCGGTCATTCCATAGCACCTTCAGCGTGGCCTCGTTGTAGCGGGCGCCGTGGCAGGTGGGGCATGGGGCATAGACGCTGGGCATGAACAGCAGTTCGACACTCACGAAACCCTCGCCTTCGCAGGTTTCGCATCGGCCCTTGGCTACGTTGAACGAGAAACGACCCGCATCGAAGCGACGACGACGTGCGGCGGGCGTCGCCGCGAACAGTTTGCGCACGTGATCGAACAGCCCGGTATAGGTGGCCAGGTTGGAGCGTGGCGTGCGGCCGATCGGCTTCTGGTCGACCTGCACGACCCGCTGGATGGCGTCCACATCACCGGCCAACTGGCCTCGCGTCGTTTCGATTACGGTAGGCCCGTCGGTCGGCGAGGCCTCGGCGCCATCGTCCGCAGGTTCATGCCCCAGATGCAGCAGCATCAGCTCTGGCAGCGCCTGAGCCACCAGGCTGGACTTGCCCGAGCCGGAAATGCCGGTCACTGCCGTCAGCAATCCCAGCGGCACCTGCGCGTCCACTCCCTGCAGGTTGTGGCGATGGATGCCCTGCAGTTCCAGCCAGTGGGTGGCGGTGCGCTGCCGCCGGGTGGGCGCGGGTACCTGGTCGAACAGATACAGTGCCGTGCGCGACTCCTGCACCTGGCGCAGGCCATCGGGCTCGCCGCTGTAGAGCACGCGCCCGCCCCGCTCACCGGCCTCCGGGCCCACATCCACCAGCCACTGCGCGCGGCGCATCAGCTCCAGATCGTGCTCGACCACGAACACCGAGTTGCCACCATCACGCAGCCGGTCCAACGCGTCGTACAGCGCCTGGCTGTCGGCGGGATGCAGTCCGGCCGAAGGCTCGTCGAGCACGTACAGCACACCAAACAGCAACGAGCTGAGCTGCGTGGCCAGCCGCAGGCGCTGCAGTTCGCCGGCGGACAGCGTGGGCGTGGCGCGGTCCAGCGAGAGATAGCCCAGGCCAAGCTCGCGCAGTTGCCGTACCCGCCCCATGACCCCGCCCGCCAGCCGCTGTGCGGCCAGCCGCTTCTCTTCGGACAGGGCCGAGGTCAGGCGCACGTCGGGGGCGCCCTCGTGCGTCGCGCGGCCACTCGCGGCGCGCCGGGCACGATCGCGGGGTGTCGCATGCCTGCTGATAGGTGCACCCTTGCTGTGTGCGCCGAAATCACCTTCCGCGATGGGCTCCAGCAGATCCGCCAGTTGATCCAGGGGCAACCGCATGAACTCACCGATATCCACGCCCGCGAAGGTGACCGAGAGCGCTTCCGGCTTCAGGCGCTTTCCGTGGCAGACCGGGCACAGCTTGCCTTCCATGTAGCGGGAAACCCGTTTGCGCATCAGCGCGCTCTGGGTGTTGGCGAAGGTATGCAGCACATAGCGACGCGCGCCGGTGTATGTACCCATGTAGCTCGGCTCGAGCTTTCGCTTGAGCGCAGCCCGGGTCTCGGCAGGCGTGAAGCCTGCATAGACCGGCACGGTGGGCGTTTCCTCCGTGAACAGGATCCACTCCCGATCCTTCTTCGGCAGCTTCTTCCACGGTACGTCGATGTCGTAGCCGAGCGTGACCAGGATGTCGCGCAGGTTCTGGCCATGCCAGGCCGGCGGCCAGGAGGCGATGGCGCGCTCGCGGATGCTCAGCGACGGATCCGGCACCATCAAGGCTTCCGTCACCTCGTAGACGTGCCCCAGCCCGTGACAGGTGCTGCAGGCGCCCTGCGGGGTATTGGGCGAAAAGTCCTCGGCGTAAAGCATCGGCTGGTTGGCCGGGTACGCACCTGCACGCGAATACATCATGCGCACCAGGCTGGACAGCGTAGTGACGCTGCCCACCGATGAGCGCGCGTTGCTGGCGCCGCGCTGCTGTTGCAGGGCCACTGCCGGCGGCAACCCGTCGATGGCGTCCACATCAGGCACGCCGGCCTGGTCGATCAGGCGCCGTGCATACGGCGCAACCGACTCAAAGTAGCGCCGCTGCGCCTCCGCGAAGATCGTGCCGAACGCCAGCGATGACTTGCCGGAGCCCGAAACACCGGAAAACACCACCAATGCGTTGCGCGGGATGGAGACGTCGACATTCCTGAGGTTGTGCTCGCGCGCGCCGCGCACCTCGACGCAACCGCTGGCAGCGGCGGCACATGACGATTCACCAAAGGGGGGCTTGGACATCTTCGCGATCCTGCAGGCAGTGAGCGGCGCGCGTAGGGGCGCGCCCGATAGTGCATTTTCGCTGTTGTGGAGTGAATGCGGGTGATGGCGTGGTCACGCCATGGTGCGCCGATACAACTGATCGAGCGTAGCCGTGCGAACCAGGCGGCCGCGATTGTAGAAATGCAGCACCGGCTCGCTCAACGTCACGTCAGCCGGAACCAGGTTCATGCCTTCGCAGCCGACCACGACCGAGCCCCATCGTCCGACGGGAACAACCCGCGATGCCATCCGGGTATCAGCGAGGCATCCTGGCCCGATTCCTGTGGCATTACCCGCGTTGAATTGACGGCTGGATCCGAATCGGTACAGAGATTCCGCGCGGGGGGAGCATGCCGTGAACCTCTCCGGCGGCAGCAGCGGGGCATCGGCAAGCGCCGGGCCCGCAGCAAATGCGGCGATGAGCGTGATGAAAGCCTTCATGTCGCTGCACATCCCAAGGGAGCGGCCGCCGAACCGCAAACTAAGCGGCGTGCACGTAGGGCTCAACCGCGGCGGCCAGCACATCGATACCCCACGCAGAACCCGCAATCTCCTCGGGCTGGCTTCTCTTGAAGCGTGACCAGTCGGCCCTGGCAAGCCTGCCGACCAGAAGCTGGTCGGCAGGAAGCTGGTGCATCGACCAATAGGGGAACTGCCGGGTAGAGACACGTCCCCGGGCCAGCTCCACCACATCCGTGTGGCTGGTCGATTGCAGCACCCGCTCGTAAACGCTGGCCACCCCATCTTCCGGCCCTTCGAAGTACTGCACGAATCGCGTGCCGTCATGCAGCAGCACGCCTGTCACCCCTGCAAGCTTGTTGAACCTCGCGGCATCGGTGACGAGTGCTTCCAGGCGGTCAATCGAAAGGCCTTCAACGGCCTGGCTTGCGTATACAACGGCCCGGATGGGCATGGACTTCGCCTTGAATGCAGGGCCACGTCGGCACCTATTCACACTCTAGCACCCGGCGCAAGTCCGGGCCGTGATGCGTATTCTTAATTCTTCAGAATACGGTTCGCGCCTAGCAGCGCGACAGGCGGCATGATGAAGGCCCCCATACGTTCAGGGCTTTATTCATCTTCATGCGCGACATCGGACAGTTCTATGTAAACAGCGTCGAAGGAGTGGCGCGTGAGGATGGCACCCTGCTGCAGGTCACCCGGATCGATTGTTCCTGCCTGAAGTGTTCAAGGCAGTTCCGCGCCATTCCTGATCATGGCCTCGTCGATCTCAACGGCGCTGCTTCGCTCAGTTGCCCAGGCTGTGGCAACCACCAGTCCGTCAGCCGGGCGCGGCTGGAGGAGTTCGTGCTGCGTAGTGATGCATGAGCTGAAGCGCGCCGTTTCTCGACACTGTGCCAACCCTGTCGACACCTTCGCCTCGCATCTTCCCGTAGTGCACCCACAACGGCGTTCCAATGAGTCATACCGGCCTATTCAAGATCAGGGACCTCACCTACACGCCAGGCGCGGAGGGCGACCTGGCCCGTGCCCTGCAGATCGAAGCCACCTGCACGGCCTGCGGCGCAACCAGCGTCTGGGGCGAGCAGGAAATGGAGCATGTGCGAGGAGGAACCGTGCTTGCGTGCCGGGCGTGCGGTACGCGCCAGGCCATCAGCAATGCGGGCCTGATCAGTACCCCGTCAGGGATACGCCACCGCCGGGGCTGAGCGGGGCGGCACCGGGTCATGCGCTGCCCGGCAGGCACGATTGATGGCCTGTCAGCGGCGGGCAACCGATGGCAGCGCCCGATGCTGGTTGATCCAGTCCAACGACTGGGCAATTCCACCGAACGGAAAGAAGTGCGGGCTGACCAACCCGTGGGCATCAGTCAAACCGCCCGCCAGACGGTCCACGAACACCTCCGGGCCCGCGCTGCCCAGCAACCGGCCGATCGAGATGCCATACCGGGACAGCATCAATGCACTGGCCCCCACCCCGCACATTGCGGCGTAGCGTACCAACCGCGCGATGCTTGCCGGGCCCGGCACGCCAACGAGCACCGGAACGTGGATGCCACGGGCGCGCAGCGCGTGCAACCAGGCCAGGACGATGTCGGCATCGAAGGCGAACTGCGTGATGATCATTGGCGCCATGCCGCGCGCTTCGATGGACTGGCACTTGTGTTCCAGTACCTGCCAGCACGCGTCACTGCCCAGGACCGGATGGCCATCGGGGTGACCGCCGATGGCGACGACCTTGATACCGGCCCTCTCCAGAAGGCCGCTCTCGATGATCGAAGCGCTGTCAGCAAACGGTCCGGCGGGCGTGGCCAGGTCGCCGGCGATCACCAAGCACTGGGCGACACCTGCCTCGTTGGCGGCACGCTGCAGGAAGCGCTCAAGCACCGCACGCGACCCGATGCGCCGCGCCGAGAGATGCGGCATCGGCTCGAAGCCCAGTTCACGCACCCTGCGCGCCGCTGCCAGGCGTGCGTCGTCGTCCTCGCTGGCCAGCCAGGGAATGGAGATCGTGGTGCCACGCGGAATGCGGGTGGCTTCGGCACCCAGCGCCGGCATGGCCCTGGCGCTCACCTCCAGCGAAAAAGCATCAAGGAAGGCCTGCACCCGCAGCGACGTAGGCGCGGACATCACGCGCCCACGCCTGCATTGCTGGCCAGGGGCGAACTGTTCCGCGCCAGTTCGATGAAGGCCTGCAGGTAGTCGATGCTGGTATCGGCTTCGCGCGCACCCAGATAGATCTGCTTGGGAATGCCCTTCGCACCGAGGCGCACCGGCACCACGTCCATGCGGGTGGCGTACTCTTCCACCAGCCAGCGCGGCATGGCGGCCACGCCACGACCGCTGGCCACCATCTGCATCATGATGTCGGTGGTTTCAATGGCCTTGTGCCGTCGCGGCGTAATGCCGGCCGGCAGCAGGAACTGGTTGTAGATGTCCAGGCGCTCGAACGGCACCGGATAGCTGATCAGCACTTCCTGGCCGAGCTGGCGCGGCTTCACGTAATCCACCTTGGCCAGGGCGTGGTTGCTGGCCACCACCAGCACCTGCTCGTAGTCGAACACGGGAATGAACTTGAGGCCTGGCTTGAGCAGTGGATCGGGGGTAACCAGCAGATCGATCTCGTAGCCGAACAGCGCGCCGATGCCGCCGAACTGGAACTTCTGCTTGACGTCCACATCCACATCCGGCCACGCGGCCAGGTACGGCGAGACGATCTTCAGCAGCCACTGGTAGCAGGGATGGCATTCCATGCCGATGCGCAGCGCGCCGCGCTCGCCCTGTGCGAACTGGCCCAACCGCTCCTCGGCCAGATCCAGCTGCGGCAGCACGCGGTTGGCGACGGCCAGCAGGTATTGCCCGGCCTGGGTCAGGCGCAGGCTGCGGCCTTCGCGCAGCCATACATCAGTGCCCAGCTGCTGTTCCAGCTTCTTCATGCTGTGGCTCAGGGCCGACTGGGTCAGGTTCAGTACGCCGGCGGCCGCGGTAAGCGAGCCCTGCTGCTCGACCTGCTGCACGATGCTGAGGTGGATCCGCTCCAGCATGACGATGAATCCTGCTCATGGATAGGTGAAGTAATACCATTTTACGTCATGGAAGGGCATGGCTAGCATCGGGTCATGCTTTCACCTGCCCGCCCCCTTCGAATCGTCGCCGTGTCCGGCGGATTGCAGCGCCCCTCCAAGGCCGCCACCCTGGCCGAGCATCTGATGGGCCTGATCGGCGAGGACATCCACAGCGAGCAGCACCTGGTCGAACTGGGCGAACTGGCCCCGCAGCTGGCCGGTGCGCTCTGGCGTTCGCAGTTGCCCGACACCGTGGAACGCCAGTTGACCACCGTCGAGCAGGCCGATGTGCTGGTGGTGAGCACGCCGGTCTATCGCGGCTCGTACACAGGGCTGTTCAAGCATTTCTTCGACTTCGTCCACCAGGACGCACTGGTCGACACCCCCATCCTGCTGGCCGCGACCGGCGGCAGCGAGCGCCACTCGCTGGTGATCGACCATCAGCTGCGCCCGCTCTTCAGCTTCTTCCAGGCGCGCACCCTGCCGCTGGGCGTCTACGCCACCGACCGGGATTTCGCCGACGGTCGCGTGCACAACGACGCCCTGGTCGAGCGCGCACGGCTGGCGGTGCGGCGGGCCATGCCGCTGCTGGACCTGCCTCGCCAGCGCCTTGCCGACCTGGAAGCGGCCGCAGCACTTTGAATGCCGGATGCCCTCGCCCGCATCCGGATGTCACCCCGCACTACGGAACGCCACCCATGACGACCGACACCTTCACCTTCAGCATCACGCAGATCCCCTTCAACGAGGATTACCAGCCTGCCGACGGGACGCGCATCACCACCAATTTCGCCAACCTTGCCCGCGGCGCGTCCCGCCAGGAAAACCTGCGCAACACGATCAGCATGATCAACAACCGCTTCAACGATCTGGCGCACTGGGACAACCCCAGCGCGGATCGCTACGCGGTCGAGCTGGACATCATCTCGGTGGAGATGCACATCGGCAGCAGCGGTGGCGGTGATCCGTTCCCGCTGATCGAGGTGCTGCGCCCGACCATCGTCGACACCCGCACCGGCGCGCGCATCGAAGGCATCGTCGGCAACAATTTCTCGTCCTACGTGCGCGACTACGATTTCAGCGTGGTGCTGCCGGCCAGCAACGAAGGGAAGGCCACCTTTGGCATCCCGGAGGGCTTTGGCGACCTGCATGGCAAGTTGTTCAAGCATTTCCTGGAGTCCGAGGCCTACCGCGCCAACTTCAGCAAGGGGCCGGTAATCTGCATCAGCGTATCCAGCAGCAAGACCTATCACCGCACCGAGAACCACCACCCGATCCTGGGCGTGGAATACCGCCAGGGCGAGTTCTCTCCCACTGACCAGTACTTCGACAAGATGGGCCTGCAGGTGCGCTACTTCATGCCGCCGGGCAGCGTCGCACCGCTGGCGTTCTACTTCCAGGGCGACCTGCTGGGCGACTACTCGAACCTGGAGCTGATCGGCACCATCAGCACGATGGAGGCCTTCCAGAAGATCTACCGCCCGGAGATCTACAACGCCAATTCCGTGGCCGGCAAGGTCTACCAGCCCAGCCTGAAGCACCAGGATTACTCCTCCACCCGCATCGTCTACGACCGCGAAGAGCGCAGCCAGCTGGCGGTCAAGCAGGGCCGGTTTACCGAAGAACACTTCATCAAGCCGTACCGCGCCGTGCTTGAGCAGTGGGCTGCCCGCTGATCCATTGATTCCCCATTCGCCCCCAGGAAACCAGACGCAATGTCGACGAAGAAACTGCTTCCCACCTCCACCGCAGGCAGCCTGCCCAAGCCCTCCTGGCTGGCCGAGCCCGAGAAGCTCTGGTCACCCTGGAAGCTGCAGGACGACGGCCTGACTGAAGGCAAGCAGGATGCACTGCGCCTGTCCCTGCAGGAGCAGCAGCACGCCGGCATCGACATCGTCAGCGACGGCGAACAGACCCGGCAGCACTTCGTCACCACTTTCATCGAGCACCTCAGCGGCGTCGATTTCGAGAAGCGCGAAACGGTCCGCATCCGCAACCGCTACGATGCCAGCGTGCCGACCGTGGTCGGCGCCGTGAGCCGTCCGAAGCCGGTGTTCGTCGAGGATGCGAAGTTCCTGCGCCGCCAGACCACGCAGCCGATCAAGTGGGCCCTGCCCGGCCCGATGACCATGATCGATACGCTGTACGACGCGCACTACAAGAGCCGCGAAAAGCTGGCCTGGGAGTTCGCGAAGATCCTCAACGAGGAAGCGAAGGAGCTGGAAGCCGCTGGCGTCGACATCATCCAGTTCGATGAGCCGGCCTTCAACGTGTTCTTCGACGAAGTGAACGACTGGGGCGTGGCCGCGCTGGAGCGTGCGGTTGAGGGCCTGAAGTGCCAGACGGCGGTGCACATCTGCTACGGCTATGGCATCAAGGCCAACACCGACTGGAAGCAGACACTGGGCTCGGAATGGCGGCAGTATGAAGAATCGTTCCCCAAGCTGCAGACCTCCAGCATCGATATCATCTCGCTGGAATGCCAGAACTCGCACGTGCCGATCGACCTGATCGAACTGGTGCGCGGCAAGACGGTGATGGTGGGCGCCATCGACGTGGCCTCCAATACGGTGGAAACGCCGGAAGACGTGGCCAACACGCTGCGCAGGGCGCTGCAGTTCGTGGATGCCGACAAACTCTACCCAAGCACCAACTGCGGCATGGCGCCGCTTGCACGGGAAGTGGCACGCGGCAAGCTGCGCGCGCTCAGCGAAGGGGCCAGGATCGTGCGTGAGGAGCTTTCGGCGTAACCCTGGCTGGGGAGGTGTTCCCGTTTCGGTGCGGCGAGGATGGATTCTGGCCGGGCACAGACCAGGTTCCACCTCGTCCCTGCACCTCGGGCCTGGCGGCCATCACGCGCGGCCGTGGCGCCAGCGCTTCCTTGATCCGCCCCATCTCGCTTGCGCCGGCCTCGGCCAGGCGCCGGGCCTGCTGCCGCTGCGTCCGGGTCAGTGGCGGCGCGAACACGGCGCCCGGTTCGGGTGCACTCTGCACCAGTCGGGCGACGGCGTCACGCAGTGGCAGTTGTGGGCAGAGCCGCGCCGCGCACCAGCGCTCGGCGTAGCGCTTCGCCTGGCGGGCGCTGGCGACGGACACGACCTTGCTCTGTGACATCCTGCGTGCGTCCAGTTTCAGGCGGAACCCGAGCACGGCATGCGGCACGATACTGGCCACCGAACGGCCGTTCCACCACAGATCCCAGCGCTCGCCGCTCTGCACCCAGCCGGACGGCCGGGTGACGATCATGAAATCTGGACGGTGAAATGATGAGCCCATGATGGGAAGCATACGAACGCTCGTCGCACCGGCTGAGATCAGGGTAACGCCCCCCTGCACTGCTACGCCTCCACGAAAAGCAATCAATGTGACGCGTCACGGCTGATGCTTTCGATCCAGTCGATGTAGCGCGATACGCGAACGTTGTAGACCACCTGGCCATAGAACCCCGCCTCGAGCGCATGCTCTGGAACCGCAGTGATCCACGAACCAAGCCCCACCAGCTGCGGCGTTCCGTGATCATCAATCACCAGCGGACCGCCGCTGTCACCGTTGCCGAGAACCCCCTCCAGCGGCAGGGCCTGCGGTGGCGGATCGAACCGGTACCAGAGATACCGTTCGTTGCCGCCGGTAATCGCGTTGAATGCCCGCCGCAGGGTCGTGCGATGCGGGCCGCCCGGCACCAGCCCTACGACGCCATTGCCGGTAGCCCCCTTTCCTATCAGGGCCGCGATCTGCGCGACTTCGGCAGCACCGCGATAGAGCGCTACGGGCTGTACATCCTTTACAGCAGTCGCAAGCCTGATCAGTGCGATGTCATCCGATGCTGCCAGGAACGCGTGGATCCTGGAGGGATTTCCTGTCGCCAGCGCCTCCTTGCCCAGGGCCTCCGGCATTCTTCTGAAACCGGGATGCACAAAGACGCGCTCGACCGCATAGGCGCGTCCATTGATGGAGATGGATTCTTCCATCCCTTCCATGGGTGCCGCATGCGCTGCGGTCAGTACCCAGCGCGGGGCGATGAGAACGCCATGTCCTTCACCCGGCATGTCAGCCAGCGCCGGGAAGACAGAGGCATCGATCTGATACCGGGCGTCGTCAACGTCATCACGGATGACCACGGCACCGGCAGTGAACGGGAGCGCAGCAAGCGCCAGGAAAAGCCAGCGGTTCATGGGGTCGTCATCCCTGCGGTCGATCGCTATAGCCTAGCCGAGGGCATTGCCGCGGCGCAGACCATGCGACCAACGATGATATCCAGCGACGAACGCCAGGAATGCGAGCGCAAAGCCCTGCGGCCGACAGCCGCCGGGGCCGAGCAGTCTGTCCAGATCGGTTCCAGGCTTGTCCGACACGTCGTCCTGCGAAGCCACATTGGTCCACGGACCGGGCCGCGTGGGCCCGAGCCTCAGCGGGAGGTTCAACGCGCCGCGATTCTCCCGACCAGGGTATCGATCGCCGCCTCCATGGCACGCGCGGTCCGGTCGCCGCTCTGGTTGGTGATCACGAAGATGCCCAGATCGTGCTCCGGCATGATGTAGATGTAGCACTGCGAGCGTGGAACGCCACCGTGGTGGGCGTAATAGACACCCTTCTGGCGATCGCCAGCGACGATGTTCCAGAAATAGCCAATGCTGAACTCGTCGTCGAATCTGGCCAGAGTGCGATGCGATTCCTGCACCACCGGGCCGTTGGCCAGCTGGAACTGAAGGTATTTCACCATGTCGGGCACTGTTGCCTTGACGTTGCCGGAAGCGCCCCATGGCAACTGTGGCATCGGCGAGGTCGGCACCGGATTGTCGCTGTGGTAGCCGATGGCAAGACGGTCTTTTTCCGCATTCCCCAGCTTGATCCCGATGCTGGTCATTGCTGCGGCATCGCTGAAGAAGCCACGCAGCAATGACGTGTAGTCGGTCTTGTAGACGCCTTCCAGAATGTGGGCCGTCAGCTCCGTCCCAGCACTGGAGTAGGCGTACTCTTTCCCGGGCATCCGTGGGATCCGCACGGCGTGCAGATCCCGCAGGAAATCCGGCTTGCCGTAATGCGCATAGAGGGCACTGAGTTCACCGGGCACGCGGTGATCGGTGAAGTCCTCCAACACGGTGTTCGCCCGCTCCGGCAGCATGTTCGGCAGGCCACTGGTGTGTGACAGCAGGTGACGGACCCGTATGGGCTGGCCCTGGTACTGCAGGTTCGGATAGTCGCCCTGCAGGTAGCTGCGAACGTCATCCTCCAGGCCCACCCTGCCCTCAAGCACCGCACGGGCCATCAACGTGCCCGCCAGGGTCTTGCTCAGCGAGCCGATCTCATACAGCGTTGCGTCGGTCGGAACATCGGGCTTGCCGGCTACCATCTCGCCGCGGTGACGGATGAAGGTCTTGCCCCGGTACACCACGCCGATGGAGGCCGAGTGCAGCAAAGGCTGTTCAATCAGGGCATGGGCCGCCTCGTCGACCGCCGCCCCCACATCGTTCGGCGGTGCCTTCCTGCCCTCGCAGCCGACGGCAAGGAGCACTGCGGATAGCACGACGGCATTGAGCCATTGCCGGTTTCGGGCAGTCGTTGACATGGATTGCATGCGCCGGCGCTTGAAGGTCGTGGGAACGGGCGCTCACGATAATCGATTGCCATGAGCGGCTGAAGGTGCCATCCGGCACCTTCAGTCCCGCCCCTCCCTGGAGGCCCCCTGCCCCCCGTCAGCGCTGGTAGTCCTTCAGGAACAACCAGGTGATCAGCGTGGCGTCCGGCCCCTTCGGGTCGGTGAATGGCAGGCCCGACTGGCTGCCGCTCCAGGCATGCCCCATGTCCTGCACCACGTAGTGCTGGACCAGCGTCCTGCCACCGTAGGCGTAGGTGTCGACGGTATACGCGCGGCCGGCCGGCACCTGTCCGTGATAGGTGCTGGTCGGCACGTACTTCACCGAGTCGTTGTCCAGGCCGTCGTCGGCCAGGTCATTGGTCTGCAGGAACTGGCGCACGGCCTGCTGGCCGTTCACCGGATTGACGGTGAGATCGGCGCTGCCATGGAACACCAGCACCGGCAGCGGTCGCGGCGACGGCGAACCCGAGCACTGCCACGCCAGACGGCCATTGCTGTCCGGCGAATAGATGCTGCCGGCCAGCAATGCATAGGCGCTGCCGGAAATCGTGGTCGCGCCCTTGAACATGCCACCGGAGTGGATGGCACCGGCAGCGAACACATCCGAATAGCAGGCCAGCATGATCGAGGTCATCGCACCACCTGCCGAAATGCCGGTGACATAGACCCGGCGCGGATCCACGCTGTAGTCCGCTTTCACTTTGTCCACGATGCCGGCCAGGATCGACGCTTCGCCGCTGTCGCGGGCCTGGTTGATCGGCAGCTGCCAGTTCCAGCAGCGGGCCGGATTGGAGGTGACGTTCTGCCGGGGGTAGACCACGATGAACCCTTCGGTGTCGGCCACATCATTGAAGCCTGACGCCTCCCCCATCAGGTTGGGCCCGTTGACGCAGCCGTGCAGCACCAGCAGCAACGGTAGCGGCTGCTGGTCGTCGTAGCCCGCCGGCACCCACACCTGGTACTCGCGGGCGCCGAACAGATTGCCGTACAGGCCAACGTCCCAATGCCCGGCCGGGCCTGCGGCGAGGGCACTGCCCGCCATCACCAGCCAACTGCACAGCACCAGCAATACAACCTTGATCGAATCGATTCCGGATTTCATGGCCAGATCCTCATGCGTGAGTCGTGGATGAAGTGGTACCGGGACGCGCTTCCGGCTGGGGGCGCGCCCAGTATCCGCATCCAGTGGCCGCTGCCGACTGGACCTAGGTCCACTCGCCGCTGCGTGATGACACCGCTAGCCTTGGCTGCAGGATGGCAATGGGCCATCTGCAAGCAGCTGCCTGGGGGATGACCGAATGAAACGGAATTGCCTGAGTCTCATGATCGGCGCATTGCTGGCCTCCGGGCCGGTACTGGCACAGGAAACGCCCCAGGCCACGCCGACGGCGGCCAGCACTGCATCACCCACCAACCTGGACAGCATCAAGGTCACCGCGCGCAAGCGCGAGGAAACCCTGCAGGAGGTCCCGGTAGCGGTTACCGCATTTACCTCCGAAGCGCTGGACAAGATGAATGTCCAGGACATCAGCGACCTGGATGCGCAGGTGCCCAACCTGACCATCTACGCCGCCCGCGGCGCCAGCAGCACGGTCACCGCCTACATCCGTGGCATCGGCCAGTCCGATCCCACCTGGGGCGCCGATCCGGGTGTTGGCATCTACTTGGATGACGTCTACATCGCACGTCCGCAGGGCGCGCTGCTGGACGTTTTCGACGTCTCGCGCATCGAGGTGCTGCGCGGCCCGCAGGGCACGCTCTACGGCAAGAACACCATCGGCGGCGCGATCAAGTACATCTCGCGCGGCCTGCCGACCCAGACCGAGGGCTTCGCCCAGATCACCGTGGGCAACGACAGCCAGCTGGATGCGAAGGCGGCCATCGGCGGCCCGATCGGCGGTGCCGACAGTGGCCTGCGCGCCCGTGTGGCGGTGGCCAGCATGAACCACGACGGGTTTGGCGAGAACACCTTCAACGGCCAGCCGGTCAGCGACAAGCAGATCAACGCGGCACGCCTGAACCTGGGCGCGTATGCGGGCGACGACTTCGACGTGCAGTTCGCACTGGACTGGATCGACGATCAGTCCGGCATGCGCGGCTCGAAGATGCTGGCACCCAATCCGTTCCTGCGCGCCTACCCGCCGATGGACAGCCGCTATGACATCCGCTCGGGCATGCGCAACCTCAACAACGTGGAGAGCAAGGGCGCCTCGGCCACGGTGAACTGGCGACCGAACGAAGACATCGCTGTGAAGTATGTGGTGGCCAAGCGTGAGTCGGACAGCGAGGCCAACATCGACTTCGACACCACGCCGATCAAGCTGGCCGACGTGGGTGGCACCTACCACGACGACCAGGTCAGCAACGAAGTGCAGTTGAACTACGATGCCGGCGGCCGGGTGCGCGGTGTGGTCGGCCTGTACCAGTTCAGTGGCGAGGCTGGCGGGCAGATCCAGAACAACTATTTCAGTGCCCAGTTCGCCGACAACCAGGGCAAGGTGCTGACCGACAGCATCGCGCTGTATGCGGACTGGACCTTCGACCTGACCAGCAGACTGAAGCTCGATGTCGGCGCCCGCTACACCGACGAGGACAAGCGCGCGATCGTGCTGAACCGCCTCTACGCCGACCCGGGCTTCAGCCGGCCGGTGGCGGTGACCGCCGATTTCGACAAGAAGACCAATTTCAGGAACGTCTCGCCCAAGGTCTCGCTGGACTACCAGATCACTCCGGACATCATGGTTTACGGGCTGGCGACGCGTGGCTTCAAGTCCGGCGGCTACAACATCCGCGCCAACGCGGTGGCGGTACCGCGCTCGGCGGAGCCGTTCGATGACGAGACCGTGGACAGCTATGAGGTCGGCAGCAAGATGGCCTTCCTCGACCAGCGCCTGTTCCTGAACCTGTCAGCGTTCTACAACAAGTACAAGGACATCCAGCTGTCGGTGTTCACCGGCCTGGATACCAATGGCGATGGCATCGATGATTCCTTCTTCGGTGATTTCACCAATGCCGGCGCCGGTACCGTCAAAGGCCTGGAAGTCGAGTATCAGTACCTGCCCAGCCAGCACTGGCTGATTTCCGGCAACCTGGCCTGGCTGGACACGAAGTACGATGAGTACATCGACCGCGGCGTCAACGTGGCCAGGCAGATGAAGTTCACCAATGCCCCGGAGTTCTCCGGTGCGTTCAACGTGGAATACCGCACCGACCTGGCCAACGGCAGCAACCTGTCGGCACGGGTGAGCTACAGCTACCAGAGCGAAGTGTGGCCGACCACCGACCTCAGCCCGGTGATCCGCCAGCAGGGTTACGGGCTGGTCAATGCCGGCGTCATCTGGCGCCTGGATGATGCGTGGACCTTCTCGCTGCAGGGCACCAACCTGGCCGACAAGGAATACCGCACTACTGGCTACAACATTCCTGCAGTCGGCACGCTGATTGGCTTCTATGGTCCGCCGCGCCAATATGGCCTCAGCGTCCGTTACGATTTCTAGCGCATCCGTTACGATCTTCAGGAAGCTTCTGCATGACGCAGTCTTACGACGACCTGTACTGGAACAGCGACGATGGCCTGCGCCTGCACGCGCGCGACCATGCAGCGGATGCCCGGCAGGCGCCCCGCGGCACCGTGGTCTGCATTCCCGGCCTGACCCGCAATGGTGCCGATTTCGATGCACTGGCCGAAACACTCACCGCCGAGGGATGGCGCGTGATCGCGGTCGACCTGCGCGGTCGCGCAGGGTCGGAACGCGCATATGACCCGTCCAGCTACAACCCACGTGCCTATGCGGATGACATGGTCGCGCTGCTGCGCTCGCAGAACATCGACAAGGCGGTGTTCGTCGGCACCTCGCTGGGCGTGCTGGTGACCATTACCCTCGCTTCGCGCGCGCCGGAGCGGATCGCGGGCGCGGTGCTCAACGATGCCGGCCCCAAGGTGCCGCATGAGGCGCTGGCACGGATCGGCAAGTATGCCGGCAAGCCGGTACCGCCGATGGACCTGGTGCAGGCCACGGCCTACGTGGAATCCATCGGCAAGGCCGCGTTCCCGCGCTTCAGCACCGACGACTGGCGGCAGATGGCGGTGCGCACCTTCCGCCCGCGCAGCGATGGCCTGCTGGAACTGGACTACGACCCGGCAGTGATCCGCACCACCCGGCCATGGCTGCTGTGGCTGTTGCGTCCGCTGCTGTGGCGTGCGGTTCGCGGGCTGACCACACGGGTGCCGGTGCTGGTGGTACGCGGTGCGTTGTCCGACATCCTGCCGGCCGATGTCGCGCGGCAGATGGCGGCCACCTCGGAAAGTGCCCGGCTGGTGGAGGTGCCCGATGTGGGGCACGCGCCGATGCTGTCCGAGCCAGAGGCACGTGACGCGATCCTGACCTTGCTGGAGCGCGTGGCGTGAGTGCGGACAGCGAGCTGCCTCCCGCCCTGCAGGCCGTGCAGCAGTGGGCCGCCAGTGAGCGGCTGAGTGGCGTGACCTGCCTGGACCAGGCGCGCATCGATGCCTTTGCCGACGCCACCGGCGACCACAACTGGATCCATGTCGATCCAGCGCGGGCGCAGGCGCAGATGCCGGGTGGGCATACCATCGCACACGGCTTCCTGCTGCTCTCGCTGACGGTGGAGGACGATGTGGCCGCCCTGGCCGGCTTCCCCGGCATCGCCCATGTGCTCAACTACGGCTTGAACAAGGTCCGCTTCCTGGCGCCGGTGCCGAGCGGGTCCGAGGTGCGGGTACGCTCGCTGCTGGTGTCACTGGATGCGCGCCAGCCCGGCCAGTGGCTGCTGATCCAGCGCAAGGCCGTCGAGCGGGTCGCCGATGGCGAGCTGGCACTGGTCGCTGAGCAGCTGTCACTGATCGTGATCACGCCCTAGCACCACCCCGCCCGATTCTCTCCCTACACTGGAGCGATGTTGACGCCCTCCATCGTCCTCTTCGCCTGCATTGCGTGGACCGCACTGCTGTTTGGCGTGGCGCTGTGGGGCGAGCGCCGGGGGCACCGGCTTTCGAAGGCATGGCCGCTCATCTATGCACTGTCGCTGGCCGTGCACTGCACCGCGTGGACCTACTACGGTGCGGCCTCGCAGGGGCGGCAATGGGGTTTCCCCATTCCCCCAACCCTGGCCGGCATGGCGCTGATCTTCGCGTTCGGCCTGCCGTTCCTGCGCCGCCTCGGGCGGCTGGCCAAGCAGCACAACAGTGCCACCATCGCCGATCTGGTCGTTGCACGACTGCGTGCCGATCGCGGCCTCGGCTTCACCATCACCCTGGTGGCGCTGTTCGGCATCATCCCGTACATCGCACTGCAGCTGAAAGCCGTCAGCCAGGGGCTGGGCACCCTGCTGGGTGATGGGTTCGCGCCTGCCGGTGCGCAGCTGGACATGTCGTTCTGGTTCGCGCTGACGATGGCCGCGTTCACCCTGCTGTTCGGTGCACGCGAGGCCTCGGCCACCGAGCCCAACCGCGGCATCGTGGTCGCGCTGGGCCTGGAGTCCGTATTGAAGCTGGTGGCGCTACTGGCCATTGGCCTGTATGCGGCGCTGTCCGTGCACAAGGCCGGCACACCGCTGCTGGAGAAGATGGCGCAGCTGCCGCCACCGGCCATCGTGCCGGACTATCTCACCATGGTCGCGCTGGGGGCGATCTCCGCG
Source organism: Stenotrophomonas sp. YJH_SMC_119 (assembly GCF_059368315.1). NCBI lineage: Bacteria > Pseudomonadati > Pseudomonadota > Gammaproteobacteria > Lysobacterales > Lysobacteraceae > Stenotrophomonas > Stenotrophomonas sp. YJH_SMC_119. Next base: position 139,011 of record NZ_JCAFRP010000003.1, on the reverse strand, counting down.
TTCACCCTGCCGCACCAGTTCCATGTTGGCGTGGTCGAGCTTCGCCAGACATCGGACCTGAAGACGGCACGCTGGATGTTCCCGGTCTACCTGCTGCTGATCGGCCTGCCGTCGGTGCCGATGGCATTGGCCGGCGCTGCGCAGCTGCCGGCCTCGGTATCGCCCGACCTGTACGTGCTGGCGCTGCCGCAGGCCGCTGGCCATCATCTGCTGGCGCTGCTGGCCTATCTGGGCAGCCTGAGTGCGGCCACCGGCATGATGATCCTGTCCGGGCTGACGCTGTCGATCATGCTGGGCAACCATGGCTTCGGTTCGCGCCTGCTCGGCGGCATCGAGGGTGGCGTGGCCAACGCCGATCTGCGCCCGCGCGTGCTGGCGTTCCGCCGTGCCGGCATCCTCGCCGTGTTTCTGATGTCGTGGCTGTACAGCCGCGCGATGAGCGACACCGAGGCACTCAGCGATTTCGGCCTGATGTCCTTCACCGCCCTCTCGCAGCTGGCACCGGCTGTGCTGCTGGCGGTGTATCGCCCACGTACGCCCTCCGCGGCCATCATCGCCGGCATCGTGCTGGGCTCATTGGCCTGGCTGTGGCTGGTACTGCTGCCGATGGTGATCCCGGCCGCGACGCCGTCGGTCGGCGCCGACGGGCTGCATTGGTTGGCGGTGGTCTCGCTGCGCGTGCAGCCGGGGCATATCGCCATCAGCATGGGGGCCAGCCTGGCGGTCAACCTGCTGACCGTGGCCCTGGTGTCGCGGGCCGTGCGTCCGTCATTGCCGCGGAGGCGGGATGCGGTGGCTGCGGCGTCCCTGCGCAGGACCGCCGGACGCTTCCTTGGCCAGGAGCGTGCGCGCCAGCTGCTCGAGGGCCACGCCGGGCAGATGCTGGATGACGACCGGGTCACCGCCGTCGAGCGTGAGCTGACGGCCGTGGTGGGCGCAGGCATGGCACGGCTGCTGGTCGAAGCCGCACGCGAGGGCGGCGCCGCGCCGCTGGATGCGGTGACCCGCGCCGTCGGCGAAGCTACCCAGGTGCTGCGCTTCAACCAGCGACTGCTCGAAGCCGCGCTGGAGAACATGAGCCAGGGCATCAGCGTGGTCGATGCGCAGCTGCAGCTGGTGGCCTGGAACAGCCGCTACGCCGCGCTGTTCAAGTTCCCGCCGGAGCTGCTGCAGGTCGGGCAGCCGGTGGTCAACCTCACGGCGTGGGCACTGGGGCAGCTGAAGATCGGCGATGGCCCCGGCGACACGCCCACCAGGGCGTTGCAGCGCCGCGTCGCGCATATGCGCCGTGGCACGCCACACCTGTCGGAACGGATATTTCCCGATGACACCATCGTCGAGATCCGCGGCAACCCGATGCCGGGTGGCGGCTATGTAGCCACCTTCACCGATGTCACGGCGTTCCGTCGCGCGGAGGATGCGCTCAAGCGCAGCAATGAAACGCTGGAACGCCGCGTACAGGACCGCACCGCGAGGCTGCAGCAGGCGGTCCAGGAGGCCGAGCGCGCGAACGCGGCGAAAACCCGCTTCCTGACGGCGGTCGGCCATGACCTCATCCAGCCCCTGCATGCGGCCCAGCTGCTGACCGAGGCGATGTCGCAGCACATCGAATCCGAGTTCCTCGACAGTTTCCTGCAGCAGATCCGCGGCGCACTGGATTCCACCGATGACCTGCTGTCCGGCCTGCTCGATATCTCGCGACTGGAAGCCGGTGGGCTGGTGGCCGATCCACGCCCGTTCGCGCTGTCGACGGTGCTGGATCCGCTCGCGCAGGAGTTCGCGGTGCTGGCGGCGGCGCGCGGCCTGCAGTTCCGCCATGTGCGGAGCCAGGCCTGGGTCCATAGCGATCCCCTGCTGCTGCGCCGGGTGCTGCAGAACTTCCTGGCCAATGCCATTCGCTACACCCGCCATGGCGGTGTGTTGCTGGGTGTGCGCCGCCAGGGGCAGGCACTGATGATCGGCGTGCATGACACCGGCCCCGGCATTGCTCCGGAGCAGCAGGCGGTGGTGTTCGAGGAGTTCCACCGGGTCGATCGCAGCAACGGCCAGGGACTGGGACTGGGCTTGACCATCGCCCACCGCATCGCCGATCTGCTGCATGCACCCTTGCACCTGCGCAGCGTGCCCGGGCACGGCTCGGCCTTCTCGATCAGCGTGCAACGCGCAGCACCGCCTGTTGCCCCGCGCAGTTCGGCACCGACGGGTGGCAGCAACGCCCTCAAGGGTATCCGCGTACTGGCAGTGGACAACGACCCGGACGCGCTGGAGGCGATGCGGCAACTGCTGATTTCCTGGGGCTGCGACGTCATCGCGGCAGGCAGCGCCGATGCCATCGGGCCCTCAGCGCACGAGGCGGCGCTGTGGCTGTTCGACTATCACCTGGATGACGGCGATACCGGTGTTGCGCTGTGGCAGCGGCTGGCGGACATGCATGGACCGCGGCCGACGGTAATCCTCAGTGCGGATACCAGCAGTGATACACGCGAGGCGGTGCGCGGCGCTGGGCTATCCCTGCTCAACAAGCCGTTCAAGCCGTTGGCGTTGCGCTGGGCGATCAACCACCTGCTGGCGGCCACTGCCACGCGCTGACCGTTCAGCGCTCGGGCAGCTCTTCGATCTGCCGCGACGGATCGGCCAACCCCATTTCGTGCAGCACGCGGATGGCCTGCGCACGGTTGCGCACGCCCAGCCGCTCCATGATGCGTGTCATGTGCGCCTTGACCGTGCGCAGCTGTACGCCCAGCCGGTCGGCAATCTGCTTGTTGAGCAGGCCCTCGGCCACCAGCCCCAGCACTTTGTATTGATGTGCGGACAGGCTGGCCAGGCGCGCGGCGAGGTCGGCATCCCTGCTGAACGGCGCTACCCGCGCCACCGGCTCGCGCAACAGCGCCGGGATCCAGCGTTCGCCCTCCAGCACGGACTGCAGCGCGGACTGCAGCTCGTTCAAACCCGAGCTCTTGGGCAGGTAGCCCGCGGCGCCGAGGTCGATGGCGCGCCGGATCACCTGCGGCTCCTCGTTGGCGGAGACGATGATGATCGCCAGGCCCGGCTGCAGCGCACGGATGGTCGCCAGCCCGGCCAGCCCATGGTTGCCCGGCATGTGCAGGTCCAGCAGCATCAGGTCGATCGACTGGTTCTCGATCGCCTCCAGCACGCTGTCCAGTGAATCCGCCTCGCTGATCTGCAGATCGGCGACCGCCTCTTCCGCCGCGCGATGCAGTGCCGCACGGAACAAGGGGTGATCATCGGCGATGAGCAGGGTTGGCATGTCCTGGCGAGATTATCAAATCGGCTGCGCGCGGGAACAGGTACCTAGGTACGCTGGTACAGCAGGAAGGGCTTGATAGTGTGGTGCGGAGAAGGCCGGCGACCGCAACGCCGCCCACGAGGAAATGCCATGTCATCCGCCCCCACTCCCGATGCCCATGCCTATCCACTGCTGATCAAGCAGCTGCTGCTGATGCCGCTGGCGGTGAGTCCTGAACAGGAAGTCGTCTATGGCGATAGGGTCCGATTCGATTACCGCACCCTGCAGGCGCGCATCGGCCAGCTGGCCGGCCTGTTGACCTCGCTGGGCGTCGGCCACGGCGACACGGTGGCGGTGATGGACTGGGACAGCAACCGCTACCTGGAGGCCTACTTCGCGGTTCCGATGATCGGTGCGGTGCTGATGATGGTGAATGTGCGCCTGGCCCCCGAGCAGATCGCGTACACGCTGAACCACAGCGGCGCGCGGGTGATCCTGGCCAACCGCGAGTTCCTGCCGCTGCTGGACGCCATCGACGAGCAGCTGCCGGACCTGCGCACGCGCATCCTGCTGGACGATGCCGGTGGCCCGCTGCCGCCTGGCTTCGCCACCGAGTACGAAGCGGGGTTGCGCGGTGCCACGCCGGTCGTCCGCTTCCCGGACTTCGACGAGAATGCCCGTGCCACGGTGTTCTACACCACCGGAACCACCGGATTGCCCAAGGGGGTCTATTTCAGCCACCGGCAGCTGGTGCTGCATTCGCTGGCGGCGATGGCCGCGCTCGGCGGCGCACCCCGCCAGGGACGCCTGCATCGTGACGATGTCTACATGCCCATCACCCCGATGTTCCATGTGCACGCGTGGGGCCTGCCCTACGTGGCTACCGCAATGGGCATCAGGCAGGTCTATCCGGGGCGCTACCTGCCTGCGAAACTGCTGGCGTTGATCGCCCGCGAAAAGGTGACCTTCTCGCACTGCGTGCCAACCATCCTGCACATGCTGCTGGAGCACCCGGACGCGGGGCAGACCGACCTGGAGGGCTGGAAGGTGATCATCGGTGGTGCCGCGCTGCCCCGTGCCTTGGCGCAGCGCGCACTGGCGCGGGGCATCGACATCTTCGGCGGCTATGGCATGTCCGAGACCTGCCCTCTGCTCACCATCGCCCAGATCGACGTGGACAGCGTGACCGATGCCGACGAGGTGCTGTCACTGCGCACCAAGGCCGGCATTCCGGTGCCGCTGGTGGACCTGCGCATCGTCGACCCGGACATGGGCGATGTCGTCCACGATGGCGTCGCCACCGGTGAGGTGGTGGCGCGCGCCCCCTGGCTGACCCAGGGCTACCTGCACGATCCCGAGGCTTCGGCAACGCTCTGGGCGGGCGGCTACCTGCACACCGGCGACATCGGCAACATCGACGAAGCTGGCTACCTGCGTGTCACCGACCGCATCAAGGACGTGATCAAGACCGGGGGCGAATGGATCTCCTCGCTCGCGCTGGAAGACATCATCGCACTGCACCCGGCGGTCAGCGAGGTCGCGGTGATCGGTATCGCCGACACGAAATGGGGCGAGCGGCCATTGCCACTGGTGGTCAGGAAGCCGGGAAGCCATGTGGCCGAAGCGGAGATCATCGAACTGGTCGCGGCGCGCAGCCGTTCCGGAGACATCTCACGCTATGCGATCCCGGAGCGCGTGAGCTTCGTGGATGCAATCGAGCGGACCAGCGTGGGCAAGATCAACAAGAAGAAGCTGCGCGGCCTGCATGATCCGGCCCTTGGCACCGGCGGGCGATGACGGCCTCTGCCGGCATCGCTCAACCGCGCGACGCCCCACCCTGCAGCAGCTGGACCCAGCTCTGGAATCCCTCCAGGAAGCGCTGCAGGCGCTTGCGCGTCGCCGCGTCGAAATTTTCCGCGTCAGCGTCGTAGGCGGCCGCTGCTTCGGCCACATAGAGCTGTGGCGAGGCCATGGTCAATGCGCCCATGGCGGTCAGTGTATGGCGCAGCTGCGACTGTGCCAGTTTGGTGCCCCAGTGACCCGGCGTAGCGCCGATGATCGCCACCGGCTTGGCCGAAAGGACCGTGCGGTACTCGGCATCGTCGCGGGACAGCCAATCGAGCGTGTTCTTGAGTACGCCGGGCAGTGACTGGCTGTACTCCGGCGTGGCGATCAGCACGCCGTCAGCGGCCGCAATGGCCGTGCGCAGGCGCTTGACCCCGGCAGGGCCGGCCGGGTCGGCGGCTTCCAGGTCTTCGTCGAACAGCGGAATATCGGCGATGGTGTCATGCACGGTCAGCAGCAGGCCCGCAGGCGCGGCGCCTGCTGCAGCCCTGACCAGGCGCCGGTTGTAACTGTTGCTGCGCAGGCTGCCGGCAAACGCCAGGATGTTCAGCGGTGGAGGGGTGTCGGACATGCGGGATTCCTGGAATGAGTCGGTGCGGGGTCACGGGCCAGGCATCGACAACGCGGGTGGGCCAGGGCCAGACTGGATCTGCAGAGGATCTCGGTTCCGGCGGTGTAGTGCCTTCGTTCTTGCTGCTCCCTTTTCCAGGGCGAACAGGGCGCGGCGGGGCGATCCAGCACGTGCCACTGCCCGCGTTGCGGCCCCTGTCCTGCCACATCGTACGCCTACTGCACGGGCTGGCTGGCTTCAGTGATGGACACAGGTCGTGCCATGCTGTCGAACGTATTGACCTTCCAGATGTAGCGTACGCCATCCTGCTCGATGACCTTCTGCAACAACGGTATCTGCTTGGCTGCGATGATTCCGCTGGCACGCTGATATGCCGGTCGCCCGGCCAATGCCGGATAGCTGCCGGAAGCGTCAAGCTGATAGCTGAGGGTGGTGGCGCGGCCCGGCTGGACCGAGGAAAGCAGATAGCCTTCGTCCACATTGAATCGATTGCCAAAGGTGTGCCGGGTGGTGACACCCTCTGCATCCTTGACGTCCACCCACTTAGTGGCCGGCGAATTCGCCTGGCACAGTTCCTTGCTGCCGTCGGCATAGCACCCGTTGGCCGGGCCGTAACTGTAGGCCCACGTATAAGGCTGGTCGATGCCCGGCCCGGTGACTGTCCTGGAAACCAGCGACCACGTGTAGTACCTGGCGGGCGTGTATTCGATCGAGTCGAGGAACCCGCTACCGGTGCTGTCGGGCATACTGCAGCCATAACGCGCCCACGAGCGGCCATGCAGCGTCGGCTCGAAGCGATACTTCGCCACTGCACCACTGGGATGGCGGATCGAACCGGAATGGCCGTAGGTCACCACACCCGGATTCCGGCAGAAACCCCGCTCTGCGGGAACGGCACCGGCACCCATGGTGCCTACGTTGAACCCCGTAGTCTGCCAGTAGGACTGGTCCGGGAAGGTGACCTTGTAGCCACCCACCACGGTACCGTAGGTCCACGTCCTCCCGCCCGCACGGACCGCGCTCACTTCGCTTGGCAGCGTGCTGGGCGATCCAGCCGTCCATTCGAGATCGACGGTGCGGCCATCGTTGGCTGCGATGCGCAGCAACTGCCGTGGATTTGCCGGATCCCACGTGTAGGTCACCGAATTGCCAAACCGGTCTCGGGCACTGGTCGGAAGAATATGGAACTCCTGCCGGAAAAGAACGAACTCGAACTCCGTAACCGAGCCGAAGTTTCCCCGCGAGTATCCCTTCTTGATCAATGGCGGTCCGCTGCCAAGGCTGGCCATATGATTGAGCGTATAGGTGATACCGGCAGGCGTCGTGACTTCGAAGCCCTCACCTGCCCCATCGTCCATGGCGACGCAGCGGATGACATTGCCGCTCTTGGTTCGCATCGGGTAGGCATGGCCTGTACTCGGCACGGGCCATTCGTTGCTTTGCGCGAGTAGATCCTCGTCACCGGTCTCTGGCAGGTAGAGCTGCGTTCCATGCCAGAACTCGTCGGAGTTGAAGTACTCGGTGAATGTCCCCGGCCCTGTCGGCGTCTGTGCCTTCACCGTGACGATCTCGGTTGGAGGCGGGGTGAACTTCGAACAGCGGTTGAGCGGCTCGGCCACCACGTAATTCTTCCATCCCCCCTGGGTGCTGAACGTTCCATGCACCCTGGGCAGGGCCAGGTCCCACACCCCGAACATGCCCAATCCCTGCCGGCCCTGTGCACCTGCCACCAAGCGCCGCTTGATGCCCACCTCCAGCGCACTGTTGCCCGGCAGGTCGACGTCGGTCTGCAGGAATTCCACCGAGCCGGTAAACAGCCCGATCCTTTCCCCGAACATGTCACCGGTATCCAACTGCAGAATCTGCCCGCGGGCATTCAGCGCCGCCGCGTAGTCCTCCATCACCGTCGAGCCGCGGTTGGCGCTCGACGCAGGCAGGGCCGTCATACACAGCAGCGCAGCTGCCGCGATCCTTGCGTACATGGTGTCCCCCTCGTCGACGAAGCAGAGCTTACTTCGCGCTCGTCGGCACCGGCAAGGATGATTCCCCGCACGTCACAGCGTCCTGACCCGCCCCGGCGGCCCTGGAAACGCCGTTACTCAGATACGCGTCGTGGCCATGAACCGTTCGCGGTCCTGCTGCGTGCGGCGGCGGATCTCCTCCAGCGCCTGGCTTTCGGTCGCCTGCAGCATGGCCTCGAACAGACGCTGGAAGTGATGGCGCATCGCATTGCGCGCGGCCACCGGATCGCGCGCGCGCAGGGCTTCGAAGATCGCCATGTGCTCGTCGGCACGGCTGGCGCCATCATCATGGCAGACCCGTGCATAGACCTCGGTTACCCGCGGCAGTTCGCTGCGCATGCGCCAGATCTGCTGCACGAAGAACTCCACCACCGGGTTACCGGAAAGCCGTGCGATGGCCAGGTGGAAACGGCGGTCGTACTCGCCGGCTTCCGCGTCGCTCAGGTCGCGACGGCACAGCGCTTCGGCCAGCGCCTGCAGCTCGGCAATGCCGGCATCATCCAGATTGCTTGCCGCCAGAGCGGCGGCCTCGGCCTCGAATACCGCGCGGGCAGCGGTGAGGTCGAAGGCGCTGACATCCGGCAGCCCGCCGGGCGCCTGCGTCGGGCGCGGCTTCACATGCACGCCCGATCCGATGCGGATGGCGATCCAGCCCTGTGCTTCCAGTGCGATCTCGGCTTCGCGGATGGTGACCCGGCTGACACCGAACCGTTCGGCCAGCTCACGCTCGCCCGGCAGCCGCGAGCCCGGCGGAAATTCGCCGTCCTCGATCAGCTTGCGGAGCTTGGCAGCGATGGTCTGGTAAAGGCGGTTGGCGGACATGCGGCTGACCCTTGGCGATTCCTTCCCGGTCCCTGCCCTGCCACCGCGGCCGGCAAGGGTCCGGTTGGAGCGACGGCGCGACCACTGGCCGCGCCGCCCTGTTCAGAACTTGTATCGTACACCGAAATACGCACGCCGCCCGTAGGTCACCACTTCGCGGAAGTTCCCATAAAGCGGCTGGTAGGCCACGCGCGGCTCGTTGGTCAGGTTCATCAACTCCAGCGACAGCGACAACTGCTTGTTCACCCGGTAGCGCAGGCGCAGGTCCACGCTGGTGTTGTCATCGTAGTAGCGGTTCTGCTGCGCGGTGTTGCCGGTGAAGTCCTGGTAGTAGTGCGAGCGGAACTTGCCGATGGCCTGGATGTTGAAGCGCCCGACGTCCCAGTAGATCGAGCCGGACAGGACGTGCCGCGAGAAGCCGCTGAGGCCCGCCGGCGGCACGATCGCCGGAATGATCGTGCCGTCACTGGCCAGCTGCTCGCCCAGTCGCGAGTCCTGGGTCCGGTAGTCGGCATCGGCGTAGTTGTAACTGACCTTGAAGCCCAGTCCGTCGAACGGCTTGGGCAGGTACGACAGTCGATGGGTGGCGGTCAGCTCGAAGCCGGTCAGCGTGCTGTCCTCGTCGGTGGTTACCTGCTGGCGTACCGGCACGGTCACGCTGTGGCCGTCGATGGTGTAGGTCTCCGGCACCAGCGCAGTGGCGGTGCCGCCGTTGAACTGCTTCCAGTACACCGCGCCGGCCAGCATCGTGTCCGGGTTCGGGTACCACTCCAGTGACAGGTCGCCGTTCCAGGACATCAGCGGCTGCGCGGCGGGGTTGCCGCTGGCGCTGATGTCATCCAGCGCGTCGGCCAGATTGCCGTAGGTGGCATCACTGCTCACGTTGATGGTGCGCCCGGCACCCAGCGCGGCGATGTCCGGCCGCGACATCGCGCGGTATGCACCGACCCGCAGCAACACGTCCGGGCGCAGTTCGAAGGCCGCGTTGAGGCTGGGCAGCAGCTTGTCGTTGCCCGCCTTGAACACCTGCGTGCTGTACTCGCCGGTGGGTTGCAGGCGTATCGTGCCGTCACCATTGTCCTCGATACGCAGCCCGGTACGCACACCTTCGGAGCGAACGTCGGTCTTGACCCAGCGCAGGCCGAGGTTGCCGGTCACCGGCAAGCCGAACAGGCTGCTGCTGAACTCCCCCATCAGATAGAGCGCGCGTGTCTTCTCGGTGATATCGACATTGTTCGGATCCTGGAAACCCGGATCCAACCCACTGTCGAGGCTGCCACGGAACGACTGGTACAGGCAGTTCGGATCGAAGTACGCCCACGAGGAGATCGTGTTGCCGCTGGCGGCATCCATGAAGTCATCCTGCGGGAACGGCGCGCGGCAGGCCCGGTTGGCGGCGATGATCTTCGCCTTGTCGGCCGCCACGCGCTGGTCGTAGTCGGTTACCAGGGTGTTGTCGCGCAGACGGTAGTCAGCCTGGCTGGCACGCACGCCACCCTTGATGCGGGTAAAGAAACCGGACTCGGGCATGAAGCTGGCATCGAAGCGGCCGGCCTTGATCCTGTGGTCGTTCTCCGTTGCGCTGGAGGTGACGCGCGCCGCGCCGGTGTAGGCGTCCCAGTTGTTGGGGTCGAAGTTCGGCGCCAGCGCGACACTGGGCACTTCGCCGTGCCAGTCCCAGTCATAGTCCACGTAGCCGGTGGCACCACTGCTGATGCCCGGCACGATGGCATTGTTGACGTCGCGCTGGTTGGCACGCAGGCGGGTCATGCGCTCGCTGTCGAGGCGATTGGTGTGCGAGTACGAAAGATCGGTGGACAGTTCCCAGGCCGGGGTCGGTCGCAGGATCAGGTTCAGGCCACCCCCGGTGTACTCCTCGCCACGCCAGTAGCGGTTTGAAGTGGAATCAATCGAGGTGCTCCCATGCAGGTGGCGCACGATGCCGTCCTCGTCCACCTCGCGCCGGGTGATGCCACGGCGGGCGTTGGACAGGCTCAGGTCGCTGCGGTTCTCGTACCAGTTGCGCTCGGTGTGTTCGAAGTCGAGGTTCACTTCAACTACGTCATTGGGCCGCCACTGCAATGCGGCGAACTCGCTCTGCCGGTCGTTGCGCTCCTGCTTGAGCCGGTAGATGCGGCTGCTTGGCACCAGGTAGTACGGCGCGCCGTTGGCGATGGCCTGCGCGGACACTTCATTGCAGTTGGCATTGCCCACGTTCTGCGTGCCATCGCAGGCATACCAGGTGGAACCGCTGGTGATGCTCTCTTCCGGGTCGGTGCCATCCAGGCGCTGGAAGCCCAGCGAGATGCCCAGCTTCTGCCCGTTGCCGAACTCGAACTGGTCGATGTAGCTGGCGGTGCCGCGATAGCCGATGCCGTCGTCGTCGCGGTACTTCTTGTCATACTCGGCCCAGCTGCCGCGCAGGTCCAGCTGCGCCGCACGCTTGCCGTACTCCAGTGGGCGCACTGTTTCCAGGCCGATGGTGCCAGCCACGCCGCCTTCGATGATGTCGGCGCGCTGGGTCTTGTAGATGGCCACCGTATTGATCAGCTCGGCGGGGAACATGTTGAAGTTCACCGAGCGGTCGCCGCTGCCGTTGGTGATCTCGCGGCCATTGAAGTTGGTGCTGCTGAGGAAGGCGCCCAGGCCACGGATGGAGATTTCCGAGGCGCCGGTCTTGTCGCGGGTCGAAGCGGCGCCGGTCAGGGTCTCGATCGCATCGGCCAGCGAAGGCGCCGGCAGGTCGCCGATGTCATCGGCCGAGAGCACGTCGGCAATGACCGTGTCATCGCGCTTCTTGTTGATCGAACTCTGCATCGATTCGCGGATGCCGGTGACCTGCACCTGGTCCAGCGTGGTGGGATCCTGCCCTGCCGCGTCCTTGCCGGATTGCGCCTGGGCCGTGGGCAGCCCCGCCAGCACGGCGAGCAGCGCCACGATCAGGGGTGTGGGGGACAACGAGATGCTGTGCACTGCTCCGGCGGGTCGCCGCATGGTTTCCTCCTCCCAAAGGATCGCCTGCATGCCAGGCGTGGGACGCAGCTTCGGCACGGCGACATGAAAATGTCAACCAATTGGTATGCGATTGTTCAAATGCCTTTGATCCATACCACTTGATCGCAATTTAATGTGCTCATGCAGCATGACTTTGCGCGAAAGCTGGCTTACAACAGACCCGAAAGTGGTATGCAGGCCCACCCTGAAACGACGGCCCGGCCGTCCCTGGAAGGATTTCATGCGCATTCACTCGCTGGCGCGTCACCGATCCAATGATTCATGGCTGTTTTGCCTGACCACTGGTCTGGCAATGTGCCTGACCACTTCAGCAGCAAGTGCAGCCAGCTGGCTCGTCCACGATGTCGCGGAGTTCACTACCGCCGCCTCGGCGCTGCAGCCTGGCGATGAGATCGTGCTGGCTGACGGCACCTGGACCGATGCCCGGCTGCTGCTTAAGGGTCAGGGCACGGCAGCCGCACCGATCGTGCTGCGCGCGCAGACCGCCGGCAAGGTCGTCCTCAGCGGACGCTCGGACCTGCGCCTGGCCGGGAACTACCTGCAGGTGTCCAACCTGGTGTTCCGCAACGGCTATGCGCCGGGTGATGCGGTGGTGGCGTTCCGCGAGTCGAGCAAGGCAGTCGCCAGCAACAGCCGCGTCACCGGCCTGGTGATCGATGACTACACCAACCCGGATGCCAGCGACCAGGACTACTGGGTATCGCTGTATGGCAGCAACAACCGGTTGGATCACAGCCAGTTGCGCGGCAAGACCAACGCCGGGCCGACCGTGGTGGTGGTGCGCGATGCCACCCAGGGCCTGGACAACCAGCACCGTATCGACCACAACTGGTTCGGGCCGCGCCCGGCGCTGGGCGTCAACGGGGGCGAAACGATCCGCGTCGGCACCAGCGACAGCTCACTGAGCGATTCCAACAGCACGGTGGAGAACAACTGGTTCGAAGGCTGCGACGGCGAGACCGAGATCATCAGCAACAAGTCCGGCGGCAACACCTACCGCGGCAACGTGTTCTACCGTTCGGCCGGCGCGTTGACCCTGCGCCATGGCAACGGCAACCGGGTGATCGACAACGTCTTCCTCGGCGATGACAAGGCCGGCACCGGCGGCGTACGCATCATCAACGCCGACCAGACCGTCAGCAACAACTACTTCGAGCGGCTGGCCGGGTCCAGCAACCGCTCGGCACTGGCGGTGATGGATGCGCAGGCCAGTCCTCCGCTGTCCGGCTATGCGCCGGTGGTGAATGCCACGATCAATCGCAACACCTTCGTGGACGTGGCGAAGATCAGTTTCGGCGTCGGCCACGATGAAGCCAAAGGCATCCTGGTCGCCGCCAGCAGCAGCCGCTTCACCGGCAACCTGATCGTCAACCGCAGCAGCAGGAACCCGCCGAATGCCGCCAGTTCGCTGGCCGGCATCGACTTCAGCGGCAACGTGCAGTCGCCGGCAGCCAGCACCGTGTTCCCGGGTGGCGTAGAGGGCCGTGGCGTCAGCCTGCAGCAGGCTGCCAGCGGATTGTGGGTGGCCACGCCTGCCCTGCCCGCCGTGGGCGCCGATCCTGCCCTGGCGATGACCGCGCGCGAGGCGACCGGCGTCGACTGGTATCCCAAGGTGGGCGAAGTTGCCCTGTCACGCACCCGCAATGGAGTTGATCGATGAGGTTGCAGCCGCTGTTCGTTTCCCTGGCCCTGGCCGCCCCCTGCGCCCTGCTGCCGACCGCGTCGCTGTCCGCAGCGCCCGCTGCCGCCGCGCGGCAGGCCGACACCGCGCCGGTGCTGGTCACCGCTGCGCAGTGGCAGCAGATGGCCAGCGAAGGCCGCCGCTACCCGTGGTTCGCCAAGGAGCAGGCGCGCACCGAGGCAACACTGAAGAAGATGATGAAGGCCGGCATCGACGTGCCGGTGCCCAGGGACAAGGGCGGCGGGCGCACCCATGAACAGCACAAGCGCAACTACCAGGCACTGTTGGCGGCGGGCACGCTGTACCGGTTGACCGGCGACAGGGCCTACGTGGACTACGCGCGCGACATGCTGCTGCAGTACGCCCAGCTTTACCCCACGCTGGGCCCGCACCCGGAGGGTCGCGGCCAGATTCCCGGCCGCGTGTTCTGGCAGGTGCTCAACGATTCGGTGTGGCTGGTCAACGCCATCCAGGGCTATGACGCGATCCGTGACGCGCTGTCCGCCGAGGACCGCGACACCATCGAATCGAAGGTGTTCCGGCCGATGGCCGAGTTCCTCGTCAGCGAACCGAAGAACTACGACCAGATTCATAACCACGCCACGTGGGCGGTGGCCGCCACCGGCATGACCGGCTACGTGCTGCGCGACCAGGAACTGGTGGAGAAGTCCCTGCGCGGCAGCCAGAAGGACGACAAGTTCGGCTTCCTGCGGCAGATCGACCTGCTGTTCTCGCCCGATGGCTACTACGAGGAAGGCCCCTACTACCAGCGCTATGCACTGGCGCCGTTCCTGCTGTTCGCCAACGCCATCGAACGCAATGAGCCGCAGCGGAAGATCTTCGCGCGTCGCGATGGCGTGCTGCTGAAGGCGGTGGATGTGCTGGTGCAGTCCAGCTATGGCGGCCTGTTCTTCCCGATCAACGATGCGATCCTGGACAAGGGCATCGACACCGAAGAGCTGGTGGCCGGCATCGGCATCGCCTATGCGCGCACCGGTGATGACCGCCTGCTGTCGGTGGCCGAGCAGCAGAAGCGCCTGCTGTTGTCACCCGAAGGCCTGCAGGTGGCGCAGGCACTGGCCGCCAACAAGGCCAAGCCCTTCGACTACCGCCCGATGCTGCTGCGCGATGGCCCCGACGGCGACCGCGGCGGCCTGGCGATCCTGCGCATGAACGGCGAACGCGGCCAGGCACTGGTGCAGAAGGACACGATGCAGGGCATGGGACACGGCCACTTCGACAAGCTCAACTGGCTGTTCTACGACAACGGCAACCCGGTGGTGACCGATTACGGCGCCGCCCGCTTCCTCAACGTGGAAGCCAAGCGCGGTGGCATCTACCTGGCCGAGAACCGCAGCTGGGCCAAGCAGACCGTGGCCCACAACACCCTGGTGGTGGACGAGCAGAGCCACTTCAACGGCAACTGGAAGCGTGGCGAGGCGCATGCCCCGCAGGTGCGCTTCTTCCAGGCCGATGCCGATACCCAGATTGCCTCGGCAACGATGCGCGATGCCTATCCCGGCGTGGCGTTCACCCGCACCCAGGCGCTGCTGCGCCACCCCGACCTGGGCTTGCCGGTGGTGCTGGACCTGCTGCAGGTGCACGGCGACAAGGCCGCGCGCTACGACCTGCCGCTGCACTTCAACGGCCACATCGTCACCACCGGCTTCGAGGCCGAGCACTTCCCCAGCCAGCGCCCGGTTCTGGGCAAGGACAACGGCTACCAGCACCTGTGGCTGGATGCACGCAGCAAACCCGGCAGCGAGCCGCGGTCGCTGGCGTGGCTGCTGGACGGGCGCTTCTACACCTACCGCTTCGGCAGCAGTGCGCCGGCGCAGGCGCTGCTGGTGGAAAGCGGCGCGAACGATCCGGAATTCAACCTGCGCCGCGAGCCTGCCCTGCTGCAGCGCGTGGACGGCCAGAAGGACGTCACCTTCTTCAGCGTGCTGGAGCCGCATGGCGAGTACAACGGCACCGCCGAGTACGTGCATGGCGCCGACAGCCGCATCAGGGAGATCGTGCGTACCCGCGGCAGCGATGCCGAGGTGATCGAGCTGCGCCTGGCCAGCGGTGCACGCATCGCCTTGGGTGTCGCCGATAACAGCGCCACCACGAGCGAGCACAGCGTGACCGTCGACGGCCACGTCTACCGCTGGAACGGCAGCCATGCGCGCCTGGACCGCAGCAAGGGTGACGGCAAATGAACGGCCCTGCGGTGGTGGCCAAGCTGCGCAAGGTGCCGGTGCGTTCAGCCGTGCGCTGGCTGATCGTGGGCCTGATTGCCGTGGCCACGGTCATCAACTACATCGACCGCAACGCACTGGCGGTGATGTGGCCGGAAATCGCCAGGGAAGTGGGCGCGACCAAGGATGACTACGCCCTGCTGGTGACGGTGTTCATGCTGTTCTACGCCGCCGGCCAGTTCCTGTTCGGCCGCCTGTTCGACATGATCGGCACGCGCCTGGGTTTCGCCCTGTCGATCAGCGTGTGGTCGATCTCCATCGCCCTGCACTCGATCACCCATTCGATGCTGTCCTTCAGCCTGGTGCGGGCGATGCTCGGCATCAGCGAAGCAGGCGCGTGGCCGGGCGCGGTGAAGGCCAATGCCGAGTGGTTCCCGGCGCGCGAGCGCGCATTGGCGCAAGGCGTGTTCAACGCGGGTGCGTCGATCGGCGCGATCGTGTCCGCACCGGCCATCGCCGGCTTGTACCTGTGGCTGGGCTGGCGCGGCACCTTCGTGCTGGTCGGTGCAATCGGTTTCCTGTGGCTGCTGCCATGGCTGTTTGTCTACCGCGCCGGCCCGGACAAGCACCCGTGGGTGAGCGATGCCGAGCGCCGGCTGATCCAGGAAGACCAGGCCGGGCAACAGGCGGTGGTGGCGCCGAAGGCCAGCGTTCGTGAGCTGCTGGCCCACCGGCAGAGCTGGGGCATGCTCGCCTGCCGCTTCCTGCTGGACCCGATCTGGTGGCTGTTCGTGTCCTGGCTGCCGATCTACCTGGCTGAAACCTTCGGCTTCGACATCAAGCAGATCGGCCTGTTCGCCTGGGTTCCGTTTGTCGGCGCGATGCTGGGCAGCCTGAGTGGTGGCTGGTTGTCCGGGCGCCTAATACGCGCCGGGCACAGCGTGGACCGCGCCCGCAAGCTGTCCATCACGCTGGGCTGCGTGGTCATGGCTCCTGCCCTGCTGGGTGCCGTGCTGGCCACCCAGCCGCTGCTGGCGGTGCTGGCAATCGCTGCGGTGCTGTTCGGCTTCCAGGTGGCCATCGGCAACATCCAGACCCTGCCGGGCGACCTGTTCGACGGCCGCTCGGTGGGCACGCTGGCAGGCCTGGGTGGCCTGGCCGCCGTGGCCGGCACCTTGATCACCACCTGGCTGGTGCCGGTGCTGACCCGCCACTCCTATGCCCCGATCTTCATCCTCGTTGCCGCCCTGGTGCCGCTGTCGCTGGCCGCGCTGTGGTGGTGGACCGGCCCTATCCGGAAGCTCGACCGCCGCGGCGGTTGAGCCCACGTTTTTCATCCCCCCGCAAACCAAGGAGTTTTCCGCATGTCGTTCCAGGACAAGGTGGCCATTGTCACCGGCGGTGGCCGCGATATCGGTCGCGCCGTTTCGATCAAGCTGGCTGCCGCCGGTGCACGCGTCTGCATCAACTACGCCAATGACGAGGCCAGTGCCCAGGAAACGCTGGCACGGATCCAGGCGGCCGGTGGCCAGGCCATGGTGCATCGCGCCGACGTCACCGATGCCACGGCCGTCGCCGGCCTGGTCGCTGCGGCACAGGCCGCGTTCGGCGAGCGCATCGACCTGCTGGTGAACGTGGCCGGTGGCATGGTGCAGCGCCGGCCGCTGGCCGACATCGACCCGGTGTTCTTCCACACCGTGATGGACCTGAACCTGACCTCGACCTACCTCACCACCCACGCGGTGGTGCCGCACATGCGCGAAGGCGCGGCCATCGTCAACTTCGCCTCGCAGGCAGGTCGTGATGGCGGCGGCCCGGGCGCATCGATCTACGCCACCGCCAAGGCGGCGGTGATGACCTTCACCCGCGCCATGGCCAAGGAGCTGGGGCCGAAGGGTATCCGGGTGAACGCGCTGTGCTGCGGCATGATCGCCACCCGCTTCCACGATGAATTCACCAAGCCGGAAGTACGCACGGCCGTTGCCGGCGCCACCCCGTTGCGCCGCCAGGGCGCGCCGGACGAAGCCGCCGACGCTGCGGTGTTCCTGGCCTCGGATGCGGCGGCGTTCATCACCGGCGCGAATCTGGACGTCAACGGCGGCACCTACTTCTCCTGACACCTGACCGGACTCCTGCCCATGCAGCGCTGGACACTTCTGTTTTCATTGACGCTCTGCTCCGCCATGACGGCGCCCGCCGTGTGGGCTGCACCCGTGTGGGTCACTGCCTGGACGGCCGCGCCCGCGCCCGACCGCAAGGACGGAACGTCCGAGGCACCCGTACAGTTCGCCGCACAGACCGTGCGCCAGGACATGCGTATCGGCAGCCGTGGCGATGCGCTGCGGCTGCGCATCAGCAACGAGCTCGGCACGACGCCCTTGCGGGTCGAGGACCTGCGTGTGGGAGTGAAGGACGGCAAGGCCGCACCGCTGCCGGTAACGGTGGATGGCCGCGCGGTCATCGAGGTGCCGGTCGGAGCCGCGCTGCTGAGCGACCCGGTGCGGATGCCGGTGGCGGCGCTGCAGGAGATCAGCGTGAGTGCCTATTTCCCGCAGCCCACCCGCCCCGCGGTGCGCCGCACCGAGCTGCGGGTCGCAGATGGCAGGCAGACAGCCGTCGCCGACAGCGTGCGGCTGAGCTACCAGCAGAACGTGTTCTCGGCAGTGATGGTGCAGCGTGATGATCGTCCCCAGGTAATCGTGGCGCTGGGCGATTCCATCACGGAAGGCGCCACCGCACGCCGCGGCAGCTTCAACCAGTGGCCGGAGCGATTGGCGCAGCGCCTGCAGCAGGCCTGCCCGAACCGGTTCGTGGTGCTCAACCAGGGCATCAGCGGCAACAAGCTGCTTGACCACGGCCGCAGCCACAGTGCGCTGTCACGATTGGATCGCGATGTGATCGCGGTGGCCGACGCCGATCAGGTGATCCTGTTCGAAGGCATCAATGACATCCGCCACGGTGGTGGCGCGCAGCCGCTGCCTGGACGCAGTGCGGCGGACATGCTGCTGGGCTATCAGCAGGTTGCGGCGCGGCTGCATGCGCACGGCATCCGCGCCTGGCTGGGTACGTTGACCCCGTTCGGCGGTTCCGAGCGCTACGAGCCCGTGTCCGCCGCCACCCGCACCACGATCAACCAGTGGGCACGCGGCGGCAACAGCGGCTTCGATGGCATCATCGATTTCGATGCCGCGCTGCGTGACCCGAAGGCAGCCGAATCGTTGCCCAACGAGATCACCCGCGACCATCTGCATCCCAACGACGAAGGCTACCGGCGCATGGCCGATGCCATCGATCTGCGCATGCTGGGCTGCACCACCCCCGAGTGAGAGAGAACCGATGAGCCGCGTCGTTTGTTTCGGTGAGTTGCTGCTGCGCCTGGGTGCACCCGGTCGTGAACTGCTGCTGCAGACGCCGCAGCTGCAGGTTCATGTGGGAGGTGCCGAGGCCAATGTGGCGGTCTCGCTGGCCAGCCTGGGCCACGATGTGCAGATGGTCAGCACGGTACCCGGTAACGCGCTGGGCCGGCATGCTGTGGCCGAGCTGCGGCGGCATGGCGTGGGCGTGGGCGCCGTGCGTGAAGTGGAGGGTGATCGCATGGGCCTGTACTTCCTGGCGACCGGTGCGGTGCAGCGCGCCAGTGAAGTGGTGTATGACCGGGCCGGTTCTGCATTCGCAAACAGCAATGCCAGTGACCATGCGTGGCCTGCCCTGCTGTCCGGCGCGCACCTGCTGCATGTCTCGGGCGTGAGCCCGGCGCTGGGCGCCAACGTGGCCGAGTCGGTGCTGGGTGCCGTGCGTGCGGCTCGCGCGGCCGGTGTGCAGGTGTCCTTCGACGGCAATTATCGTCCCTCACTGTGGCGACGCTGGGATGGCGACGCAGCGGCGATCCTGCGCGAGGTCTTCGCCGAGGCCGACATTGTCTTTGCCGATCATCGGGACATCGAACTGGTGCTGGGGCTGCACTTCGCGCAGGACGATGCGGTCGCCCGAACCGAGGCCGCTGCGGCCGCTGCCTTTGCCGCGTTCCCGCACCTGCGGTGGCTGTCCTGCACCCAGCGCGAGGTGATGAGTGCAGACCATCACGTGCTCGGTGCGCTGCTGCTGGGACGCGATGGAACCCGCGCGCAGGCGGCTCCGAGGCCGCTGCCCGGCATCGTTGATCGCATCGGCGGTGGCGATGCCTTTGCCGCCGGCGTCCTGCACGGATTGCTGTCCGGTCTGGACGCAGAAAGCACCGTCCGCTTCGGACTGGCTGCGGGCGCGTTGAAGCACGCCATTCCCGGCGACTTCAGCCCTGCCCGCGAAGCTGAAGTCCGGGCACTGATGGAGAGCCATCCGTTCGACGTTCGTCGCTGATCTCCCCCCGGGAGAATCCCGCTAGAATCCAACGGGCGCCGGAATCGCGCAGGGATCGCCCATGGATTACACCGGATACACGCGCAAGTTTCCCAACAACCGCCCACTGAATGCGTTTGATCGCGAGCACCGCCTGCTGCAGAAGAAGCGGCTGGATGTCGTGCCGCTGGCACAGCTGTGCGTGGTGAAGATGAATTCGAACGGCCTGGTTTCGGTGGATCGCTGGTTCGCCGCGCGTGGCTTTGCAGCCCTGCTGGGCGCGATCGGCATTGCCTTCGGGCTGGGCGGCGTGCTGATGCTGCTCTGGTTGCTGATCGTGAACAGGCTACCCAACGAAAACGGCCTGTGGGAGGCGATATTCATCGGCATGGCGATGCTGGCCGCCTTCACTGCAGCGAGCATCTGGGTGGCGTGCCTCGAGCTGTTCCGCTGGACCCACTATCCGATCGCGCTCGATCGCAAGCACCGGCAGATAGACGTGTTCCGGCTGGATGGCACCATCCTCAGCGTGCCCTGGGACCAGGTCTATTTCACGCTTGGCCGCGGAACGGGAACCTTCGGATGGTACAACTGGGATGTCCGCGGACTGATCCTGGACGCGGATGGCGTCACAGTACGGGAGACGTTCGCGTTCTGCATCGCGACCTCTCGCATCGAGAACGCACATGCCCACTGGGAGTTCCTGCGGCGCTACATGGAAGAAGGACCGGCAGCCGTCGTGGACGCGGTGCACTGCTGCATGCCGCTGGACGGCAAGCGCGAGAGCTTCGCGTCCGGCAAGGAGCGCATCTTCGCCGAAGACGCGCAGCTCCCGGGTTTCATGTGGCTCACGATGCTGCCACTCAACTACCTGCACACGATCATGCGCTGGGTGGTGATGCAGACCAGCAGGATTCCGCAGTTTCCACCGGACATCGAGGCGCGCCTGACACCGGACGCCGGTGATCCCTGTGTCCGCGACGCTTCGATGAATCCACCGGACCTGCGCTGACCCAGCGGTGCGTCCGGCAACGGCACGTGGGAATCCCGCGTCATGGGCAGGTGCGTCCTCACAGCGCCAGCAGCCACGCTTCCAGTGCGCGTGTGTCCCGCATGTCGCCGTCATAGCGACGATCCGGAACATGCGGTTCATTGGAACCGCGCACCCGGCCTCGGAATACCTTCATCGGTACGGAAATCCTGGCCAGGCCGCTCGGCAGCCGCTCCGGCCTGACATCCATGTAGAGGCTGTCGGCCGAAGTTTCGACGCCGACCTGCATTGCGCCCAGCCGTTTCCACAGATCCAGCGCATCGAGGCAGGCCGAGCCGCAGGAGGCATCGGCCACGATCACCACCCTGCCCCTGCGCAGCGGAGCGGCCGGGCCTGCGGTTGCAGCTGTATCCGCCCTGGCCTCGGATGGCTCGCGCCACACTGCCTCACCCCGGTCGCGCGCCTGTGCCATGCCCGCCGTCACCGATTCCAGCATGCGACGCAGCTCTGGCGACGCGTCGGGCGCCTGCACCAGCTTCTGCAGGAAGCCGCGCAATTGGGCGATGTTGGCCTCGGAGGTCCGCCACTCCACCCAGCTGGGATCGGACAGCGCGTCCACGGCGGCACGGCCCCAGATCAATCGCGCCAGTTCGATGCTCCACTGCGAAGCACCGCCACTGTTGCCACGCACATCCAGCACGACCGACCGTGCCTGCTGCAGTGCTTCGGCTTTTGGAGCAAGCTGCTCGAGCAGCGCGGTCAGTTCCTTGAAGTTCTGCTCCGTAGGGTCGGCATTGAAGCTGCTTGTGGTGATCCAGTAGCCGCCATTGGGCATCGTGTGCCAGCCATTGGCCGGTCGGAAGCTGCGCCGGGTGTCGGCCAGGCGCGCCTTGCGCTGTGCCGCCTGCAGTGGCTGCCACTGCAGCGCGTAGGGCTTCTCGCGTCCATCCACCCGAAAAACGCAGCTGCGCAACATTGGCACGAACGGATTGCCCTGCTCCAGCAGCACTTCACCACCACCCTGGATGCGGCTGGCCTGCAGGTTCCAGCGCCCGCTGAAGTCACCCACCCGGCGCGCAGCCAGTGTCTGCGCATCGATGCCGTCACAGGACAGCAATCGAGCCCCCAGCGGCGGATGGCCCGGACCACCGTCCACGGTCATGACCACCTGCGCATCACCGTCGAAACCGCTCAGGAACCCCGGCCACTGCGTTGGAAGATCGGGAGCGTCGGCAAGCGCGTTGAGGCTGACGTGGCCGTCATTGAAGGAGGCTGCGTAACCCTTCATCGCCCACCAGTAGCCTGCGAAGCTGTCGACATTGGCCGCGCGCGAGCGGGCAAGCGCCGAGGCGGCCTCCAGCTGCGGAACGAAACCCGGATTCCGCAGATCCACGGCGCCCGGATGGCTGCCGCGCATGGCGGCGTCGGCAGCGTCCAGATCCTTCAACAGCGTGTCCGGCCATCCGCTCGGCGCGCCTTGCGCGGCGGGCGCCGCAAGCACCGCACCGAGCAGCAGCCCTGCAATGACCATGGATTCATCCCTTTGCCGGAACAAACGCCAGTCTCGCAGTTTTCCAGCCTGGCGTACCGCGCCCGCCGCAACGGGCGCGGCCTTCCATCAATGCAGCGGCAGCTTCAGCATCGACGGCGCGTTCGCCGGTGAACTGAAGGTCACCGTGCCACCCAACTGGCTGATGCCTGCGTAGCGCAGGTCCACGGTGTCCATCACCAGGGTCAGGCGACTGCCGGCCGGCACGTCCCAGCTGCTGGCCTCCAGCCGCAGGTCGATGGTCTTCGCCTGCCCCGGCGTGGCACCCCGCAGCGTATAGGGCTTGTGGCTGATCAGCTGGCCATTGCCCAGCACGTCCTCGGCATAGAGATACGCATACAACGTGGTGTCGGCGCGGCTTGGCGTAACCGTCATCCGCACTTCCGGCGTACCGTCCAGCCGTTTGGCGCTCCACTGGATCGGCCCCTGCCAGACGCCGGCAGCACTGCGGCCAACAAACGGCACGTAGGCACCCGGCGGCAGATTGATCATCTGCAGCGCGCCGGAGGCCATCGCCACGCCGGAATTGGCTGCGGTCAGCAGCCCGCTGCCGATGCGATAGTTCCAGCCAGTATTGCTGCCATTCTCGACCAGGCCACCGGTCGGCAGCAGCAGGCCAGAGGGTGCGGTCAGGCCGTAGCTGACCGCACCCTTGCTGGTCGCCTGCCAGTTCGCATACGTGCTCCAGCTGCCCTTCTGTGACTTCAGCTGCACCGCAGGCTGCCGGTCGATGCCATTGGCCACCCCCTTCAGGTAATGGTCGAACCAGTCGCCCACCGAATCGTAGACCTCGTTGGGAACACCCAGTGCGCCAAAGGCTTCGTTGAGCGCGTGATCGCCATGGCGCAACTGCAGCTGCTTGGGGCCCTTCAGGCGGTTGAAGAAATCGACCAGCTGGCCCGGCGGGAACAGGCTGTCGTTGAAGGCGTTGGCCAGGAACACCGCAGGCTGGTTGGCGTTGATCTCGTCGATGCTGGCCCCGGGGCTGCGCTGCGCCGCCACCGGCAACAGCGAGTCCACCGCGCCCTGGTAGTTGCCGACCAGCACATTGCGATTGATGGTGGACAGCTCCGGTCCCGGGCGACCGGTGGCCAGGCCTGCGGCAACCAACAGCGCGATGCCCTGTGCGCTGGGGGTGTCGTTGCTGTACAGCGAGGCCTGCAGGTCGGCCCATCCACTCAGTGCAGCCACTGCCTTGATGCGCGGATCGCGTGCGGCCGCCAGCAGGCTGGTGCCGGCCCCATAGGAGATGCCCGATACGCCGATTCGTGACGGGTCGGCGCGGGTGTTGTCCAGCGCCCAGTCAATCAGTGCACTGACGTCCTCGACCGTGGCCGGCCCGGCGATGTCGATGCTGCCGCCGGACTCCCAGAAGCCACGCGAGCTGTAGCTGATGACCACATAGCCGCGCCGGGCCAACGACTGCGCCACGCCCACGTACTCCACGCTGGGCACGGCCCAGCTGCTGGGCATCACCAGCAGCGGATACCGTCCGCTGCCCGCGTCCTGCGGTTCGATGACGAAGGCCCCGAGAGGCGTTCCATCCCAGCTGGGAATGGTGCGATGGGTGGTCTTGACCGTGGCCGCCCAGGCGGTGGGCGCCAGCCCGGTCAGCAGGATCAACAGCAGCACTACCTTGCGCATCGTGGTCTCTCCCCGTCGGTGGTGGTGCAACGGATCGGACCGTACCAGTGCGAATGGTGGGTGGCACCTTGCGACGCAGCATGGCGCTTTCGAAGCCGGCGGCCGGCTGGATCGATGCAGGATCACATTCAGGCGCGGTGAATCACCCACGCCACCATGCCCGCAAGTGGCATCAATGCAAGTGCGGCAACGACGCCCAGGCATCCAGACGCCCCGCGGTGCGGCGCGGACGCCTGCGGATGCGATCGCAGCCAGGTGGCATGACACGCCCTGCAGTAGAAGCGCTGCTTCCCGGCGCGCCAGGCGCCACTGGTACGTTCGTCATGGAGGGCAGCGTTGCCGCAGCGCCCACACTTGAAGCTGCGATGGGGCGGGCGTCTCTGTCGACGCAGCGCAGCCACGATTGCAACCCCGATCAGGGCAGCAGCAGCGCCCCCTGCAAGCAGTTCACTGTGGATCATTCGCCTTGCTCGATCCTGCGGTTTCCGGTCCTGCTGCGCAGGATATCGAGTCGTACACCCCCTGCGCTACGACGCCCTAGCACGCGCGCATGTCACCCACGCGGCGCATGATCTGACACCTCTCCAGTGCTTGCGCGCTGTCACAGCTTCGCCTTTTCGTCGTTGACCGAAAGGCGACAGCTTGTGACGCTTGCGACACCGCAGGGCCTGCATGGCCCCACCGTGCGGTCAGGTCCCACCGCAATCCGTAGCACCCGTCTCCGCAACGCCCTCCCATGACTTCGCCCCGGCCTGGTCGTGGCGGACGGCTGCGCCCTGAACTTCTGCTGGAGAACCTCAATGCGCCTTGCAAGCTTCTTCTTCGCGTTCGTCCTCAGTGCCTTCGCCGGCGCTGCCCAGGCCCAGGTCGTCACCCTCAACAAGGGCGGCTTCGTGCTCACCTACGACTGCAGCATCCACAGCGCCACCCGCTACGAATACACCCTGACCGCAGACACCGGTTCGGCCGCGCGGCCGTCCAGCTTCTACAAGGATCCGGACCTGCCGGCAGGCTGCCTCGGCCAGACCAGCACCGCATCCTACGCCAGCATCAAGTCCGGCTATGACCGCGGCCATCTGGTGACGTCCAACCACATGGACTACAACGCGACCTACATCCGCCGCGCCAACTACATGACCAACATCGTTCCGCAGGTGTCCAGCTTCAACCAGGGCATCTGGGTGAAGGCCGAGAACGTGGCCGAGTGCTACCGCGACATCGCGCCGGTGGATGTCTATGGTGGCGTGGTCTACGGCGACGCCTCCAACGACTACTTCCTTTCCAGTCACGGCATCCCGACGCCGGAGTTCTTCTGGAAAACCATCATCACCCGAGACCCGAACACCGGCACCGCCAAGGCGATCAGCTGGATCATTCCCAACGAAGCCAATCTGGGCAGCCTCGACAGCTATCTGGTGACCATCGCCGATCTGGAGGAGCTGCTGGGTGCGAGCTACGTGGCGATCAACGCACCGGCCTCGTTGAAGAACATGCTGCCGGCCAGCACCTGGCCGCAGCCGGCGGGTTGTGACCTGGGCTGACCGGCTGGCCGGGAATGGGTGGCACCCAGTCCGGGTGCCACACAGGGATGGCTGTGGGAAAATGGCGGGCAATTGCGCCACTGCATTGCCCCCTGGAGCTGTAGATGTCCCGTTTCCCGTTTGATGCCGTGCTGTTCGACTGCGACGGCGTACTCGTCGATTCCGAGCCGCTGGTCGCCCGCGTTCTCTCGGAAATGCTGAGCGCACGCGGCTGGCCGCTGACCCCGGCGCAGGCGGGTGAAGTCTTCCTCGGCCAGTCCGTGGCCCATCTGGCAGGGCTGATCGCAGAGCGCACCGGCAAGCCGTTCACCGAGGAATGGCTGGAGGAGTTCCGCCAGCAGCGCAACCAGGCACTGGAACGTGACCTTGAAGCGATCCAGGGGGCACCCGAGGCCGTGCGTGCGATCGCTGCGGCCACCGGCGGGCGGATCGCCTGCGCTTCCGGTGCCGACCTGCACAAGGTGAAGCTGCAGCTGGGCAAGGTCGGCATCCTTGATGCCTTCGGTGCCCATGTGTTCAGTGGCCAGGACATGCCGCGCACCAAGCCGCACCCGGACGTGTACCTGGCTGCAGCTGCAGCGCTGGGCGTCGACCCGACGCGCTGTGCAGTGATCGAGGACACCGTCACCGGCGCCACTGCCGGCGTTGCCGCAGGCGCCACCGTGTTCGGCTTCAGTGAGGGTGGCCCGCACCACAGTACGCCCGAAGCCCTGCGCGCAGCCGGTGCAAAGGTGATTTTCCAGCGCATGGACCAGCTGCCGGGCCTGCTTGCCGCCTACGCGGTGGACGCCGTCGCCTGACCCTGCTCAGCCCGCAGTGCCCAGTGCGGCGCTGCGGCGCTTTCCGGCGTAGTGCAGCGCGAACAGGTACAGGCCGGTGAACAGTTGCAGGAACAGCGGCGGCAGCGGCGAATAAGTGATCCACGCTGCAGGTTCGCCCTGCCCCAGCCCGCGAACGGCGAAGTTGGCGATCACCGCCAGGGTGAACACGATCGAGGTCCAACGATGCACGGGCCGTGCCCAGCCACCGCAGCTCATTGCCGGCGCCTCGCTTCGGAACGGGCTTCGATCATCTTCCAGCCATTGCCTGACGGGTCACGGAATCCGGCGTCGACGGCGCCATAGCGCTCGATCGGCTCCTGGGTGAATTCCACGCCCTGTGCCAGCCATTGCGTGTAGCGCGCCTGGCAGTCATCCACGGCCAGCACCAGCGGCGGCATTGCGCCCTTGGCCACCAGCTGCTGCAGCGAAAGCGCGGTAGCGGCGTCGTGGGTGGGCGGGCCTGGCACGAACAGGCCCAGCTGGAAACCATCCTGGCCCGGACTGCGTACCGTCAGCCATCGGTAGCTGCCATTGCGTACGTCGGTATGCACTTCGAAGCCGAGCTTGCCGACGTAGAACGCCAGCGCCTCATCCTGGTCGCGCACATACAGGCCGACCGTGTTCACAGTGTTCGTCATGGGACCTCCCTCAGGTGGGGTCCACGTTAGCAACCGCCTCGCGGCGGCGCTTCTCCAAAACTGCGATCTTCAGGTCCGGACGCTGCGCGGCGCGTGCATGGCATTCCGGCACGCTGGCTGACGCCGCCCGGGTTGCACGCTCACGCTCACGCACATTGCCCGGGCTGTCACCGGTGATGTCACGGAAGATGCGGCCGAAGGTACCCAGACTGTTCCACCCGGTCTGCGCGGCGATTTCGGTGACCGGCAACTCGGTGTCACGCAACATCGCCACGGCCCGTTCGATGCGCCGGCTGAGGAGATAGCGGTGCGGTGGCAGCCCGAAGGCCTGCTTGAACGAGCGGGCGAAGTGCGCCGGCGACACCGCACTGACCTCGGCCAGGCGCGCGACCGGCCATTCCTCATGGCTGGCGCGGTCCATCCGGTCCTTGGCACGCAGCAGGCGCCGCAGCAGTTCGGGGCTCTGGTTCATGGCCCCACCGCCTGGGCCAGGTAGTGGCGTGCCGCGTGCCGCGCCTCAGCGGCCTGCTCGACCAGCCAGTCACGCAATGCAATGACCTTGGCACTGCCATTTCGCGCCGTGGGTGCCACGAACCAGAAGCTGCGACCGTCGCTGGCGACACCCGGATGCGCCTGCACCAGCCGCCCGCTGTCCAGCTCGGCCTGGAAAAGGATCGGCGAACCAATGGCAATGCCTTGCCCGGCGATCGCGGCGCCGACATCCAGATGTTCGACGGCAAAGGGCGCGACGAAACTCTCCGGTGCCGGCGGCGGGATGTGCCCGTGCGCGGCAAACCACAGGGCCCACCAATCCGGCCGCCCGAGCAGGGGAACCTCCAGCGCGCTGCTGCCCAGCCCACGCGCCTCGTGCAGCAGCGCCGGCGCACACAACGGTGTGAACACGCTTGGAAACAAGGGAGTTGCCTGAAGACCCGGCCATTCGCCCTGGCCATTGCGGATGGCGGCATCGAAGTGACCGGCGGCCAGATCCTGCGGCGCTGCCGACAGGTCCAGTTCCAGCACGAACTGCCGGTGGCGGGCGCGGAACGTGCCCAGCCGCGGCGTCAGCCAGCTGGTGCCCAGCGTCGGCAGCACGGACAGGCGCAGTCGCGCCGCATCCCTGTCAGCGGCGCGCATGAAGCTGGCGCGCAGTGCATCGAATGCCCGGGTCGCCTCCTGGGCGACGCTGGCACCCGCCACCGTCAGTTCCACGTGCTGTGCGTGGCGCAGGAACAGGCAGATCCCGGTCTGGGCCTCCAGCCGCCGCACGTGGTAGCTCACCGACGCCGCACTGGTGTCAAGCTCTTCGGCGGCGCGCGCGAAGCTGCCCAGCCGCGCCGCCGCCTCGAAGGCACGGATGGCGGCAAGCGATGGCAGCTGGCGTTGGGTGACCATAAGTGTGACTTAGCCTGAGCCCCGATATCTGCGTGGTCAATCCCCCTGGTACGCGCAACGATGGAGGCACCTTCGACAGGGGATCACGCACATGGATCGACGGCAGTTCCTGGCCACCCTGGCCGCCGCGGCGGCATCTACGGCGCTGCCCCCCGGGTGGGCCCTGCCCAGCCACAGCGAAGACTGGCAATGGTTGCAGGGCAACTGGCAGGTCCGGCACCGACGCCTGAAGGAGCGCCTGGTCGGCGATACCCGTTGGGAGTCCTTCACCGGTTCCAGCGCGGTCTGGCTCACCCTGGGCGGACTCGGCACCATCGATGACAACGTCATGGCGCTGCCTTCGGGCCCCTACAGGGGCCTGGGCGTGCGTGCATTCGATCCGGTGTCTTCCACGTGGTCGATCTGGTGGATCGATGGCCGCAACCCTGCCCATATC
Source organism: Stenotrophomonas sp. YJH_SMC_119 (assembly GCF_059368315.1). Lineage (NCBI taxonomy): Bacteria > Pseudomonadati > Pseudomonadota > Gammaproteobacteria > Lysobacterales > Lysobacteraceae > Stenotrophomonas > Stenotrophomonas sp. YJH_SMC_119. Next base: position 110,276 of record NZ_JCAFRP010000003.1, on the reverse strand, counting down.
GAAGCCCCCGTGCGCGGCGCTTTCAAGGGCGATGCCGGCAGCTTCCGCGGCACCGACCGGATCGACGGGCGCCCCATCGAGGTCTGGTTCCGTTGGCATGACATCCACGGCGAGGAGCCGTGGTGGGAACAGGCGTTCTCCGACGATGCCGGTGCGCACTGGGAAGTGAACTGGCGCAACTGGTTCCGCCGCACTGCTGCGGTCCCCTCTCCGCTTCCGAAGCTGCCGGATGCACCGGGCGATTTTGATTTCCTGGTGGGCCATTGGAACGTGCGCCATCGTCGCCTGCGCGCTCGGCTGGCAGGCAGCGATGCATGGGACGCGTTCAACGGCACCCTGCACAACTGGCCGGTCCTGGGAGGATTCGGCAACGTGGGTGACAACCTGATGGACATGCCTGGAGCGCCGCTGCGCGGCATGGGCATCCGCGCCTGGAATGCGGCGGAGCGGCACTGGCTGAGCTGGTGGCTGGATGGCCGGGAGCCGACCCGGATCGGCGCGCCACTGCGCGGTGGTTTCCAGGCTGGTGTCGGCCGCTTTTTCGGCGAAGACCAGCACGACGGTCGAACAATCCGGACACGGGTGATCTGGTCACGCATCACCCCGCGTTCGGCGCGCTGGGAACAGGCGGCCTCGACCGATGGTGGACACAGTTGGGAAACCAACTGGGTCAGCGACTTCGAGCGACAGGCATGAAGGTGCTGCTGGCCGTGATGCTGCTGGTTGCTGCGTCGCCTCCCGCGTCTCCATCCAGGGTGCTGCGGATCGTCGGCCCCGCCGAGCGCTTCGCCCCGGGCGTTGCATCCACGCAATACGACGAGATTCGACTGACCTTGAGCCCGGATGGTAGAACCGCACTGTGGTTCAGCCGCAACCGGCCCGGCGGTCCAGGCGGGTATGACATCTGGGTCTCCCGCAACGATGGTCAGCGCTGGCGGCCGGCGATGCCGGTGCCGTTCAACTCGCCGGGGCGCGACTTCGATCCCGCCTTTTCCGCCGATGGCCGCGTGGTGTATTTCTGTTCGGATCGCGCAGGCGGCCAGGGCGGCGACGATCTGTACCGGGTCAGCATGGGGAGCGACGGTCGATTCGGGGAGCCGGTCAATCTTGGCCCGGCAGTGAACAGCGCGGCCGATGAATTCGCGCCGATGCTCTCGCCCGACGCAGCCACGCTGCTGTTCTCCAGCGATCGCGCAGGCGGTGCGGGTGGCCATGACCTCTACGTCGCAGCGATGGTCCGTGGCATGGCGCAGCCGGCACGGCCGCTGCCGGGAGACCTCAATACCGCAGCGCAGGAGTTCGATGCCACCTTCCTGGGCGACGGCCGGACGCTGGTGTTTGCCCGCGCCCTGGACTTCGGCAGTGCACCGGTACGCCAGTTCATCGCCTACGCGCGTGGAGACCGTTATGACGCGGGCCTTGCATTGCCCTCCCCCTTGAACGAGGCCTCCGGCGACAGCTACGGCGCGATGCTGGATGGCTCGCAACCCGACACCTTGACCTATTCGGCGCGGCGCGCGGACGGTGCAGGGTTGGACCTGTATCGAATCCGCTTTCGGATGATGCGCCCTTGAAGGCAGATGTTGTCGATTTTCGGCGCCCCGGTTCGTCGAGAGGATGAAACCCCAGGAGAAAACGCAGATGGCCTCACACCAGTCCCTTGCCTGCGCCTGCGGCCAGGTGCGCCTGACCGCCACGGGCCAACCCATTGCCACCGTCGAATGCTGCTGCGACAGCTGCCGCAAGGCCGGCGCCATGCTGCAGTCGATGCCCCGAGCACCGGACGTCCTGGGCCCGCACGGCCAGACGCTCTTCGTAATGCACCGCAAGGATCGCGTCAGCATCGATGCCGGACATGCCATGCTGCGCGCGTTGCGGTTGTCCAGCACGGGCGGCAGCCGCCGCGTCGTGGCGGGATGCTGCAACACACCACTCTTCCTGGAGTTCAGCGGCGGCCATTGGCTGAGCCTGTATGGCCTGTTGTGGCCGGCGTCGGCAAGACCCGCCGTGGAGATGCGGACGATGGTCAGTGATCTTCCTGACCCGTCTGTCCTTCCGGACGATGTGCCGAACCTGAAGACCCACTCGCTGCGGTTCTACGCCCGCCTGATGAAGGCGTGGATCGCCATGGGCTTCCGCAGCCCGCGCATCGAAGTCGCGGGAGATACCCATGTCTGAGCCCGAGCGGATCGAGATCGAGAGCATCACCACGCCCGGGCACATCCAGCGCGTGGATCGCGCCAAGTATCTCGCCATGCGCCATGCCTTGCTGCGGGCCCTGCCTGCGCAACCGCCCGGCCTGACCGTTGCGCAGGCAAAACAGGCACTGCTGCCACATCTGCCCGCCACCCTGTTCCCGGCAGGTGCCACCGCCGGCTGGTGGTTGAAGGCCGTGCAGCTGGACCTGGAAGCCAAGGGCGTGATCGAGCGCGTCGCGGGCAAGCCGTTGCGCCTGTTCAAGCACCTCGCGGCCGGCTGATCAGCGCTGCGCAGGCAGCTCCAGCCGGTGCTTGCGGCACAGGCGATACACCGTCACCCGCGATATCTGCATCTGCCGCGCACACTCGGAGACGTTGTAGCCGGTCTGGCGCAGGGTCTGCAGCAGCACATCGCGCTCGGCCTGCCCCCGTGCATCGTGCAGCATCGCCGCCGGCAGGACCGCCGCCGATGCGCCCAGCTCCAGGTCACGCTCACTGATCAGCTCGCCTTCGGCCATGATCGCTGCACGCTGCACACGGTTCAGCAGTTCGCGTACGTTGCCGGGCCAGTCGAAGCGCCGCATGGCCTGTACTGCGGCCGGTGCAAAGCCGCGTGCACGCACGCCGTGGCGCAATCGGAAGCAGCGCAGGAAGTGCTCGGCCAGCAGCTGCACGTCGGCACCGCGCTCGCGCAGCGGCGGCATCAGCAGGCGCAGCACATTCAGGCGGTAGTAGAGATCGCTGCGGAACCGCCCCTGCGCCACCGCGTGTTCCAGTTCGACGTGGGTCGCGGCAAGCACACGCACGTCTGCGCGCAGCGGCTGGCTGCTGCCCACGCGCTCGAAGGTTCCTTCCTGCAACACACGCAGAAGACTGGTCTGTGCCTCTGCCGGCAGATCGCCCACCTCATCAAGAAACACCGTTCCGCCGTGGGCCGATTCGAACACGCCGATCTGCCGCTTGTCGGCACCGGTGAACGAGCCACGTTCGTGGCCGAACAGCTCCGACTGCACCAGGTTGGCCGGAATCGCACCGCAGTTCACTGCAATGAAAGGCTTGCCGGCACGCCCCGACAGCGCATGCAGCGCGTGTGCGGCCAGTTCCTTGCCTGTACCGGTTTCACCTGTGACCAGCACCGGCAGCTCCACCGGCGCAAACTTGTGCAGCACCGTGCGCACCGCATGCAACGCGGCGCTTTCGCCAATCAGCGCGTGCGGTCCGTGCCCACCGCAGGTTGCGTCGACAGGCGGATCATCCGCGTCGAACTGCTGGCGCATTGCGCAGACCAGGTCCTGCAGGCCGAACGGCAGCGTGAAGCGCGCGCAGCATCGCTGCAGCAACGGCAGCCAAGCCGGTGATGTGGGTCCGGCACCCGGTGGCAGTACCGCGAGCCAGGGTAGATGCTGGTGCTGCTCGATCCACGGCGCCAGCAGCTGCAGCGCGACCGCATCGAGATGGCGCAGATCGAGCACGGCGAGCAAACGATCGCGCCCACGCAGGCCAATCGCCATGGCGGGATCGGGATGGATGCTGCGCACATACCAGCCCGCTGCCGCCAGCGCACTGCGCTCGTTCGCCAACGGCTCGCCAAACCAGAGCACGCAACGCGACGTAGAAGCCTCCGGGACCGCTGCCATGCTTCCCCCAGCATCCGGACACCGTCGGCGGACTGTCAGGCAATCACCGGCGTGCCGCCCCCCGCCGGGACCTCTACGGCCACCGGGATGGCCTTTGTTGGGCGGATCCTAGCGCTTCCCTAAACGGCGGCGCAATGAGCAGTGCGTCAAGAAATTCGAGGCTGAAGCTGCACCGTTGCAGACGGCGACGCCACCTGTAACACCGATGCGACAGTCGCCCGCCGCCCTTGCCCTGCGGTGCCTGGGGCTTCGAAATCCCAACAATTCCGCGACGTGCCTGTAACAGCATGGCAGCAGCCCGGTCAGGTGCTGCACGATCACGGCGTTGGCGGGTGGACACTTCGAAGTTGGCACGGTTGATGCGTGGTTCCGCCGCACCCATCGCGGGAGATCGGCATGGACGGCACCACCCTGATTCGCGGCCTGGCCGCAGCACTGGCAACAGCCCTGCTGTCGGTTGGCGCCGACGCGTCCGCATCGGGCGCCCGCCAGGGCGTGAAGGCACAACCGGGCGAAATCGTCCTGTTGCGGGACGTCTCCGCGCGGCCGGCCTATCGCATGGCACCACCGGGCATGGCGCTGATAGCCGACCCGAAGCCACAGCGCGAGATCGCCGCCGCATTGGGGGTCGGCGGCACGACGACCGGCATGGACGAGTTGAGCGATGAGGACTATGCCGGCATGGGCGCCGGCCAGGCCGCGTCCATCGCGGCGCCGGGCGGAACCACCGTTGAACGGGTCACCCAGCAGGCCTTGGGCGGCACGCTGGGCCGCAGTGGCGACGGCATGGTCGGCAGCAGCCTGGGGGGCGCCATGAGTGGGCCGCTCGGTGCGGTCGGCGGCAGCACCCGCGGTATCGCCGATACCGTGCGCGGCGCACTGGCCCAGTTCCCGCTGCAGGGCACGGCCCCGGCAGGTGGAAAATGAAGCCCCTGCACGGCGTGCTTCTGCTGCTCGCTGCCGCGCCCTCGGCGACCCGGGCCGATGACTACAGCGGCATGCTCGCCTATCTCGACGTGGCCCGGATCGACGGCCGCGCGCTGACCGGGGCGAATGGCGCCATCGCCGTGAACCAGGCCGCCGGCGACCTCAACGTGCAGGCCAACCTGCGGGGTATCGCCAAGGGCGATCGCGCCGACGTGGCGATCAATGCGCGGCAACTGCAGCAGGGCAACCGCGTGCTGTCCGGGCCGCTGCAGGCCACTGCATACATTGGCGGTGATGCACTGGCCGGTGCCAGTGGCATCGCATCCATCAACCAGGCCAGCGGCATCGCCAACACGACGCTCAACGTCGTCAGCGCGACGCTGGCCCGACAGGGCATACGCGAAACCGACGATACGGCCTTGGCCGCCGAGGGTTCCGCGTTGGCAGGGGGGCGGGACGACACCGGTCGCGGCGTCGCGACGGGCACCCGCAGCGCCGGTGTAGCCAGCACCGCGCTGCGGGGATTCGACGGGGTCCTGCAACTCAATCAGATCGCGGGCAACGGCAACGATACGGCCAACGTACTGGGCCTGGTCGTGCAGGACCGCCCGTGACAACCACCCAACCGATGCACCACCTGATGAGAGAGAGGGCACCATGAAAGCGACCGTCAAACAGACCATGCTCGCCATGGCGATTGCCACTGCCTCGACCGCCGCTGCGGCCAATGGCTGGGACAACCAGAACGCCAACGCGAACATCAACCACAACCACACCGTCAGCGAAACCCGCAACGATACGCACAACCACACCGACAACGACGTGCGCAACCGCACCGTCAACGTCAATGTGCAGAAGCACAGCAACATCCAGGCCGACGAACGCAAGGAGAAGAACAACCACGGCGTCGACGTGAACCTGGAGAAGGACCTGCGGCTGAGCACCGACATCAATTTCTCCGGCGATCCGAACATCACCGGCGACATCGACCTCGACTCGGCGGCCATTGCCGTGATCGACAACCGCCAGTCGATCAGCAACAACGCCACCAGCAACAGCCTGGTCACCAACAGTGCGTCCATCGGTGACAGCGTGGGTGCCGGCGCATCGGGCAATCTCGGCTTCAATGTGGTCTCCGGCGACAACAATGCCCAGGACAATGCCGCGTCGTTGTCCGCTGCCGATGCGTCCTTCAGCTTCGGCATGGCTGACGCCGAGGTGTTCGTCAACCAGGCCGGCTTCGGCAACGCCACCATGAACTCCGGCGTCACCAACGCCGCAGGTCTTGGCGGCAACGCTTTCGGCGGCGCGTCCGGCAACATCGGCGTGAACATCGCCTCGGGCAACAACAACGAGCAGAAGAACGCGCTCGCGGCCTCGGTCGCGACCACCGCGGTGGCCCAGTCGAGCATCAGCTCCAACCAGGTCTCCACTGGCAACACGGTCAGCAACGCCGGCTTCGTGCAGTCCTACACCGATACCGTGCAGGTCGGCATGCATGGCGGCGTCAGCGGCCTGACCCTGGCCTATGGCGCGGGCACCTACCGCGGTACCGGCAACGCCTACCAGATGGCCAACTACTACCTGGATACGTGGAGTGGCGAGCTGCCACACCCTGGTGGCAACAGCACCGGCCACATCGACCTGGACAACCAGATCCAGAACGCCACGATGAACCCCAACCGGCCGGGGGTGGGCGGCCTGGGCTTCGATACGCGTGAGAGTGGCACCAGCCAGTTCGTCGAACTGGGCGTGGCCGACCTGTATGCCAGCCTCAGCGGCACGGTCAGCACCACGCGCTGGGTGAACGTCAACGCCACCAACACCTCGGCATTGTCCGGCAGCGCCTTCTCCGGCGCCTCCGGCAACATCGGCGTGAACGTGGCTGCAGGCACCGGCAACCTGCAGGCCAACAGCCTGGCCCTGGCAGTCGCCCAGCCCAGCACCGGCGGCGGTGGTGGCAGCGGCGAGTAAGCGCAACACCCCGGCCGTCCGCCAATGGCCGGGTTCCCGGGAGCCCCTGTCCCTCCTCCCCCTTGGGGCAGGGGCTCCCCCCTGCTGCCGGAGACCGTGATGATCCGTTGCCGTCTTTCGATGTGCCTGCTGGCCTGCCTGTTGCTGCTGGCCACTGTTCCTGCGTGGGCGGGCGACGTGCGCTTCAGTGGCGTACTGCCCAATGGAGCGCTGCTGCAGCAGAAGGTGGAGAGCATGCAGGAGCGGCGCTACCGCAACGTGGTACGCCAGCACACCGACTACAGCTGCGGGGCTGCGGCGCTGGCGACCATCCTTCGCCACGCCTACCACCTGCAGACCGACGAGGCGACGGTGATTGAAGGGATGATGGGGGTTTCCGATCCAGCGCTGGTGGCCGAACGCGGCTTCTCCCTGCTCGACATCAAGCGCTACGTGGAATCGCTGGGCATGCGTGGCCGGGGCTACCGCATCGATGAAACACGACTGCGCACCCTTCGCGTGCCGGGACTGGTGCTGATGGACGTGCGCGGTTTCCGCCATTTCGTGGTGCTCAAGCAGGTGCGCAACGGCATCGTGGAAGTGGCTGACCCGATCCTCGGCAACCGCAGCCTGGCGCTGCCAGAGTTCCTGGCCGCCTGGCCATCGCGCGCGGTCTTCGTGGTGATCGGCAGCGACTTCGATCGCAACACCGCTCTTCTGCAACCCAGCGAACGGCCCAGTGCCCGCGCGCTCTTCGCGCGGCAAGGGCCGATCACCGATGCCGAACTGGTCGACTTCGGCTTCAGCCACGCCGACCTGTTCTGAGGAGGTATGACCATGTTCCGCCAACACGTATGGATGGTTCTGCTGCTGATGGCCCCTGCCCTGCCCCTGCAGGCCGCCGACGGCAGGACCGGGCGTGGCCTCACGGAAATCCCCGATCCGGAGCTGAGCCTGATGCGGGGGCGCTACACCGTGGGCGGCAACAACGTCGCCTGGTTCGGGGTCACCATGGTGTCGCAGTGGCAGGCCAGCAACGGCACGACCCTGCAGGGCGGCCTGACCCTGGGCATGGACTTCCGTGGCGGTGGCGCGCCGAAACTCAGCTTCCAGCCCAGCGTGCATGTCACGGCAGCCGATGCGCCGCTGCCCGATACCCACGGACGCAGCATCGACAGCAGCGGCCTGGCCAACGCCAGCGGCCTGGTGCAAAGCGTGCAGGTGGCCGGCGATGGCAATCTCGCGCGCAACGTCACCACGCTGACGGTTCGCGAGGGTGACGTGCCGGCGGCTCTTTCTGATGGCGCAGGCAATGTCAGTGCGCAGCAGGGCGGCGCCAGCGCGACGGCGGTGCTGGAAGGCAACCAGGCACGCCTGCTGCTGCAGGTGGATGGCCAGGGGCTGGTGCAGCAGTGGATCCGCAATGGCAGCGTCGGCCAGGGCATCGCCCTCGCCGGTGACGGCCAGATCGCCAGCAACCAGTTGCAGCTGGAGCTGGTGCGCAACGCCGTGGGCGGCAACCTGCCATTGAGCCAGAACGTGGCCCAGGCGATTGCGTTGAACCGCGGCATGGGGCCGGGCCAGTAGCAAGGCCTGGCATTGGGGGAAACGCTCCACAACGCAGGACACGATCATGCACACCCTGATGAGGATCACCCCGTTGGCGCTGGCGGCGCTGGCGGGCACCGCCCTTGCCGCACCGACGACGCCGGATGATGGCGCCGACGTGCAGGCCCTGGCCAACCAGCTGGAACAGCTGAAGGCCAACTACGCACAGGAAGTGCGGCGGTTGCGCGAGCTGGACATGCAGGTGCAGGCCATGCAGGCGCGCCTGGGCGGGCGGGTTGGCCCAGCCTCGACCCCACCGGCCGCGCCATTGGCGCAGGCAGCGGCCGCCGCGGTTCCACCGAGCAGCGAGGGTTACGCCAGTACCGCCGCAGAAGCACAACAGGCCAGGCAGGAGTCGCGGCGCAGCGTGGACGATGTGAAGCAGCAGCAATCGGCCCTGTTCTCGCGCCGCTTCACCATCGAGAACAGCCTCACCTACGCACGCTACGACCGCAAGCAGCTCACCCTCAACGGCTTCCTCGCGTTGGACGCGATCTTCCTCGGCAATATCGCCATCGAGAACGTGGAGTCCGACTCACTGACCTACAACGTGGCGGCCCGCTGGGGCGTCAGCCCGAACCTGACGCTCAACCTGGATGTGCCCTACCTGGCGCGGCGCACCGTGTACCAGAAAGGCGGCGCCGGCGGTGCAGCAGCCGCCATCGCGCAGGAGCAGACCAACGGCAACGGCCTGGGCGACATTGGCCTGAGCGCGAACTACCGGCTGTTCGGCGAACGCGGCTGGCGCCCGGAAACCGTGCTCACGGCCGGCGTCACCGCCCCCACCGGGCGCGCGCCCTACGGACTGGACTGGAAGGTGATCGAGCGCGATGACGATGACTACATCCGCTTCGCCGTGCCGCGCGAGCAGCCCACCGGCAACGGCGTATGGCAGGCCAACCTCGGCCTGTCGATGGTGAAGACCGCCGACCCGGCCATCCTGTTCGCCAACATCGGCTATGTGCACTCCATCCCGCGCGGATTCAACGACATCGACAGCAATCCGGACACGGTCAATCCGGGCGACGTGAAGCTGGGTGGCTCGGTGTACTTCGGCGCAGGCGTGGCCTTTGCGTTCAACGAGCGGACCAGCCTGAGCCTGTCCTTCAGTGACCGCATCAGCGCCCGCGCCTCCACCCGCTTCCAGGGCGGCAAGTGGATGAAGGTGATCGGCAGTGATGCCAATGCGGCATCCCTGAACCTGGGCGTGACTTATGCGTTGAACCAGCACACCACGCTGGTGACGCTGCTGGGCATCGGGCTGACCCCGGATGCGCCGGACTTCGCGTTGGCGTTCAAGATTCCGTACATGTTGTAAGGGCGCACTTGAAGTGTCACGGACCTGTGGGCAGGCATATCTGCGCATGTTCCACGTGGGTACAGCCGCATCGAGGTGGAGCTGCGAGCAGAGGTATGTACTTATGCCCGTGCTGCTTCTGGCATCTGCTGCAATAGGAGCGCCAATTGGTCTGTGTCACGATCCAGCCAGCCAATTGAGCTTCTGACGATGATTGGGAGGATGGATTGCCGGGATACGCACCATTGAATGTTGAAAATACCATTCGACCTGGGCCGACCCCTGCTGGCGTGCTGTTCGCAGTAACCTCACCGCCGTGGTGAGGAGCTACCATTCCGGTGAGATCCTGCTTGGCAGATGACGGAATGGATGGATAGTCAGCGTCACCGGTCAGCAGAACGCGCGCATGATCGGATTCCACTCTTAGCGCCAGGGAAGTGTTGTTCTTCAGATATGCAGGCGTGTTGGGCGTATTCGGGCCCGGATTGCATCGATGGATCACCACAGAGCCAACACTGATATCCGGCCAATTACTGTTCCAGATGTGAAGCGCACTCGCCCCTCCAGCCAGTTTCCTGCTTTTGAGAGACAAAAGAAGGTGGAGGTGACTTGCACCCAGGGCCACCGTCGATGGCGGCAAGCGGACAACCCATGGCCTTTCCCGAGCCGTACGACGGTATACAGGATTCACTATCCAGGCACCCTTGCTCTTGTCCCAGCGAGCCACACCAGACTTGAATGCGAAGTGCCAATGATCCTGATCCAAATGAGACAGGACCACTGGCTCGTTGGATTTCCACGACTTGCTGAAGACCAGAGGATTGAAGTTATCCAATGCTGGAGAGCTGAAGCCTTTTATGTATATGGGCCGGCCAAAATCAAAGAAAAGACGAGGATGTTCGTATTGATCCACAAGGGCATTGAAGTTGGCCTGCCCGACGTCGTAGACCGCAACGCCATGCAGCGACACATCGACGCTACGAAGCGCTGCCTCGACCTGCGACGTCTCGGCAGCCTCACTCAGAAAGGAGCGCAGGTTATTGCTCGAGGTCGCCGCGCGTCCTGTCTCGTCCTTCTGCACGGACATGTAGAGTCTTTCAGGCCTACTTCCCTCACCAGAGTCATCACCAATTGGAAGTGTCCGCACAGAGATGGCGCCGGCGAAGTTGCGGTTGGAAAGAGTGATTAGGCACCAAGCGTCTTCGCCACGCGCATACTCTTCATCGCTCAGCTCGTAGTCTTCAACCTCACGCGCGTCGACGCTCAGCAGAAGAAAGTCGACGTTATCCGGCGCCTCGTCCATCGTGGCAAATGACTCGGCCGATGCGACGGGCATCGCATCAATCAGAACCGGAGCGTCAAGGTTCCAGCGCCCATTTTCCAGAATGTCAGTCGGCTCGAAGAGTGCGTAGTACTGTGCACTGCGTTCCTCGGATTTGTAGCGCGGCATGCTCTGCACCCTCCTTGGCCAGGCCCGACACAGCGTCGGCTGGGACGTCATTGCCCCTCCTCCGATTAGGCCCGGAGTCGGCGGCGGAATCAACGTCCGGACTATTACCGGGGCCCCGTGGCGCCCATTCACCTGCCGGCACCACAGCCGCCCCCGGCCACTGCTATATTCAGCCAAGCTCGGCAGGCACGGTGCCTGCCCTCGAATCACAGGGAGTTGGACATGGGTCTGGTACAGGCGGTGAAGGGTGCGGTTGGCGGTGTGCTGGCCGACCAGTGGAAGGACTTCTACACCGTGCCGGCGGGCCTGCCGTCCACGGCCGCCCTGTTCGCGGCGGTGCCGCAGGGCACCAATGCCGGCCGCGGCTCCAACACCAGCGGCTCGTCCAACATCATCACCAACGGCTCGAAAATCATCGTGCCCGAAGGCTACGGCCTGCTGCTGTTCCAGGACGGCGCGATCACCGCGTTCGTCGCCGAACCGGGTGGCTACGAGTGGCGCTCCGACGATCTGAACTCGCAGTCGATCTTCGCCGGCGACGGCCTGGTCAGCACCTTCATCAAGCAGAGCTGGGAGCGTTTCAAGTTCGGCGGCCAGCCGGGTTCGCAGCAGGCGGCCTACTTCGTCTCGCTGAAGGAACTGCCGGACAACCGCTTCGGCACCCAGTCGGAAATCTACTGGGACGACGGTTTCCTCAATACCCAGGTCGGTGCGATCACCCGCGGTTCGTACACTCTGAAGATCGTCGACCCGATCCTGTTCGTGAAGAATTTCGTACCGGCCAGCTACCTGCGGCCGGGCCAGGTGTTCGACTTCACCGATCTGGACAACGCCGCTGCCGGCCAGCTGTTCAATGAAGTGGTCGGTTCGCTGGCCCCGGCCTTCAGCCTGTATACCAACGATCCGGGCAAGGGCAACCGCATCACCAAGCTGCAGCAGGACTCGCTGGGCTTCGCGCAGAGCCTGTCGGCCGCCGTCGAGCAGGGTTACCAGTGGAAGTCCGACCGCGGCCTGGCCATCGTCAAGACCGCCATCGTCTCGATCGAGTACGACGCCAACACCCGCGAACTGCTGAAGACCGTGCAGCGCGCCGATGCGCTGTCCGGTTCGCGCGGCAATTCCAACCTGCAGGCCAGCGTCGCCCAGGGCATCCAGTCGGCCGGCGAGAACGGCGGTGCGGCGGGCCTGGTCGGTGTCGGCATGGCCTCGGGCGTGTTCGGTGTCGGCGGCATGCAGCAGCCGGCCACCCCGGCTGCCGACGATCCGGTCGCCAAGCTGAAGAAGGCCAAGGAAATGCTGGACCTGGGCTTGATCACCCAGAGCGATTACGACGCGCTCAAGGCCAAGGCACTGGGCCTGTAACAGCAGGACGCACAACCGACATGTCCGATCCCCGAAACGGCCCACCGCCGCTGCCCGGATCCGCGCCCGCGACGCCGCCGCCCCTGCCGGCGGCGTCGTTGGATGGGCCCGGTTCGCCGCAGGACGTCCCTCCCCTGCCCGGCAGCTTCCCGCTGGACACTTCGAAGCTGCCGCAGGCCATCCGCGATGAAGTGGAAGCGCCCGATCCCGTGGCCATCGATACCTCGGCCAGCGAGCTGAAGGACGGCCTCAACCGCTGCCCGAAGTGCGGCGCCACCGACATCCGGCCCAAGGCCGGCACCGACATCCTCGTCTGCCTGTACTGCCGTCACGAATGGCATGGCGCGCGGGTCGAGGAGGAGTTCGGGCTGGGCGAGGCCATCGGCCAGCTGCGCGGCACCGTCATCGCGTCCGGCGCACGCGACATCGATGCCGACACCTCGGCGTTGATGACGTTCAAGTGCACCGGCTGCGGCGCCGAAGTCACGGTCAATACCGAAAGCACGATGACGGCGCGCTGCCACTGGTGCCGCCACGTGTTCGGCGTCAACGAACAGATCAGCAATGGCGCGGTGCCTGATGCGGTGCTGCCCTTCCATATCAAGAAGGACGACGCGGTCGCGCGCATCCGCCAGTTCGTCGACAAGCGCCGCATGTTCGCGCTGAAGGCCTTCAAGGACCAGTTCACCCCGGAAAACGTGGTGGGCGTGTTCCTGCCCTACATGATCGTCGACAGCAATGTAAGCGCGGCCGTGGCGGGCAAGGGCGAGATCAAGACGCGCGAGTACACGGTGGGCAGCGAGAAGAACAAGCGCACCCTCTACGACGCCGATGTCTACCAGGTCGAACGCCAGGTCGATTTCACCGTTGATGACCTGCCGCTGGAATCCTCGGCCGAGCGCGGCAATCTGGACACCCGCGCCAACACCAACAACATCATCAACACCATCCTGCCGTTCGATACCAAGAACGCGGTGAAGTGGAACGCGTCCTATCTGGCCGGCTTCACTTCGGAGAAGCGCAACCTGGATGTGGAAAAGCTGCGGCCGCGGCTGGAAGACCAGCTGCTGTCGATTGCCCGCGCGCAGGTGGAAGGTTCGGTGAAGCGCTACAACCGTGGCGTGCGCTGGGAGCAGGAACAGCTGGAGGTGCATGGCACCCGCTGGGTGTCGATGTACCTGCCGGTGTGGTTGTACTCCTACCACCAGCCCGGAAAGAACGGCGGCATGCTGCACTACATCGCAGTCAACGGCCGTACCGGCGAAACCATGGGCAGCGTGCCCGTGCAGCAATGGAAGATGCTGCTGGCGGCACTGGCCACCGGCACCGTCATTGAAGCCCTCGCAATTGCCTTCCTGGTGGCATCGACATGAGCGACGACAGTGGCCTCTGGCTGTTGGCGGCAGGTCCAGCCGGCGCAACCGCGCTGTACTGGGCGCTGTACCGCTATTACCGCAACACCGACAAATCGCATTCCTTCGAGCACGAGACCGAAATCGAGGCACAGCCCGTGACCGGTTCGGACCAGCAGGTGGGCCGGGTCACCGGCACCGAGGAAAAGCGCATCCGCGGTGACAACGTGTACGAGTACCGGAAACGGGTGGTGAGGGTGAAGCCCGACCCGTAGCGCCAGGCGATGCCTGGCTGCTGGAAGTGCCCGGCCGCTGGCCGGCATTCCTTCGGTTTCTGGGCGCCAAGTGGGAGCCGGCCAGCGGCCGGCACTACCCTTCGCTGGGCTGCCCCAGCGCACACCCTCACACCGTCTCCCACCCCACCGGTTCGATACTCGCGCGGTCCACCCTTCCGAGGATCCTGCGATGGCTGCCCTGCTTGCCCGTAGCTGCCTGTCGGCGCTGTACTTCCTGGCCCTCCCCGCCCTTGCCCAGGACGCCTCGTTCGGCTTCGGCGAACAGACCACCCACACCGACCAGACCACGCAATCCAGCAGCACCCAGACCCAGAGCAGTGGCGCGGTGACCACCCAGACCATCACCAGCGGCAGCTCGCAGTCCGAGTCACGCAGCGAAAGCAAAGAGATCGACGTGGGCTTCGGTTTCCACGACGACAACGACGACTGGGGCCACGACCGCCACCGTGGCGGCCGCGATGTGCGCGACAGCGATCTGTTCGGCAGCTGGACGCTGGGCCAGGAGAACGGCAACACCTGCTCCATCGAGCTGAAGAACATCGAGTGGTTCGGCGGCTACAGTGCCTACGTGCCCGCCGGCTGCCCGGATGGCTTCTTCTCGGCCAACCGTTGGGTACTGTCGGGCAATCAGCTGCTGCTCACCGACACCAGCAACACCGTGTTCGGGCGCTTCCGCGCGTCAGGCGGTGGGCGCTGGACGGGCTACCGTGAATCGGATGGGGCGCGTTTGTACCTCAATCCCAAGGGGCGCTGATCGCACCGTGCACACAGTAGGCACGCGCTGATCAGGAAGATCAGGAATCCGCCTCACCCCGCCGCCGAAATGTCCGCTCCCACCGGTTCCCGTCTGGTCATCTACGCCGCCCTCGCGGGCAACCTGGCCATCGCCATCGCCAAGTTCATTGCTGCCGGCATCTCCGGCAGCTCGGCCATGCTCAGTGAGGGCGTGCATTCGCTGGTCGACACGTTGAATGAACTCCTGCTCTTGTACGGCCTGCGCCGCGCCGGCAAGGCGCCAGACCCCGTGCATCCGTTCGGCTACGGCCGCGAGCTGTACTTCTGGAGCTTCATCGTCGCCCTGCTGGTGTTCGCCGCCGGCGCCGGTGTTTCGGCCTACGAGGGCATCCAGCACATCCGCCGGCCGGAGCCGGCCACCAACCACGCGTTGAGCTACAGCGTGCTGGGCATCTCCATCCTGTTCGAGGGGGCTTCGTGGTGGGTCGCGCTACGGGAGTTCCGGCGTACCAAGGGCAAACTGGGCTACTTCGAAGCCTTCCGTCGCAGCAAGGACCCGTCCACCTTCACCGTGCTGCTGGAAGATAGCGCGGCCCTGCTGGGCCTGGGTTTCGCACTGGTCGGGCTCGTGGCCGCCCAGGCCCTGGACATGCCGGTGCTTGATGGTGTGGCGTCGCTGTGCATCGCCGGCGTGCTTGCCGCCACCGCCTTTCTTCTCGCACGCGAAACCAAGGGACTGCTGGTGGGTGAGCCGGCCCATCCGGCGGTGGCCGAGCGGATCATGGCCGTGGCGGAAACCGATCCGGACCTGCGCCGCGCAAATGGCGTGACCACCATGCAGATGGGCCCCGAGCAGGTCGTGGCCATGCTCAGCGCCGAGTTCGAGGATGACCGGAAGACACCGCAGATCGAGGCGTGCATCACCCGCATCGAATCAGCCGTGAAGCGCGAGTATCCGGAACTGGTGGCACTGTTCATCAAGCCGCAGACACCCGAGGTCTATGCCTCCCGCCGCGCGGCACTGGCCGTTCCGCCTGCGCAGGAATGACACTGCGTCTGCGCCCGTTTCACCTGTTCGGTGCCACAGTGCCATCACCGTTTTCCCGAGCCTGCCTCTACCGTGCCGGATTGGTTGCCCGCCGCTCTTCAGATCCTCCCCCGCAGCTTCTACCGGCGCCCGCCCGTTGAGGTTGCGCCCGAGCTGCTCAACAAACTTCTGGTCCGTGACGATGGCCGAACGGGTCGCATCGTTGAAGTCGAAGCGTACGCGGGCAGCGTCGATCCGGCGGCGCACTCCTATCGCGGGCAGACGCCGCGCACGGCCAGCATGTTCGGCGAGGCCGGCCACCTGTATGTCTACTTCACTTACGGCATGCACTGGGGCAGCAACGTTGTCTGCGGCGAAGTGGGTGAAGGCGTGGCGGTGCTGCTGCGGGCCATCGAGCCGCTGCTGGGCCTGGAGCGCATGCGCGAACTGCGTCCCGCCGCGCGCCGCGACCACGATCTGGCCAGCGGCCCCGGCAAGCTTTCGCAGGCCTTCGGGCTGGACCGCAGTTTCGACGGCGCTGATCTGGTGACCGGCAACCACGGCATTGTCATCGCCAGCGACGACGTGCCGCCGCCGGAGGATCCAGTGGTTGGGCCCCGCATCGGCATCACCCGCGCTGTTGATTTCCCCTGGCGTTGGCACATCCGTGATCATCGTCACGTATCGATCCAGCCACGTCGCGCTTCCGCCCCAGCGAGGAAACGATGATGACCCCGCTCGACAAGCCACTGCGCCGCGAACTGCACATCGACGGCCAACCCTACACTCTCACCGTGGCCCCTGAGGGCCTCAAGCTGGTTGAGAAGGGGCGACGCAAGGGCATCACACTGCGCTGGCAGGACCTGGTATCCGGAGACGCTGCACTGGCCACCGCCTTGCAGGCATCGCTCCAACAGCACTGAGCCGGCGCGCCCACCTCACATCGGCATCACCCCGCCGTGGCGATACATAACGGCGCGCACACTAGCGTAGCGCCAGCCAGCCGCCGCAACCGCCCTCGCCACCCAGCCCTGAAAAGCGCCATGGACGAAGCCGAACGACTGCTCGAAATCGAACGACTGCACCTGTTGGATACGCCACCGGAGCCGGTGTTCGATGCCATCGTCGCCGCGGCCCGCGCCGCGACCGGACTGACCATGGGCCTGATCACCGTGGTGGCCGAAGACCGCCAATGGTTCAAGGCCAACATCGGCCTGGAGGGCGTCAGCGAGACCGCCCGCGAGATCTCCTTCTGCACCCATGCCATACGCCAGGACGAGCTGTTCGAGATTCCCGATGCGCGCCAGGACCCACGCTTTTCCACCAATCCACTGGTCACCGGTGGGCCGCGCATCCGCCACTACGCCGGCATTCCCCTGGGATCGACGCACGGCGCACGCATCGGCACGCTGTGCCTGCTGGACCCGATGCCCGGCGTGCTGTCACCCTCCCAGCGCGAACTGATGGTGCATCTGGCTCGGGTCACCACCCAGGTGCTGGAACAGCGCAGCACCCTCATGGCGCAGGTTGGCCAGGCCAAGGCGCTGCATCGCGAGCTGAAACGCAGTGAGGACTTCCTGGAGCGTACCAACCGTGCCGCACGGGTGGGCGGCTGGGAGATGGACCTGCTGACCAACGAAGTGCGCTGGACACGGGAAACCAAGCAGTTGCATGGCGTACGCAGCAACTTCACGCCCACGTTGGAGACGGCACTCTCGTTCTATCGCGAGGACAGCCGCAACATCATCCAGGCGGCGGTACAGCGCTGCATCGACGAGGGAACATCCTGGGAAGTACAGCTGCCGATGACCACGGCCGACGGGCGCGCGATCTGGACCCGGGTGGTCGGCAGCCGGCAACAGGTCGACGGCCATCCGCGCCTGGTCGGGGCGATCCAGGACATCACGGACGAACGAGCCGCGCTGGACGCGCTGGAAGCGAGCGAAACCCGCTACCGTCGGCTGTTCCACTACAGCCTGGGCCTGATCTGCACCCACACGCTGGACGGCACATTGACCTCGGTGAATCCGGCGGCGGTGCAGTCGCTGGGCTTCGAGGAAAGCCAGATGATCGGGCGCAGCCTGTGTGACCTGATGCCGCCGGAAAAACGCGAAGGCTTCAGGGCCTACCTCGCCCGGATCCAGGCAAACCACACCGACGCTGGCGTGATCGAGCTGATTGCCACCGATGGTACGCGCCACTACTGGGCGTACCACAACGTGCTCGACAACGAAGCCAGCCCGCCCTACGTGCTGGGGCATGCACAGGACGTCACCGCGCTGAGGATGCAGGAGCAGCAGCTGCGCGACATGTCCTTCAAGGATCCGCTCACGCAGTGCTACAACCGGCGTTACCTGCACCGGCTGGATGAACTGATTGACGAGCGCTGGGCCTGCGTGATGTTCGATCTGGACCATTTCAAGCACATCAACGACACCCAGGGCCACCGCCGTGGCGATGCCGTGCTGGTCGAGTTCGCCACCTTCCTGCGCTCGCCGCTGGGCAAGGACGAGACCGTGGTACGGCTGGGTGGCGACGAGTTCATGGTAGTGCTGGTCGCGCCAGCGAATGGCCGCCTGAGCGAACTCGAGCACTGGTACCAGGACCACGCCGCGCTTTCGCCCAGCGCGTTCTCGATGGGCGCGGCCATCAACACGGCCGGTGAGCCCGTGGCCGACACCATCCAGAAGGCGGACAGCCGCCTGTACCGAACCCGCGCGCGCGTGCGTCGGGAGCGACGCGAAGACCCTGCCGCGCGTTGATCACGCACGCACCGTCACCCAGGCCGGTGCGTGGTCGCTGGCCTTTTCCTGCAGCCGCACCCAACGGTCGACGCCCGCATCCTTCAGTCGTTCCGCCAGTACGGGATTCAACAGCAGATGATCGATGCGCAGCCCACGGTCGCGCTCGGCATGCTGGCGGAAATAGTCCCAGAAGGTATAGATCGTGGCGTCGCCGTGCACCTTCCGCAGCGCATCGGTCCAGCCCTGCGCGAGCAGCCGCTCGAAGGCATCGCGAACCTCGGGCTGGAACAGCGCATCGCGCCGCCAGGCCTTGGGATCATAGACATCGGCGTCTGTGGGAATCACGTTGAAATCACCCAGCAGCAGCGCCGGGTGCGGCAGCTCGACCAGGCTGCGTGCATGCCGGATCAGGCGTTCCATCCAGCGCAGCTTGTAGTCGAACTTGGGTCCGGGCTGCGGGTTGCCGTTGGGCAGGTAGAGGGCACCCACGATGACGCCGTGCACCGCCGCCTCCAGGTAGCGACTCTGCGTATCCTTGGGTTCGCCCGGCAATCGGCGGCGGCTCTCGACCGGCATGGTGCCCCGGGCCAGCAGCGCCACGCCGTTCCAGCGCGCCTCACCCTGCCAGAGTGCACCGTAGCCGGCCTGTTCCAATGCCGCAGCGGGAAACGCGGCGTCGGTCGCCTTCAGTTCCTGCAGGGCAACCACGTCCGGCGATTCCCTGTGCAGCCAGTCCAGCAGCTGCGGCAGGCGCGTGCCGATGCCGTTGACGTTGAACGTCGCAATACGAAGCGTTTTGCGGCGGGGCATGGATAAAGGTTCCTCGGCGCAGCGGGACGAGCATTCACTCTGCGCGCCCGGGCATGCACGGGCCGTGGATGCCACGTCATGATGCGGTGCCATTCGGTTCACGAACCGCTGCCACGGCGCACAGCAGGCTGGTCACCCGTGAACAGTGCCGGAGAAGCCCCATGGCGGTGCGTCCGCTGCGCGCGATCTACCAGGTCGACCCGTATCTGTTCCGCGACAGCCAAGGCCGCGGCTGGGGCACCCTGGATGGCATCACCGAAAAGCTGGACTACCTGCAGTGGCTCGGCATCAGCCATGTGTGGCTGCTGCCGTTCTACTGCAACGCCGGCCGTGATGGCGGCTACGATGTCACCGATCACTACCGCATCGATCCACGCCTGGGCGACGAGACCGCCTTCCAGCGCCTGGTCGATGCGGCCGACCTGCGCGGCATCGGCATCATCGTCGAACTGGTGATGCAGCACACCGCCAGCGCGCACCAGTGGTTCGTCGCCGCACAGCAGGGCGACCCGGCCTGGCGCCGCTGGTACCTGTGGAGCGACCACATGCCTGACGACGGCCTGCAGCCGATGTTCCCGCCGATCGAGACCGCTGTCTGGACATGGGATGCCGAGGCCGGCGCGTTCAACCGGCACATGTTCTACCGGCACGAGCCGGACCTCGACCTGGCCCATGCGCCGGTACGCGAGGAACTGCTGCGGGTAATGACGTTCTGGCTGCAGCGCGGCGTGGCCGGCTTCCGCGTGGACGCCGTTCCGTACATGGTCGAGCGCGCCCGCCACGCCGACCCGCGCGACGGTGGGCTGTGGCTGCTGGAGGCGATGCGCGCCACGGCAGACGCGCAGCAACCAGGGCTGCCACTGATCGGCGAAGCGGATGTCCGCGCGTCCCACTACGGTGACTTCCTGTGCCACGGGCGGCGGCTTTCGCACCTGCTGGATTTCCACCTCAACAATCATTTCTTCCTCGCACTGGCACGTGGCGATGCCAGCGAAGTGGCGCGGGTCATGGCCGAGTACGGCCCGCACGCGCCGCCGGACACACGCATTGCCTGGCTGCGCAACAATGATGAACTGGACCTTGAGCAGTTGGAGCCGGATGAGCGCGAAGCGGTGATGGAACGCTTCGCCCCTGAGCGTGGCATGCGCATCTATGGCCGTGGCATCCGCCGCCGGCTGGCACCGATGCTGGAGGGCGGCATCGCATGGCAGGCCATGGCCTGGGCGGCGCTGCTCTCGCTGGGCCAGGTGCCGGTGATCCGCTATGGCGAAGAGATCGGCCTCGGTGATTGCCTGGAACTGCCCGAACGCAATGCCGTGCGCATGCCGATGCACTGGCATAACGGCCCAGGGGCTGGGTTCACCGACGAACCGCGGCATGCCTGGCGCGCGCCACCGGCAGACGGCCCCTACGGTTACCGCACGGTCAACGTCGAGGCGCAACGCGCGACGCCAGGTTCACTGCTGCTGCGGGTGCGCGAGCTGCTGCAGCAGCGCAATGCACATTCCGTGCTGCAGCAGGGTCCTCACACGCTCGACCCGCCCTCACCTGCGCTGCTGATGCTCCGCTACGGTGAGGCACCCCATCAGGCACTGGCACTGATCAACTTCGGCGACGAGCCGGTCGAGGTGGACGTACCCCTGCGCGGTCCGCTCAACACGCTGGTGGGCCACGGCGCCAAGCTGCAGGGTCGCCGCTGTTACCTGCAGGGCCACGGCTATACGTGGCTGGCTGCCGAAGGTGCCTGAGTGCGCAGCGCGGGCAGCACGTGTTCGGCGAAGTCATCGATGAAGCGTTCCTGCTCGCGGTTCACGTTGTGCAGGTAGATGCGATCGAACCCCAGTCCCTGCAGCTCCTGCAGCCAGGCCCGATGCTGGCCCAGGTCTGCCGAGACATGCACGTGCTGGCGCACCACCTCGGCGCTGACCGATCGGGCCTGTGCTTCGAACTGTTCGGGCTGGTCCAGGCCTTCGGCCAGTTCCGGCGGCAGCACGTTGGCGCTCCACTGCTGCATCGCACCTTCCAGCGCCGCCTGTTCGGCGCGCGCGTAGGAGAGCTTGGCCTGCAGGTACATCGGCTTGCCCCTGCCACCGCCTGCCTCGAACGCTGCCACCACACGCTGTAACTGCGCCAGCGGTTGGCTGATGGTGATCAGACCATCGGCCCAGCCCCCCATCCAACGTGCAGTCTCCTCCGTGACCGCTGCACCCAGCAGCGGCAGGGGAAGCGCCGGGCGACTGTAGAGCCGTGCCTGGCGCACCTGGAAGCCACCGTCGTGGTCGACCTGCTCGCCACCCCACAGCCGCCGCATGACCTCGGCCGCATCGCGCAGTGCCTTCTGCCGCTCGCGCTTGGCTGGCCACGCCTGGCCGGTGATGCGCTCGTTCAGGGCCTCGCCGGTACCCAGCGCCAGCCAGATCCGGCCCGGCGCCAGCTGCTCCAGCGTCGCCGCTGCCTGTGCCACCAATGCCGGGTGCTGGCGCAGCATCGGGCAGGTCACCATGCCCAGGGTCAACGCGCTCTGCACCGCCAGCGCACCGGCCCACACCCAGCTGTGGCCGGACTGCCCTTGCGCAGTCGTCCATGGATGGAAATGGTCCGAGCACATCACGGCCTCGAATCCCGCCTGTTCGGCGCGCAGCGCCAGGCCCAGCAAGGTGGCGGGCGGGAACTGCTCATGCGATGCGTGGTAGCCGATGGTCATCACGGATTCCGTGCGGGGACTGGACACGATGGCAACACCCCTCCAGCTAAAACCGCGTCATGGAAACGAACGCTTCCTGCATCGGGCATCGACGCTGGGCTATCGCCGAGGGCTACATTCCAGCCTGGAGCAACGGCCCGTCACCGGAGATGCAGAGTCACGAAACCTGCTGCGTACTCAATGCCGGCGACGAGCCCGCGCATGTCACGCTGACCCTCTACTTCGAAGACCGTGATCCGGTGGGCCCCTACAGGGTCACCGTGCCGGCGCGACGCACCTGTCACCTGCGCTTCAACGACCTGCAGGATCCGGCGCCGGTGCCGCGCGGCACCGGCTTTGCCACCCTCGTTGAATCCGACCAGCCGATCATCGTGCAGCACACGCGGCTGGATTCACGGCAACCGGCCAACAGCATCATGACCACGATCGCCCATCCGTTGTGAAGTCCTCCGCGCAGGCGTCCACGCTGCAACGACACCGCGCCCTCCGGCCGTTTACCCGTATGGAGGGAGACTGGCGCCGGTTTCCTTCCGGAGAGTGACGATGGCCCTGCCCGACTACCCACGCCCGCCCTTCCCCGCCCAACAGCAATCCTTCCCCGGCAAGACCGCGCAGATGCAACCGCGTCCGGACCACGGCGAAGACAGCTACCGCGGCCATGGCTTGTTGCAGGGCAAAAAGGCACTGATCACCGGCGGTGACAGCGGCATCGGCGCAGCCGTGGCCATCGCCTTTGCGCGCGAAGGCGCCGACGTTGCCATCGCGTTCCTCGATGGTGAGCAGGACGATGCCCGCCATGTGCAGCAGCAGATCGAACAGGCCGGGCGCAAAGCCGTACTGGTGCCGTGTGACATCAGCGACCCGGCACAGGCGCGCTCGCTGGTCGACCGCGTGGCCAGCGAGCTGGACGGTCTCGACATCCTGGTCAACAACGCGGCCTACCAGCGCTACTACGAGCACTTCGACGACATCACCCTGGATGACTGGAAGCGGACGTTCGATACCAATGTCCATGCCGTGTTCAATCTGACCCGGTTGTGCGTCCCGCACCTGCGCGGTGGCGGCGCGATCATCAACACCGCATCGGTCAATTCCAAGCGACCGACCCCGAACATCCTTCCGTACTCCGCAACCAAGGGCGCGGTGGCCAACCTGACGCTGGGGCTGGCGGGCCTGCTGGCCGAGCACCAGATCCGCGTCAATGCGGTGCTGCCCGGCCCGATCTGGACGCCGTTCATTCCGGCAGGCATGGCCGCCGAGGAGGTCGAGCAGTTCGGCTCGCAGACGCCGTTCGGCCGCCCCGGCCAGCCAGCCGAACTGGCATCGGCCTATGTGATGCTGGCTTCGGACAGCGCCAGTTATACCTCTGGTGCACTGCTGACCATTTCTGGCGGCGCGGCGACGCTGTAGCCTCCATGACCGGATTGCCTGCCTGGATCGAGGACTGGCTGACCGTGGTTGTGCCGGTGGCCGAGGTGCTGGCCATCCTCGGCGTCGCATGGGTGATGGTGCGTGCGCTGGCGTGGCTGCTGGTGCAGGCCCGGCAGCGCGGCAGGCTGGCTCCAGAGCTTCATGTGGGCCTGCGCCGCGGCGGTGCCTTGCTGCTGTATCTGGCGGCTGCGCTGCTGATACTGGAGCGGCTGGGCGTTTCGCGCTCGGTGCTGTGGACCGCGCTGACCGGGTTCATGGCGGTCGGCGCGGTGGCGTTCTTTGCCGCGTGGAGCGTGTTGTCCAACCTGTTCTGTTCGTTCCTGATCGTCGCCACGCGCCCGTTCCGCATCAATGACACCATCGAAGTGATGGAAAGCGTGGACAAGCCGGGCCTGTGCGGCCAGGTGGTGGACATCAACCTGATCTACACCACGCTGAGTGATCGTGGCGAAGGCGCGCGCGGTTGCCTGCTGCGCGTGCCCAACTCGTTGTTCTTCCAGCGCATCACCCGGCACTGGGGCGACAGCGGCTATGCGCAGCTGCCAGGAAGCGTGCCGATCAAAGGCAAGGCGCGCTGAGTCGCTGTAGCGCCGAGTCCATGCTCGGCTCGCTGCGCGCGGCGCAGGGCGCATCGCGGTCTGAACGGAGAGCAGCCGAGCGTGGGTTCGGCTTTACACGTGCCATAGCAGGCGAGCCTACTCCGCCGCCAATGCTTGGATCGGGTCCAGCTGCGCGGCATTGCGGGCCGGGAAGTAGCCGAAACCCAGCCCGATTGCAGACGAACATGCCAGCGCGGCGAGCACCGGCCCAGGCGTGAACAGGAACGGCACGCCCAGTGACAGCAGACTGGACAAGGCCCCCACGCCCAACGCGGACAACACGCCCAGCACCCCACCGAACAGGCAGATCAGCATGGCCTCGATCAGGAACTGGCGCAGGATGTCGCCCTGCCGGGCCCCCACTGCCAGCCGCACACCGATCTCGCGCACGCGCTCCTTCACCGACACCAGCATTATGTTCATCACGCCCACGCCTCCGACCACCAGCGCCACCGCCGCAATCGCCGAGACCAGCGCCGCCATGGTCTGGCTGGATTTCATCACCGCCTTGCGGATCTGGTCCGAGTTGTAGATGAAGAAATCGCGGCGCCCATGCAGCCGCTGCAGTTCCGCACCCAGCGAGGCCTCAGCTGCACGGGTTGATACGTCATCGCGCACGCGTACGGTGATGCTCTCCAGCCGCTGGCTGCCAAGCAGGCGCGAGGCCGCCGAGGTGTAAGGCACGTAGACCGTGGGCGTCGCGCCGCCTGCGAATGCACTGGCACCCACCACACCGATCACGTCCACCGGCATGCCGCCCAGCAGTACCGTGCCGCCGATCGGATTGCCGTTGAACAGTGCTTTGGCCGCCTTCTGGTCGAGCACGGCCACCGCGCGATGCGCCTCCACCTCGGCATCGGTGAAGAACCGGCCCGCCTTCAGGCGCAGCCCGCGCACACGGGGTAGATCAGCGCCCACGCCAAGCACCTGTGTGTTGGCGCGCCGGTTGCCCTGCAGAGCGGCCACCGAGCTGCTCAGGTTGGGGCTTACGCTGTCTACGTAACTCAATGCGGCCAGGTGATCGGCATCGTCCACGACCAGCGTTTCGATCTCGGCCGAGCGCGGGTCGCCGAAATCCGCACCCGGGAAGATCTCCAGCGTACTGGCACCCAGTTCGTTGATCTGTGACTCGACCTGCGCCTGTGCGCCCTTGCCCAACGCGACCACGGTCACCACCGCAGCCACGCCGATGATGATGCCCAGCATGGTCAGCAAGGTGCGCAGGCGATGGGCCAGCATCGAACGTACCGCCATCCGTGCCGCTTCCCTGGTCGCATCCAGGCGCGCGCGGCGCTCGGCGCCCGGTTCCGTGCTGCGCTCGGGCGCGACGGCCTTGCGTGCAACCGCAGGATCACCCGTACCACGGTCGGATACGACCCGGCCGTCCGCGATCTCGATCACGCGTGAAGCGTGCGCGGCAATCGCCGCATCATGGGTCACCAGGATCACGGTATGGCCCTGCGCATGCAGGCGCTTGAGTTCGACCATCACCTGACTGCCGCTGGCATGATCCAGCGCGCCGGTCGGCTCGTCGGCCAGCACGATGGCGCCGCCGTTCATCAGCGAACGCGCAATGGAAACGCGCTGCTGCTGGCCGCCGGACAGCTGGCTGGGCCGGTTCGTGGTGCGCTCGCCCAGGCCAAGCGTTTCCAGCAGCAGGCGGGCACGCGTGGTGCGCGCATCGGCCTCCACCCCGGCATAGACGGCGGGCAAGGCCACGTTCTCGGTGGCGCTCAGGTTCTCCATCAGGTTGTAGCGCTGGAAGATGAAGCCGAAATGATCGCGACGCAGGTGCGCCAGTTCATCGGGCGACATCTGCTCGGTTGCGGCGCCGTGCACGCGGTAGCTGCCTTCGGTTGGCCGGTCCAGGCAGCCCAGGATGTTCATCAGCGTGGATTTTCCCGAACCGGACGGGCCGATGATGGCGATGAACTCGCCCGCCGCGATGCGCAGCGACACGTCCTTCAACACCACCACCTCGCCGGCGGCCGAGCGGTAGGCGCGCGATACGCCATGCAGTTCCAGCAGCGCGTCGGCCATGCTCACATCCCCAGCAGGCTGGTGGGCTCGGCTTCCGCGCCACTGGGCGCCTGCCCGACCACCACGTTCTCGCCTGCCTTGAGGCCGGACAGGATCTGCACCGCAGTAGCTGTGCGCAGGCCGGTCGTCACCGCGCGCTCGCGGGCACGGCCCTTGGCGTCGATCACCTGTACAGTCGCGCGGTTGCCCGCCTTGTCATCGCTCTCGGACACTGCTGTCAACGGCACCTGCAGCGCGTTGGCGGCGCGCGCCAGCTGGATCGTCACCTTCACCGTCATCGACGGCTTCAGTTTCAGGCCTGGATTGGGTACGTCAAACAGCCCGGCGTAGTACACCGCCTTCGGCGTCTGCGCCGATCCACCCGTGTTGCCGGTGGCCACATCGGCAATCGACGATGGCGCAGGTTCAAGCTGCTGCAGATGCGATTCGTAGCGGCGTCCGCCCGGCCCCAGCGTAGAGAACCACAGGGGTTGGCCAGGCGCGATCAGCTCCACGTCGGCCTCCGCGATCTCGGTGCGAACCGTCATCGTGTCCATCTGTGCCAGCATTACGATGGTCGGCGTGGTCTGCATCGAGTTCAGCGTCTGCCCGGCCTTGGTGACGATGGCCACGATGTAGCCATCGGAAGGTGAGACGATGCGGGTGTAGCCCAGGTTGATCCGCGCCGTTTCCACCTGGGTCAGCGCCTGCTCGATCTGGGCCTGCAGCGCTGCGACGTCAGAGCGCGCCGCTTCGCGCGCCACCCGCGCGGACTCGAAACCTTCCTGCGAGACCAGCCGAGACGCCACCAGCTGCGACTGGCGCTCATGCACGCGGATGGCCTGGGCGTAGCGCGCCAGGCTGGCGGCATGCTGGGCACGCAGCGCATTGGCAGCCGCTTCGGCGCTGCGCAGGGCGATGCGCTGCGGCTGCGAATCCACTTCGGCAATCAGATCACCAGCGTGCACACGCTGGCCCAACACCACATGCAGGCGCTTGACCTGGCCCGATACCTGCGCACCCACCGCCACCAGTTCCTTGGGGTTGACCCGGCCAACGGCCTGCACGGTCCTTTCCAGGTCCGCCACCCTTGCCGGGGCCGTGATCAGCGCGGCATCATCACTTTCGGCGAACAGCCACCAGCCGGTGCCGCCTGCAAGAAGCGCAACGATTGCGGCAATGATCCAGGTCCTGCGGTTGTTCATCGGAAGGCTCGCATGCACGCAGCCACCGGATGTGACCGCAGAAGCCGCAGTCTGGGAGGTGGTGGTGGATGTTTCTTGGAGCCACTGTGGAGATTGCATGGAGGCCGCACATCCGTTCAGGCACGGCGTCCGCTCCTGAACGGCACGGATCGCGTCCATGAAATCTCGACACAATCTCGACCAAGTCTCCATCAACGGCCCCTAGCCTTGTCGGCCTCGCCGACTGCGTTCCCGCCGTGTCCCTCCCGTTTCCTGACCTGCCTCCCATCGATGTTCGCCGCGCCTACCTCGCCTGGTGCGCGCCTTCGCCGTGGCTGCTTGCACTGGTAATGGCGTCGACCAGCGCCTGGATGCTTGCCAGCGCGAACCCGGCGCCGCCCCTGCTCGCGGGCGCCGGTGCCGCCGCGCTTGTGTGCTTCCGCAGCGAAGGCCCCGCCCATTCGGCGCGCACGGGCACCCTGGCGTCGCTGGTGCTGATCGGCTTCGCGGCCTGGTCCGCCTCCAGCGCTGGCCTGAGTCTCATGCCTGCAGGGATAGCAGCGGTCCTGGTGGCGACGTTGCTTGCCCTGCGCCTGTGGGCCCTGGTCCGCATGGCCCGCCGCTTGCAGGACCGGGTGGACGCAACGGGCATGCAATCACGGTGGAGCAAGCTGCCTGCGGCCGTATCGGCCCTGCTCGCACAGCACCTGCGCGGGACCGCAACGCTGGCGCCCGCCCTGCAGCACACGCTGGTGCTGGCCACCCTCGCCTGGGCCGCCCACGAAGAAGCACAGACCCTGGAACGGCCACGATGACACCGCCGCCGGCACTCCCCATCTCGCACTGGAAACTGCAGCGTTCAATGAAGACCGATGCACGCACGCACCAGGCGCCCCTGGTGCTGATTGCCGAGGATGAAGGCGAAATTGCTGACATTCTCGGCGCCTACCTGGCCCGCTCCGGGTTGCGCAGCGCCCGCGCCGCCGATGGCGAAGCCGCCCTCGCCAGCCACCGCCAGCTGCGCCCCGACCTGGTCCTGCTCGACGTGCAGATGCCGAAGTTGGATGGCTGGCAGGTCCTGAGTGAGCTGCGCCGGCGCGGCAACACCCCGGTGATCATGCTCACCGCACTGGACCAGGACGTGGACAAGCTCACTGGCCTGCGCGTCGGCGCCGACGACTATGTGGCCAAGCCGTTCAATCCGGCCGAGATCGTCGCCCGCATCCAGGCGGTGCTGCGCCGTAGCGCGAAGCCCATGGCAGAAGAACCCAACGGGCTGATCCGGCAGGGGCCATTCGAGATCGACCTGCGCAGCCATGAGGTCACCGTGCGCACCGATGACCACGTGCATGCTTTGAATTTCACACTCACCGAGTTCCGTCTGCTGGTGCACATGGCGCGCGCACCGCGCATGGTGCACAGCCGGCTGGATCTTCTCCAGACCTGCCTGCCGGAAGGCGATGCGCAGGAGCGCACCGTGGACAGCCACGTCAGCAAGCTGCGCCGCAAGCTCGAGGACGTCGGCATCATCGGCATTCCCGCCACCATCCGCGGTGTCGGCTACCGCTTCCTGGACTGAACCGATGAACCGCAAAGGCAAGAGCATCGGGCGCCAGATCACGCTATCCATCACGGTCGCATCGCTGTGCTCGACCGTACTGTCGATCAGCGGTTTCTACCTGTTCTATTACCTCATGGAGGTGTTCTATCCACGCTGGTATGACGAGCCGGAAACCATCATGCCGTCAGGGCTGGAGTGGCTGTGGATCGGCCTGACCGCCACCGTGGTGGTGGCACTGGCCACGTTGATCGCCTCGCGCCTGACCCGGCGCATCATCACCCCGCTGAACTCGGTGGCCGAAAGCCTGCGTCGCGTCGCCAGCGGTGATCTTGAGGCGCGTGCGCGCGGCGGCGACACCTCGATGGCCGAGGCCGCCACACTGGTCAGCGACTTCAACTCCATGGCCGAGCGGCTCAGCCGGATGTCCGAGAACCGCGTGTTCTGGAATGCAGCGATCGCACACGAACTGCGCACGCCGATGACCATCCTGCGCGGCCGCCTGCAGGGCATCGCCGAAGGCGTGTTCGAGCCCGGGCCGGAGCAGTTCAACAGCATGCTCACCCAGCTGGAGGGCCTGACCCGCATCATCGAAGACCTGCGCGTGGTGAGCCTTGCCGAAAGCGGTCACCTGGATCTGCGCCTGCAGCGCAGCGATGTCAGCGTGCAGGTGGCGGCGGTGGTCGAAGCGATGTCCGAGGCGCTGACCGAGAGTGGATTCTCGGTGACATTGGATGCACGGCCGTCGCTTGCCGACTGCGATCCGGCACGCATCCGCCAGGCGGTGCTGGCGCTGCTGGAGAATGCACGACGCCATGCCATCCCCTGCCCCCTCCGGGTTCGCGTCACGCTGGCCGAAGGCCATTGCACCGTGACCGTTGAGGATGGTGGCCCCGGTGTGCCGGACGACCTGCGCGACAGCATTTTCGAAGCCTTCCAGCGCACCGATGTGTCGCGCTCACGGCAGAGCGGTGGCTCCGGGCTTGGCCTGGCGGTGGTGCGCGCGATTGCCGTGGCCCATCACGGAACGGCGCGATGCAGGGCGACCGAACGCGGTGGTAGCGCGTTCGAGATCCGCTGGCCGGTGCACGCGCGTCGTTGAGGGCCATCGCTGCGCTGGAAAGCCCGAAATGCCGGAACTGCCTGGGTAGAGTCGACTGTCAGGCGACTTGCGCGCGCAAGCGCGGGTTCTTCCAGCAGTTCGCAAAGAGCAGTCGACCAACAGTCGACTCTACCCCCGACCCACCCAGGCATTCCATGAAACACCCCCACGATCCAGCGGCCGCCGCCGGCAGCATCGGCCAGCAGAATGCGGCCGCCACCCTGAAGGCCATCCTGCGCACCTACCCCTGGCAGCTCACCGGCACGTTCTCGCTGGTGGCACTGGAAAACGCGCTGCTGCTGGCCTATCCGCTGTTCGCCGGCTTCGCGGTGGATGCCATCATCCGCGGCAACATCGGCCATGCCATCTCCTACGCCGGCGTAGTGCTGCTGTTCTGGTTGGTCGGTGCCGCCCGCCGTGCGGTCGATACCCGGACGTTTACCCGCATCTATGCCGATCTGGCAGTGAACGTGGTGCAGGCGCAGCGCCGTTTGGGCCAGGCCACCTCCACTTCGGCGGCCCGCGTCGTTCTGGCCCGCGAGTTCGTCGACTTCTTCGAAAAGCACGTGCCGATCATCGCCACCGCACTGGTATCCATGTTTGGCGCTGCGGTCATGCTGCTCGCAATTGAACCGCTGGTCGGTGGAGCCGCTCTCCTCGCGCTGTTCGGTGCTCTCCTGCTGCTGCCGTCGTTCGCGCGTCGCAACGAGCAGTTGCATGGGCGCCTCAACAACCGCCTGGAACAGGAAATCCGACTGGTGGACCGGGTCAGTCCCTCGGTTTTGCGCCGTCACTACACCACGCTGTCACGCCTGCGCATCCTGCTCTCCGATCGCGAAGCCGGCGCCGTGCTGGCCGTCGGCGCGACGGCAGCGGCCCTGTTCGCACTGACCATCGGCCGCCTTGCCACCACCGATGGCGTTACCCCCGGTCACGTCTATGCGGTGATGACCTATCTGTGGACTTTCGCCGGCAGCCTGGACGATGCACCGTCGATGGTGGATCAGCTCGCGCGGCTGAAGGACATCGGCCGGCGAGTCAGCCCCGGCATGGACGATGCGGACCACAAGGACGCCGCTTGACCGGTAGATGCCCACCTTGGTGGGCACCGATGGAAGCCAGCGCCAACCAAGGTTGGCGACTACCGGGCGCGATGGCTACCCATGCGCCGCTCGGCGCTACAGGAACTCCGCCATGCGCTGCAGCTCGTCGTCCAGCGCGCCACGAAATACCTTGTCGCGGGCCAGCGACTTGCCGGCATAGCCCACGTTCGACACCAACTCACCTTCGCGCATGCTCAGGTTGGCCCAGCCCACCACCTGGTCGTGCCACAACACCGGCAGTGCGTAGTAGCCATACTGGCGCTTCGGTGCAGGCGTGTACGCCTCGAACTTGTACACCCAATCCCACAGCAACTCGAAACGGCGGCGGTCCCACACCACCGGATCGAACGGCGCCAGCAGGCGCACCTGTTCGTCCGGCGCATGGCGGCGCGAGCGCGGATTTTCGTCCGCCGGCCAGTACCAGGTGGTGCCCTCCAACGTGCAGCTGGCCAGCTGCTGCTTGGCCAGTGCCAATGCCTTGCGGGTCTGCTCGGCCAGGTGCGGAGCGCCATGGCCCAG
The DNA here is from genome assembly GCF_059368315.1 of Stenotrophomonas sp. YJH_SMC_119. Lineage (NCBI taxonomy): Bacteria > Pseudomonadati > Pseudomonadota > Gammaproteobacteria > Lysobacterales > Lysobacteraceae > Stenotrophomonas > Stenotrophomonas sp. YJH_SMC_119. The sequence continues at coordinate 78,661 of NZ_JCAFRP010000003.1, read as the reverse complement.
CAGGCGCACCAGATAGGTCAGGCCGGCCGAAGGCAGCGGTGCGTACTTGCGCACCACCAGATCGATCAGGGCGGCAGCACGTTCGATCTGCGCCTGTTCGCTGGAATCGGGCTCGGCATGATCGGCCACCGCGTAGATGCGCGTACCGCTGTCGCGCCGTTGCACGCGCAGCAGGCCGCGGTAGTGCATGCCGTCCAGCAGATGGGTACTGGCATTGCTGGTGCCGCCCCAGTAGTTGGTCACCCGCCCATGCGCGAACGCCTGGTCGACCTCGCGTGGGTGCACGCTGCCACGCTCGCGCACAAAGGCCAGCACATCGGCCGCACGGCGATGGGTCTCGGCATCCCACTCGCGCTTGGAAACCCGTGGGTGCATCAGCGCCAGATGCTCGCGCGGCAGGAAGCCGTAGTTCACCAGGCAATCCTCTTCCACCGGCAGACGCGTGTAGCGGCGCTCAAGATCGCCCGCGCGGTAGTCCTTCACCCGGTGGCGCAGGGTCAGGTCCTGCGCGCGAGCGGGTGCCCGGATCGGGTCGGCCTGCACGAAGCCCAGCCGCCGGATCGCGGTCAGCAGCGTGGTCGGCTTGAACAGGGTGCGCGCCACCGCGTAGCGGCGAAGATCATCGAGAGTGGGCGTGGCAGGCATAGCCGCATTGTAGATCCACGCATGCGTAGATGGGGCCGTGGCGAACCGTGCAACGGCATCCACGCATGGCGTGGATCTACCGAAGCGCCGATACCTCCAGCGAACCGATCACCAGCGCCCGCATGCCCTGCTTGAACTCGGTGATCACCTGCCCTTCTTCATCGTCCGCAATCGCGTAGATCGTGTCGGCGCCGGCGATGCAGTAGAACGCGATCGTGGCCAGCAACCAGCGCGCCTTGTCCACCGGCAGGCCGAACACCTCGGCCACGTGCGCCTGGTGCGAGGCGATCTTCTCCAGCATCGGCGCGGTCGCCACCGTGCGCCGCAGCAGGTACGGCGGCAGCCCGGGATGCGCCTTCACCACCCCGCACAGCGACTCCACGAACCCCATCAGGTAGGCCTCCAGCCCACCCGGTGCGTCGACCGACGCGCGAGGAATCTGCCAGCGCTGGAACACCGCCTCCGCCACCAGGCGCTTCAACGCCTCCAAGTTGGCTACGCGCTTGTACAGCGCTGCCTGGGTCACCGCCAGTTCGGCGGCCACGTTGGCCATGGTCAGGTTGGGCAGGCCCAGACGGATGCCGATGTCGGCCAGGCGCTCCGGGGTGATGGTGGGCGGGCGGCCACGGCTCGGCGCCGTTGGATCGGGGTGCGTGCTCATACGGTGCCTGCTCTTACGGTGCGCGTCCATACCCTGCTGAGGGTGCCAGTAAAGGGACCCTCTTGTCCGCTTCGATTGATTTAGTTTAACTTACTCAACTAATTCGGAAGGCGTCCAGCACGCTGCCCGTGATCGAGCCCATGGCTCACCTCCCGCCAGGTCCCCACCCAGCCAACAACCCTGCGCTGCGCCCTCTCCCCGTGCTTGCCGTCGGCAGCGCGCCAGGCGCGCTCGCGCCTGCGATTCACAGGACTCTGGCATGACCGTTTACAACTTCACTTCTGCACAGCATCGTGCTGCCGCATTCTCAGGCCTGATGCATCCGCCGGGCATGCACCTGCGTTATCGGGTGTCCGCCTTGGCGTTAGGGCTGCTGGCCTCGTTTGCCGCCCTGGCCGACACTGCACCGTCCACCCTGCCCTCGGTGCAGGTGCAGGAACAGCGCCGGGTCACTGCGGACTATGCGGGCGGGCAAGTGGCCGCCGGCAGCCGCGTCGGCCTGCTCGGCGACAAGGACTTCATGGACACGCCGTTCAGCACGGTGAGCTACACCGAGGCGTTCATCCGCGACCGCCAGGCCAAGGACCTGACCGACGTCATCGCCGCTACCGACCCCACGGTGTTCAGCAATGGCGTCACCGGCTCCTGGAGCGAGAACTACGCGATCCGCGGCTTCGCCTCCAACACCAGCGACACCACCTTCAATGGCCTCAGCGGCATGGCGCCCTACTATCGCACCTCGCCGGAAATGTTCGAGCGCATCGAAGTGCTGAAGGGCCCGTCCGCGCTGCTCAACGGCATGCCGCCGGGTGGTTCGGTCGGTGGCAGCGTCAACCTGGTGCCCAAGCGTGCGGGTGAGCTGCCATTGCTGCGGGTCAGTGCCAACTTCGCCTCCGACGCGCAGTTCGGCACCCATGTGGATATGGGTCGCCGCCTCGGTGCCGACAAGCAGTTCGGCATCCGCTTCAACGGTGCCTACCGTGATGGTGACGGCGCCGTCGGCAAGCAGCGCAAGAAGGTACAGCTCGGTTCGCTGGCACTGGACTGGCGCGGCGAACGTGCGCGGCTGTCGGCCGATCTGTACAGCGCCGACGATCGCGTGGACGGCCCGGCACGTGGCGTCGGCCTGGCGCCGGGCGTCGCCATTCCACGTCCGCCACGCGGCGATACGCTGATCAACCCGGACTGGGCCTACGTGGACAGCCAGGACAAGGGCGCAATGCTGCGCGGCGAACTGGATATCAACGATAGCCTGATGGCCTATCTGGCCTACGGCACCAGCAAGACCGACTACCGCTACAACGGTTCGATCAGCGCGCAGATCCTCAATCCGGCTGGCGACTTCACCACGGTGATCGGCCAGCTCGCCTTCGACATCAAGAAGCAGTCCGGAGATGCCGGCCTGCGCGGTTCCTTCCACACCGGCAGCGTCGGCCACCAGTGGGCCGCCAACGTGACCCACTACCAGCACACCCAGAACGACTACGGCCGGCGCAGCGTACCCGGCTGGGACTGGACCACCAATCTGTACAACCCGGTGTGGGGACCGGCCGCGCCGTTCATGGCACCGCACATCTCGCATACCGAGCTGACGCTGGACAGCCTCGGCTTCGCCAACACCCTGTCCTTCTCCGATGACCGCGTGCAGTTGACGCTGGGTGTGCGTCGCCAGCAGGTGGTCAGCGAGACCTTCAGCGTCGCTACCAGTGCGCGCACCTCGCGCTACGACAAGAGCGCGACCACCCCTGCGGCTGCATTGCTGGTGAAGGCCACCGACACGCTCTCCCTCTACACCAACTACGTCGAAGGCCTCAGCCAGGGTGCTACCGCGCCGATGACCGCAGCCAACGCCGGCGATGTGTTCGCACCGTTCCGCACCAAGCAGAAGGAGCTGGGCCTGAAGCTGGACCTGGGCAGCTTCGCGCACACCTTCAGCGTGTACGAGATCAAGCGACCGAGCAGCTACACCGATCCGATCACGAACATCTTCTCGCTTGGTAGCGAACAACGTAACCGCGGGGTGGAATGGGGCTTCTTCGGCGCACCGATGGACGGCGTGCGCCTGCTCGGTGGCGTGGCCTATGTGCAGCCGAAGCTGACCCGCACGGCCGGCGGCGTGAATGAAGGACGCATAGCCACCGCCGTGGCGCAGCGGCAGGCCAAGCTGGGCATGGAATGGGATGTGCCGACCTTGCAGGGCCTCACCTTGACCGGCAATGCCACGGCGATGTCGAAGCAGTACATCAGTGCCGACAATAGTCTGTCGGTGCCGGGGCGTACGTTGTTCGATGTCGGGGCGCGCTACAGCACCACCGTGGCGGGTCGACCGCTTGCGCTGCGCGCCAGCGTGAACAACGTGACCAACAAGGCGTACTGGGGCATGCCGTTGCTTTCAAGCCTGGCGCTGGGTGCACCGAGGACGGTGTTGCTCTCTGCGACGATGGACTTCTGAGCCGGGCGACAAACTGTCAACGGGATCCACGCATGGCGTGGATCTGCCGGAAACTGTAGAGCCAGGCCATGCCTGGCTGGGTTCCATGGTGATCCGCCAAACGCATCCACGCCTGGCGTGGATCTACCGACACAAGGCACGACCACGCACGCACTGATCACGAAAGCACGCGCGCCACCACCGCCAGCACCGCCAGATGCCCCACGTAGTACCCATAGAACACCCAGCGCCAGCGCGGCAGTCGCCACGGCACCCGCGTCGCCAGCACGACCACCGGAACAGCCAGCAGTGCCCAGCCGTTGTGGTTGACCCCGCACACCGCTGCAAGCCCAACCAGCAACAGCCACCACGCCCGATGCCGGAACGCGATCCAGGCCAGCAGCACAGCGCCAACACCGGCCCACTGGTAGTCCACGAACATCGGCAGCACGCCGGCAGCCAGCAACAGCAGCACAGGCCGATTGTTCGCAAACGCATGCACGGCCACCACTGCCAAGGTGAAGGTGAGCAGGATGTTGAGCGGCAGCCAGGAACCGAACGCCAGTGCGTGCAATGGCTGCGCAATCAGCCCCCATAGCGCCAGCCGGCGGATCGATTTGCGCAGGTCGGCGCCCGGCTGGGCCAGGTTGCAGGCCATCACCAGCGCGAACAGCGGGAAGGCGATACGCCCCAGTTCGCTGACCACCGGCACGTAGCCCCCGAAGACCACCTTGGCCACGTGGTCGCCGGTCATGGCCAGCAGCGCGATCCACTTCAGCAGCTCGCGCGCGCCGCTGCCGAGGGTGAGGTTGAACGTGGACGTCCCGGTCGTGGTCGCTTGCATCGCGGAAGCTTATGCGCATCGGCCAGCGCATTTCCAGCGCCGCGCAGGAGGCCACCGCTGCAAGCCGCAGGTGGCGGCGCTATGCTGGCCACCCTGCTTGTGAGATGCCCGCCATGCGCACCCTGTACCCCGCCATCGAACCCTACCGCGAGTTCACCCTGAAGGTGAGCGATCTGCACACGCTACATGTAGAAGAGTGCGGCACGCCCGAGGGCATTCCGGTGGTGTACCTGCACGGCGGCCCGGGCGCCGGTATCTCGCCGACCCATCGCCGCTTCTTCGACCCGACGCGCTACCGCATCGTGTTGATCGACCAGCGCGGCAGCGGCCGTTCCACGCCGTTCGGCGAGCTGCGCGACAACACTACGCAGGACCTGGTGGCCGATATCGAGAAGGTGCGTGAGCATCTGGGCATCGAACGCTGGCTGGTCTATGGCGGCTCCTGGGGTTCGACCCTGTCACTGGCCTACGCGCAGGCGCATCCCGAGCGCGCCACCGGCCTGATCGTGCGTGGCGTGTTCCTCGGCCGCGAAATGGAGAACCGCTGGTTCGCCGAGGCCGATGGGGGTGCGCGCTGGATCTTCCCGGAGCGCTGGGACCGCTATCAGGCCTATATTCCGCACGCCGAACGTGGCGACATGATTGCGACCTACTGGACGCGCATGGATGGCCCGGATGAGGCAACCCGCGTCGAAGCCGCGCAGGCCTGGCTGGGCTGGGAAGACAACGCCGCCACCCTGCAGCACGACGTGGATGCGCAATCCACCGATGATCCGCTGGATACGCTGGCCAAGGCCCGCATCGAAGCGCACTACTTCCGCAACGGCATCTTCCTGGAACCGGACCAGCTGCTGCGCAACATTGATCGCATCCGCCACCTGCCCGGCGTGATCGTGCAGGGACGCTACGACATCATCTGTCCGCCGCGCAGCGCGTGGGACCTGGCCAAGGCGTGGCCGGAAGCGCGCCTGGAGATGGTGACCTCCGGCCACAGCGCCAACGAGCCGGCCACGGTCGATGCGCTCGTGCGCGCGACAGATGCCTTTGCCGACCGCTTCTGAACAGGTGGGTAGTGCCGGCCGCTGGCCGGCATCCCACCGTGCGAGGTAGTAGCGTCGACTGTGAGTCGACTGCAGTTGGCGACACTGCTTCGAGGCCCGCGCTGCGCGCGATAGTCGATTCACAGTCGACTCTACGGGGCCGGGTATCAGGTGCCAGTCACACCACCCGGCAATACCAAGGTATAGCCCAGCTAACCCACGAGCCTCTAGGCCAGCCCCATTCAGGGGCGGACAATAGCGCCATTGGCCAGGGCAATCCTGGCCGGCACCCTCCCCTCCTGGAGACGCAGATGGACCCCGACCCTGCCGGGCGCACCGCGCCCCCGATGCCCGCAATCCGCCTGTTCCTGGCGCCTGCCCGCCGGTCCCTGCCTGCCTGAGTGACGGGGGACCGCCAGGCGCCGCTTGCCTGGAGATCGCCCCCATGTCCTACAAGATCCTCTACATCACCCTGCGCCGCCTGATCGGCGAGCGCGATGTTGCCGGCCTGCGCAGCCAACTGTTGCAACACGGCCCCGTGATGTTCGCCCGTTCGCTGTCGCTCGGTTCGCCGCGCGTGGTGGCCGATGCGCTGTCGCTGCTGCCGATCAGCGAGCGCATCACCGTGCTGCGTCATCTGCCCTACCCCCTGCGCGATGCCATGAAGCCGCTGTGCATCGGCGGCAGCCAGCGCCTGCACATGCAGCCGTGGTCGCCGGCGGTGCTGGCGATGCGCCACGCCTGACCTGTTCCAACCGTTCCGTTCGTGTTCCGGCCGCGGCCGGCTCTGACATTCGAGGAGAGTCCCATGAGCCTGCTCAACGCCTGGTTCAATGCCTTCCTGCGCAGCCGTCGCGCAGGCAACCTGTTCCGCCGCCGTGCGATGCCCGAAGCTGGATTCGGCCCGGGCAGCGCCGAAGCTGCGCCGTTCGCGCTTACCACCGGCCTGGTCACCCTCGCCCAGCAGGAGGAAGCCGAGCTGCTGGCCACGCTGGAATCGCACGCCGACGGCCTCAGCCCGCATGAGGCCGAGGAACGGCTGGCCACGCTTGGCCCCAACGAGGTGGATCACGAAAAGCCGCTGCCGTGGTGGCGGCACCTGTGGCAGTGCTACCGCAATCCGTTCAATCTGCTGCTGACCGTGCTGGCGGCGGTGTCCTGGCTGACCGAGGACATCAAGGCCACCGTGGTGATCGGTGCGATGGTGCTGCTGTCCACGCTGATCCGCTTCGTGCAGGAGGGGCGTTCGAACCGTGCCGCCGAACGACTGAAGGCACTGGTCGGTAATACCGCACGCGTGCTGCGCCGCAATCCGGGTACCGAAGCCGCCGATGTGGCTGACCAGTACTTCGGTGCGCACCTGCACAGCCGCCGTCCGGCGCGCCTGCTGGACCTGCCGATCCGTGAGCTGGTGCCCGGCGACCACATCGTGCTGTCGGCAGGCGACATGATTCCGGCCGATTGCCGCGTGCTGACCGCCAAGGACCTGTTCGTCGCCCAGGCCGCGATGACCGGCGAATCGCTGCCGGTAGAGAAGTTCGCGCACCCGGGCGACGGCCTGGCCGGCCTGCTGGAACAGCACAACCTGCTGTTCATGGGCACCAATGTGGTGTCCGGAACGGCCACCGCCGTGGTGCTGGCCACCGGCAACCGCACCTACTTCGGCACGTTGGCCCAGCGCAGCGCCGCCACCGACCGTGCGCCGACCGCATTCCAGGCCGGCGTCAACAGTGTCAGCTGGCTGCTGATCCGCTTCGCGCTGGTGATGGTGCCGTTCGTGCTGCTGATCAACGGCTGGACCAAGGGTGACTGGACCGAGGCGTTTCTGTTCGCGCTGTCGGTGGCGGTGGGCCTGACGCCGGAGATGCTGCCGATGATCGTCACCTCCACCCTGGCCAAGGGTGCGGTGCTGCTGTCGCGGCGCAAGGTGATCGTCAAGCGCCTGGATGCGATCCAGAACTTCGGCGCCATGGAAGTGCTGTGCACCGACAAGACCGGCACCCTCACCCAGGACAGGATCGCACTGGAGCGTCACACCGATGTGTTCGGCCACGATTCGGAAGACGTGCTGAAGTTCGCTTACCTCAACAGCCACTTCCAGACCGGGCTGATCAACCTCCTGGATCGCGCGGTGCTGGAGCACGTGGAGCTGCAGAGTTCGCTGCGGCTGTCGCAGGACTACCACAAGGTGGATGAGATCCCGTTCGATTTCGAGCGCCGCCGCATGTCGGTGGTGGTGTCCGAGCGCGAGGACCACCATGAGCTGATCTGCAAGGGCGCGGTGGAAGAGATGCTGGCGGTGTGCAGCACCGTTCGCGAGAACGGCCAGGACATGCCACTGGACGAGCACCGCCTGGCCCGCGTGCGGCAGACCACCGAGGAACTGAACGAGCAGGGCCTGCGCGTGGTGGCGGTGGCGATGAAGGAGACCGCGGCCAGTCAGAGCGCCTACTCGCAAGCGGACGAGTGCGGGCTGACCCTGGTCGGCTACGTGGCCTTCCTGGACCCGCCGAAGGAGTCCGCTGCGCAGGCGCTGCAGGCGCTGACCGCACACGGTGTCGAGGTCAAGGTCTTCACTGGCGACAACGAACTGGTGACCGCCCGTGTCTGCGCACAGGTGGGGCTGGACGCGGACACCATCCTGACCGGCCCGCAGATCGAGCGCATGGACGACGGCGCGCTGTCGCGGGCGCTGCACCACCATCGCGTGTTTGCCCGGCTGACGCCGCTGCACAAGGAGCGGCTGGTACGCGAGCTGCGCGCGCAGGGCAAGGTGGTCGGCTTCCTCGGCGACGGCATCAACGATGCACCGGCGCTGCGCGCAGCCGACATCGGCATCAGCGTGGACAGCGCGGTGGACATCGCCAAGGAGGCGGCCGACATCATCCTGCTGGAAAAGAACCTGATGGTGCTGGAAGAAGGCGTCATCCAGGGCCGGCGCACGTTCAACAACATGCTGAAATACATCCGCATGACCGCCAGTTCCAACTTCGGCAATGTGTTCTCGGTGCTGGTGGCCTCGGCCTTCCTGCCGTTCCTGCCGATGCTGCCGCTGCAGCTGCTGGTGCAGAATCTGCTGTACGACATCTCGCAGATCGCCATCCCGTTCGACAACGTGGACGAGGAGCTGGTGCGCAAGCCACTGAAGTGGAACCCGGCGGACATCGGCCGCTTCATGGTGTTCTTCGGGCCGATCAGCTCGATCTTCGACCTGAGCTGCTTCGCGCTGATGTGGTACGTGTTCGACGCGCGCACCGCTGCCGACCAGAGCCTGTTCCAGTCCGGCTGGTTCGTGGTCGGGCTGCTGACCCAGACCCTGATCGTGCACATGATCCGTACCCCGAAGGTGCCGTTCCTGCAGAGCATCGCCGCACCACCGCTGCTGCTGATGACCGGCCTGATCATGGCGATCGGTGTGTTCCTGCCGCTGAGCCCGCTGGCCGGCTACTTCAGGCTGCAGGCGCTGCCCACCGGCTACTGGCCGTTCCTGGTCGCGATCCTGGTCGGTTACGCGGTGCTGACCACTGCGCTGAAGCGGTTCTACATCCGCCGCTACGGCTGGCAGTAAGCGCCCGCCGCTTTGTCCAGGGAGAAACACAATGGACATCAATCCGAACCTGCCGGCGTTCAACGCCGGCGCCACGCTCAGCTCGCTGATCAGCCTGTCGGTGGCGTTCTTGCTGGGCACGGTCATTGGCCTGGAGCGGCAGCTGCGCCAACGCACCGCCGGTCTGCGTACCAACACGCTGGTGGCGGTGGGTGCGGCGGTGTTCGTCGATCTGGCCGTGCGCTTCCATGATCTGTATGGCGGACCACCCTCGCCGCTGCATGTGGTTGCGTATGTGATCTCCGGCGTTGGCTTCCTCGGTGCCGGCGCGATCATGAAGGACGGCGCGCAGGTGTCCGGCCTGAACACCGCCGCCACCCTGTGGGGATCGGCGGCGGTGGGTGCCTGTGCCGGTATCAAGCTGCTGCCGGAGGCGGTGTTGGCAGCGGTGTTCGTGCTGGCCGCCAATACCCTGCTGCGGCCGGTGGTGAACCGCATCCAACGGCAGCCGTTGCCGGAAGCGTTCAGCGAGGCGATCTATGCGATCAACGTGGTCTGCCAGCGCGAGCAGCAGGCCGAGGTGCTGGACCAGCTGTTGCTGCTGCTTGAGCAGGCGCACTACCCGGTGCGCGCGGTGGACCAGCGCCCGTTCGGCGAGCGCGACGTGGAGATCGAAGCGGTGCTGTATGCCACCACGGTGGATGCCGGTGAGCTGGATGCGGTACTGGCGACGCTGGCGACCACGCCCGGCGTGCTGCAGGGGTTCTGGAACGCCAGCCTGGAGGAGTAGTGCCGGCCGCTGGCCGGCAACCCCATGATCCCCGGACGCACCGTGCATCGCTTTGGTGGGTGCCGACCGTTGGTCGGCACAGAACCTTCAGAGACCGTGTCCATCCCTGCGGTAGTCCGGCCGCTGGCCGGCAACCTCGTGATCTCCGAAGCACCGTACAGTTGCCGGCCAGCGGCCGGCACTACCAGGCATCGCTCTGGTTTGTGCCGACCAACGGTCGGCACCCACCGCACGAGAGCACGCCGGCACAGGTCGGCATCCACCAATGCCGGCTTTGCTATCCTTTCCGCCCACGCCCGGGAGCTTCCCCGATGCCATCGCTGTCGCCCCGCCGCCCGCTGGTGCTGCTGGCCCTGATCGTCGTGATGGCGGCGATCTTCCTGATCGACACCGTCACCGATTACGCCGTCGCTGCGGCCTGCTTCTACGCAGCGGTCATCCTCGCGGCGTCGCGCGTGCTGAGCGCGCGCGGGCTGATCACCCTGGCCATCGCCTGCATCGCGCTGACCGCCCTCAGCTTCTTCCTGACCCGCTTCGGCACCTACCGCATCGGCCTGGTCAACTCGGTGATCGGCATGCTGGTGATCGGCATCACCACCTATCTCGCCCTGAACATGGAAGCGGCCAAGGCCGCCGTGCAGGAAGCGCAGGGCCGCCTGCTCAGGGTGGCACGCGCCTCCACCGTAGGCGAGCTCACCACCTCCATCGCCCATGAAGTCAACCAGCCACTGGCCGCCATCGCCAGCAGCGCCGAAGCCTGCCAGCGCTGGCTGGCACAGGACCCTCCGAACGTGGACAAGGCCCGGCAGACCGTGGCCCGCATCCTGGCCGACGCGCACCGCGCCGGTGACGTGATCGCCCGCATCCGCGGCCTGACCCAGGGCGCGGCACCGGAACGACGCGCCTTCGACCTGAATCAGGCGGTGGAGGAAATGCTGGCGCTGTCGCGCAGCGAGCTGGACCAGCACGGCGTGGCGGTGGCGCTGCTGCTGGACGCCGACCTGCCGCCGGTACACGCCGACCGCGTGCAGGTGCAGCAGGTGATCGGCAACCTGATCCTCAATGCGGTGGACGCGATGGAGCCAGTCCCTGCTGCGGACCGGCGACTGTCGCTGCTGACCCGGCGTGACGGTCAGCGGGTCAGTCTCAGCGTGCGCGACCGTGGTGTCGGCCTGCCCGCCGATCATCCCGAGCGAGTATTCGATGCATTCTGGACCACCAAATCACATGGGCTCGGCCTGGGCCTCAGCCTGAGCCGTTCGATGATCGAAGCCAATGACGGCCAGATCCGCGCCGAACGACCGGCAGGCGGCGGTGCCTGCTTCGTGTTCGACCTGCCCATCGCCTCGGACGTTCAACATGCGTAAGCCCGCTGCCCCTGCCATCGATCCAGCACCCATCGTCTACGTGATCGACGACGACCCGTCGGTGCGCGCCGCACTGGAAGACCTGCTGGCCTCGATGGGCCTGCAGGTGCGGGCCTTCGCCTCCACCCAGGCCTTCCTCGAACACGACCTGGAAGACGCGCCAGCGTGCCTGGTGCTGGACGTGCGCATGCCCGGCCAGAGTGGGCTGGAGTTCCATCGCACGATGGGCAGCCTCGGCCTGCAGCTGCCGGTGGTATTCATCACCGGCCACGGCGACATCGCGATGGGCGTCAACGCGATCAAGGACGGTGCCATCGAGTTCCTGACCAAGCCCTTCCGTGACCAGGAGCTGCTCGATGCCATCCACAAGGGCATCGAGATCGACCGCCAGCGCCGCCGCGACGGCGAGGCACTCGGCGCGCTGCAACTGCGCTGGGACACCCTCAACGCCGGCGAGCGCGAGGTGGTCGATGGCGTGGTACGCGGCCGGCTCAACAAGCAGATCGCCGGCGACCTCGGGGTGAGCGAGATCACGGTGAAGGTGCGCCGCGCGCAGGTGATGCGCAAGATGGGCGCGCGCACCCTGGTTGACCTGGTACGCATGTATGACCGCCTGCAGGCGGGGACGCCATGAACGTCCACGTCGCCTTGCTGCGCGCGGTCAACGTCGGCGGCACCGGCAAGCTGCCGATGCGCGAACTGGTGGCGATGTGTGAGGACGCAGGCTTCGCCGATGTCCGCACGTACATCGCCAGCGGCAACGTGGTGTTGCGCAGCTCGCTCGACGAAACAGGCGTGCGCCAGGCCCTCGGCCAGCGGCTCCAGGCCTATGCCGGCAAGCCGGTGGGCGTGCTGGTGCGCTCGGCCAACGAGATTGCCGGCGTGGTGGCACGCAATCCGTTTGCGCAGGCGGCCGGCAACCGTGTGGTCGCCCTGTTCCTCGACGGCAGCCTGCCCGCCGACCCGCTGGACGGCGTGACCGGCCGGCGCGACGAACAGCTCGCACTCGGCACGCGCGAGATCTTCATCCACTACGGCGCCGGCATGGCCGACTCGCGCCTGCGCATTCCCGGCGCGGCACAGGGCACGGCGCGCAACCTCAACACCGTCGCCCGGCTCGCGACGATGGCAGCGGAACTCCGCTAGGGTTCTTCCGGAAGGCTGTAGAGCAACCGGTAGTCATGGCGGCCCTCGCTGATGGTGATCTCCAGCGTGCCGGCCAGGCCGAGCAGCCCGTCGCTGCCGGAATCGGGTACCACCACCACGCTCAGCTGCGGCGTGCCACGGGTCATCAAGCCGTTGTGCTGCAGGGTGAACCCACCGTGGCGCCCGGCCAGCGTGGCCGTCACCCGCTCCATCGCCACGTAGCCGGCCGAGCCCTGCACCGGGCTGCGGAAGGCCAGCATCTGGCCGACACTGCTGCCCTGCAGGTCACCATGGAAGACCTTGTCGATCGACATCACCCCGATCGGGCCGTCGTTGCCACTGATCGGCAGCAGGTTCACTTCAAAGGTACCGCGCGCTTCGCCCTGCATCCTGCTCTCCCTCGTCGATGGGTTTGAACGCTGCTACTTCTTCGTCGCCAGTACGATCACCCCGGCCAGCACCAGGCCGATGCCGCTCCATTCCCGCAGGGTCGGACGTTCACCCAGCAACAGATAGGCGAGCACGATCACCAGCCCCACGCTGAATTTGTCGACCACTGCCACCTTGGCCAGCTCACCACTCTGCAGCGCGCGGAAGTAGAACAGCCACGACGCACCCGTGGCCAGCGCCGACAGCACCAGGAACAGCTGCGTGCGCCCGGGCAGCAGCAACGGATTGGACCACTTGCCGGTGACCACCACCAGCGGCAGGATCACCGCCGCCACCACCAGGGTGCGGATGGCCATGGCCAGATCCGAGTCGACGCCCTTGACGCCCACCTTGGCGAACAGCGCGGTCAGCGCGGCGAAACAGGCTGACAGGCCGGCCCAGACCAGCCACTGCGGAACGTTCTGCATGCTGCGCCACTCCCGGTTCCCAGAGCACCCACTGCCCACGCTACTCCCATTGCCCGCCCGCGCAAGCACGGCAGCGACGCGTGCGGATCACGCCCGCTTCAGGCGACGCTTCAACCGCGTATCCATCAACCCCACGGCCAGCAGCACCGCACTGGTCAACCAGCCAGCGGCCAGCAGATGGGTGTGCGGCAAGACCACGCCCAACACGACCAGCGCCACGGCACCGATCAGATGCGAATACGGGGCGCGCCCGTACACAATGCGCTTGTACAAGGCGCTGCCCAGCAGATAGATCAACGGCCCCGCTACCAGCACCGTGGCGTAGACCGGGGTCACCGCCGCTTCCGGGTGATCCATCACCAGGTCGTTGCCCACCGCGGTGGCGATGATGCCGGCGATCAGCAGCGCATGCACGTAGTGGAAATTGGCGCCCATCCGCCCGGGGTCCTCGGAATGGGTGATCGCCGCGGTGGCGTCGCGGCTGGAGATGCCGAAATACAGCCACCACATGGCGATGGTGCCGGCGAAGGTGGCGAGCACCGCAGACACCACCGCAGCACTCCACTGCTCGACCTCGCTGAGCACGCCACCGGTAGCCAGCAGCGTCTCGCCGAGTGCGACGATGACGAACAGCTGGCAACGCTCGGCCAAGTGCCCGCCTTCGATGGTCCACTCGCGGGTGTGCGACCGGCCCAGGCCCGGAAACGCGAAACCGAACATCGGCGAGATGTATTCGCAGGCCACCGCCACCGCCCACAACGCCAGACGCAGATTGCCCTCGGCGGCGGCGCCCGCCAGCCAGAAGCAGGCCGACACGCTCACCCACGCCAGCATGCGTCGGAAATTGGGCGCCAACGGATGGCTGCGACCGACCTCCAGCAGCACGAACGCCGTGCGCCCGACCTGCATGGTGGCGTACGCCCCCGCGAAGACCCAGGCGCGTTCAGCGAAGGCCTCGGGAATGGACGAGGACATCAACAGCGCCAGCAACATGGTGACGAACAGCAGGCTGCGGATGCGTGGCGCCTCGGGATCGAACCAGTTGCTGACCCAGCAGGCGTACTGCCAGCCCAGCCAGACCGCGAACCACAGCACCAGCGTCTGCATCACCCCGATCAGGTCCAGGTGATGCAGCAGATGGTGGCTGAGCTGGGTAACCGCAAAGACGTAGACCAGATCAAAGAACAGCTCTTCGTAGGTCACGCGGGCGTGGTGGCCATCGCGCTGGCGCAGGGCAGGCGGTCTCAGTCGTGTGCTCATGGCCGTCCTTCAGCGCGCCAGTCGCCAGTACAGCAGTCCAGCCAGCAGGGCCGGCACCGCGAACACCAGCAGCAGGATCGGCAGTTCTTCCCGCACGGCGTAGTCCGCCTTGCTCACGCCCACCCACATGTTGGCCAGCGTCACCAGCAGCCAGGTGGCGATGAACGCGAGCAGGGCCGTGGGCAACTGTGACTGGCCTACGCTCCACAGCCGCCCGAAGAGCAGGAATACCCCCAACAACAACACCCCACCCACCATCACCAGAAGCACGTGCATGGTCCATCTCCTTGAGCCTGCTTGCAGGCTAGCCGCGGCCGATTCTGCGCTCCAGACGATGATCGTGGTTTCACTTTCCAGTTCCGACGAACAATCCCCGACCCGCGCCCCACATGACAAACGCGAACGGTTCCCATTAGTATTGCGTCATCGCGCAGGGATGCCCTCCCCCGCGCGCGCCCCTTGCCCTTGCTTCCGGTCCGGATGTCCCAGCTGCCTTCCCTACCCCCTCCCGCGCTGCCGCTGGTGTCCTCGCTGGTGCGCCATTACGAGGAACTGGTGGAGTACCTGCGCCGCCGTTTCCGCTCGCCGGGTTTGGCTCGTGAGGTGGTGCACGATGTCTGCGTGCGCCTGCTGGAACGCCCGGCCGCCTACGATGCACGGCAACCCATCGCGCTGCTGCGGCGGATCGCGCACGATACGGCGGTGGATCGCTGCCGCGCCGAGGATCTGCGCCGGCACTGGGTGGAGGCGCGTGCCGAGCTGCCCGATGACGCCTGCCCGCGCCCCGGGCCTGAGCAGCAGGCGCAGGGACAACAGGCACTGCAACGATTGGGCGCCACCATCGAACGCATGCCCTGCCGCCGCCAGCAGGTCTTCATCCTGCACAAGATCCACGAACTGCCACAGGCTGAGGTTGCCCGCCGCATGGGTATCGGCCAGAAGGCGGTGGAGCGCCACCTGCGCCTGGCCATGGTCGATTGCCAACGGTCGGCTGGCCTGCGATGAGCCCACAACCGCCGCCGTCCACACCGCAACCGCCGGTCCAACCCGCAACCACCGACCAGGTGCTGGACCAGCATCGCGATGCCCTGAAGGAACGCTTCCCCATGCCCAGCGCGGATGCGCTGCAGCGTCGTCGCGGTGGACGTGCGGCGAAGATCGTCCTGCCGCTGCTGCTGATCACGGCCACGGGCGTGTTCATTGCCGACCCGGCATGGCAGGTGCACGACTATCGGAGCGCGGTGGGCGAACGCCGCGGCATCCGCCTGCCCGATGGCAGCCATCTGCTGCTCGACGCCGGTACCCATCTGCAGGTTCGCAGGCACATCCGCTCGCGGCAGGTGGTGCTGGTGCAGGGCCAGGCCCGTTTCCAGGTGCGGCACTCGACCTGGCGCCCGTTCGAGGTCGAGGCCGGGGCGGTGCATGTGCGCAACTACGGCACGGTGTTCGACGTTGACCGGCAGGGTAGCCTCAGCGAGGTAACCCTGTGGCGCGGCGAGGTGGGCGTGCGTGTGGACGGCGGGGGCGCCGAGCAGCGCCTGAAGCCGGGGCAGCGTGTGCTGGCCCAGCCAGGATCGTTGTCTCCGCCGGAAGCGGTGGACCCGGATCGAGCCGACTGGACCCGTGGGCGGTTGCAGTTCGACCGCATGCCGTTGGCCGAGGTGCTGCGCATCCTGCAGCGCTATCACGACCGTCCCATCGTGCTGGACGACCCGGTACTGGGGCCGCTGCAGGTGTCAGGCGTCTTCGATGCCGACCGCGCCGAAACCGTACTCGCGCTGCTGCCCGAGATCCTGCCGGTACAGGTGCACACCGCTTCCGATGGCAGCCTGCATCTGCGCGCCCGCGATTGAATGCCACACCGAGGGTGGGTTGCGCGTCGTCCCATCCGGCAAGTGCTTGAACCCTTCCGAAGGACCCCCGCATGACCCGCCCTGTTCCGCCTGCCGCCCTGCGCCGGCTGGCCCCTACCCTGCTCGCTGCCTGCCTCTGTGCGGCCCTGCCCGCCACGGCGCAGACCGCTGCATCCGCGCCCGTCGAGCTGCACCTGCCGGCCGGCCCGTTGCAGGCCTCGCTCACTGCGTTGGCGCGGCAGAGTGGCATCCAGCTGTTGTTCGCCGCCGACAGCGTGAGCGGCCGCAGCGCCCCGGCTGTTGATGGCCGCTACACCCCGCGTGAGGCCCTGCAGCGGCTGCTGGCAGGCCAAGGCCTGGCGATGCAGGAACGTTCGCCAGGGGTGTTCGTGGTGAGTGCCGCGCCAGCGCCGGCGAAGCCGCGCATCCCGGCCCGGGCCGCATCATCGGCGCCGTCATCCGCCTCGACGACGTCGCTGGCCCGCGTCACGGTCTCGGCCTCGACCGCGCGCATGCCGCAGGGCGAGACCGCCATGCCCAATACCATCACGGTGCTGACCCGCGAGGACATCGCCCAGCAGCTGGCATTGGGCTCGGATGTGTCGCGGGTGCTGTCGTCGCAGATCCCGGCGTTTGCCCCGGCGCGCGAGAAGATGTCCAACTACGGCGAAACCATGCGCGGCCGCGGCATCCTGTACATGGTCGACGGCGTGCCGCAGTCCACGCCGCTGCGCGATGGCTCGCGTGATTCGCACACCATCGACCCGGCGATGATCGAACGCATCGAGGTCATCCACGGTGCCAACGCGCTGCAGGGCATCGGCGGTACCGGCGGCATCGTCAACATCATCACCCGCAGTGCGCCCAGTGAGCCGGGTGCGTTCCTGCTCGACACCAATGTCAGCTACAGCGCTGCCCTGCCCAGCCGCCACGACGACAATGGCCAGCGCGGCTCGGCCCTGGTGGGCGTGCGCGGCGAGCAGTTCGACCTGGTCGCCGGCCTGGCCTATGAGAAGCAGGGCCTGTACCACGACGGCGAGGGCCGATCGATCGGCACCAACGCGCAGGGCGAGCTGATGGACTCGACCTCATCGAACGTATTCGCCAAGCTGGGCTGGAACATTGCCGACGGCCACCGCCTGCAGGTCATGGCCAACCGCTATGAACTGCGCGGGCTGGACAACTACCTGGCCATCAACGGTGACTACCGGACCGGTCGCCCGACCATTTCGGTTCCCGGCGATACGCCGCTCGATCCGCCGATGAACCGCTCGCGTTCGCTGACGGTGGACTACAGCGCCGCCGACCTGCTCGGCGGCCGTTTCCAGGCGCAGGCCTTCGCGGTCGATTTCGAAGGCCGCTACGGTGCCAGCCAATGGGATCCTTGGGGCAACACCGGCGCCAATGCCGCCTGGGACCAGACCCAGAACGAATCGGACAAGCGCGGCTTCAAGCTGACCCAGAGCTGGAGCCGCATCGCCGACACCACGCTGGACGTGACCCTGGGCCTGGACGGCCTGCGCGACCGCACCCACCAGGTGCTGCTGGCCAGTGGCATGAACTGGGTGCCGCAGACCACCTACCAGAGCCTGTCACCGCTGCTGCAGCTGCACTGGTGGCCGACCGATCACCTGATGCTGTCCGGCGGCCTGCGTTACGAAAAGGGCGAGCTGGAAGTGGGTGACTACACCACCCTGCCCCGCTACGGCGCACGCAAGGTGGCCGGCGGCAAGCCGACCATGAGCGAGACCCTGCCCAACTTCGGCGCGGTCTGGTACATCAACGATCGCCTCAACGCCTACGCCTCGTATTCGGAAGGCTACACCGTGGCCGACGTCGGCCGCGTGCTGCGCGCGATCAACCGCGACGGACAACGCGTGGACAGCCTCGTCGACCTGTCACCGGTGGTGTCGGACAACCGCGAGATCGGCCTGGAGTACGACGATGGCCGCTTCAGCGGTGACATTGCCTACTACACCTCCGAATCCAAGCTGGGCTCGGTGCTGATCTACGATCCGGGCATCGATGCCTATGCGGTGCAGCGCCAGGCCACCCGCGTGGAAGGCTTTGAAAGCAACCTTCGCCTGCGGTTGGGCAATAGCCGCCTCGGACTGGGCTATGCACGCGCCAACGGCCGCTACGACGCCGACGTTGACGGTCGCCTCGACAGCGACCTGGCTGGTGTGAACATCGCGCCGAACCGGCTGACTGCGTTCTGGGAACAGAGCTGGACGCCGCAGCTGAGCACCCGCCTGCAGGCCAGTCACGCCTTCGACCGCGACTTCGACCTGCGTGGCGCGCAGGTGGCCGAGTTCAAGGGTTACACCACCGTGGATCTGGTCGCGCGCTATACGCTGGACAAGCATGCCTTCACGCTGGGCGTGCAGAACCTGGCGGACAGGCAGTACATCAGCTACTACTCGCAGACCACGCCGTCGAACCCGAGCTATTTCTCCGGCCGCGGCCGGGTGCTGACGCTGGGATGGCAGTACCGGTACTGATCCATGGCGTCCTTATGGGAGCCATGAAATCTATGCGAGACGCGATGAAGGAGGCCCATGCTAGTTTCTGGGCCTCCTTCAAGCGGACGTGGATCATGCGTTTTACCCTGCTCGCCTTCGCCCTGGCCGTCGCTCTTCCGGCCGTCCACGCCAGCGCCGCCGAGGCACCGCTGCCACAACTGCGGGCCTATACCGTGGATGCGTCCTGGCTGCAGCCGATGGCGCCGCTGCAGGTTGCCGACCACACCTGGCAGATCGGCACCGAGGACCTGACCGCGCTGCTGGTGCAGACCGCCGAGGGCGCAGTACTGCTGGATGGCGGCATGCCACAGATGGCCGGTCACCTGCTGGACAACATGAAGCTGCGCGGCGTGGCCCCGCAGGACCTGCGATTGATCCTGCTCAGCCATGCGCATGCCGACCACGCCGGCCCGGTCGCCGAGCTCAAGCGTCGCACCGGCGCGCATGTGGCGGCCAATGCAGAAACGGCGGTGCTGCTGGCGCGCGGCGGCAGCAACGACCTGCACTTTGGCGACGGCATCACCTATCCGCCGGCCAGCGCCGACCGCATCATCATGGATGGCGAAGTGGTCACGGTGGGCGGCATCGCATTCACCGCGCACTTCATGCCGGGGCACACCCCGGGCAGCACCGCCTGGACTTGGACCGACACCCGCGATGGGAAGCCGGTGCGCATCGCCTACGCCGACAGCCTGAGTGCACCGGGTTACCAGCTGAAGGGCAATCCCCGTTATCCGCGCTTGATCGAGGACTACAAGCGCAGCTTCGCAACGGTACGGGCGCTGCCCTGCGATCTGCTGCTCACCCCGCATCCGGGCGCCAGCAACTGGAACTATGCCGCCGGCAGCAAGGCCAGCGCCGAGGCACTGACCTGCAACGCCTACGCGGATGCGGCCGAGAAGAAGTTCGACGCGCAGTTGGCCAGGGAAACGGCCGGGACCCGCTGATTCCGAAGCGTCGAGCTTGCTCGACGGAGCCGCAGAGCAGTCGAGCACGGCTCGACTCTGCAAAGAGCAAGTCGGCCGCGAGGAAAGGTGCCGGTCAGACCGACCGGCACCACCACTGGCTGTCAGCCACCTTGCCGGTGCTGGGCAAACGGTTCGGTGATGCCATCGTTGCGCACCAGCTCGACGGTGTACGGCTGCACGTAGCCGTCCGGCATTTCCATGCCCGGCGAACCGGCCGGCATCCCGGGCAGCACCAGCCCGCGCGCGGCCGGGCGTTCGGCCAGCAGGCGCTTGATGTCCTCGGCCGGGATGTGACCCTCGACCACGTAACCGCCGATCTCGGCGGTATGGCAGGACGCCTTGCCGACCGGCACACCCAGGCGGACCTTGATCGGGTTCATGTCGTCGGCGTCGCGCACATCGACCTGGAAGCCGGCGGCCTTCAGGTGGTCGACCCAGATGCCGCAGCAACCGCAGCTGGCGGTCTTGTGCACGATGGCGACCGGCAAGGCTGGATCGATCTTGGACGGGCTGGCCTGGGCCGGTGCCGGTGCTTCGCTGGCGACCGGTGCCGCGGAGGATTCTTCGGCGGCACGAGCGCAGGCGGTCGTGGCCAGCACGGTGCCCAGCAGCAGGCCGAGGGAGAGAGTACGGTTCATTGAGTGATTCCTTTGCAGAGGCGGGCAACGTAGCCCGCCGCCCGCGCATCGAAGGCGCGGGCAGAGTCGAGAAAAAGTCGAGCAGCCATGGCAGGCGCTTGAGCGCCTGCAGGAAATCACACGATGGGGGGACGCAACGGGTCCGGCATCGGCGGCGATGCGCGTTGCTGGGAACGGGCGGCTACAGGCGCCTCGCGCCACGGCGAGGCTAGCGTTCCGCTCAACGTGGCCAGCATGCCAAGACAGGCCGGCGGGCATTCACACTCACCGCTCTGGCAGGCCGCCGGGGCCGTATCATCGCAGCAGCCGGCTGCCGCCATCGCGGCCGCGTGCGGTGCAGCGCAGTGATCCTGATTGGCCGATCCGCCGTACGAAGACGAGGCAAGCGCCAGCGCCGGTGCATTCAGCACCAGGGCGACAAGCAGCATCCAACGCAGCAGCAGGCCAGGCAGGTTCACCCGCCGATGATAGCCGATGCAGGCGCCCTCAGTGGGCTGGCAACGACCCTGACAGCTTGACAACCACGCGGTCGACTTGCGCGACGCCCCTTGCTATGGCGAGATGGCAATCGTGCCACCCTGCATTGCCACGCCCCTGCCCCTGTCCCCGACACGGAGTTTCCCTCATGAATGGATTCATGCGAACACTGCTTGTGGTGCTGCTGTTGTCGTGCGCGACCATCACCCACGCCGAAGAACCAAGCGAAGATGAAGCAAGCGAACGCGCTGAAGTCTCCCGGCAGGCACAGCAACTGCTGGAGAAGCAGGATTTCGCCAGACTGGAGCAACTCGCCAGTCGTTACCGGGATACGGATCGCTACTTCAGCAGTGGTGTCTGGAAGCTTTCGGCGTACTACGTAGGCATCGGCTATGCCTTCAGCATGAGCAACCGTGACCCGGCCTACTGGCAGGGTCGCGAGAAGCTCGTGCAGGCGTGGATCTCGCGCTACCCCAGGTCGCCGTCGGCGCGCCTGGCCATGGCTGAGATGCTCAGCCGCCAAGGCTGGAGCATCCGCGGCCCCGGCTATGCAAATACGGTGAAGGAAGAGGACTGGGCACCGTTCAAGGCGCTGCAGCAGCAGGCCGTTGACTACCTGCTGAAATACAAGGACATCGCCAGCACGGACCCGTACTGGTACGAGTCGATGGAACACCGGGCGATCGAACAGAGTTGGGATGCAGACCGCTTCTTCGCATTGCATGACGAAGGCATCGCGCGCTATCCGGGCTACTTCCCGCTCTACTTTGCTGCCGTGCGCTATTTCGCTCCGAAGTGGGGCGGCGATCCGGCTGGCCTGGAAGCCTATGCTCGCAGGGTCATGGCCGCGGCCCCACCGCAGGACCAATACATGCTGTACGCCCGCATCTACTGGGTCGCCTCGCAGCGGGAGTACGAGGACCGTTTGTTCACCGATTCGAAAGTGAACTGGCCGACCATGAAACGCGGCTTCGAAGACGTGCTGTCACGTTATCCCTCGCCATGGAACCTGCAATCATTCGCGTACTTCGCCTGCCAGGCC
The DNA here is from genome assembly GCF_059368315.1 of Stenotrophomonas sp. YJH_SMC_119. NCBI lineage: Bacteria > Pseudomonadati > Pseudomonadota > Gammaproteobacteria > Lysobacterales > Lysobacteraceae > Stenotrophomonas > Stenotrophomonas sp. YJH_SMC_119. The sequence goes on along the minus strand of NZ_JCAFRP010000003.1, from coordinate 56,573 downwards.
AATGATCCCGTCAAGGCCCGTGAACTGCTGGCGCAGATCCAGGAACCGATCGTTGGCGCTTGGCGGGATACGGCCAACTATTTCCGTTGCTCCTTTGCTCTGGATGAACCCAACCCACATGCCGAAGGCCCATAGGACTGGATTCATCCACTGCTAGGCGACCGCCGCCATCGCCCGCATCCGCACCGGGATCGACTTGGCCGCCGGCGTGCCGCTGAGGCGGTCGTAGTAGTCCAGCGGCAACAACGGGTTCAGTTCGGGGTAGTAGCCGGCCAGCGCGCCGCGCGGCATCGGGTAGTCCAGCACGGTCAGGCCCTCGACGCGCCGCTGCACGCCATCAGCGCTGATCGTCTCCAGGCTGACCCGCGCTTCCTTGTCCAGCCCGCGCGCCAGCCGGTCCTCGATGTTCATGAACAGCACCATGCGATCGTTGTACACGCCGCGGTAGCGGTCGTTGTAGCTGTAGATGGTGGTGTTGTACTGATCGTGCGAGCGCACCGTGGCCAACCGCAGCATGTCCGGGTCATGTACGGGGTCGTCCACGTCCAGGCCGGGCATTACCAGGATGTTGGCCTTGCCATTCGGCGTGGGCCACACCCGGCGGCGCGGCGGAATGTCCAGATGGAAACCGTGTGGCTGCCGGATGCGCTCGTTGAAGCCGGTGTAGATCTCCGGATACACCGCAGCAATCAGCTCGCGGATGGGTGCGTAGTCGTGCATGCAGCCGGCCCAGTCAACCCTGCTGTCGGGCAGTGTGGCCAGCGCCATGCGGCAGACGATTTCGACCTCGGGCAACACATCGGCGCTGACCGGTTCGAGCACGCCGCGCGAGGCGGTCACATTGGACATCGCGTCTTCGATGGTGACGAACTGCTCGCCGGCCGGCGTGACGATGCGCTCCGAGCGCGCCACCACCGGCAGGATCAGCGCATCGCGGCCATGAACCAGGTGCCCACGGTTGAGCTTGGTGGCGATGCCCACGGTCAGGTCCAGCCCACGCATTGCCTCGTACGCGCGCGGCGTATCGGGCACGGCATGAATGAAGTTGCCACCCAGGCCGATGAACACCCTGGCGCTGCCGTCCAGCATCGCCTCGATGGATTCGACCACATGGTGGCCATGCTCACGCGGCGGGTCGAAGCCGAACACCTGCTGCACGCGGTCGAGATAGGCCGGCTTGGGCTTCTCGTCGATGCCGACGGTGCGGTCGCCCTGCACATTGGAATGGCCCCGGATCGGCCCGATGCCAGCACCGGGCTTGCCGAAGTTGCCACGCAGCAACAGCAGGTTGGCGACCTGCTGCAGCAGGCGCGAGCCGTACTGGTGCTGAGTCAGCCCCATGCCGTAGCAGATCACGGTGGCATTGGAGCGGATGTAGATCTCCGCACAGCGACGGATCTGCGCCTGCGAAATGCCGGAAACCTGCACGATCTGGTCCCAGTCCTGCGCCATCACGTCTTCGCGCAGCGGCTCCAGGCCCACCGTGTGTTCGGCGAGGAAGGCATGGTCGAGCACACGCTCACCCTGCGCCTCGCGCTCGAACATCACCTTCATCATGCCCTTGATCAGGGCCAGGTCGCCGCCGATGCGGATGTGCACGAACTCGCTGGTGATCTCGGTCGAACCGAACGTGGCCATCTGCACCATGTCCTGCGGCTCGGCGAAGCGGATCAGCGCGCGCTCGGGCATCGGGTTGACCGCCACGATCGGAATGCCGCGTTTGCGCGCCTCGACCAGGTTGCTCATCATCCGCGGTGAATTGGTGCCGGTGTTCTGGCCGATCACGAAGATCGCCTCGGCGTGCTCGAAATCCTGCAGCACGATGGTGCCCTTGCCTACCCCAATGGCCGGCGGCAGGCCGCGGCTGGTCGGCTCGTGGCACATGTTCGAGCAGTCCGGAAAATTATTGGTACCGAACTCGCGCACGAAGATCGAATACAGGAACGCCGCTTCGTTGGGCGTGCGTCCGGAGGTATAGAACTCGGCCTGGTGCGGGCTGTCCAGCGCCCGCAGATGGCGGCCGATCAGTGCGAAGGCATCGTCCCAGCTGCACGGCACGTAGTGATCGGTGGCCGCGTCGTAGCGCATCGGCTCGGTCAACCGGCCCTGCATCTCCAGCCAGTAGTCGGTCTGCGCCATCAGCTCGGTAACGGTATGCCGGGCGAACAGCTCACGACCGGCACGGAACTGGGTGGCTTCCCAGGCCAGTGCCTTCGCGCCGTTCTCGCAGAACTCCAGCTTCTTGCGTTCGTCGGCATCGGGGAACGCGCAGCTGGGGCACTTGAAGCCACCGGGCTGGTTCATCGCCAGCAACGCCTTCGACCCCTTGCCGATCACACTCTGCTGCAGCAGCACCTTGGCGGTGGCTCCGGCGGCACCCCAGCCACCGGCGGGCTGGTTGTAGGGCTTGTAACGCGGCGGCTTCTGCTCGGACATGTTCGGGAACCTGACGGGAGGAACGCGGCAACAATGGGCACAACGCGGTCCGGCGGCGCTTTCGAACGCACAGCCAGCCCCACAGTCAAACACGGCCTGCACGGCTTCGCCAGTGGGTGCGCGCTGTTTTCAGCGCAGCGTGCCATGACAACGGTTACACCTGCGTCAGCGCATGGCCACTGCGCTATTCTCGATGGCGTGGGTGGTCCACCACCTGCGTATCTCCCTTGTCCGGACGCGCTGCATGCCTGATTCGACCCCACCGCACACCCCGCCTGCCGGCACGGCCCAGCGCCCGTTGCAGCGCTGGCGCAGCGAGGGGCGACAGCCCCTGGTCGACGTGGTGGCCGAGGAAGTGCCGGTGGCGCTGCGTTACAACGACGCCGCCTTCGCGGTGATGATGGCCACGCCCTGCGACCTGGAGGACTTTGCGCTTGGGTTCTCGCTCAGCGAGGGACTGATTGCTACGCCCTCGCAGCTGCTGTCGATCGACATCCGCCCACAGCTGGAAGGCATCGAACTGCAGATGACCGTGGCCGAGGAGGCACCCGGTGCCGACCTGGACCCCGCCAATGGGCGCCTGCTGCCCGGCCGTGGTGGCTGCGGCCTGTGCGGCACGCGCCAGCTGGAAGAAGTGCTGCGACCGCTGCCGCAGATCCGCGAACGCCGCAGCTATTCCGCCACCGCCCTGCAGCGGGCGGTGGCGACCTTGGCGCAGCACCAGCCGATGAATGCGGCAAGCGGTTCGATCCACGCCGCGGCCTGGGCCGACGCCAGTGGGCGCATCGGTTGGGTACGCGAGGACGTGGGTCGCCACAATGCACTGGACAAGCTGATCGGCGCCCTGCATCACAACGAGCACGCCATCGACGGTGGGTTGCTGGTGATTTCCAGCCGCGCCAGCTACGAAATGGTGAGCAAGGCAGCGCGTGCGGGAGCCAGCGTGCTGGCGGCGGTTTCGGCGCCGACCGCGCTGGCGATCGACCTGGCCCGCAGCGCCGGCCTGTGCCTGGTCGGGTTCGCACGGGAGAGCGGGTTCAATGTGTATACCCATCCCGAGCGGCTGCAGGCAGACGACATTTAGCATCGACTGGGTAGTCGTCGACTGGGTAGAGTCGACTGTCAGTCGACTGCTCTTCGTTCAGCCCCCCGAAAACCCCGCGCTGCGCGCGATAGTCGACTGACAGTCGACTCTACCCGGTCGGCTCCATTCAGACCGGCCCGGGCGACCGCTGCCACCCGGGCCAGGCCAGATCTCAGCGCAGCGCGACCTTCGGGAAGTCCACCGGGACGTCGAATGCTACGTTGACGTAGTTGGTGAACAGGTTGAGCGCGACGTGGGCGAGGATCTCAACGATCTGCTCATCATCGAAGCCAGCCGCACGCAACGCCTGCACATCGCCATCGGCAATCTGCGCTCGTTGCTCGACCACCTTCAGCGCGAAGTCCAGTGCAGCGGCGGTAGCCGGGTCGTTGGACTGGCCGATCTGCGCGGCGGCCATCTGCTCGCCGCTGGCGCCGGCCTTGCGGCCCAGCGCGGTGTGCGCGGCGAGGCAGTACTCGCAGGCATTGCGGTTGGCGATGGCCACGGCGATCTGCTCGCCCAACAGCGGCGACAGGCGACCGCCGCCCAGCGCGCCGAACGCACCCCACATGCTCTGCAGCGCGGCCGGCGAATTGGCCACGGCGCGGAACATGGCCGGGGTGGCGCCGAAGGCGGCGTGGACCTGGCCCAGCAGGGCCTGACGGTCGGCGGTGGTTTTGGCGGCATCGATCAGGGGGACACGGGACATGGTGGATCTCCTTGGGAAAGCGCCCGGAATTGGACGACCCGCTCATCCTAGGTAGACTCCCCGGACGAATCAGGCGCAATAGACCACACATGTTGTCCATTCATCCATGAACGTGTCCGCCGACGCTTCCGCACCCGACCGCCTCTCCTCCCTGTTGGAACGCTTCCGGGTGCAGGCCGCGCTGTTCCACAGTGGTCCGCTGTGCGGACGCCACGTCTTCGAGCCGCAGCCTGGTCGTGCCTTCCTGCACATCCTGCGCCAGGGTGAAATGGAGGTCCGCCATCCCGGGGGCGATATCGCGCTGCCCCGGTTGAAGATCGACACACCCAGCCTGCTGCTGTATCCGCAGCCGCTGCACCATGTGTTCTTCAATGCACCGCTGGATGGCCCGGATTTCATCTGCGCCACGCTGGACTTCGATGGCGGCGCGCGCAATCCGATCGTGCAGTCGCTGCCACCGGTGATGGTGGTGCCGCTGGCGGCGATCGGCGAACTGGATGACACCCTGCACCTGCTGTTCGCCGAGGCCGATCGCCAGCGCTGCGGTTCACGGCTGCTGACCAACCGCCTGTTCGAGGTGGCGCTGATCCAGATCCTGCGCTGGGTGGTGGACCACCCGGATGCGGCGGGCGTCAGCCATGGGCTGATGCGCGGGCTGTCCGATGCGCGGCTGGCCCGTACGCTGGTGGCGATGCACCAGGCGCCGCAAGACGATTGGACGCTGCCGCGCATGGCTGCGACTGCCGGCATGTCACGCAGCGCGTTCGCGGCGGTGTTCAAGGAGGTGATGCAGGCGACGCCGGCCGCTTATCTGCTGGACTGGCGGCTGAGCCTGGCCTGCGCGCAGCTGCGGGCAGGCGTGGCGGTCAAGCAAGTGGCGATCGAGCTGGGGTTTGCCGATACCGCCTCCCTGTCGAAGGCGTTCCGCAAGCGGCTGGGAGCATCGCCGAGGGCGTGGCTGGCCGCGAGCGCCGCGCAGGCTGGGCAGACGCGCGAGGGGTAGAGTCGATTGTCGCGCGAAGCGCGGGGTTTTCGTTGTCTGACCGAAGAGCAGTCGACTGAAAGTCGACTCTACCGAAGCGCATTTTCGCGGCCTGACCGAAGGGCAGCCGACCAGCGGTCGGCTCTACCACGGGTGATGTCTGCGCGCCGGCGGGCCGCTCAACTGGAGGTTCCGTCAGACTTCGCCAACAACCCGGCGATGCGCTCGGCAACACGGGCGCGCACGCCTTCGTCCAGCTGGCCTTCGTACATCGCCTCGTAGATCCACAGGCCATCGGCGGCCAGTCGCGCCACGAAATTGTCGAGCGCGGCGCTGTCTTCCGCTGCACCCGCCTCCGGCGGCAGCGGCGCCCAACGCCGCACCGCCGGTCCCCACGGACGCTCATCGGCGTCCGGGTCCGCCGATTCGAGCATGAACATCAGTTCGGCACGGGTGGCACTCTGCGCCGAGACACGCACGAAGGTCTGGTAACGCTCCAGTGCCGTCGCTTCATCCGCGCGCTTGCCCAGCAGCGTTTCCATCGACGTTTCCCAGGCCTGCACCAGGTGCTCGTCGATGCCGCGCAGCAGCGCCTCGCGCGACGGGAAGTGGTACAGCAGGCCGCCGCGGGTCAGCTTGGCCTCGGCCGCCACCGACTCGAAGGTCACCGCACGCACGCCGTCACGATTGATCACGTTGACGGCGGCGTCGAGGATGCGGTCGCGCTTGCTGGTTCTCATCGCTTCATTTTACGCGATCGGCCGCACCCTCGCGGCTGCCAACGCGGCTGCGCAGCAGGCGCGCCAGGATCGTCGCGCCCAGCGCCAACACCGCCGTGATCACCAGCAGCACGATCTGGTAGCCACGGTCATACGCGGCCGCAGCCAGTGCGAACCACTCACCCTGCCCGCTCTCGCGCGCGACATGCAGCGCCTGGGTGAAACCCTCGCGGGCAAGCGCGGGCATGTCTGCCGAGACCGGCAGGAACGCGCTGTACATCGCTGCGCTCAGGCTGCCCAGCATCGCCACCGCCAGCAGGCCGCCGAATTCGTAGGACACCTCTTCGACCGACGAGGCCATGCCTGCGCGGTGTGCCGGCACATTGTTGAGGATGGCGGTGGATGCCACCGAGATGGCCGAACCCATGCCGAAGCCGGTGATGGCCATGCCAGCCACCACCCAGCCAAGGCCGTGCGGAAAGCCGAACGCCACCACGCCGACGCCCAGCGCACCTGCGGCCAGGCCACCACAGTCAGCGGGCGCAGGCCCACCCGGTGCAGGATGCTGCCGCCCAGCAGCGCGCTCGGAAGGCTGCCCAGTGCCGCCACCGAGACCAGCAGGCCCGCCTGCAGCGGCGTGAAGCCTGCAACCAGCTGGAAGCGCTGGGTGGTGACCAGCTGCAGGCCGGCCATCGCGAACAGGGTGAACACCGCCGACAGCGTGCCGGCCAGGAACGCAGGATTGCGGAAGATCGCAAAGTCCAGCAGCGGGTACGGCAGCTGCTGCTGGCGGCGCGCGAACGCCGCACCGCTGATGACGGCCAACAGCAGAGCGCCCGCGCCCAGCGCATACGACGGCGGCGTAGCGATCAGCGACTTGATCGCCAGCACCAGGCCGGACAGCGCCGCCAATGCCAGCACCGAGGACACAAGGTCCCATGGCCGCGAGGTGTCGCGCTGGCCTTCCGGCGCCAACAGCAGCGTGGCCACGAACGCGACCACCACCACCGGCACGTTGATCAGGAACACCGAGCCCCACCAGAAGTGCTGCAGCAGCCAGCCGCCAATGATCGGTCCGAGCGCCGCGCCGACGATGGCCACCGAACCCCAGATCGCGATGGCGATGTTGCGTTCGCGCTCTTCGTGGAAGCTCAGGCCGATCAGCGCCAACGTGGCCGGCATCATCGCTGCGGCACCGACCGCCAGGAACGCGCGTGCGGCAATCAGCTGCGCTGCGGTGTCGGCGAATGCCGCTGCCAGCGACGCGACGCCGAACACCACCAGGCCGATCAGGAACATACGGCGATGGCCGATGCGGTCGCCCAGCGTGCCCGCACCCAGCAGCAGGCCGGCCATCACCAGCGGATAGGCGTTGATGATCCACAGCGCCTGTCCGGCACTGGCCGAGAGTTCCTCGGTCAGCGTCGGCAGTGCGGTGTAGAGCACGGAGTTGTCGAGCGTAACCAGCAGCAGGCCAGCGGCGACGGTAAACAACAGTGCCCAGCGGCGGGCACGCGACAAGGCCGGAGCACCGGCCAAGGGCTGGGACAAAGCCATGGGAGAACCTGGTGGGGGTGGATTACGACCATAACTATACAGGATGTCCTGTACAGTTATGGTCGTCGGAGCCAGCCGATTCAGTTTTTGTAGAGGCAGGCATGCTCGACGGGGCCGCCAGCCAGGCATGGCCTGGCTCTACTGGCAGACGCTCACCGGCAGTCTTCCGGCAGCGCGGCGATGGCCGATACCACGGCCGCCTGCATGCCCTGCCCCACGGCGGCGTCCAGTTCGCCGCCGATGCCCCCATGCTGGCGCCGCAGTTCGTCCTCGCACAGCCCGCGCACGCGCGCACGGGCGTTCGCGCGCAGGCTGCTGCACCGCCAGTCGGTGCCACCCAGCGGCAGCACCGAATACACCACGCTGTTGCAGGCGTTGCCGGCGCGCTGCTGCAACGACAGTCCGCCGAAATCCCGCGGTTCGCTGCTGCGTTGCGGGTCGAAGTAGCTGTCCGGAAACGTGCGTGCGTACTGTTCGATGTCCACGGCCATGCGGCGCCCACCGGCCAACGGCATCTGCAGCGTCTGCCCGCACGGCGTCGCATCGGCGCGATGCTGGATGTACTGGTAGATCGGCCGGTCCAGCGTTGGATCCTGCTGGGTCACCGCGCTGACTGCCGCCAGCACCGGCAGCGATGCACGATTGGCCATGCGCGCCAGCACTCCCGCCTGCGCCGGCTGGCAGCGGTCACGCAATGTTGCCGCGAGCAGGAACAGCACGTCGTTGCGAAACGCGTGGTCGTCACCCAGGCGCTGTTCGATGCGCTGGCTGGCGCCGGACGCAGGTGCCGGAAACGCGACCGCAGGCGGCGCGACGGGTGCGCGCTGCCGCTGCCACCACAGCAGCAGCACCACCCCGCCCAGCAGCACCCCGGCAGCCATGATCCATCGCCTGCGCATCAGTTGCGGATTACCGTCAGCGTGGCTGCCGCGGCATCGTAGGACGCGCTGGCGATGTCCGCGTCGAAACGCTTCACCCGCAGGCGGCCGGCAAGCCGGTACGGATCCCACAGATCGCCCAGCGCGATCGGTGTCGCCAGGGTCACGTGGATGATCTGGTTCGGTGGTGGTGGCGGCACGTGGATGCACGCGCCGTAGAACGGCACGAACAGCAGTTCATCCACCAATCCTGCATCGTTGGTGCCGAGCGGTACCACGTAGCCATCCAGATCCACCGTGCGACCATCGACAGCATCGACCACGCGCGAAGAGCCGAACTGCTTGGCGCGATCCGGGCTGGAATGGTCGATCTCCTGCCCCGGCGGCGTGCCTGAGCCGGTGTCGTCGATCAGCCTGCCCACATCATCCATGCCACCGCGTGACAGGCCGATCTGCGGCGGCGGGCGCTGATAGGTGACCTCGTCGGGCCGCAACGCATCCCAACGGTCGATGGGGGCTTCGGCCGTGGCGGAGGGCGCCGGTTTGTCCTGCGGCGTGACCCCCACCGCATCGCCGCCAGGCGCCGTGCAGCCCGCCAACCACAGGCATCCCAACGCCAGCAACAGGTGACTACGGTTCATACGGCCTCAGCTGTGCGTCACGCATGGTGTAGGCCGAACCGGCCAGATCGTCGTCCAAGCGTTCGGCATGCAAGGTGCCGGCCAGGAAGAACGGCGAATACATGTCAGGCATGTCGATCGGCCGCGGCAGCACCACGTGCACGATCTGGTTCGGCGGCGGTGGTGGCACGTGGATGCAGGCGCCGTAGTACGGCACGAACAGGAATTCGGTCAGCCGCCCGTCCTGCGCGTTGGCCAGTGGTACCACGTAGCCCGGCAGGCGCACCGGCCGCTGCAGTACCGTGTCCACGGTGCGGAAGGTGCCGAACTGCGGCATGCGCCGGTTGCCGTTGTGTTCGACTTCCGGGCCCTCGCCGCGTTCCAGCGCGGCCAGCTCGTCCTTGGGCATCATCTGCAGCCAGTCCAGCTCCTGCTCTGCCGCATCCGCAGCGTCAGCGCGGTCGACAACCGGCGCGGGTGGCAGGGCCTGCACACCGGTATCCACCGGCCGCTCGCAGGCAACCAGGGCCAGTACCATCGGCAGCGACAGCATCCAGCGCATGCTCAGCCTCCCGGTGAAAGGCCATCGGCCAAGGTGCTCCGGTAAGCGAGCAACGCCGGGACCAGCCCAGCCGCCGCACTGATCGCCAGCACGCCTGCCACCCACGCCAGCTCGCGGCCATCCGGCCAGACATGGGTGATCGACAGGCCGAAGGTGGCCAGTACCCAGCCGCGCCCGGCAATGCTGGCGACCACCAGCAGCGACAGGGCCAGCACGCAGGCCACCGCACTGGTCGCCACCGCCTCCACCACCAGCAGGCCAGCGATGTAACCCGGTCGCGCGCCGGTGGCACGCAGGATGGCCATCTCACGCCGCCGCTCCTGCAGGGTCGAGACCAGCAGCGCCACCAGCGAGACCATGCCCAGCAGTACCACCATCGCACTGATCAGCTGCAACGCCCGCTCGGCGGTGCCCAGTGACTGCCACAGCTGCTGCAGGGTCACGCCGGGCAGGATCGCCAGCATCGCCTCGTCCGGATACTCGTTGATCCTGCGCTGTACCGAGAACGTGGCGATGCGCGAATTCAGTCCGAGCATGAAGGCGGTGATGCTGGTCGGAGTCAGGTCCAGGTGGCGCGCCTGCTCGGCGCTGACGCGCTGGCTGCGCAGCTGCACGCCGGATCGCCAGTCGACATGGATCGCTTCGATCGCCGGCAGCGAAACCAGCAGCGACGAATCCACCGGCGTGCCGGTGCGCTGCAGGATGCCGGCAACACGGAATGGCTTGTCGGCATGCGTGGCCAGCGTGACCGCGCCGGTGCCGTGTGCCAGCACGATCTGGTCACCGAGGCCGACCTTCTGCGCGCGCGCCACCTCGGCACCGATCACCACGTCATACAGATCATCGAACGGCCGTCCGTCCGCGAACGCAAGCGCGTGCCCGGCGCCATAGCGGTAGTGCTCGAAATAGCCATCGCTGGTACCGACCACGCGGTAGCCGCGCCACGAATCGCCCAGCGAAAGTGGCACCGCCCACTTCACCTGCGGCAACGCGGACAGCTCCTGGTAGGACTGCCAGGACACGTTGTTGGTCGGGTCACCGATATGGAACACCGAGTACAGCAGCAGGTTCACCGGCCCCGAACGCGCACCGACGATCAGGTCGGTGCCCGACACCGTGCTGGCGAAGCCTTCGTGTGCCTGCGTGCGCACGCGCTCGACGCCCAGCAACAGCACCACGCTGAGGGTGATGACCAGCACGGTCAGGCCCACGCTCAACGCACGGCTGCGCAGGCTGGCCCAGGCAAGCTCAAGCATGGCCGGCACCTGCCTGGTTGATCTGAGACAGGGCAATCGTGCGGTCGAACAACGGCTGCAGGCTGTCGTCATGGCTGACCACCAGCACCGTGGTGCCGGCCGCCTGGCACTGCGCGGACATCAGCTTCAGGAACGCGGTTGCCGCTTCACGGTCAAGCGCCGAGGTGGGCTCATCGGCCAGCAGCAATGCCGGACGACCGATCAGGGCACGTGCTGCCGCCACGCGTTGTTGCTGGCCAACACTGAGCGTACCTGCGCGCCGCTGCATAAGCTCAGGGTTGAGCTGCAGGGCCTGCAGCAGGCGGGCGATCTCGGCATCCAACGGCCCACTGATGCGCGCGCTGCGCAGGCGCGAAAAGCGCAGGCCCAGCGCAATGTTGTCGCGCACGCTGAGGAACGGCAGCAGGTTGAACTGCTGGAAGATCACGCCCAGCTGGTCGGCGCGGAAGCGATCCCGCGCCGCGCCTCCCATGTCCTGCAGCGCCTGGCCGGCCACCTCGACACGGCCCTTGCCAGGCAGCAGCACGCCTGCCAGCAGGCCCAGCAGGGTGCTTTTGCCGCCACCGCTGATTCCCCGCAGCAATACGCTGCTGCCCTGCTCGACCCATAATCGCGGGATGTCCAGCACCCGCTGCATGCCGTAGCCGAACTGCACGTCTTCCAGCGAGATCACCGGTGCCGCGCTCACGGTGCCAGCACCACGCGCAGGCTGTCGGGCGTCAGCACGCTGCGATTCTGGCCGTTGGCGGTTGCGCTGTTGACGATGACTTCGTGCAGACCCGGGAACAGTACGGGCAGGCGCACGACGATGGCGCGCAGCGCGGCAGGTTTGGCACAGTGGTACTGCAGCGTTGCGCTGAAACCTGCGTGACGGTGCTGTCCCGGCGGCGGCGCGGCGGCCGTCGCGTCGAATCCCTCGGCCTTGGCATCGTTGCCTGAAAGGCGGCAGCCTGCGGCGGTGGGCAAGGTGACCCAGCTGCCGCCCTTCAGCACTGTCGTAGCCCGTGTCAGCGCGGCCTGCTCGACTGCATTGGCCGGCGGTCGCTCGTAATCAAGGATGCCGATGCCGGGTGCCTGCAGGGCGAATTCCAGCGTCTGCCGGTCAAGCGCAAGATCGACGGTGGCCTGGCCGTGCACGTGCGGTGCGTGCTGGCGGATGTCATGGGCCTGCGCGGCGCTGGCAGCCAGCAGCAGGAAAAGAGCAGCAGAACGCTTCATGGGGGAGGCTCCAATTGTTACTATGTAACATTATGGACCACATCCCCACGACGCCCGCAAGGGCCCTGGCCCAGCCGCCAACTTCGGCACGCTGGCACCCCCGCTTCGATCTTGCCGGTGCTTGGCTGTCCATGGCCTGCGCCGCCCATTGCATCGCCCTGCCCCTGCTGCTGGCCTTCGTGCCGGCCGCGATGATGGCGCTGCGCTCGTTCCAGCATCCCGGCCATGGCGCGATGACATTGCTGTTGATGATGTCGCGCTGGGAATGGCTGTTCGCGCTGCTGGCCTCGTCGCTGGCCTTGGCGAGTACCTCGGCCGGGGTGCACCGGCACGGGCGCTGGCGGCCGGTGCGGCTGGCCTGCGCCGGCGCCATCCTGCTGCTGTCGGCCTCGCTGTATCTGCCGCTGAAGGAATCGCTGCTCTGGCATGGCGTGGCGACAGCCAGCGGTGGCGTGCTGCTGGCATGCGCGCACATCGGCAACCGGCGCGCGCTGCGCACCCGCTGACACCGGCCGCGGGTCGGCAGCCCTGGGGACCCGGCAGCCGGCCAGCGGCCGGCTCTACCCATCCATGCATGGGCCACGCATCAGGTGATACGCATTTGGTAGTGCCGGCCGCTGGCCGGCAGCCCCAAGGACCCGGCAGCCGGCCAGCGGCCGGCTCTACCCATCCATGCATGGGCCACGCAACAGGTGATACACAGTTGGTAGTACCTGCCGCTGGCCGGCAGCTGCTGTGATCCGGCAGGAGGGGAAAAGCCGGCCAGCGGCCGGCTCTACCGATCTCTATTCGTCAAACGGACGCTGACCGAGCGTCTGCGTCACGTGGTCGACGAAACAGGTGATGCGGGCGGCCAGCGCGGTGTTGCGGTAGTACACCGCGTTGATCGGCTGCCGCACTTCCTGCGTCTGCCTGGCGAACAGTTGCACCAGGCGGCCATCACGCCGGTCCTGGCGGGTCAGGAAATCAGACAGGCAGGCGATGCCCAGCCCGGCTACCGCCATCTGCCGCAGTGTCTCGCCACTGGATGAAGCGATGGCCGGCTCGATCACGAAAGGCCCGCCATCGGCATCCTGCAGCGGCCATTCGTTCAACGAACTGGGCTGGGTGAAGCCCAGCAGGTCGTGCTCACGCAGCTGCTCCACGCGCGTGGGCGTTCCCTGGCGGCGCAGGTATTCGGGGCTGGCCACCACCCGGATGCGGCTGTGGCCGATCGGCCGCGCATGCAGGGTCGAGTCGCGCAGCACGCCAATGCGGAATGCTACGTCGGTGCGCTTCTCGATCAGGTCGGTGATGCCTTCATTGGAATTCAGCTCCAGCTCCACCTGCGGGTAGCGCTCACGGAACCCCTCAAGCAGCGGCACGATCACGTGCAGCATGAACGGCGTGGCGGCGTCCACGCGCAGGCGCCCGACCGGCTGCAGCCGCCGCGCGGCCATCTGTTCCTCGGCCTCGTCCACCGTGGCCAGGATCGTACGCGCGTACTCCAGGAACGCCGCGCCTTCCTCGGTCAGTTCCAGCCGCCGCGTGGTCCGTCGCAGCAGCGTGGTCTGCAGCTTGTCCTCCAGCCGCGCCAGGGTGCGGCTGGTGGCCGAGATGGTCAGTTCCAGCGCCTCGGCCGCCGCCGTGATCGAACCACTGTCGACCACGGCCACGAAGGCCTTCAGCTCATCCAGGGTGGTTTTCATTTTTTACCTCGGCGCAAAAGCGTTTCCCGTATACACGGCTTAATCAACAAATGTAAAGCGCCCACACTTCGCCCTGTCCCGAGCCCACCGGCTCTCAACGAAGTCCCTGGAGTCCATCATGAGCGTTCCTTCCTTTGGCGTCGGCACCTTCCGCCTGACCGGCCAGACCGTCATCGACTCGGTGCGCAACGCCCTCGACGTTGGCTACCGTGCAGTCGATACCGCGCAGATCTATGGCAACGAAGCCGAAGTCGGCCAGGCCATCGCCGAATCCGGCGTCCCGCGCGACCAGCTGTTCCTGACCACCAAGATCTGGGTGGACAACTACGCCGCCGACAAGCTGATCCCGAGCCTGCGCGACAGCCTGGCGAAGCTGCGCACCGACTACGTCGACCTGCTGCTGATCCACTGGCCGGCGCCGGGCAATGGCGTTGAACTGCGCGAGTACATGACCGCGCTGGCCGAAGCCAAGACGCTGGGCCTGACCCGCCAGATCGGTGTGTCCAACTTCAACATCGAGCTGACCCGGCAGGCCATCGAGGTGGTCGGTGCCGCCGAGATCGCCACCAACCAGATCGAACTGAGCCCGTACCTGCAGAACCCGGCACTGACCGCCTTCCTGCAGGACCAGGGCATCACCGTGACCTCCTACATGACCCTGGCCTACGGCAAGGTACTGAAGGATCCGGTGCTGGCCGCCATCGCCGACAAGCACCAGGCCACCGTGGCCCAGGTCGCGCTGGCGTGGGCGCTGCAGCGGGGTTACTCGGTCATTCCGTCCTCGACCAAGCGCGAGAATCTGGCCAGCAACCTGCTCGCCCAGGACCTGCACCTGGATGCCGATGACATGGCCGCGATCGCTGCACTTGACCGCAACGGCCGCGAAGTCGATCCGCCGGGCCTGGCCCCGGCCTGGGACTGAGGAGCCTGGCCATGGGCAGTGCGTTGGCGCGGCTGCAGGCCGGTGGTTTCAGCATCGGCATCGAAGCACCGCTGGACAATGACTGGACGCCGCTGGGCGAACAGGCACGACGCGCCGCGCGACGCCTGCCCGGTGAACCGGACCTACAGCGCCATGCGGAACTGGCACGGTTGGCCGACCGCCTCGGCTTCCGTGCGCTGTGGGTACGCGACGTGCCGGTGTACGACCCGGCCTTCGGCGATGCGGCGCAGGTGTTCGAGGTATTCAGTTACCTCGGCTACCTGGCCGGCATCACCAATGACATCCTGCTGGGCACCGGTGCGGTGGTGCTGCCGATCCGTGAGCCGTTGCTGACCCTGAAGTCGGCGCGCAGCGTGCAGCGGCTGAGCGGCGACCGCCTGTTGCTGGGCGTGGCCAGTGGCGACCGCCCGGTGGAGTACCCGCTGTTCGGTCGCGACTTCGACAGCCGTGGCAGCCGTTTCCGCGAGCAGATCGCATTGCTGCGCGAAGGCGCCGCCGCGCACCTGCCGCAGGGCCTGGTCGTGCTGCCCGCCGATGGCCCGGCCCTGCCGTTGTTCGTGGCCGGCCTGGCCCAACAGCAACCAGCATGGATCGGCCAGCACATGGATGGCTGCCTGGCCTACCCGGGCGCGCCGCAGGACCATGCGCAACGCGTGGCGGCGTGGCGCGCCGTGGCCGGCAACAAGCCGTATGCCAGCTTCATCCACCTGGACCTGGTGGACGATGCCGACGCCCCCCTGCAGCGCTGGCGCTTCGGCCTGCGTGGCGGCCGCATCGCCCTGCTGGCCGAGCTGCACGCCATGCAGGCGGCCGGTGTCGACCACATCGGCCTGCAGTTCCGCCGCAACGAACGGCCGTTGGCCGAAACCTTCCACGAAATCGCCGAGTACGTGCTGCCGCACTTCCCGGCCCATGCCGGCGCCACCGCGACGGCCTGACAGTTACCGGAGCTTTGCCATGAAGATGAAGACCCTGGCCGCGCTTGCGCTGGCCACCCTGCCGCTGTCCTTCCAGGCCACCGCCGAGGAGTGGTATCCCTCTGCCTACGGCGCCAACGACGAGATCGGCGCGGCCAACCTGCTCACCGCTGACGTGGTCAAGCACGCGGTCTCGCTGGTCAGGACCGGCAAGACCTATCCGCTGGCGGTGCCGGTGGACAAGAACCTGCCCGCGTTCCGCCACCGCAGCTTCCGCCTGTACAACGTGCAGGTCGGCCAGCAGGCCGGCAAGTCGCTGGGCCCCAACAAGTTCACCTTCAACGATGAACTGGTGAACGCCTGGACCGGCGTTGGCACCCAGCTCAACGGCATCGGCCATATCGGCATCGACAACGTCTACTACAACGGCAACAAGGCCGCCGACTTCGTCACCGTGGACGGTGTGCGCAAGCTCGGCGTCGAGAAGGTACCGCCGATGGTCACCCGCGGCGTCGTGCTGGACATGACCGCGTACTACGGCAAGGCGATCGTGCCCGGCGGCACCGAGTTCACCGTGGCCGACATCCAGGCCGTGCTGAAGAAGCAGGGACTGAGCCTGCGCAAGGGCGACGTGGTGCTGTTCAACACCGGTTGGCTGGAACTGATCGGCAAGGACAACACGCAGTTCCTGGAAGTGGAGCCGGGTATCGGCATGGAGGCCGCGAAGTGGCTGGCCGACCAGGGCATCGTCGCCTTCGGTGGCGACACCTGGGCCTCGGAGGTTTACCCGAACCCGAACGGTGCCGAGGAGTTCCCGATCAACCAGTACATGCTGGCCAAGCGCGGCATCTACAACCTGGAGCTGATCGACAGCCGTGCCCTGGTGCGCGACAAGGCCTGGGAATTCCTGTTCGTGCTCGGCCAGCCCCTCTACGTCGGCTCGACCCAGGTCAACATCAATCCGGTGGCGATCCGATGAACACAGCTCCCGCCTTGCCGTTGTTCGCCGGCCGCCGCTTCCGCGTCAGCTATGACGGCCTGGCCGCCGACAATGTCTACAGCGCCGATGGCCGCCACGTGCAGTACGCCATCCTCTCCGGCGCCTATGCCGGTGCGCAGGGCGAAGCCGCCTGCGAGTGGCAACAGATCAGCGAAGGGGTCTATGCCCTTTCGTGGCAGGAAGCCGATGGCGCAACGGTCGTGCATGTCGATGACTTCGTCGGCGGGCGTTCGCTGGCCTGGTTCACCGCCACCGATGGCAGTTTCCATCGCATGCAGGGGCCGTTGGCAGCACTGTGATGCCGGCCAGCGGCCGGCGCTACCCCCTGCGGCCGGACAGCTTCGCGTGCCGCTCCGGTAGTGCCGGCCGCTGGCCGGCAACCCCGGTCTGCTCGAACACCCCGGCCACCCAGTCGATGAACACCCGCAAGCGTGGCGACGGCGTGCGGTTGCGCGGGCAGACCAGGCTCAACGGGCTTGCCGTCGGCGGCGTCTCAGGCAACAGCTCGACCAGCTGCCCGCGCGCGATATACGGGTCCATCCGGTAGCGCGGTGCCTGGATGATGCCCAGGCCCGCCAACGCGGCCCCAAGGAATGCATCCGCGCCGGAAACACGCACCCGCGCCGGCAGCGGCACGTAACGCACCTGTCCCGCCTGCTGGAACTCCAGAGGGATCAGCTGGCCGGTGGCGCTGGAGCGATAGCCGACCATCTGATGACCTTGCTCCAGCGAGTCAATGGTATCGGGCAGGCCGTGCGCCTGCACATAACCCGGAGCGGCCACCGTGACCTCGCGCAGCATCGTCAACCGGCGCGCCGCCAGATCGCTGTCGGCCAGCGTCCCCACCCGCAACGCCGCATCCACGCCTTCGCGCAGCAGGTCGACATAGCGGTCGCCTTCACTGACGTCCAGTTCGATCTCCGGGTAGCGCTGCAGGAATTCCGGCAAATGCGGAAACAGCAGGTGCCGGCCCAGCGTGCCATGCACTTCAATGCGCAACGGACCGCGTGGCGGCGCGTCACGGAACGCGGCCTCGGCATCGTCCATGTCGGCGATCAGACGCAGGCAACGGCCATAGAAGGCCTCGCCTTCCAGCGTCGGCACCACCAGCCGGGTGGTCCGGTGCAGCAGGCGCACGCCCAGACGCTGTTCCAGCGACTTGATCGCGTCGGTCACCGTGGCCCGCGGCAGGCCCAGGTCCTCGGAGGCCCGGGTGAAGCTGCGGCGCTCAACGATGCGGACGAAGGCGCGCATGGCCGTGAAACGATCCATTGTTCGGCTGTCCGGATGATGTTGACGGATTATGCAGGATTATCCGAAAAGGCAATATCGCGAAGATGGCCCTGCGCCACTCCGGCGCGCCCGCTGGAACCGACCATGACCCTCTCCCCCGCCCGCTCTGTCGCCCTGGTCACCGGCGGCTCCCGTGGCATCGGCGCCGCCATCTCCCGCCGCCTGGCCGCCGATGGCCACGCGCTCGCGATCAACTATGCGGGGCGCCGCGACGACGCCGAAGCTTTGGCGGCCGAGCTCAGCGCAGCCGGCACGCAGGCCATCGCGCTGCAGGCCGATGTCGCCGATCCTCAGGCGGTGCGGCAGCTGTTCGATGCCATCGAGGCGCGCTTCGGCGGTATCGACGTAGTGGTGAACAGTGCCGGCGTGCTGCAGTTGGCGCCGCTGGCCGATACCGACGACGCCCTGTTCGAGCGGGTGATCGGCATCAACCTCAAGGGCGCCTTCAACGTGCTGCGCGAGAGCGCGCGACGGGTGCGCGACGGTGGCCGGCTGATCACCCTGTCCACCAGCGTGGTCGGCATCAGACTGGAGAACTACAGCGTGTATGCCGCCAGCAAGGCGGCGGTGGAGACGATGGGCGCGATCCTCAGCAAGGAGCTGCGCGGGCGCAACATCAGCGTGAATGCAGTGGCGCCCGGCCCGACCGCCACCGACCTGTTCCTGGACGGAAAGTCGCCGGAACTGATCGAGCGGCTGGCGAAGATGAACCCTCTGGAGCGGCTGGGTACGCCAGAGGACATCGCCGGTGCGGTGGGGTTCCTGGCCGGTGCCGATGGCGGATGGATCAACGGCCAGGTGCTGCGCGCCAATGGCGGGATGGTGTAGTTCGCGGCCGTCGCACACCGGTAGTCGCCCACCTTGGTGGGCGCTTCGCCGTGTGCCAACCAAGGTTGGCCTCTACCGGGCGGAGAACCAGATATCGCCGTCAGCCCGTGCGTGCCTCGCGGCGGCGATGCACCCAGTAGTACAGCGTGGGCAGTACAAGCAGGGTCAGCAGCATCGCCGACAGCAGGCCACCGATCACCACCACCGCCAGCGGCTTCTGGGTCTCGGCGCCAATGGCATGCGAGGTCGCCATCGGCAGCAGGCCGAACATCGCCAGCAGTGCGGTCATCAGCACCGTGCGCAGGCGTTGCAGCGAGCCCTGCACCACCGACTGCAGCAAGTCCATGCCCTGCTCGCGCAGCTGGGCAAATCGACTGAGCATCACCACCCCGTTCAGGACCGCCTGCCCGAACAATGCAATGAAACCGATCGCCGCAGACACCGACAGGGGGATGCCGGTCAACCACAGGGCGAGGATGCCGCCAATCATCGCCAGTGGCACGTTGGCCAGGATCAGCGCCGCACTGCTGATGTCCTTGAAGGCATCGAACAGCAGCACGAAGATGATCAGCACCGACAGCGGGATCACCCAGCCCAGCCGCTTCATCGCACGCTGCTGGTTCTCGAACTCCCCGGACCATTCCAGCCGGTAGCCTTCCGGCAACTGCACGCTGGCGTCCACGCGCTTGCGCATGTCGGCCACCACGCTGCCCATGTCACGCCCGGCGATGAAGATGCTCACCGCCTTGACCCGCTGTGCGTTCTCGCGCGAGATGTTGATCGCGCCGCTGGCCATGCGGAAGTCGGCCACCTCGGACAACGTCACCGTGTGGCCATCGCCGATGCCGACCGGCACCGTGCGCAGCCGCTGCAGGTCACGGTCGGCATCGTCCAGGCGCAGCGTGATCGGAAACCTGCGGTCACCCTCCCACAGCTCGCCGACCTGGCGCCCGCCCAGTGCGGTCTCGATCACCTCGTCGATGTCGCGCACGTTCAGGCCATAGCGTGCAGCACGCTCGCGGTCAATCTCTATCTGCAGCTGCGGCAATGAGCCGTCACGGTCGATGAAGGCACTCTCTACGCCCTCCACGCTACGCACCTGGCCCAGGATCGCCTGCGCCTGCTGGTTCAACACGTCCAGATCCGAGCCACTGACCTTGATCACCACCTGGCCCTTGATCTGCGAGATGCTCTCCAGGATGTTGTCGCGCACCGGCTGCGAGATCGAGAACTCCGGCCCTGGAATGCGCTGCTCCAGCGTGCGCTGCAGGTCGCTGACCAGCTGCCGCTTGTCCACGCCCTTCGGCCATTCCTTCTCCGGCTTCAACGCCACCAGCGCCTCGATCTGGTTCGCGCCCTTGGCATCGGAGCCGTCTTCCGGGCGCCCCAGTTTGGCCACCACCGTCGATACCTGCGGGAACGTGCCGACCAGCTCACGGATGCGCCGCGACTGCTGCTGCGCCTCGGCCAGGCTGGTGCTGGGGTCAAGCGTGGCGGTCAGCCAGATCGAGCCCTCGTCCAGCTCGGGCAGGAACTCCGAACCCAGCCGCGTGCCCAGCGCCAGCGTACCGACCAGTAGCGCAACCGCGGTCAGTACCACCGCACGCGGGCGGGCCAGAGCGCGCTCCAGGATCGGCCGGTACCAGCCGGTCAGGCGGTCCATCAGCGGATTGCCGTCGCGCATGCGGTCGCGCCGCAGCCACCAGTAGCAGAACAACGGCACCACGGTCAGCGCCAGGATCAAGGCACCGATCAACGCCGAGGTCACCGAATAAGCCATCGGCGCGAACATGCGGCCCTCCTGGCGCTGCAGGGTGAAGATCGGAATGTGTGCGGCGATGATGATCAGCATCGAGAAAAACGTCGGCCGCCCCACTTCCGATGCGGCTGAAAGAATGGTCGAGAACCGTGTCTTCCGGTCGGCCGCAGGGGGCAGCTTCGACAATCGCGAGACGATGTGCTCGGTCACGATCACCGCGCCATCGATGATGATGCCGAAGTCCATCGCACCCAACGACAGCAGGTTGGCCGGCACGCCCCACAGGTGCAGGCCGAGGAAGGTCGACAGCAGCGCAAGCGGCATCATCGCCGCCACGATCAGTGCGGCGCGGGCGTTGTACAGGAACAGCCACAGCACCAGGAACACCAGCACCGCGCCTTCCAGCAGGTTGCTGAAGACGGTTTTCAGCGTGGTCGAGACCAGCCACGAGCGGTCGTAGAACGGCTCGATGCTGACCCCGTGCGGCAGCTGGTTGGCCTCGATCTCGGCGATGCGCGCATGCAGGGCGTCGAGCACGTCGGACGGATTCTCGCCCTTGCGCATCAGCACCATGCCGAACACCGCATCGTCATTGCCGTCCTGGCCGACCAGGCCCTGCCGGGGCAGGCCGGTGTCGGCGATGCCGGCCAGGTCGCGCACCAGGATCGGCGTGCCCCCGCGCTGCTCCACGACCACGTTGCCGATGTCGGCGGGCGAACGCATCAGGCCCACGCCGCGGATCAGGAACTGCTGCTGGCCGCGCTCCACATAGCCGCCGCCTGCATTGGAGCTGCCCTTCTCCAGCGCTTCGGCGAATTCACCGAGGCTGATGCCGCGGTCACGCAGCTTGTCCAGGTCCGGCTTGACCTGGAAAGTACGCGCGAAGCCGCCGAAGCTGATCACATCGGCCACCCCGGGTACGGTGCGCAGACTGCGCTCCATCGTCCATTCCTGCACGGTGCGCAGCTGGGTTGGCGTCATGTGCGGGCCTTTCAGCACATAGCGGTAGATCTCACCTACCGCCGAGCTCATCGCCTCCAGTTCCGGGGTCACCCCTTCCGGCAGCTCCACCCCCTGCAGGCGCTCCAGCACCTGCTGGCGCGCGAAATAGTCGTCGGCCTTGTCGTCGAAGGTCAGGATGATCATCGACAGGCCGAACTGGGTATGCGAGAACACCCGCACCGAATGCGGAATGCCGGACAAGGCCACTTCCAGCGGCATCGTAACTTCGCGTTCCACCTCTTCGGCGGCCCGGCCGGGGTGCAGCGACACCACCGTCACCTGGGTATCGGACACATCCGGAAAGGCCTCCACCGGCAGCACGCGGAACGCGGCAATGCCAGCGCCGATGAACAACAGCAGCGCCAGCATCACCATCAGCGGCTGGCGCAGGCAATAGGCAATCAGGCGATCGATCATGGGGCCGCGTGCCCCGTGCCGGTGCTGGCGGCGGCTGGCGCGCTGTCGACCAGCTGCTGCAACAGCAGGCCGCCCTCGACCACCACCCTGCTGCCCGCAGCCAGCCCTTCACGCACCCACAGGCGGCCATCGCCCAGTTCCTCGGCATGCACGGCATGGCGCACGTAGCGTCCCTTGTCCTCCTCCACGAACACCACCTGCTTGCCGTCGATCAGCAGCACGGCCGCATCGGGCAGCGAGACACCGCCCTCGGCCGGCAACGCCACCTGGGCGCGCACGTACTGCCCCGCCTTGAAGCCGCGTGCGCGGTTGTCCAGCTCCGCGCGCGCCTGCACCACGCGCCGTTCGCTGTCGACGAAGTCATCCACGTGCTGCAGGGTCGCCTGCAGCAGTTGGCCATCGGCACCAGGTACGCTCGCCTGCATGCCCGCCTTCATGCGTCCGGCCAGGCTCTCGGGAACATCCAGCAGCAACCACAGGCGGTCCGGATCGCCAATCACCGCCAATGGCTGTTCGCTGTCCGGGCTGACCGACATGCCCGGGCTCATCCGCCGCTCCACCAGCACGCCATCAATGGGCGCGCGCAGCGGCAGGCGCTGGTCGACGCGCTGGCCGTTGCCATATGCCTTGGCGAAGGCGGTTGCACGCGCATGATCGGCCTGGCTGCCGGCGAAGTTGGCCTCGGCCTCGTCCAGTTCGCGGCCCGACGCCACACCCACCGCATGCAGCTCGCGGATGCGCTCCAGCTCCTTGCGCGCCTGCTGCAGCACGGCGCGGCCACGCACGCCCTCCGCCTGGGCCTGGCCGAACTCGGGCGAGGTGATCCAGGCAATCACTTGGCCGGCCTTCACTTTCTGGCCCGGCTGCACCTCGATGCGCGCCACCTGCCCCGGCAACGGCGTGCGCAGTGCACTGGAACGGGTCTCGTCCCAGACCACCCGGCCCGGCAGCTGCAGGCTGGCGCTGGCGCCGGCGGTCACCGCCTCGCTGCGCAGCACGTCCAGCTGGCGACTGCCGGCAGGAAACTGGATCTGGCCGGCACTGATCTGCGGCGCATCCTCGGTGTAGGACGCCGGCTCACGGCCGCAGCCGCCCAGCAGGGCCAGCGCCAGCAAGGCCGGCAGCACGCCGTGTCGCGCCCGCGGGCGATGGGCGACGGGGGACTTCATCGGGACTCTCCTTCAGCAACGGATGTGGCCGCTTCCCAGCGCGCCAGGGCAATGGCATGGTCGGCGCGCGCCTCGATCAGCGCGGCCTCGAAGTCGCGCCAACTGCGGCGCGCATCCAGCAGATCGGTCAGGCTGGCGGCGCCGCGCCGGTACGCCAGTTCGATGCCCTGCACCGCCTTGCGTGCGGCGTCGGACTGCAGTCCCTCATAGTCGCTGCGGCGCTGTGCGGCGGACTGCGCGCTGGCCTGCAGCTGGTCCAGCTCGGCGCGTGCTTCGCGCTGCAGTACCTGCAGCTCCAGCGCGGCGCTGTCACGGTCGGCCTCGGCACGCTGGATCGCGCCGCGTGCACGTGACGGGCCGCCGAGCGGAATGGTCAATGACACACCCCAGGTGACGCCGCTGATGTCGGTCGGCTCGCGCTCGGCCTCCACACCCAGCTGGATGTCGCGATGGCGCTCACTGCGCGCCAGTGCCACACCGGCGTCGGCCGCGGCCAGGCGCGAACGTGCCGCGCGCAGATCGGCACGCTGCTGCGGGTCGAACGCACGCGTATCGACCCTGCCCGCGGGGTCTGGCCACGGATCATCGGCGCTGAGGTCGTGGCTGTCGTCGCGGCCGAGCAGCAGCCCCAGCGCATGCCGTGCATCGCGCAGATCCAGGGCCGCCTCGCGCGCCGCGTCGGCTACGGCGAGATCGTCCACCGCCAGCCGCGCGCGATCCACCGGTGCCATCGCCCCTGTCGCGACCTGCCTGTCCGCCGCCGCCATCTGCTCGGCCGAACTCTGGCGGTTGGCCTCGGCAATCTGCGCCCGCTCCTGCGCGCCCTTCAGGCCGAAATAGGTTTCATGCAGCGCCACTTGCTGGCGGCGCCGGGTATCGAGCATCTCCAGCCCGGCCACTTCCAGCAGCGCGTCGGCCTGGCGGATGCGCAGTGCGCGCTTGCCACCACGTTCCCAGGTCAAGCCCAGGCCCACGGTGCTGTCCACCCGCTTGTCCTGCCAGCGCCCAGGGCCGATACCATGCTTGGGGCTGATCTTGCTGGTGCCGATCGACAGCTCGGTGGCCGGGCGCAATGCCGCCGTCTGCGCATCGCCCTGCACACCGCGCAGCTCCAGTGCGGCCGCGCGCAGGTCCGGGTTGTGTGCTTCCATTGCGCGCTGCGCTTCCTGCAGGGACAGCGCCGAAGCCGCAGGCGCGCACAGAAGCGTGGCCAGCACAGCCGCAAGACGAGAGGAGAAATTCATGCACGTCACGGTAAGGTGATGCACTTGCGCCAAACTTGCCCCAACCTTGCACGAAGCTTGCAATGCGAATCCTGCTGATCGAAGACGACGCCGCTCTGGCCGATGGACTGATCCGCGCCCTGCAGGGTGCCGGTCATCTGTGCGACCACCTCTCGCGTGGACTGCACGCGCCGGCGGCATTGGCCAGCGCACCGTATGACGTGATGGTGCTGGACCTTTCATTGCCCGACGTCGATGGCCTGGACCTGCTCTCGCGCCTGCGCAACGACGGCGCCACCCTGCCGGTGCTGATCCTGACCGCACGCGATGGTGTGGAGGACCGCATCCTCGGCCTCGACCGCGGTGGCGACGATTACCTGGCCAAGCCGTTCGCACTCGGTGAGCTGGAAGCCCGCCTGCGTGCACTGTCGCGCCGCCGCAGCGATGCACCGGCGCAGAAGCGATTGGGCCGGTTGTGCTTCGACAGCATCCGCAATGAAGTGCAGGTTGAAGGCCAGCGCATCGAGTTGACCGCGCGCGAGCTGTCGCTGGTCGAGGCACTGATGCAGCATCCCGGCCGCACGGTTACCAAGCAGCGCTTGTTCGATGCGCTGTACAGCTGGGACCACGAGGCCAACCTGTCGGTGATCGAGGTGCATGTCAGCCGCCTGCGCCGCAAACTGGAACAGGCGCGCGCCGGCGTCGGCATCCGCATGCTGCGTGGGCTTGGATACCGGCTGGAGGCCGTGGGTGACTGAGCGCGTGCACAGCCTGCGTGGCCTGCTGCTCAGGCGCCTGTGGCTGCCGCTGCTGGTGCTGCTGCTGTGCAGCGCAGTGGGTTCATTTGCGCTGGCCCGGTTCTATGCCGGCCAGGTCTACGACCGCTGGCTGCTGGATTCAGCGATGTCGTTGTCCGAACTGGTGACGGTGCAGGATGGTCGCGCTTCGATCGAGATCACCCCAGCCGTCTCGCGCATGTTCAGCTGGGACACCGCCGACGAAGTGCATGGCGAGGTGGTCGATGCCGAGGGTGGGCGTCTGTATGGCGACCTGCCCGAAGCCCTGCCCCGCCCCGCAATCGCAGCGGGAAATGATGACGACGCCATCTACTACGATGCACGTGTGCGTGGTCAGGCCGTGCGCATGGTCGAGGTGGTGGTCAGCGCCGGACCGGGCCATGACATCCGGCTGCGCGTGGCTGAGACGCTTCGCAAACGCCACCGGCTGGAGCGCAAGCTGCTGCTGACCAGCGTTCCCTTCCAGGCCGCGATCCTGGCACTGGCGGCGTGGCTGGCCTGGTCCGGTACAGGCGCTGCCGCTCGCCATGCCAACCTGGTTGCGCGGAAGCTGGCCAGCCCGCGGCCGGATCCGTTGGCACCGTTGGACCCCGCGCAGGAGGCGCCGCGCGAACTGTGGCCGGCGGTAGAGGCCTACAACGCGCTGCTGCAGCGTCTGGATGCGATGCAGGATGCGCAGCGGCGCTTTGTCAGCAATGCCGCGCACCAGCTGCGCACACCGCTGGCAGCGATGCAGGTGGAGCTGGAGAGTTCATTGCGCCAGCACGACCCGCAGGCCCAGCAGCTGGCGCTGTCCGGCACGCTGGCC
Organism: Stenotrophomonas sp. YJH_SMC_119; assembly: GCF_059368315.1. Classification (NCBI taxonomy): domain Bacteria; kingdom Pseudomonadati; phylum Pseudomonadota; class Gammaproteobacteria; order Lysobacterales; family Lysobacteraceae; genus Stenotrophomonas; species Stenotrophomonas sp. YJH_SMC_119. Next base: position 30,708 of record NZ_JCAFRP010000003.1, on the reverse strand, counting down.
GGGCTGGCCCGCTTGCAGCATCTGGTCAACCAGCTGCTGATGCTCAGCCGCTCGGAAGATCCGCATGGCAGCGCACTGCCACTGCAACCGATGGACCTGGCTGCGTTGGCACGCGGGGTGGTGGAGCGCTACGCCGACCGTGCGTTGGCGGCGGGCGTTGACCTGGGCTACGAGGGGCCAGACGACGGCGTGCAGGTGCAGGGCGATCCGCAGCTGCTGCGCGAAGCGTTGGGCAACCTGCTGGACAACGCGCTGCGCTACGGTGCCGTGCCCGGCGTAATCACCCTCGGCGTTCGGCAGGAGGCCGAAGGCGTGCAGGCATGGGTTGACGATGACGGCGCCGGCATTGCCGAAGCCGAACGCACGCGCGTCACGGAACGCTTCTACCGGGCCAGCAGCGAAGGCGATGGCTGCGGGCTGGGGTTGGCGATTGTGGCCGAGATCGCGCAGCGACATGGCGCGATCCTGATGATTGATACCGCCCCGATCGGTGGCGCGCGGGTGGGGTTGCGGTTCCGTTTCCGCTGACCTCCCGCGTGCCAACCAAGGTTGGCACCTACCAGGTGCGGGGCAATGGCGGCGGCAGGACGGCGCCGCCCCGCATCACCGGCTCATCGAGTACGGCGCCTGCGCGCCCTGCCCCGGCCAGTCCTTGTTCGGCTCGGCCTGCATGCTGAAGCGCAGCTCGCCACCGGCCAGGATCTCGTCGTGGCGCAGGAAGGTGCGCTGCAGCGGCTTGCCGTTGAGGCTCACGCTGCCCACATAGGTGTGCCTGTCATCCAGGCCATCGGCCACGATGGTGAACGTCTTGCCGTTGGGCAGGCGCATCGCGGTCTTCGGCAGGAACGGGCGACCCAGGATGTACTCGCCCGAGCCCGGTGCCACCGGGTAGAAGCCCAGCGCGGTGAACACATACCACGCCGACATCTGGCCGACGTCATCGTTGCCGGCCAGGCCATCCGGACGGTCGGCGTACTGGGTGTCCATGATCTGCTTCAGGCGCGCCTGGGTGCGCCACGGCTGGCCAGCGTACGAGTACAGGTAGGCCACATGGTGGCTGGGTTCGTTGCCATGTGCGTACCAGCCGATCAGCCCGGTGATGTCTTCCATGTGCTCGAAGATGGACGGATCCACCTTGGCGTTGAACACCTCGTCCAAGCGCGCGAGCAGCTTGTCGCTGCCACCGTGCGCTGCCGCCAGCCCGGCCACGTCCTGCGGCACATACCAGGAATACTGCCAAGCGTTGCCCTCGGTGTAGTCGGTTCCGTAGCCGCTGGCGCTGGGGTCGAACGGGGTGCGGAAACTGCCGTCGCGCTTGCGTGCGCGCATGAAGCCGGTGTCCTTGTCGAACGCATTGCGCCAGTTGGCCGCGCGCTTGTCGAAGGTCGCCGCGATATCGCCCTTGCCCATCGCCTGCGCCATGCGTGCGATGGTCCAGTCATCGAAGGCGTATTCCAGCGTCTTGCTGGCCGCTTCACCTTCCTCGTCGATCGGTACGTAGCCCAGCTCGCGGTACTGTGCGATACCGTCATAGGGGCCGTAATTGGCGGTCTCGACCATCGCCTTCAGCGCCTTGTCGGCGTCGAAGCCACGAATGCCCTTCACGTAGGCGTCGGCGATCACCGGCACGGCGTGGTAGCCGATCATGCACCAGTCTTCCAGGCCATGGAACGACCACACCGGCAGCATGCCGTAGGGGCTGTGCTCATGGTGGGCCAGCATCGAATTGACGAAGTCGCTGTTGCGCTTCTCCGGCTGCACCAGGGTCAGCAACGGGTGCAACGCACGGTAGGTATCCCACAGCGAGAAAGTCGAATAATTCGTGAAACCATCGGCCTTGTGCACGGCATTGTCCGAACCGCGATACTGGCCATCGGCATCCATGAACAGCGTCGGCCCCAACAGTGTGTGGTACAGCGCGGTATAGGCGCTGCGGCGAGCGTGCTCGGGTGCATCGATGTCGAGCACCGACAGCGCCTGCGTCCATTCCTGTTTCGCCTGCGCACGCACGCGGTCGAAATCGAAGTCGGCCACTTCCGCGTCGAGGTTGGCAATGGCGCCGGCCTCGCTGACCGGCGAGATGGCAACCTTGACCACCAGCGGTGCGTCCAGCTTGCCGAATGCGAAGGTACCGACCAGCTGACGGCCCTCGATCTGTGCGCGCTGGGACGGATCCTTCTCGCCCGGCGGCGGGAAGCCCTTGTAGACGATGTCCTGCTCGGTGTTGTGCAGCTCATGCCCGGCCAGCGGGCGCGAGAAGCGCATCGCGAAATACAGCTGGCGGCCCGGCGCCCAGCCGCGCGTCTCGCGGAAGCCGGTCACCGTGCCGTCGGCACGCACCCGCACCCGCGACCACAGCACCTTGCCCGGGTAGTCGTACATGCTGGTGCGCATGTCCAGCAGCACCTTGGCGTCGGTGCCCTTGGGGAACGCATAGCGATGCACGCCCACGCGGGTACTGGTGGTCAGCTCGGCACGCACCTTGTAATCGTCCAACGTGACCGCGTAGTAGCCCGGCTCCGCTTTCTCGTCATCATGGCGGAAGCGGGAGGCATAGCCGCTGCGCGGCTTCTCGGGATCGCCACGCTCCAGGCCGGGACTGCCGGTGAACGGCATCAGCAGGATGTCGCCCAGATCGGAATGGCCAGTGCCGGAAAAATGGGTGTGCGAGAAGCCGACGATGCTGCTGTCGTCGTAGCGGTAGCCGGCCGCCCAGCCGTAGGCCTTCTCGCGCGGCTGGATACGCGTATCCGGGCTGAGCTGGACCATGCCGAACGGTACCGTCGCACCCGGATAGGTGTGACCTTCGCCACCGGTGCCGATGAACGGGTCCACCGATGCGTAGGCCTTGTCGGCGGCGGTTCTGGCAGGCGCGGCCGAAGCCAGGCCGGAAGCGAGCATCGCCGTGGCGGCGACAGCGATCAGGAGACGACGGTCCAGCGTGGGCATCGGCATTTGGATCGATTCAGGTGATAGCCGGATGCTAGCACCGGGCCTGTCACGCCGCATGCTGCAGTGCGACTGCCCCGCGTGCTGCGCCCGGTTCACTCCTCAATCGGGAAGCGCGCCCTGCAATGACATGAGGTCCGCGCTGTCCAGCGGCCTCACTACCCGCGCGACCTCGTCTCCATCGTGCAGCAGCACCACCGTCGGCCACAGCTTCACTTTGAACGCTCGGCCCAGGGGCCTGCCCTTGCCATCCTCGATCTTCCAGTGCGGCAGATCGTTCGCTTCGACAAAGGCCTGCAACGCGGGCTGCGCGGCCTGGCAGTGGCCACACCAGGGCGCGCCAAACTCGAGAAGCAGCCAGCCGACCTGCGCCTCCACATCCAAGCGGTCGGGCTCCGCCGACAGGTGATCGCGCATGAATGGCATCCGCGCTACGCCGCCAGCGCCTTCTGGATATCCGCCAACGGCGCGTTGGTCAGGTCCTTGGCGATGTCGCCCAGCAGGCGGGCCTGGGTTTCCTTGTGCAGCAGCGGACGGATGCGTCCCAGCGTGGTCGGATCAGCGATCAACACCAGGTGTGCATAGCGGTTCTTCAACGCATCCTCATTGAGCTGTTCCGCCACCTGCTTGGCGAACGTCGCCTCGTTGAGCTGGGATACCGACATGTCCTTCGGCACTGCACCCGCAGGCCCCTGCCCGGATACACCCTGCTCGCTGATGTCCTGCAGGCGCAGTTCGCCTTCCTGCTTCAAGGCCAGCTGGTGATCGCTGCCGACATTGGTGAATACACGGGCCGAACCGCCATCGGCGACAACCACAAGCGTACCTTCGGGAATGCGACGGGTCATGCGATGCTCCTTCTCTGTTGCGTTCGCCCACAACGTAGAGGGCGGCATGTGAGCAGCACGACCAGATTCCGTTCAACGCACGTCATCATTGCTTTGCAGATGAACAGGCATGATGGAACACAGCGTGCAGACAACTGCGCTTCGCTGCACGCTCACGCGCGTGCCGTTATGATGAACGGATGATCGACACGACCCACTACGTGACGGGCGCACCTGTTACGTGGAAAGCACTGCCGACCGGCGCTCCGCTTGCCACGCATGTTCCTGCTCCGCCCATCCATCGCCTCGCGCTGGATCCTGGCGGATGACGCCCGCAGGCACTTCGCCTGCATCCCCCGCATCGCTGTGATTCCCCGCCGCTGACCGCGCGGCCGTCGTGGTCCCGTTGCCGTGCTTCCGCCGACACGGCGGTGCCTCGCCGTGCGCGTGCATCCACGCATGCCGCCGTTTTCTCCATTTCAAACCTCCCAGGGAGCCCCCATGCAGGACACCCCCGATGCACATGCCCATTTCGGCTGGTTCAAACGCCGCCGCCATCTGAAGGTCGATGAGATCACCGTCGTCGATACGCCCATGCTCAAGCGCGCCGTCGGTGCCGCCGCACTCGGCAATGCCATGGAGTGGTTCGACTTCGGTGTCTACGGCTATCTGGCCGTCACCATCGGCCAGGTGTTCTTCCCGTCCAGCAACCCCACCGCACAGGTGATCGCCGCCTTCGCCACCTTTACCGTGGCGTTCCTGGTGCGTCCGCTCGGCGGCCTTGTGTTCGGCCCGCTGGGGGATCGCTACGGCCGCCAGAAAGTGCTGGCGTTCACCATGATCCTGATGGCGCTGGGCACGTTTGCCATCGGCCTGATTCCGTCCTACGAGCGCATCGGCATCTGGGCGCCGGTGCTGTTGCTGCTGGCGCGCGTGGTGCAGGGCTTCTCCACCGGTGGCGAGTACGGCGGTGCGGCCACCTTCATCGCCGAGTATTCCACCGACCGCAACCGTGGGTTGATGGGCAGCTGGCTGGAGTTCGGCACGCTGGGCGGCTACATCGCAGGCGCCGGTACCGTCACTGCGCTGCACATGCTGCTGAGCAGCGAGCAGATGCTGGACTGGGGCTGGCGCATTCCATTCCTGGTGGCCGGCCCGTTGGGCCTGCTCGGCCTGTACATGCGCATGAAGCTGGAGGAAACCCCGGCGTTCCGCGCGTTCGCCGAAGAAGCCGAGAAGCGCGAGCACGACCGGCCGGGGCTGGGCGCACTGTTCCAGGTGCATGGTCGCCAACTGCTGGTGTGCATGGGCCTGGTGCTGGTGTTCAACGTCACCGACTACATGCTGCTGACCTACATGCCCAGCTACCTCAGCGTCACCATGGGCTATGCCGAGAGCAAGGGCCTGCTGCTGATCATCATCGTGATGCTGGTGATGATGCCGCTGAACATCGTCGGCGGGTTGTTCAGTGACAGGCTGGGCCGCCGACCGATGATCATTGGTGCCTGCATCGCGCTGCTGGTGCTGGCGATTCCGTGCCTGCTGCTGGTCGGCAGCGGCAACGACGGGCTGATCTTCCTTGGCCTGATGCTGCTGGGCCTGGCACTGGTGTGCTTCACCAGTTCGATGCCGTCCACGCTGCCGGCGCTGTTCTATACGCCGGTGCGCTACAGCGCGCTGTCGATCGCATTCAACGTGTCGGTGTCGCTGTTCGGTGGCACCACGCCACTGGTGACCGCGTGGCTGGTGGAACGTACCGGCGACCCGCTGGTGCCGGCCTATTACCTGATGGGCGCGGCGGTGATCGGGCTGGTGACCATGCTGTTCGTGAAGGAGACCGCCGGCCTGCCGCTGCGTGGCTCACCGCCGGCAGTGGGCAGCGACAGGGAAGCCGCTGCGTTGTTGAAGAGCGATGTACCGGTAACGGTGGACCCGACCTTGCCACCACTGCCGGAGGCTGCGGAGCCTGAGCAGGTGAAGCCGGCCTGAGGCCGGCCGCAGAACGCGGTCCCCGCTTGGCGTGGACCTACGGGGCCAGTGGCGCCGGGCGAATACGCCCGGCACTCCCTGGCGCTATTTCCTGATGTGAGTCAGCTTCCCCGGCGTCCAACGCAGCGTCCATGTGTAGTTTCCGTCCGGCGGACAGACGTGGCGGTTCGGGCTCTTCCATTCGCAGACCGTCGCGCCGGCACTGACAGTGAAATCGACAACGATGCGATCACCCTGGATGCGGATGGCACGGATGGCGCCTGGAATCTGTTCAGCCGCGTCGTCAGCATAGCCATACCTGCGGATGGCGGCATAGTCCTCTGCTTCCACCGGCGACAGGCTGTTCGGGTTCTCCTGGCCGCGCGGATCGTTTGCCGTCAGCGCCGTCATCACCGCAACAACGTTGCTTTGGGCGAAGCTGCCGCCGGAATAGTCGGACGTGTAGAAATACACGACCTCGGCACGGCCATCGCCATCGAGATCGGCAACAGCAGTCCAAACCGGGCGGAAGTCGGATTCAATGTCGCCGCCGGGAATCAGCCGCAGGTTGGCTTCGGCGGCGTGGAAGGCCTGCACCAGGCTGGGCGGCGATGGTCGCTTGGCGGCAGGCGACGCGGCCATCGTCGGCATGAAGGACAGCGCCAGCGCGGCAAGCACCAGGCAGATAGAACTGGAGCGGAACGTCGCAGGTCCGTGCATGTCATCCTCCTTGAGTGTGCGGTCAGTCTAACCGCAGCTCCGGTGGCAGTCGTGCACGGCGCGGTTTCGCGCGATGTGTGAAAGGTATCCACGTATGGCGTGGATCTAATCCGAGGTGTTCAATTCCATCGCACGCATCACGATGGGCTTGGCCCAATCCGGCGTATGCAGCAGCTCGGCCACCGAGACCGGGTACTGCAGCTGGCCATGCGCCATCGCCAGCACCGGCAGCGGCTCGACGCAGCCGTCGGCGTCGGCGGGAGCGCTGTTGTCGTAGACATGCAGCTCGGCCAGGTGTGGCAGCAGGTCCAGCAGGTTCTCGCGCGCCGAATCGAAGCGGGCGTGGATCTTCTCCACCGGAATATCGTGGCCACCGGCCGCTACCCGCGCAGCGACGCGGGCGATGTGCAGCTCGACGCTGGACAGGCCGCAGAACCATACCGCCACATGATGCTGCTCACAGGCCTCGCGCAGCAGGCCTGGAATGGTGTTGCCGCCCAGCGTGGTCTCGAAGGCGAAGTCCGTGCCATCAGCCATGGCCTGGCGCAGGCGGCGGGTGCCTTCCTGCCAGGCCTCCGCATTGGCATCGGGCAGCGGCCAGCCGGCCTCCACCAGGCGCCGGGTGAACGAATCGGGGTTGAACCAGCCCAGCCCTTCGGCTTCCAGCCAGGTACCCAGCAGCGAACTCTTGCCGGCGCCATTGACGCCGGCAAGCACCAGGATCCGCCCCATCGGTCAGAGCGGGCGGCCGAGGGTGACCTTGCGACCGCGGCGGATCGGCTGGCCCAGCACCTTGCCCAGCCCCTCCCCGCGCTGCAGGCTGGCCAGGGTCTGGTCAAACTCACCGCGCAGGCGCAGCAGTTCTTCGCTGCGCTCACCGGCATCGCCGCCAGCGGCCTTGGCCAGCAGTTCCTGGTAGGTGCGGATGTCCACGATCACCGCTTCGGGGTGGTTGTGGTTGGTGATGACCAGCGCCTGCTTCTCGCGCACGGTGCGCATCAGGCTCGGCCAGCCACGGGTCTTCACCGACGACGCGGGGGCCTTTTCGAGGCCAGGCAGATCCAGCGGCAGGGTCATGGCACGGCTCCAGACGGGGACAGTTGAGGCCATTATGCCCAATTTGGCCCAATTGGGGATAAATGGACTTTTACCTGCCGGAACCGCCCGCCGCCGCGCCGGGAGCATCGGTCTGCAGCAGGCTGTCTCGCTCGCGCAGCGGAAAGCGGATCCAGGCGTCCAGGCCCTGCGGGCCAAAGCGCAGCTCGCCGCTGCCGGCGAGTTCGTAGGGCACGCGCTGCTCGATCAGCGCCCGGCCAAGGCCACGCTGCCGGGGCTGCTCCCAGTCCTCCACTTCGGCATGGCGCTCGCACCAGTGCAGACCCAGCCATGGCTGGCCGGCCTGAACCTGCAGATCCCAGGTCACCTCGATCCGGCCATCCTCATGGGTCAGTGCGCCATGCCGCAGGGCATTGCTCGCCAGCTCGTGGATCGCCAGGGACAGTACTTCGGCCGCCTTCGGCGGCAGCAGCACATCCTCGCCCTGCAGGCGGTAGGCCGCCGCTGCCGGCGTCTGCGCCGCGATCTCCTCATCGAGCATGCCACGCAGGCAGACCCCGGCATTGGCGCCGCGGGTCAGCAGGCTCTGCGTGCGCGCCAGCGACATCAGTCGCCCGCACAACCGTTCAGCGTATTCATCCACGCTGCTGACCGACTCGCGGGTCCGCCAGGCAATGGCATGGATTGTCGACATGATGTTGCGCACCCGGTGCTGCAGTTCGGCCAGCAATACAGACTGGCGCTCGGTGGCACGCTTGAGATCGTCGATGTCCACGGCGATGGCAAATACGCCGCTGACCTCACCGTCGCCATCGCGCAGGGGCGCGGCCGCGACCCGGGTCCAGCGCGCGCGCCCATCGTCATGCAGATACTGGAACTCCAGCCCCGGCACCACGGTCTCGCCGCGCATCGCACGGGCGATGGCGAAATCCTCCGGCCCGATGGCGCTGCCGTCCGCATGCCAGCCACGCCAGCGATGCAGGTTCACCTCATCCGTGGAGGGCACCTTGCCGCTGGGCAGGTAGGCACGCATCTGGTCGTTGGACAGCTGCAGGCGCCCCTCGGTGTCGACAATGCAGACGCCCACCGGCAGCACCTTGAAGGCCAATGCCAGGCGCCGGTCCGCCTCCCGCCGCTTCTGCTCTTCGCGCTCGCGTGCCGATTGGGCCACATGCGCCGCTGTGGTCTCGAACATGGTCACGAGCACGCCGTTGATGCGCCCTTCCTCGCCACGGATCGGGCTGTAGGTAATGGTGAACCAGACATCCTCCAACCGCCCGCGGCGCGCCAGGGGATAGAGTTTGTCCTCGTAGGTGATGGTTTCGCCCTGCCAGACGCGCTGGTAGATGGGCCCATTGATATGCCAGACCTCGGGCCAGCACTCGCGGGTCGGCTGGCCGAGCCCGCCGGGATGCTTGTCGGCCAGAATCTCGGCATAGCCATCGTTGTAGAGCTGCACCAGCTGCTCACCCCACAGCACGATCATCGGGAAACCATGGGCCAGCATCAGGTCGACGGTGGCGCGCAGGTGGGGCGGCCACTGCTCGCAGGCACCCAACGGCGTGGATGACCAGTCGTGGCGGGCGATGCGCGCGGCCATGCCATCGTGGCGCACATGCAGCTGCGGTGCAGGTGGCATCTGGCCACGCAGCTTGGCGGCGTGGATGTCTTCAGGACGGCGCGACATGCCGCGCAATCAGGCAATGCCCGCAGAGACCTGCGGCGCCGCCACCAGCGCGGCCAGCTGCTGCACCAGCGCTTCGATGTGATAAGGCTTGGTACAGCGCGGCGCGCTGGCAAAGCGGCTGGGCAGGTTGTCGTCGTAACCGGAGGTCAGCAGGAAGGGGATACCCGTCTCGGCCAGCCGATCGGCCAGCGGATAGACCTGCTCACCGCCCAGGTTGATGTCCAGCAATGCCACATCGATGGGATGGGTATCGACCAGCCGCCCCAGCGCCTGCAGGTCACCGGCAGGCCCCACCACCTCTGCGCCTTTCAGCTCCAGATAGTCGACCAGAAACATCGCGATGGCGAATTCATCCTCCGCCACCAGTACACGCAGCCCTTTCAGGCCCTCTGGTTTGTTGCCCGCTTCCAGCACGACCGGCGCTCCTCGATACACGCGGCCCAGCTCTGCCGCAACACCCGAAGGATGCGCGAAACGGGCTACAAGAGCGCGTGATGATGAATGAAGATCGCGGCCACGGCGCGTTCACCGTGGCAGCGCAGCGGCGCGTTCAGAAGGCCCGTTCCCATTTCAGGCTGAGCAGGCTGCGGTCGTGGCTGTACAGCCAGCCGACGTTGCTGTCGATGCGCGCATAGCGCAGGCTCAGGCTGGGCACCAGCCCGGCCACCGCCAGGCGCTCGCTGCGGACGACGGCGATCAGGTTCTGTTCGCCGTCCTCACGCCGCGCCTCCAGCAGCGGGCTCCACGCATCGTAGTCGCGCTCGCGCAACGACACGAACACGGTGGCGGTGGTGCCCGTCCACTGGCGCGCCGCCCCCAGGCGCAGTCCACGCTGGCGGTAACCGTTGGCCGGATTGGCGGCGCGGCTGTCACTCAGGTCCAGCCCGGCAAAGAGGGTCCAGCGCGGGTTGAGCGCACGGAACCAGGTGGCATACACCGCGGCCAGCTCACCCTCGTAATTGCTGGCCAGGCCGCGCTGGCGATAGCGCTGGCGCTTCCAGTCGGCCTCCAGCCTGAGCAGGTTGCGCGCATCCAATGCATATTGCCATTCGCCATGCAGCCCGCTGCCGCCCTGCAGAGCCCGGTTGCCCAGGCCCTGGTAGTCATAGCTCGGCGCGATCTGCAGGGAATGCCGTGCGCTGCGCCAGCTATAGCCCGCCTGCACGCTCGCATTGAGCTCGTTGTAGGCGCTGTGCCCGCGCCATGCCTGGCCGAACGCAAGCGCGCGCACATAGACGCCGTGATGACCGGCCAATGCCCAGCGACGCTCCAGGTTGCCGTCGTAGTCCAGGCCCATGGCGCGCTGGGCATCGGGAAGATTGCGCTGGATGATGCAGGTGTCGCCCACCCCGAACAGGCAGGTGCGGCTGGCCGAGCTGCGGTTGATGTTGTCGCTCCATGCCGGGCCGGCTGCCAGCGCTCCTTTCCAGCGCCTGCGCGCCTGCAGTGCGGCCAGGTAGGCGTCCACCCGTCCGCGTACACCTGCGGTAGTGGGGTCGTCGGCATTGATGCCACCGGCGATGGCCGTGAACAACGCCTCCGCATCGCGGTCGCGCTGGTCCTCGGCATGGACACGTGCAAGCTCAAGGCGGGCCGGCAGGAAATACGGCTGCGCCGCCAGCAGTGCTTCGTACTCGTTGGCCGCGCGGTGGTGATTGCCGGCCACCCGCGCCAGGCCGCCCTGCGCGTAGTGGCGCAGCAACGGGTCGTGGCCGGGCAGTTCGATGTATTCGTCCAGGAAGCGCTGCGCTGCACCCCATTGCTGATGCTGCAGCGACAGGTACAGCGCCTGGCCCAGATCGTCGACCGTGCGCTCCACGCGTAGGGTCTGGCCGTCGATGGTGATGGTCGGTCGCGCCGACTCGGCCTGCTGCAGGCGCTGCTGGTCCTGCTGCTGGTGGCGCAGTTCGCTGCCCTGCTCCAGCACACGACGAAGATCATCCTGCTGGGCGCACACATCGGCAGCCGCCAGCAACAGGATCACAAGGAAGATGGGATGGCGCATGGTCGATCCGTGGTGATGCATGCAGCGGGCCGAAGCAGGGACTGGCGGATCGCGGCTTGTCCCTGCCCTGCCCCGTCAGGGGCGTGGCAATCAGTTCTTGCTGCCGCCGAAGGCGGTGTCGTACTGGCTGTTGCCGGCGAAGGTGGCGATGCCGGCCAGGGTGGCGGCGTTGGCGCCGAAGAACTGGCCCTGGGTGGTGCCGTTGACGCTGCCATTGACGTTGGCCGAACCGGCGAACGATGCATCGGCACTGTTGATGTTGGCAACGATGGCCAGGGTCAGGCCATTGCCGGACAGCGCACCATCCAGGGTGCCGGCGCCGAAGTCGGCGTCGAAGGTGCCGCTCAGCAGGTTGCTGCCGTTGAACTTGTTCAGGCCGGCCACGGTGTAGGACGCCACGCCGGCGGGCAGCGTGGTGCCGGCGCGGTCGCCAACGAAGTAGACCTGGCGGTTGTTGAAGCCACCGGCGGCGCCATCCTTGGACCATTCGCCAAACCAGACATCACCACTGCCGACCTTGACGAAGTTGAAGTGGCCCATGCCGGCGTGGCTGCCCGGTGCGCCGGTGATCGGCATGGCCAGAGTACGTACCGTCACGCCATTGACGGTGGTGGGTGCCGAGTAGGCGCTCAGGCCCTGGAAGTCCACCGGCTTGGCCTGGGACACGGTACCGACACCGATGCCGGCCTTGCCAGCGCGGTGCGGGCCGCCATTGACCTGCGATTCGCCAACCGCCACGTACAGCTCGGCATCGGTCCTGGCACTGGCGGCACCGACGATATCGGCAGCATGCGCGGCACCGACCAGAGCCAGCGAGGCGGCAACGGCGAGCACCGAACGGGAGATCATTTTCATGGTATTGCTCCTTGGTTGAGGGAACTACGGGTACAACGCTTGAAGATGGGAGATCAGAAGCGCGCGGTGACGCCGAGCTTCAGGGTGCGACCCGGGGCTGGCAGCGTGGACCGCGTGGCTGGATCGACGTAGTAGCGGTTGCCTAGGTTGCTGCCGACCAGTTCGACGCTGGCATGCTCGTTGAAGCGCCAGCGCGCATAGGCATCGACGGTGGTGATGTTTCCCCAGGTGAACGGCACGTTCTGCCAGAGCAGGCCGCTGCCCCCGCTCAGCAGGCGGTCACGGTAGGCCTGCAGGTCAGGGTTCTCGTGCCGCTGGTAGTGCACGATGCGGCTGCCCAGCTCCAGGCGCTCATCGAACAGGCGCGTGCCCAGCGACCCGTTGATCGACAGCCTGGGAATTGCCTGGGTCAGCAGGTAGCCACCGACGAAACCATCCTGCACGCAGTTCGGAACCAGGCCGCGGTTCGCGTCCAGGAGCACCGCCGTGCTCTCGTCACACACCTCGTTTTCCAGCGTGCGGGTGATGCCCAGATCGGTGAAGAAGCGCCGATTGTCGAAGCGGGCCTGCAGTTCGATACCACGGATGGTCTGCTTGTCGATGTTGTCGAACAGGAAGTTGCCATCGCGTTCGATCACGTCACGGGTCTTGTGCACGTAGTACGCCAGCTTGACGTCGGCATCGGCGGTGTTGCCGAACAGGGCCGACAGGTTGTGCACGTAGCCCACCTCGTAGTTGTAGGCGTGCTCGGGCTTGAGCGCATGCAGCGGATTGAGGCTGCCGGAGAAGGCGATGGTGCTTTCGAACATGCTCGGGAAGCGCACCGCTTCGCTGTAACGCACGTAGGCACGGGCGGCCGGGGACAGGTGTGCAGTGGCCGAGAAGGACGGCAGCCAGGCATGGTCGCGGCGGCGGCTGTTGCGTCCATCGACCGGCTGCGACTGTACGCTGTTGCCGATGTTGCAGACCTGGTCGCTGCCGGCGAACACCGGCTGCACGCCGGGAATGGCCGCCACTTCGCCATTGAGGCAGGGATTGCCGGCGCGGGTGTAGTTGCCATCGGCATCGGGCAGCCAGGGCCGCGTGTACCGGACCGGACGCGGCGTCTCGTACGGTGCCAGCAACGCACGGATGCTGTCGTCGATGAACCAGCCCATGCCGCGCTTTTCCCATACTGCGCGGCGTGCTTCCAACGCGTCGATGCGGGCCTGCAGATTGGCGGGACGGGGCGGCAATTCGTTCACGGTGTACTGCGCTTCCTTGCCACCTACGCCCTTGGTGAGCAGCTCGGGGTGCGCCTCGAGGAAATCGTCGAAGGCCCAGTAGCGGCTGTAGCGCACGCCTGCATTGAGGGTGAGGAATTCGACCGGCCGCCACTCCAGGGTCAGGTAGCCTTCACCCTCCTGGCGGCGCCCGGCACGCGGGAACATGCGCCAGCCATCGGTGGTGCCGAAGTACGGATCGCGGGACCCCAGCTTCTCGTACTGCCAGTTGCCGCCCACGGTCAGGTCCAAGGTCGAATGCAGCGCGAAGCGGTTGCTCAGGATCAGGCCGGTGCGGTCATTGCGCGCGTTGGCCAGCGCGGTATTGCGCAGGATCGGGCTGGCGTCCGGATTCCATGCCGGATTACCCACTGCGAAGTTCGGGAAGCCGCCAGCGCTGTAGGTATCGCTTTCCGTTTCCGTGCGCCACAGGTTGGCGTACAGGTCCAGCCAACGACTGCCGGCGGGCTGGAAACGGTATTCCAGGTTCCACGCATCCGAATCGACCCGGCTGAGCGGCCACTGGATGCGGCCGTAGTCGGGGGCCGACAGGATGCGAGACGGCATGATCTCGCCGTAGTGCGACAGCGTGCGCCGCCAGGTCGCCTTCAACTGCTGGTCATCGTTGATCTGCCAGCTGCCTTTGACCAGCCAGGACTCCTGTTCGCTGGAGGTATTGGGCACTTCATCGCCGGGCTTGAAGTAGCGCGCCAGCGTGGTGATGTAGTCGATGCCCTGGTACTCGAACTGCTCGCGCTGGTCCTGTTCGTAGTAGGCGCTGCCCTGGGTCCCGGAGAAGTAGTTGCCGCGCTTGCGCCAGGCGTAGGCGGCCATCAGGTCGACGTTGTCGCCACGCACGCCCAGCGCCAGGCGCCAGGCCTGGTCCTCGCCATCGAAGGGATTGTTGCCACTGCGCGACTTCACCGGCACCACCAGGGTGCGGTCGTCGTAGGGTGAGTTCGGCGAGCCCTGCGGGAAACCCGGCACGGTGCGGTAGTCCTCGCCGGTGTGCAGCCGCGGCAGGCGCGGTGCCACCGCATTGCTGCTGCCTTCGATCTTCAGCTCCCCGCCGAAGCGCTCGCCGGCAGCGACGACGTCATCGACGTCGATGGTCTTGATCACCAGCGCGCCACCGATCCCGCTGTGCACATCGCGCACCAGCCCTGGCCCCTTGATGACCTGGATGCCACCAATCAGGTTGGGATCGATGTAGTTGCGATTGCTGACGCCGTTGTAGCCACGCCAGACCGTGAGCGCCTGTTCGCCGCCGTCGATGCTGACCGGCACCCGCCCGGGCCCCTGGATGCCACGGATGTTGACGTCCAGCGCGCCGCTGTTGCGCGCATCGCCACTGAACACGCCGACCAGATCCTTGACCACGTCGGCCGGATTGGAGCCTCGGTAACGCTCAACCCGGTCGCGCCCCGAATACGCCGTGGTCAGGTCCAGCGCGAACACATCGTCGTAGCCACGCCGATCGCGGGCCTCCCCCCCTTCCGACTGAAGGCGACCGGCCACGTCCAGTGTTTCGGTCACCCGCACCCCTTCGCCCTCACCCGCCTCCGCTGCGGCCCGCAGGCTCCAGGTACCGTCCATGCCGCGCTGTGCACGCACGCCGCTGCCGCGCAACAGCTGCTGCAGCGCCTGCATCTGGCTGTACTCACCCTTCACTGCGCTGGAGCGGCGGCCTTCCACCAGGTCGCTGCGGAACACCACCTGCACATCGGCCTGGCGGCCAAAGGCGCGTACGGCATCAGCCAGCGGCTGCTCCGGAATGGTGTACTGCCGCACCGGCGCGACGATCGCCGGCTGCGCCTGCACGGCCGGCACCCAGGCCAGCGGCAGCAATGCGGTGGAAACAGCCAGGGCCAGAGCGGTGGCGCGACGATGACAGGCGGCTGCCGTGGACGGCATGGACGGGAACTCCTCAAGCGTGGCGGAACCACGGGCACATCCGGTGCCGGTGGCATGTCTGGCTTGAGGAGAAACGGTGTTTCGCTCTGGCTATACCTCTATAGACAGCGGGGCACTGCAGTTGCCCACGGTTCTTTCATGTTTTTTTCATGCGACCCGTTCATCCGGGTGCTGCGCGGGCCTCACCACAGCACCAGCGCGCCGCCGGGCAAGCGCTGCACGCGCAGTCCTGCCTGCGAGGCCACCGCGTCGATGGCCGTCTCCGGTTGCTGCAGGTGGAACAGGCCACTGACCCGTACGCTTGCGCCCTGCCCGCCCAGTACCCAGACCGGGGCACGGCGGTAGCGCGCCAGATCGGCGATGGCCTGCGCGGCGGGCTGATCGTCGATCACTACCTCGCCACGCCGCCACGGCGCCATGGTCTCGGCATCTTCCAGCTGCATTGGCTGCAGCCAGCGACCGTCACGGAACACGCGTGACTGCCCCGCATGCAGGCGCTGTACGCTGCCATCGCCCGGACGCACGTCGATCACACCCTCGCTGACCTCGGTGGTGACCGTGGTATCCAGCATCGACACACTGAAGGCGGTACCGATGTCACGGACCAGGCCGCCCGCCGCCTCGACCTGGAACGGTCGCGCCTCATGGGCCACCTGGAACCAGGCTTGGCCGCGCAGCAGGCGCAGGTGCCGCTGCTGGCCATCGAACGCAACCGCCAGTGCGGTGCCCGCATCGAGCACGGCGGTGCTGCCGTCCTCCAATTGCACCACGCGCGGTGCATCGCTGCTGCGCAGGTCACTGCGTGCCAGCAGCAGCGCGTGTGGCGCAGCGGCAACCATCAGCACCACCCCCGCGGCACTGGCCAGCAGCCAGGGCAGGCGGCGGCGCGGTGCGATCGGGCGCAACCCCTGCCGATCTGCGGTCAGCCCGGGCAGCGCGGCCAGCACGTCGGGCCCGGCGGCATCCAACCCTTGCCAGAAGGCCTGCTGCTGGCGCCAGGCCAGCGCATGGCGCGGATCGGCCTGCAGCCAGCGCTGCAGGGCTCGTTGCTGGCGTTCCGGCAGCGGGCCTGCACTGCACTGGATCACCCAGCGCAACGCCTGCCTGGCCTGACGCGGCGAGGGTTCGGACGTGGTCATGGTTGTGGCCTGCCGCACCACGAACGGGTGCGCCTTCCTGTTGTGACAACGGCGGGCGCGATCTGCCCACGGCAATCGCCG
This sequence comes from Stenotrophomonas sp. YJH_SMC_119, assembly GCF_059368315.1. Classification (NCBI taxonomy): domain Bacteria; kingdom Pseudomonadati; phylum Pseudomonadota; class Gammaproteobacteria; order Lysobacterales; family Lysobacteraceae; genus Stenotrophomonas; species Stenotrophomonas sp. YJH_SMC_119. The sequence continues at coordinate 14,245 of NZ_JCAFRP010000003.1, read as the reverse complement.
CTCATCGATGCAGTCCCTGCTGGTGCTGCTGGATCAACAGCGCCGCGCGCAGCACGTGCTTGCCGACCAGGCTCTTGGAGATACCCAGCCGGGCGGCGATTTCGCGCTCGCTCAGGCCCAGGTAGCGGTTGAGCACGAAGCACTCACGCACCTGCGCCGGCAGCGCGAGGATGGTCCGGGTGATCTCGCGCAGTTGTGCCTGGTCCAGCGCCTGCGCCTCGCCGTCGTGGCCCGCCTCGGCCATGTCGAGGGCGTACTCGGCCATGGCACGCCGCTCGCGGGCGTCGGACTGGCTGCGGTTGAGCGCGTGATGGTAGGCCATCCGGTACAGATAGCCGCGCGGCTCCAGGATGGGCGGATCGCCGGGCACGCTGCTGGCCTTCAGGTACAGGTTCTGCAGGGTGTCCTCGGTACTGGCCGGGTCGAGATAGCGCGCGATGAAGCGAGACAACGCACGGCGCTCGCGGATCAGCAGCTCGACCAGCGCCAGGGCATTGGGAGACATAGGTGCCAAGGCCGGACCGGGGAATGATGGGCGTGATGGCGACGGTCCGGACGTGGATTGTGGGCTGCACGGCCGCAGGCGGCAAGCGAAGGCCCGTCGCGCGGCACCAGGATCATCCACGCATGGCGTGGATCTACCAGGCGGTGGCGGATCCAGTAGATCCACGCCATGCGTGGATGGAAGAGCTAGGGTTCCTCCAGCGCCTCGAAGCGTTCGGCGAGGTAATCGATCAGTGCACGCACCGCCGGCAACAGGCCGCGTCGCGACGGGAACACCGCGTGCACGATGCCGTGCTTGGGCACCCACTCCGGCAGCACCGGCACCAGCGCGCCACTGGCCAGTTCGTCACTGATCATCATCCGCGGCAGCATCAGCAACCCCACCCCGGCCACCGCAGCGGTGCGCAACGCGATCATGTCATCGCTGACCAGCCGCGGGCGATGATGCACGCTGGCCAGCACGTCGCCCGGCCCGGTGTATTCCCATACATGCTGCTGGCTGGGCGATGCCAGATCGACGGTCGGCATCATCGCCAGGTCGGCCGGCACCTGCGGCGTGCCCAGCCGCTGCAGCAGCGCCGGACTGGCACTGGTACACCAGACCCGACGCGCCAGCACGCGTACCACCAGGTCGCTGTCCTCCAGTGGCGGCGGCCGCACGCGGATCGCCACGTCCACACCCTCGCCCACCACGTCGACGCGCCGGTTGGTGGCGTCCAGCTGCACCGTCACCTGCGGGTGCTGGGCCAGGAAGTCGGCCAGCATCGTGCCGATGCGCGCATGCAGGATCGCGATCGGGCACGCCAGACGGATCGTGCCGCGCGGCTCGGCGCGCGACATCGCAATCGCTTCTTCGGCCGCTTCGGCTTCGACCAGCATCGCCTTGCAGTGGCGGTAGTAGTCCTGGCCAACCTCGGTGACCGAGAAACGCCGGGTCGAGCGCTGGATCAGGCGCACGCCCAACCGTTCCTCCAGCAGCGCGATGCGCCGGCTCAGTTTCGACTTCGGCATGGCCAGCGCCCGGCCGGCCTGCGAGAAGCCGCCGTGCTCGACCACCATGGCGAAGTAGAACAGGTCGTTGAGGTCGCAACGGCGGATATCAGCGATGAACACGGGGCGATCTCCTGTGGCGCAAGGCGCGCACCCATTGTTCACCAGATAGGACTATGACGGCAAATATTAGCGTCTACCGGCCCAATTGTCGCGGCGATATCGTCTCCTGCAACGAAGAACAGCGGCCGGCAGCCCCGGCCAGGAGATCGCCATGAAGCGTGTCACCGGTACCTACAGCGCCCCGCGCCCGCACTGGGTGGGCGACGGATTCCCCGCCCGCTCGATGTTTTCCTACAACACCCACGGCCAGCACCTGAGCCCGTTCCTGCTGCTGGACTACGCCGGCCCTTATACCTTCGCCCCCAGCGATACCCCGCGCGGGGTCGGCCAGCATCCGCATCGCGGTTTCGAGACCGTCACCATCGTCTATGAGGGCGAGGTCGCCCACCGCGATTCAACCGGCGCCGGCGGCACCATCGGCCCGGGTGACGTGCAGTGGATGACCGCGGCCTCCGGCATCCTCCACGAGGAGTTCCACACACCGGAGTTCAGCAAGCGCGGCGGCACGCTGGACATGGTCCAGCTGTGGGTGAACCTGCCGGCGCAGGGCAAGATGGGTGCACCGGGCTACCAGACCCTGCTCGACGCACAGATCCCCTCGGTTGAACTGCCTGAAGGCGCCGGCCGGGTGCGTGTCATCGCCGGTCGCTTCGACGGTCATGCCGGCCCGGCCCGCACCCACACGCCGATGGATGTCTGGGACATCCGCCTGCGGCAGGGCCACCACGCCGAACTGCCGGTGGCCGATGGCCGCACGCTGGCGCTGGTGGTGCTGAAGGGCACGGTGCGGATCAACGGCGGCCAGCCGGTCGGCGAGGCACAGCTGGTCACCTTCGACCGCAGCGGCGAGGACGTGTTCGTCGACGCCGACAGCGACGCCACCGTGCTGCTGCTCAGCGGTGAACCGATCGACGAGCCGGTGGTGGGCTATGGCCCGTTCGTGATGAACAGCCAGGCCGAGATCGCGCAGGCGGTCAACGACTTCAACAGCGGCCGCTTCGGCCAGATCGCGCACTGATCGTTTCAATGCGGCGGGCATTGGTCCGCCGCACCTTCCGGGCCATCGCCCACCTTCTCCAGGAGACTGACCATGAGTACCCCCGCCAATTTCAACGGTGCCCGCCCGGTGATCGATCCGGACAACGCCGCGATGCTGCTGATCGACCATCAGAGCGGCCTGTTCCAGACCATCGGTGACATGCCGTTCACCAGCGTGCGCGCCCACGCCACCGCGCTGGCGAAGATGGCCACGCTGGCAAAGATGCCAGTGATCACCACCGCCTCTGTTCCGCAGGGCCCGAACGGCCCGCTGATCCCGGAGATCCACGACGCCGCCCCGCATGCCCAGTACGTGGCACGCAAGGGTGAGATCAACGCCTGGGACAACCCGGAATTCGTTGCCGCGGTGAAGGCCACCGGCCGCAAGCAGCTGATCATTGCCGGCACCATCACCAGCGTGTGCATGGCCTTCCCGTCGATCGCCGCCGTTGCCGATGGCTACCAGGTGTTCGCAGTCATCGACGCGTCCGGCACCTACTCGAAGATGGCCGAAGAGATCACCCTGGCCCGCGTGGTGCAGGCAGGCGTGGTGCCGATGGACACCGCCGCGGTGGCCTCGGAGATCCAGCGCACCTGGAACCGCGACGATGCCCAGCAGTGGGCCGAGGTCTACACGAAGATCTTCCCGAACTACCAGCTGCTGATCGAAAGCTACCTGAAGGCGCAGGACGTGCAGAAGAACCACGAACAGCTGGATTCGCAGCGCAGCTGAGTGGCCTTCGTGCCGGCCAGTCGCCGGCTCCCCCCCTGAACAGGAGACCCACCATGTCCAGTGAACCGATCCGCGACCCGGCCAGCGATCATCTGCTGACCCCGCAGAATTCCGCCTTCATCATCATCGACTACCAGCCGGTGCAGGTGAACTCCATCGCCTCGATGGACCGCCAGCTGCTGGTCAACAACATCGTCGGCACCGCCAAAGCCGCCGTCGCCTATGGTTTGCCGATCGTGCATTCGACGGTGAACGTCAAGACCGGCCTGAACAAGCCGCCGATTCCGCAGCTGCGCAAGGTGCTGGGTGACTACCCCACCTACGACCGCACCACCATCAACTCCTGGGAGGACGTCGAGTTCCGCAAGGCGGTGGAAGCCACCGGCCGCCGCAAGCTGATCATGACCGCGCTGTGGACCGAGGCGTGCCTGACTTTCCCGGCCCTGGATGCGTTGAAGGAAGGCTATGAGGTGTATGTGGTGGTCGACGCCGTCGGCGGCACCTCGCTGGCCGCGCACGATGCGGCGCTGCGCCGCATCGAACAGGCCGGTGGCCAGCTGATCAGCGTGCCACAGCTGTTCTGCGAGCTGCAGCGCGACTGGGCCCGTTCGGAAACGGTGCCGGCCTTCATGAACCTTTTCATTGAAACCGGTGGTACGGCAGGCATCCAGTTCTCGTACGATCGTACCGAGTGATTGGGTGGCGGCGCCGGTCCCGGCTGGCGCCGCCTTTTGGAGCAGTGGAACATGGCTCGACGCCACAGACAGATGGAGAACGTGATGGCCTACGCACGCATTGTTTCAACCGCCGACAACTACCTGCACCACATCAGCAATGGCACATTCGCCGTGGATGCGGACGAGCCCGCCTCGTTGGGCGGCCAGGGCAAGGGCTTCGCACCGTTCGACCTGTACCTGGCCTCGCTGGCGGCGTGCACCGCCATCACCCTGCGCATGTACGCGCAGCGCAAGGGCTGGGAACTGGGCGAGTTCCATGCCGAGCTGCGCTCGGAACGTGACGCGGATGGTCGCTTCCATGTGCACCGCGTGCTGCATGCCAGCGCCGAGCTGAGCGATGCGCAGTGGCAGCGGTTGCTGGAGGTGGTGGAAAAGACCCCGGTGACCCTGGTGATGCGCGAGGGTGCGCGCATCACCAGTGAGCGTGGGGCTGCAGCGTAACCCCATCCACGCATGGCGTGGATCTACTGTAGAGGCGAAAGCTCAGCGCCGTGAATGCAGCACGGTGCGCTGGCGCATGGCGTTGAATTCCTGCTCCACCTGCTGGATGTCTTCGGCCTGGAAACCGGCCGCATCCAGCAGCTGGTCGGCGGCAGCGGCGGCCAGCGGATCATCGTCACGCTGGCGCCAGCAGCGTGCCGGCAGGAAATAGCCCACCTCGCTGCGCCCGCGCATGATCACCACCGGCCGGCCTGCATACAGCAGGAACTCGGCCAGGTGCTGGCGCAGGCCCTCGACGGAAACATAGGCCGGCCCAACACCCAGCATCTGGCTGGACGGTTCGGGACTCTCGAACAGCTTGCGACGGCTCATCCACTCCTCCTTTTGAACAACGCGTGGTCTCCTTTCCTTAGACGGGCGCATCGCTGCGCCCCCGCCACGCACTACGTGATCCGCATCACGCCGCCACTCAGAAGCCGGTGTTGAACTCCAGCTGGAATACGTCGATCGACAGCGGCGCACCGGACACTTCCTTGGCCGCCATCCACTTGCCGCTGATCCAGCTGCGCGCGTCCAGCGCGTAGGCACCGCCCACGTAGTAGCCGCGGGCGTTGGTACCGCCCAGGTGGAAGTTCGGATCGTTGTAGGCGTCCGGCAGCGCATCGGCCTCGATGTGCTTGTAGCCCAGCAGCGCCTGCCACTGACCCTTCTCCTTCAGCTCGGTGGCTCCGAAGGTGGCCTGCACCATCCAGGCGGTGTCGCCGCTGCGGAAGGTGTCGATGCTGGCGGTACCGCCGGCGCCGTAGTTGTTGACGATGCCGTTCTGGGCGCGGCTGAACATGGCCCGCTTGTCGTAGGCCAGGTTGCGGATGTAATCGCCGTCCAGGCGCAGACCGACGCCCTGTGCCAGCTGCGTGTCCCAACGCAGGTTCAAGGTAGCCAGGCGGAAGGCCGAGGCCAGGCCGACATACTGCGGGGTCGGCGTGTTGGCCGGGTCCAGCGGATTGCGCGCGATGTCGCGGATCAGCATCAGGGTGTTGCCCTTCTGCATGAACGCCGGGCGCGACCAGTCGGTGTCACAGCCCACCGCACCCGCGTACAGGGCGCACGGTGAGGACAGGCGGCCGCTGATGTTCTTGAAGTCGTAGTAGCCCAATGCAGCGCGCAACGTATTCTCGTCATTGAAGCGCCAGTTCACACCTACCTGCGCACCGGACAGCCACTTGTTCTCATTCGGGGTCTTGACCCGGCTCTGGCTGGGCGAGCTGTCGGAGGTGTATTCCAGCGGCACCACCGCGAGGTTGCCGAACAGATCGAGATCCCCGCCGTTGAAGTCGTACTTCAGGTTGGCGGCCAGGCCATCGAAGTTGAGGTCGTTGGAGAACAGCGTGTCACTGGTCCAGAACGGATTGCCGAAGCGGCCACCGCGCACCGTCACCCAGTCCGCCGGGCTGTAGGCCAGCCAGGCCTGGTCCAGCCACACGTCCTTCTTGCTCAGGCCGCCACCCAGCTGCTCGGTGGTCGACACCGGGCCATTGCTGCTCCCGCTGGCCAGGCGCACGCCGGCCGTGGTGTGCTGGCCAATGGTGGCCTCGATGCCCAGGCGGGCACGGATGCGCCACAGGTTACGGCGGTCCTGGCGGGTGTTCAGCAGCGGCGGCAGCTGCAGGTTGGTGTTGGTGTTGGTGTCGAAGCCGTTGCCGGAATTGATCGACGACCAGTTGCTCACGATGTCGCTGTTGCGCTCGGAGTAGAAGCGCGACTCGCTGCGCACACGCATGTCACCGGTGACCTTGATGCGCTTGGTCCATTCGGCCACTTCGTTCGGTGCCGCCCAGCCTTCCGACCTGGCCTGCGCCATCACATCCTGGCGCACTTCGTCACGAATGCCGTCGCGCACGCTCTGCGGGACGTAGGGCACGCGCACGTCGCCAGCCTCCAGGGCCACGCCACCGCTCGCCGCGGTGCTGCCCGTGGCTGCAGTGCGCTGTGCGGCCGCTGCTTCAGCCTCCGCCTGCACCAGCAATGCCTGGCCGTCTTCGGGCTTCAGCGCACCGCTGGCGATCAGGCCCTTGATCAGCTTGACCATGGTGGTTTCGGCGGCCATCGCACCGGCCGGGGCGGCCAGGCTGAGCAGCACGGCGCAGCACAGCAGCGCCCGTCGGGCCGGCCGCGGGCGGCGGGAGTCGGTTCGTGCGCGGACGTGGTCGTTCATCATGGTTCTCATCGAAAGAAGGGAAATCACGGAGGTCGGGAATCAGGCCCCGGGCCGGCGGCCCTGGATCAGCACGCGGGCGGGGAAATCGAGCGACGGCGGCGGTGCCTGGTCGACCTTGCCGATGCGTCGCAGCGCATCGAGCACGGCCGCGTCGGCCTCCTCGTTGCCACTGCCGCGCACCAGCTCGACCTTTTCCAGGCGGCCATCGTTGGCCAGCCACACATTCACCTGCAGCTGGAACGCCAGGCGCTTGACCTTGTCATCGCGCGAGATCGCCTGCTGCATCAGGTAGCCCAGGTAGCGGCCGTAGGTAGCGTTGCCGGCGCCACCACGGCCAACGCCGGACGAACCGCCGCCACTGCCGGACTGGATACCGAAGTTGTCACCACCGGCCTGCGCATCGGCATTCATCGTTACCGGGTCGGCATTGTCCGGAGTCGGGGTCGGCTCTTCGGCCGGCGTCGGCTGATCCAGCGGCTCCGGCTCGGGAATGGTCTCATCCGGCGGCGTTTCGGGTTCCGGCGGCTTTTCCGGCGGTGGCGGCGGCGGCGGAGGGGGCGGCGGCAGCGCCAGCATCGGCGGCTGCACCACCGGCCGACGGGTACTGGCAGTGTCCCTGAACAGCATCCACCACACGGCGATGCCGAGCACCAGCAACGCGGCCAGCACCAGCGCGACGGTCACCAGCAACTGGCGGCCGCGCATGCCGGGCTCCGGCCGAGGGGGTTGATGGGCCGTCATGCCTCAGCCCTGCGCCTTGCCGGTGACCAGGCCGACCTGGGCCAGCTCCAGCCGCCGCAGCAGGTCCAGCACCTCGACCACGCGGGCGTACTGAACCTGCGCATCACCGCGCACGATCACCGGGAAATCCGGCGTGGTCGCGCGCTCGGTGCGCAGCCGGTCTTCCAGTTCGGCCATCGTCACCGGGTAGGCATCCAGGAACACCTGTCCACTGGGGTCGATGGTGATCGCCTTGGTCTTCGGCTTCTCCAGCGCGACGCTGTTGCTGGCCTTCGGCAGGTTGACCTCGATGCCGGGGATGGAGGCGTTGCTGGTCAGGATGAAGATCACCAGCACCACCAGCAGCACGTCGACGAAGGGCGTCACGTTGATGCCCTTCTCGCGCTTCTTGATGCCGAACTTCGCCTTCTGGCCCATGGCGTGCCCCTCAGCCCTGGACCGCGGCCGGGCCGCGCCCGTCCTGCTCTTCGGCCAGGCGTGCGGCGAACTCGTCGATGAACACCGCCATGTCCGCGCCGATCGCTTCGGCACGCGCGCCCAGGTAGTTGTAGCCGAACAGCGCCGGGATCGCGACGCCGAGGCCGGCAGCGGTACACAGCAGCGCCGCCGCCATGCCGGGCGCCACCGAATTGATGTCCACCGCGCCAGCCATCGCCGCCACCACGAACACCAGCATGATGCCGATCACGGTACCGAACAGGCCCACGTACGGCGCGCCTTCGATGGTGGTCGACAGCCAGTTCATCCGCCGCGCCATCGCTTCCTGCTCGCGCACCATCACCGCATCCATCGAGGCGCGGATCGCCGCAATGGTGGCGCCACTGAGATAACCACTATTGCCGTCGCGCTGGTGGCGCTGCTGCATTTCATCGATGGCCACCTGGTAGATGCGCCACAGCGAACCGTCGTGCATCGCGGTGGGTGCCTTTCCCTGGCGGTCCATGTCGGACAGGGTGCGCAGCGGCACACCCGACAGCTTGCCGAAGCTCTCGGTGAACACTGCATTGGCCTTGCTGGTACGGCCGAAGTGCCGCCCCTTGGCGATCATGATCGCCCACGACAGCAGCATCATCAGGCCGAGGATGGCGACCACCACCCACGCGTCGAACGGCATCGCCTTGAGGATGAAGGCGAAGTGGCTCTGCCCGGCGGACTGTTCGTCGGCGCCGTAGCTGATCAGGCGCGAGTCGGCGCCCTGCGCAGTGGCATCGGCCAGCAGCAGCGCGGCCGGTCGTGCCACGCGCGAAATACGCAGCTCATCCAGCGCGCCTTCGAAGCTGGCCAGCGGCTGCACCGCGCCCGGCGCATCGGCGCCCACCACCGGCGCGGTGGTCAGCGCCGGCAGCTCGCCGCTCAGCTGGGCGACCACGCGGCCATTGAGGTACAACTGCAGTGCACCCTTCTCTGCGGTCAGCGCGACATGCGCCCACTGCCCTTCCGGAATCGGCTGCGCCAGCGTGCTGCGCTGGCCATTGAGCTGCACGAACGGCACCCGGTTTTCGATGCCCAGCACCAGTTCGGACGCACCGTCGCGACGCGCGTAGATCGCCTGTGCAGCGTTGTTGCTGCCTGGCTTGATCCAGGCCGAAACAGTGAGCGGCGCGCCCGCCTCCTGCGCAAGCGATGCGCTGGCCGGCAGCGGCAGCGGGGCTGCACCCAACTGAACGCCGCGGCCGATCACCGAGCCTTCCGATGGCGGCACCACGGCACCGGCATTGTTGCCATAAGCGGTGGTGTCGCGTGCCGGCGCATTGGCCTCGGCGAAGTGGTAGACCAGCGTATAGTCCGGATCGAACACCTGCTGGCCGTTGCCGCTGGCGGGGGCCTTTTCATTGCCGTAGTACATCCAGATCGTCTGCGGTGCCGCAGCGCTGACCGCCGGCACGTCCACCCAGACCAGCGCCAGGCCCAGCTTGGGATCGAACTGTTCGATCTGGTGGGCCAGCACGGTGCGGCCATCACCCGAGACAAAGCGCAGGTCGTTGCCCGCATCCTGGGTGCCGTCGAAGCCGAAGTTGCCGGTGTGCAGGCGCAGCAGCAGCGGCGTGCGACCCGGATCACCGGCCAGGCCCGCGCCCTGCGGGCCGGCGTCGACAGTGATCGGCTTGCGGTACTTCCATTCGGCCTGCCACCAATTGGCATCGGCCGCAGCGGCCGGCAGCGCAACCAGCGCGGCCAGCAGCAACAACACTCGGGAAAGCAAACGGTCCATGCGAAGGGTCTCCGGAGAACGCATGTTCAAGGGAAGGGTCAGTAACTGGTGCTGATGTTGAAATGCAGGCGTGGGTCGTCCTTGCGCGTGACCGGGCCATCGGCATACGGCCAGGCGTAGTCCAGGCGCAGTTGGAGGTGTTCACCCAGGCGCAGCTGCGCGCCCAGACCGACCGAGGCCAGGTTGTACTTGTCGCGCTGTTCGGGCAGCGGCTGGCGCAGGCGCAGGTAGGCCGCGTCGGCAAAGCTGTAGACACGCAGGTCGGTGCCGCTCCACAGCGACCACGCAGGCGTGCGCCATTCCAGGCTGGCCAGGCCGCCGTAATCGCCGATCGCCTCGGCCGACAGATAGCCGCGCACGGTGTACATGCCACCAGCGGCGAACTGCTCTGCCGACACCAGCGGCGCATCGGTCACCTGCAACGAGCCGCGTGCATACCACTGCCAGTCGCTGCTGAACGTGTGCGTGTTGGCGACTTCCGCCTTGAACGCGACAAAACTGGGGTCTGCCCAGTAGCGCTTCTGCCCGAACCCGATGGCATCACTGCCATAGCCGAACAGCCGACGGGTACCGGCCACCAGCTGCGTATTGATACTCAACTGATCCTGCTCGCCCTGGCGCACACCGACAAACCCCAGGGTGATCGGCGCGTACTTCAGCGGCGTCTTCAGGCTCTCCTTGCCCATCTGCGTGTCTTCCTCGGTGTCCTTGAAGTCCACGCCGAGGCTGAGCTGGCGCCACCACTGGCTGCTGCCGGCCAGTCGATAGTTGAGTTTGAGACCGATCGAATGGCCGTTGCCGATCACATTGGTTCCGGTGCCGGTACCGACCTGTCCGCCCGCGTTCAGCACGCGGCTGTCGGACTTGTAGCCGGAACCTTCCAGGCTCCACGGCGTGCCTTCGAACGGCATCGTGTACGAGGCCGAGAACACCTTGGCCTGCTTTGTATCTTCCGGCGCCAGGTACACGCCGATGTTGGCGCTGTGCCCCCGCTTCCACAGGTTGTCGTAGGCCAGCGACGCACTCAGGCGCAGCTTCTCGGTGTCGGCGCTGTGGTCGTTGTTGAGTGACGCGCTGGCACGCCACGGCGACTTCTCTTCGACCTGCAGGTCCACATCCATCGTGCCCGGCACCTGGCCTTCGCGCACCAGCGGCATCACCTGGCGACGCCCGCCCTCATTCAGTGCGGTCAGTTCCTTCTGCGCCTGGTCGAAGTCCGGCACCTTGCCCTCGGCAAGTGCCGGTACGCGTTCGCGGATGCGTTCGGGCGATTCGTGCTTCGTCCCCACGACCCGCAGCTGGCCAATCGGTGTCTGCTGTACCTTCAGCAGCACCACGCCGCCACTGACCTGCTGCTCGGGCAACTCCACGTAGACCGACTGGTACCCCGCCTGCTGGTACAGCGCATTGACGGCATCGCGTGCCTTCTCGACATCGGCCAGGGTCTTTCCCGGACCGAGGAAGGGCTCGACCGCGCGTTCGATCTGGCGCGGATCGAGCACGGTGTTGCCGCGCACGATGTACTCATTGATGTTCACGCTGGGCGCGGGTGCCGCCTCCTGCGCGAACAGCGGCAGCGGCAGCGCCGCCAGGGCCAGCACCAGCGGATGCAGGCGCAGCGGGAGGCGGACGGCTCGGCACGGAACAGGAGTCATCGAAGGCATCGCGTCGTATCGAAGGAAAGGGCCATGGAGCGGCGCGTGGGTCTACCAACAGGACGTGTACGTCGCGTCAAAACCGCCAACAGTTTTGTGACAGCACTGTCATCTTTTGACGGCACCGCAACGTACGCAGGCGGACCCTGCCTTCTCCACACGTCTTCATTGCAGAACGTCGATTGCTGCGGAAGATTCGAGATGCGTGAATCACTGATGGTGGAACTGCGCGCTGCCCTCGCCCTTGCCTTGCTGCTGGTGTTGGCCCCGGTGCGCGCCGACGAGGCGAAGAAGCAGGAAGACGCCGCGCCCTGCATCGAAGTACAGGTCAATGGCGAGCGCATTCCGGCCTGGGACTGCCTGCAGCGCAAGTTGGCGCCGGCATCGAAAGCAGCGAAGTCACCGGCATTGCCGGAGGCCGAACGGCTGATGCGGCAGCCGGGCAACCAGCTGATGCAGTACAACCTCGAAGGCACGCGACAGCGCATGGGCGATGCCTTTGGTCGTTCGGTGGTACCGCAGCGTCCGGCGCGATGAGCCTGCGCGGCCGTAGGGCCGAGCCCACGCCTGGCAGGATTTGAAGGGTCGAGCTATCGCTCGGCAGGATTCTGTAGAGTCGAGCCAGGCTCGACTGTTCTTCCAGACGCAGCCGAGCGTAGGCTCGGCACTACGGTGCCGCGGGCACGATGCCATCGCTCGGCACGGGCGGCAGCCCAGGCACCGGCAGGCTGCGCAACTGCCCCGCCTGGTTCAGCTCCACCGCGTTGGCGCTGATGCTGGCGAGAACCGTGCAGGGCCCCAACCGCTGGCCCGGCACGTAGGCTTCGGCAGGACGGCCATCCACCGAAAGCAGCGCCAGTGGCGCGTGGTCGCCGGCCATCACGCCCAGCACGACCACCTCGGTCTGCACCGCACCGGGGGACAGCAACCGCACCAGCGGCAGGCTGGCCACTGCATCGAACAGGGGGCGTGCAGGGGCCTCTGCGTGCGTTTCGCTGGCCGCCGCCGTCGGTGTCACCGCAGACAGGGTCACGCCCCAATAGGCCACCACCGCCAGCAGCAGCGTCGCCGCCAGCAGGGTCAGTATGCGATTGCGATCCCAGCACCTGCCATCCATGTTCCGCACCATCGCCACGTTCGTGTCTGCCCACGCTAGCAGCTGCCGCTGACGCTTTTGTTTCATCATGCAGGCCTACGCTGGCAGGCATCGACCTGGACAGGAGGCAACGTCGATGCAGCACGTGCCGCGTGGTTTCACCCTGCTGGAACTGATGGTGGTGCTGGTGATCATCGGCATCTGCACGGCGGGCATCGGCCTGGGCCTGGGCAGCCTGCTCGACCCGGGCCGGCAGCTGCGACAGGAAGCTGAACGGCTGGCGCAGCGCCTGCAGGTGGCGCGCGACGAGGCGCGCATCGATGGCCGCCCCCTGCGCTGGCAGGCCGACGCCGCCGGCTACCGCTTCAGCCGCCGCGAGGGCACCCGCTGGGTTGACGTGCAGCGCGATGACCTTCTGCGTCCGCAGCAATGGCAACCGGCGGGTATCGCGGTGCAACCGACCACGCCGATTGAACTGAGCCCGGAGTGGATCGGCGTGGCGTGGGAGCTGAGGCTGTCGTTGCAGGGTCGCCAGCTGCGTCTTCGTGATGATGGCAGCGGACAGTTGCAGGTCGTGCAGTGAAGCGGAACATGCGCGGGTTCACCCTGATCGAAGTGCTGATCGCATTGGCGATCGTTTCGATTGCGCTGGCGGCGGTGATGCGTTCGGTGGCGGTGGCGACCGATGATCAATCGCGCCTGCGCGACCGTCGGCTGGCACTGATGTGTGCGCAGGACCGCTGGCAGGAGCTGCGCCTGGCCGGGCAGCCGCCGCAGAATGCACGGCAGCGCTGCGTGCAGGGGCGCAGCAGTTTCCTGGTGCTGCAGCATATCGGCACAGGGAGTGACGGACAGCCGCAACTGGAACTCAGCGTGGTGGCCGAAGATGCACCGCGGCAATCGCTGGCGCGGATGCAGCTGCCGTGGACGGCGGCGCAATGAAGCGTACCGCAGCAGGTTTCACACTGATCGAGGTGATGATCGCGATCACCATCATGGGCGTGCTGGCACTGATCTGCTGGCGTGCGCTGGACAGCGTGGCCAGCAGCGACCAACGCCTGCGCCGGGCCGATGCCGAGACCACGACGGCGCTGCGCGTGCTGCAGCAGTTCCAGCGCGACATCGAGATGCGTGCCGACGACGCGCTGATGAACGGCGCAGTGCGCCCGGCGGATCAGCCTCAGCGCCTGCTACCCCCTTCACTGGTGAGCGAACGGCATCCGGATGGAAGCTTCGCGCTGGAGATCACCCGCAGCTTGGGCAGCGACGGGTTGCGCTGGCAACGTGTTCGCTGGTGGCGACAGGGAAGCACGCTGTGGCGGGCCAGTGGCGCTGCGACGGATCGCTACCCTTTGCCCGCACCGGATCCGTCAAAGGGGATCGCGGTGGCGCAGGATGTGCAGCGATTCGAGGTACGCGCCTGGCAGCCGGGCGCCGGGTGGGCGCTGCTACCGAGCAAAGGCGAGGTGCTGCCGGCCACCGGGCTGGAACTGCGGTTGGGCCTGCGCGATGGGCGTGGGCCGTTGAGTTACCGGCGCGTGCTGGAGCTTTAGGATTTCTTCCAGGCAAAGCATCCACGCATGGCGTGGATCTACTGCCGAGCGGCTTCTACTGCCGGGCCTGCCCTGGTGGGTGCCGACCGTTGGTCGGCACTGAGGCTGGCCCAGCCATCCACGCATGGCGTGGATCTACTGCCGAGCGGCTTCTACTGCCCGGCCTGCCCTGGTGGGTGCCGACCGTTGGTCGGCACTGAGGCT